>JALESO010000083.1 GCA_022781925.1 Lachnospiraceae bacterium
ACATCACCCAGAGGTGCTCCTACCATCTCGTCGGAGATTACAACGAAGCAGTTCGCTGTACCACCACGCTGCTCAGCGCCGTAGGACGGGAAGAAAGTAACGTTTTTATCTGTAGAATCACAGGTTGCAGATGCAAGGAATTTACCAAGAGTCATGACACCCTGTCCGCCGAATCCGGCAACACATAAATTTGTTTCCATATTGACTTCCTCCTATTTATCTCTGATTACGCCCAGCGGATATTCCGGAAGCATTTTCTGCTCGATGAAATCCAATGCGTCTAACGGCTCAAGTCCCCAGTTTGTCGGGCAGCTTGTTACGATCTCTACCATAGAGAAACCTTTTCCGTCGATCTGATTCTGGAACGCTTTCTTGATTGCGTTTTTGGTTTTGATAACATTCTGCGGAGTATTGCAGCTTGTTCTTACAAGGTAAGCCGGAGCTGTCAGTTTGTCTAAAATCTCACACATATGCATCGGGTAACCATGCTCTTCCGGGATACGTCCTTTCGGAGCTGTGGAAGCTTTCATACCAACCAGAGTAGTCGGAGCCATCTGTCCACCTGTCATACCGTAAATACCGTTGTTGATGAAGATAACAGTGATGTTCTCACCACGGTTAGCTGCAGAAACAGACTCTGCAAGACCGATGGAAGCGAAGTCACCATCACCCTGATATGTGAAGTACAGAGTATCCGGGTTGCTTCTCTTCATACCTGTTGCTACTGCACAGGCACGACCATGCGGTGCTGTAATTGTATCATATGCGATATAATCCATGTGAAGACCGCAGCATCCGACACCAGTGATCATAACTGCTTTATTTACAAGGTTCATCTCTTCGAGAGCCTCACCGATTAATTTTACAACCGTGCTGTGCATACAGCCCGGGCAGAATCCGGATACTTTATCTTCCTGGATTGTTTTTGTTCTTGAATAAACTAATTCCATGTTCCGTATCCTCCTTATTATCCTAAAATCTTTTTAACAGCCTCGATCACTGCCTCACGGCTCATGATGTTACCACCGGAGCACAGGCATGTCTCGATAGCGCAACGACCTTTAACACCCATCTCTACATCCTCGATGAACTGTGCCGGGATAGACATCTCTACGTCGAGAACTGCTTTACAGATATCATAGTTGATCTTGTCATAAGAAGCATATGGGAACGGGCTGACTGTAATAGGACGGATCAGACCGATCTTGTATCCTTCTTTACGAAGAATATCTACAACAGATTTGCAGATACGAGCGGAGATACCATAAGCGGTAAGTACAAGCTCAGCATCCTCGATCTGGTACTCTTCTACCATTACATCTTTTTCCCAGCTGGCATACATCTTTGCAGCATCCTCGTTCCATGCCTGCATTTTCTTTGTATCCCACTGACCTGGCTGGATCCAGGAACGGTTTGCATAGTCAAGCTCATGACCGATACAAGCCCATTTCTTTTTACTCTCTTTGATTGCAGCGATCTCTTCGTCAGATTTCATCTCAGGAAGTTCAACCGGCTCCATCATAGTTCCGATTACACCGTCTGCAAGGATCAGAACCGGGTTCATATCACGATCTGCATAATCAAATGCTGCATATGTAAGGTCAACTGCCTCCTGTACAGTAGACGGAGCCAGAACCATCATACGGAAACCACCGTTTCCGGAAGCTTTTGTAGCCTGGAAGTAATCCTGCTGAGCTGGCTGGATCGCACCTACACCTGGGCCTCCTCTGGAGATATTGGAATATACAATTGGAACACGTGCTGCTGCACAATAGGAAATTCCCTCACTCTTTAATGAGATTCCCGGGCTGGAAGAAGATGTCATAGATCTTGTTCCTGCTGCTGCTGCTCCGTATACCATGTTTACAGATGCAACCTCAGATTCACCCTGTACAAAGTTACCGCCAACTTCCGGAAGTCTTCTTGCGAAATACTCCGGGATTTCATTCTGCGGTGTGATAGGATATCCGGCGAAAAATCTACAGCCGGCTCTTACTGCTGCTTCAGCGATAGCTTCACAGCCTTTCATTAATACTCTTGCCATAATCTTTCTACCTCCTTATTTGTAGATCTCTATCGCACCATCCGGACAGATACGTCCGCACATACAACAGGCGATACAAGCATCCATGTTTGTCGGTACTACATACTCGTAACCTTTAGAGTTTACATCATGTCCGATTTCCAGTACGTTCTTCGGGCAGAACTTAATGCAGTAACCACAGCTTTTACAGCGTTCTGATTTAACCACGATTTTTGCCATCGATTAAATCCTCCTCTCAAGATAATAAATACTTGTTATAATAATTATTTTTTAAACACCAACATTTCACCGGTGTTTGAAAGCGTTTTTCCGGAATGCTTAGCCCCGACCCGGAACCGGCTGACCATCTCTAAACTCGGTCTGTAACCACGGGTAGGTCAGATACAATTCAATTGGAAATACTGGCACATCTGAGGATTCTTTTACATCCTCGTACAGATCTTCTCTGACACATGCAAAATCCACCGCAATATACGGTGTCACCATCTCGGACATCTTGCGGCTGCCCTCGATAAATTCCTTTGCTGTAGTGGTCATTCCATTGTTCGGATTGTTCACCATGTGAAGTTTGCCGAGCTGAATATGGGAAACACCAAGAATCTGGCCCAGTGTACCATCGATATGATCGATATCATTGGACCACGGACGATACGCATTCAGTACATAATATACGATGGTATTGTCTTTGTTCAGCTTCGGTGCATAACCGCCAATGGCGCGCGCTCCGATGTGATCTCCTCCGACATCCATAACGACATAACAGCTCTCATCCTTTAACAGACGATTAACACCGCCGACAACCGTCGGCGCATCCATGAACTGTTTCTCATGGTGACAGATAATTCCCATCTCTTCCATCTGCATCTCCACATCTCTGGATCGAAACAGCGGCTTGGTCATATCCATGTCAAAGAAATGTACCGGCTTGTCCTGAAGCTGCACCAGCCACTTTGCGAAATTAATGGAAATCTCGCTTTTTCCGCTTCCGGCTTCGCCGACAAATACAAAATTAATGTTGTCTCCAATGAGCTTTTTTAATTTATCCTGCATTCTGCAGCTTCCTCCGTTCCATTTCCTGTCGGAAATTTTCTCACTGGAGATATTCTACTACATTTCTTCGAGTTAGTCACGACTTTTTTGCAAAAAATATTAAATATTATATATCTTGCACGATTTTGCGTGATAAAAAAGAAGAACAAACGCAAAATTTGCTCTTCTGATTACACTTTTTACACTTTACAATATTAATGTATTAGCCAATAACACTATTCCTGTCATGATCACCATGATTATCACGAATGTCCATATGATGTATCCCAAAACTTTCCAGCCAATCTGTGGCTTTCGTACAAATGGAATGATTTTATGTACCCCTCCATAATTAAACCAGAACAACACAAGCACCAAAAACAACAGCCAGCAGCCGATCCGATTTATCAGAAGTTCTGTTCCTGTCACTTTACTTCCGTCGCCATTTGTCACTTCCAGGGTAATACAGATATAAATTGCAAATGCATACACCAGACCTGCCACACACATTTTCCAGAGCTTTAAAGTTCGAAATCCCGGTGGCAGCCATTTTCGCCAGCCGGATACCCCGTCTTTGAGTGAAAAAGATTTTTGCGACTCTTTATTGCGAAAAAAGACCTGCTTCTTTACCGGTTGCTGTACAGATTTTTCCACTGGAAACCGCTCCGGCAGTTTCTGTATTTCTCTCATAAGCGCTTCTACGTTCTGATACCGCTGCGCCGGATCAAACTGCGTGCACTTTTGTATGATCTTCTGCGCTACTCCCTGAGACATATATTTTTTATGATTTCTCCCGGTCAGCAGATAATTCATCATCGCACCCAGTTCATAAATATCGGTCCGCACATCTGTCTGAAGATCCCCAAACTGCTCCGGTGCTGCAAATTCTCTTGTTCCCAAAAATGTCGTATCACGCTGTGCACCACATTCATAATAACGTGCGGTATTAAAATCGATCAGTTTCCAGTGTCCATCCTCTGCCCGAATCAGATTGGAAGGTTTGATATCACGATGAATGATCGGTGGATTCTGTGCATGAAGTATCTGCAGCGCCTGACATACATCCAGCATGATCGGTTTCACCTGTTCTAACGTTAAGCTTCCCTGCTTTGCAACATACGCTTCCAGTGTTTCTCCCGGAATATATTCCTCAATAATGATCAGTTTTTCCTCGTCCTGTATCACTTCATAAATATGTGGAAAATAAGGGCTGCCTAAAACGTTCAACTGCTCATAAACTTCCCGGTTGTAATCTGTCAGATCTTTCCGCACATAATAAATGCCACTTTCCGCATGTCGGGTCAGTTTTACATGTTCCCGGTCACCAAGTTCTGCCACCGGCTGATAAAAGGACAACCGATAGTGTTCTTCTAATGTCATAAATGATTCCTCTGCCTTGCAATAAAATTAATAACTATGTATACTATTCGATAAGATATTTTTACTACATCCGTAAATTTATTTTTCGGATCGTGTAAAACTCACATAAACTTATTTTCAGGAGAACTTTGCAATGAATTCAGATCACGATATTGAAAGCACAGAGCATTTATTACAGAAATTAAAGAAAATAAAACTCGACCCGAAAGCACTGCACGCTTTTCAGGAACAATATACCCCACATTATTCATTCCAGTCCCTCTCTGACTATTTAAACTATTATATCGCAGAACATCCGGATTTGGAAACGAGAAAAATTTATATCGATGCAAATATCCCGCCAAGCTATGGAAATCAGATTTTTAACGGAACAAAGAAGCGTCCCGGAAAATACAAACTGATCCCAATCTGTATTGCTATGGGAATGAACCTTACCGAAACTAACCGCACCCTGCGCCTTGCCAAAGCGCCGGAATTAGATCCCCGCAACAAACAGGATATGGCACTGATCATTTGCATTAATGAAAAAGTTCGTACAATTTATAATGTCAATGAATTTCTGGCCGCAGCAGAATTAGCCCCCCTGGAATCTTAAATCATGAAATCTGACTCTTACGTCGGAAAATATTTTTGAACCACCTTATTTGAATCAAAAAAATGATGCTGCCAGCATCATTTTTTTGTTACATCCTGCTATAATCTTCTTATCTGACGACATTAGATTAATGTCACACAAAACGAAAGAGGAGAAAAGATTATGAAAAAAAAATTATTAGCATTACTCGTAGTTGGAACCATGTCCCTTTCCATGACGGCCTGCGGCGGCAGTTCCGATTCCACAGACAAGACAACTTCAGCCGCACCGGAACAGAAAGAATATGTAGACAATATTGCCTCTGTTACCTCTGATCCAGATGCATGCAAAGGAAAATATGTAAATTTCTATGGCATCGTATCACAGGCAGACGAAAGCGATGATCAATATTTCTATCAAGTGTATACTGATACTGATTATAACAACAGTGTTTTAGTATATGCTCCAAAAGAATTAATTTCTGATACGATTTCCAGTGATGACTTTATCAGTGTTGAAGCAAGAATAGACGGTTCTTACTCAGGACAGACTATCATGGGTGTTGATACTACATGGGCAAAACTCACAGCTGAAAGCATTCAGAAATCATCTTATATTGATACCTTTGGGAAAGCTCATACAACCTGGGATTTTTCTGATCAGACAATAGAACAGCATGGCATCAGCGTAGCCGTTACAAAAGTTGAATTTGCCGATACAGAAACCCGTGTTTATGTAACAGCCACAAATAATTCTTCTGACACTGTAAATCTGTGGACATCCTCTGCAAAAATCATACAAAACGGTCAGCAATATGAACAGACCTATGGAAATTACTTTGCAGATTATCCGGAATTGTCCTATGATATTCTCGCTGGCGCATCTTCATCCGGTATTTTATGTTTTGATGCACTCGAACCTGGAGAACTTCAGTTCTACCTCGACGGTTCAAGCGATGACTGGGATATTGAATTAGATCCGTTTACCTTTACTTTGGCACAATAATCCGTATCGCACAAAAGCTTCAGGCTATTGCATTTGCAATATACCTGAAGCTTTTTGCTTGCTATTTCCGAATAATGATCACGACTTCTTCCCCGTACCGTTCCGCCAGTGTCTCATACAGCATCCGTATGATCTTTGCATGGGCGCAGTTTTTGCGGAACACGCCAACGATAGGAACGGTCGCATCCAAACGCACATACTTGAACTTCTTATCGTAGATCGGCTGACACCAAAGATCCATAACGGCCGCGCTATCCTCCCGATCCATCAGCGACAGCAGTGTAGCATGGTTCGGCACCACTTTTGTCTTTGGCACAAACCCTCTCTGCGCACAGATCTGCTCCAGTTCTGCCCTGGTATGTTCTACCGGCGCATCCGCTGTCAGATAAAAAACAGAGTCCTGAAAATCCGTGATATCATTTTTTATCCCGAACTCCCTCGGATAAATGGCCGCCAACGGCACCTGACAGATCTCCATGGCTTCCAGATCATCCGGAAGTTTTTCTTTCTCTGGGAAATTCATTGTCAGTGCAAAATCCAGGCTTCCACTGTATAGCAGTTCGTACAGCCGTTCATAGGAATGACTCTCCAGATCCACATTCAGATAAGGGAAATCTTCCTGCAGGGCATCCAGCATCAGCGGATAAAACCCGGTAATGCTCCATCCCCGTACATATCCGAACTTCAACGTCGTAATGTCCGTGTTCTCCCGCTGCAGCAAATCGCACTTCTTTTTCGTCTCTTCAAACTCCTGTCTGCATTTTTCAAACATCTCATAATAAAGTTTTCCACTTTCCGTCGGCTCCAGCGTTTTGTGTGCCGAACGCGCAAACAGTTTTGTATTCAATTCCTTCTCCAGCGTGGCGATCATCCTGCTGACCCCGGGCTGTGTCAGATATAATTTTTCTGCTACCTTTGTAAAATTCCGTTCCTTCACGGCTTCTAAAAAACATATAATCTGTCGATCATTCATCTGTAACCTTCTCCGATTTCCCCATATACCTTCCATATTATAGGGTTAATCATACCATAAATCATATGACAGGTAAACAAATCGTTATTTTTCTTCCCTCTTCAGGCTTGTTATAATAGACACAACGTAACCGTTTGTTTACCAGACTATTTTTTATTAACTTTATTAAAAATCAAAAGGAGAAGGAACATGCAGACAAAGAAAGAAGCACTGCTGGCACTGTTAAAAGGTGAAAAAGCAGATTTTATCCCGGAAGTATATTCTACCATGAAAGATGTGGTCTTCCCGGGCGACCGATATATCGAACTTGGAGACAAATTTGACCCTTACGGAACCGGCCCGGACGCCTGGGGCGTACTCTGGACCAATCAGGGACCGGATCCCGTCATTGACGGAAACATGGTTGCCAAAGATTTTAAAATGTTTGACGACATGGATGAATGGAAAGAAAAAGTCAAATTCCCGCCACTGGATTTTATGCCGATTGAGCAGATCTTCCAGGCAATGTGCGGCGGTATGCACGTAAATCCGGAAACAGATGTGGTATCCTGTCTGATCCTTTCCGGACAGTTTGAGCGTATGAACCAGCTCATCGGCATGGAAAACGCCCTCTGTGCCTTCTATGAATATCCGGATGAAGTACATGAGTTCTTCGATGCCATGTGTGAGTACAAATTAAAATGTATCGACCTGGCTTACAAATATCTGAAACCGGATGTCATCCATATGCATGACGACTGGGGCACAAACAAGAACCTGTTCTTCTCCCCGGAGATCTGGCGTGAATTCATAAAACCGAACGAGGAAAAATATGTAAAACGCATCCACGATTACGGCATGCTCTACATCCATCACTCCTGTGGAAATGTGGACAAGATCATTCCGGAACTGGCTGAGATCGGCATCGATGCCTTAGAACCGGTCATGCTCTGTAACGACATCGAGGGCAGCCTGAAGACATGTGGCGACAAGATCACACTCATGGGCGGTATCGATAATCAGATGATCGATCAGAAAGGCACCGGTGAAGAGGTCATCCGTGCAGAAGTGCGCCGCGCCATGGATACTTATGCGGGAAAAGGACGTTACATTCCTTATTATATCCCGACAAACAAAGAGACTTTCGGCATTTACATCGACGAAGTAACAAAATACGGCAAAAATATTTTTAACAAATAAAACTGTCACCAAATGTTTCTGACAGATTTTCACCGGAAGATTCTATGAAAGAAGATTACGAAGGATGCATTAAGAGCATTTAGAGCATTTAGAGCATTTAGAATTAAGAGTAATTATAAGAAACTTCATATATTTTTAAGATCTCGTTGTTATACTAACAGATATAACAACGGGATTTTTTATTTGACAGAACATCATATTTTCGATCACGTAAAAACATTTCACGTTTATAACTGTTATAAATATTTACAACAAAGGAAGGACACTATTATGCATACAAAGAACACCGGGAAGAAAACCGTCACCATCCTGCTGACCTGCATTTTCCTCAGCGCCGTCCTCATTTTCGGCGCAAAATTTTTATTTTATCATGTCTCTGATACGGAAAATGTCTGGTATTTTTCCGGAGATACTGCGCAAAGAATGGAAAATATTGACGAACTTCCGGACAGTGCACTGAATGGTTATGATTCCCTGATGGTCGTAGCGCACCCGGACGATGAAACCATCTGGGGCGGTGCCCATCTGCTGGAAGGCAGATATGTCGTAGTCTGCATCACCAATGGCAACAACCGCACCCGGAGAAAAGAATTTCAATCGGTCATGAATGAAACGGGTTCTGTCGGACTGATGCTCTCATTCCCGGACAAGACCCACGGCAAGCGGGATGACTGGATAAGCTGCCAGAAGCAGATCCGCCAGACCATTGACACCATCGTTTCCCGAGAGGACTGGTCTGTCATTGCGACCCACAATCCCAAAGGCGAGTACGGCCACATTCATCACCAGATGACAAGTGCAGCCACCACAGACGCTGTCCGAAAACAGGATCTGGATGACCGCCTCTATTACTTTGGCACTTATGTCAAAGAGAAAAATATGAACAAAGAAAAGTATCAGTCGTACCTCACCGACGAACTGACCGGTGAAGTATTCACGCAGAAACTTTCCCTCACAAAATCCTACGCTTCACAGGGGAAAGTCATGGATCATCTCGGTCACATGCTTCCGTATGAAAACTGGACGCCAGCGTTTCAATCAGCTTCTCCACATTGATCGGTTTTGACAGATGCGCGTTCATACCGCTGGCAAGGGAACGTTTTACATCTTCATCAAATGCATTTGCACTCATGGCGATGATCGGTATCTGCTGACAGTCTGCTCTGGGCAGCCGGCGGATCTCCTTTGTCGCCTCCAGGCCATCCATCACAGGCATCATAATGTCCATCAGGATCAGATCGTAGTATCCCGGCTGTGTCTCTTTCATCCGGGTAACCGCTTCCAGTCCGTTATGCGCCGCTTCTACTGTCACGCTGTACTCTTCCAGAATCGTCTGTATGATCTCCCTATTCAGATCATTATCTTCCACCACAAGGATCCGCTTTCCGTTTAGTGCCACCGCATCTGTCACCACTGTTTTCGCTGCAACCGTCTCTTTTACCGGCTGCAGACGCAATACAAAATGGAACACACTGCCCACACCCGGTTCACTTTCCAGATGGATCTCCGAATCCATCATATGTACCAGATGGCTACTGATGGCAAGCCCCAGACCGGTTCCCTGCCGTCTTGCTTTTTCTGAATCATCCGCCTGTTCAAAACTCTGAAAGATCAGTTCCTGCTTTTCTTTCTCAATGCCGACGCCGTTATCCTGCACGGCAAAAAACACATCCGACGTACCATCCGGCAGGACGTTTTCCTGTATCGTCATCTGTACGCTTCCACCCACATTGGAATATTTCACGGCATTACTCAGCAGGTTCATCATGATCTGGCTGATCCGCAGTTCATCACAGATAAACCAGTCATGCTCCAGCCGGATATCCTGCGAAAACGCAAGCTGTTTCTCATTCATACGGTTCTCGATCAGACTGACCAGTGTCTCCTCGGTCTGCCGCAGATTGCATGCATCGCATACCAGACTCATTTTGCCACTCTCAATCTTTGACATATCCAGAATGTCATTCAGAATACTCAACAGATAGTTTGAGGAACTGCGGATCTTGTTCAGACATTCAATCCGCTTTTCTTCCTTCTGACCTTCTTTCAGCGCAATCTCCGTCATACCGATAATTCCATTCATCGGCGTCCGGATCTCATGAGACATCCTTGCCAGAAACTCTGACTTCGCCTGCGCAGACAGATCATGGCGCTGCAGATTGATCCGGTTCTGAATGATCGAAGCGATCTCTTCCAGACCTTTCTGCTCTGTCTCATTTTCAAACAATGGCATGGTTTCCGGTGCAAAGATAAAAATGATACTTCCCGTATACCGTCTGTTATCCGCCATGTGAAAGATCATGCCCGTTTTTCCATCCAGAAACTTTCCGGCAATGGGCTCTCTCTGGGAAGCATCTGTCACCGCCAGCAGTTTCTGCCATTCCGTATGCTCTGCAAAATAATGATACTGGGTACCTTTGCAACGCTGCATACCATCCCAGTCATCTTCTGAATCCAGTTTTTTCCAATGATACGTCAGGGTATTTACCAGAAAATCCAGATTGAATTTCGTAATGATCAGATTTTTCAGTTCATAGCGCTCCTGCAGCTTCCATGCCAGCATATCCAGACTCACCCGGATCTCACTGCCGCGGTCGAACAGATTCAATGCCAGGGAGGACAGCCGCAGCTTTCGCAGTTTTTCAAACGGCTCACCTTTGTCCATACCAAGCAATACAGGCAGCTCTTTGTCACCATCTGTCAGGTGACTGTATCTGACGGTATTGAATACCCTTTGCTTTGCCAGCATCAGCGCACGTTCTACCTGTCCGATACCCTCCTCCAGGATCAGATCCTCCTGTAATTTCGCCATTCCACAGACAAGGGTCAGTGTCAGATAATCACTGTTTACGGATTCTGCCAGTTGGGTACGAACCGCCTCCGCCAGCTTCACGATCTGCTCTTCATTCTGCCCCGCAGCCACAGCAGCATCTGATCCGCACCTGCCCGCACACAGACCGTATCCTTCAGCTGCATGGTTTCACACTGTTTTCGGATGATAGATGCCAGATGCTCCAACACCAGATCTCCGTAGATCAGTCCATACTTCTTATTAATATCTGCGAATTTCCGGATATCCGTCAGAAGCAACATACCCTCCGCGGTATCTATACGGGCTGTTCGGACCGCCTCCAGTCCGTATTCCAGCCGGTAAAACCCGGTGGTAGAGTCCAGTTTCTGCTGATTCCACTGTTCTTCCTCCAGAAGTTTCCGCTGCTGGATACTATGCACACAGCCTACGATCCGGTTAAATTCCCCGGATTCATCCGCAGCAATACTGCCACTGAGATTTACCCAGACATAAGCGTTGTTTTCCGCCAGCCACAGACGGAACTCCACATTGAACATCCGGTCCCCGGATTCAAATACCTTCAACAAAGCCCCACGGTCATCCGGATGGACATTCGCTCCGTTGATATAATCAGAATTCTGTTCACAGCTCCAGGTTCCATCGTGACCGTTGCTGTTTACGATCTCCAGCAACAGTTCTTTCCGCCGGTATGTAAAAACAGATCCTGGGAACTCTCTACGGCAATCCGGTATCGCTCCTTTTCTTCCAGAAGCTGCTCTTCTGTCAGTTTCTGAGAATCCGTCAGCTTTTTGATCACTTCGTACAGCTCATCAATCTCACGGATCCCACATTCTTCAAAACGGTGAATGCCTTCGATACCGCCACGCACGCTGTCCATCAGGCGTGATACCGGCTTCGTCACATATCGCATCAGAATACAGATTGCCACGATCGCCACAACCGTACAGATCACAATAGCCAGCATGATCTGCTGATATACACTGCTCTCCAGGATTACAACACTTTTCTCTGAGATATGTACATTCCTCCGGACTGCTACATCCTTCAGATTTGATCTGATTCCCCGGATCAATAACAGCAGCAGCGGACAGACACCCTGAATCACCAGGAGCAGTATGACCGGCACCAGCACGATTTTTAATAACGTTTTTTCTTTTTCATTTTTCTCTTCTCCGACGTAACTAAAAACGAATAAGCACTGTATTCATCATACCATACATCGCCCTCAGAGAACACAAAAAAATGTTTTTTCGTTACAGCAATTCCCGGATCTGATAAGCCAGAATCAGTTCAAACCGGCTCTGCAGGCTGCTAAAATCTCTGCCGAGGATCTTTTTAATCTTGTTCAGCTGATAGTTGATGGTATTGCGGTGCACATACACCGCATCCGCCAGTGCCTGCACACTGCCGTCCATCTCCAGATACTGCTGCAGCAGGTCCAGATACCGGGTATCATTCTCCCGGTCATAACGCTCCAGCGCGCCAAGCGTCTCATGATAATAGTTCTCCAGCACTTCACTGTCCCCCACGGACAGCAGGATCTTTCTCGCACCAAACTCATCATAAAACAACGGACTCTGCCCCTTCTTTCTCGCCAGCCGCAGCAGCGTACACACCTTCTGATAATTGCCGGACAGATGCTCAAAGCCGGCTCCGTTCTCGCTGACTGCGATCTTCAAAGTCACCGTCTCCGAGTTTTCCTGCTCCTCCAACCGTTTCGCCAGTTCATGGATCTCCTCATTAGTAAAATCATTCAGCACGATAAAAATAGACTCCGAGGACACAAAATATCCGATGGTTCCCATCATCCGCTCCATCCGCCGCAGCAGATGGGAACGGAACATTTTCTGCCGGTAGACATTGCGGTTCAGAAAATCAATGTCAATCCCCATGATACAGAATTTTCCGTTGACATTAAAATTATTCCGAGCCAGGGCCGGCAGATACTCCCTGGCATTTTTCGGATCAAACACGATATTTTTCAAGGTGTCCGCCAGATTCTCCTCCTCCTTCTCATTCTGAAAGATCTGGTTGGAAAAATCCCTGGTAATGTCCACCAGACGGGTCTTCCAGGGCACCTCCAGAAGTGGAAAATTCACCCGGTTGCAGTAGTCAATGACCTCCTGGGGCACGGAAGTCACATACGGTCCCACATTCACCACCAGCCCGCTGGCCTCCTGTTCATACAGATGCTGCACAAATTCCAGTAGCCAGCCGTTGCCTTCCTGGGCGATTCCCGTGGTAAAGATCAGCTCTCCGCCGTGGATAAAGCCGCTGGTCTCCACATCCTCCAGGGTATGGATCCACTGCACGATATTTCCCGTTCCGTTCTCTCCCGCCAGGATCCGCATCCCATACAGATAACTTGCTTTTTCACATAACTGTCTCAGTAAAATAGCCATACTCATCGCTCCTAATCCACCATGAAACGCAAAAAAGCCATAACCCGGTCAAGGTCATGGCTTCTTTGCGTCTGTCTCTCGTTATTCACAGTCCGTATTCCCCTGAATACTGACTTTTGATACATCGTAACGGTATTTTGCAAAAAAGGCAAGTATATTTTTTATAAAATTTATTGTGCTCCGGCACAAAGTTCTTAAACTGTCCCAAATTTTTATTTTGCTCACATGTTTTTTATGAAACAGTTCTCTCTCAACAGGACTCTAATCTCCGAAACGGTAATTGACGTAATCCACAATGAGTTTCACGCAGTTATCAATACCCACTTTATAACTGTTCAGCACCAGATCGTAATTCATCGGATCCCGCCACTCGCCGCCGTAGGTGTAATGGTTGTAATACTCGCTGCGGTATTTATTTGTCTTCTTATACATCTGCAGCGCCCGCTGTTCCGACACATTTGTCCGCTCCATAATGGTGTGGATGCAGGCGTTCTGCGGTGCCTCGATAAAGACATTGATGACATTTCCGTAAGGCCGCAATACAAAGTCCGCACATTTTCCGATCACGATAAAGGACTCGCTGCGCGCCATGGTCTGTATAATATCTGCCTGAATATTAAACAGATTGTTGTCGGAGGTAAATTCTTTTTCTCTCGGTTCCAGCACCGTGGAAAATGGCATTGCCGCCAGCTTTTTTGCCAGGAATCCTCCGTTCAGTCGTTCATCCATATCTACAAAAAGCTTCTCGTCAATCCCGCTTTTTTCCGATGCCATCGCCAGGATCTGCCGCTCGTAACAGGGAATGCCAAGTTCTTTGGACAGTGCCATTCCGACACTTTTTCCTCCGGCTCCGAAATTTCGGGCAATGGTTATGACATAATTGGTTCGCATTTTCTCACCTCACTCACACTTTTAGTTATGAAATACTGTTTCACTTGTATTTTTTATTCTGTTTTTCCATGTGAAACAGTAAAATGCTTTCACAGATTATATTTTCTGTCACACATGATTTTATCTCACATATTTTTCTGAAAAAACTGTATTAGTCTTCTTTATCGCATTTCAGAACGGCATTTAATAATACAGAAGCTCCCATGGTGCACTGTTTTGTGGAAGTAAACTCCGGCTCACAGTGGGAATGTCCGTCTTTGGATGGAACAAACACCATGGTGGTCGGAAGCATGTAGGATGCGAACTGTGCATCATGTCCGGCACCGGAATTGATTCTCTGGTTGGAGTAACCAAGTTCGTCAACGGCCTCCTGCACATAGCCAACCAGTGTCTTGTCATAATATACCGTATCACGGGTCCATGCCACTTCATAATCCACTTTGCATTTTGCCACTTCTTTCGGCATATTTTCGATGATACTGACTACCTGGGCGATGACCTTCGGATCCTCATGTCTTGCATCCAGTGAAAAATCTACATAGTCCGGGATAACGGTATGTACATTCGGATGGCATACGATCTCACCGGTGGTGTATACAAGTTCCGGATCCAGTTTATCCAGCTCTTCATGCAGATATTCCAGCACTTTCGCAGCTGCAAACAGCGCATCTTTTCTGTATTTCATCGGAGTAGTTCCCGCATGATCTGCCTCACCGTAAGTACGGATGCGGTAGTTTACCATACCAAGGACACAGGTAACGACACCGATATCATTTCCTGCTGCTTCCAGGATCGGTCCCTGCTCAATGTGAAGTTCGAACATGGCTTTGTATTCTTCCGGATTCAGACGGTTTTTGATATCGCCTTTGTAGCCGGATGCATTCAATGCCATCTCAAAGGTCTTTGTCGGATCCAGCACAGATTTAGATGCCATCATATCTTCAAATTTAAAGTTTTTCGCAATATCCTCCGGCAGATATTTGTTGCAGATGATGCCCGATGCCATCATAGCCGGTGGATAGAGGGAGCCTTCCTCATTTGTCCAGATCATGGCTGTAATGTCATGTTTGTGCGGAATATTTTCTGCCGCAATAGTCTCCAGCACTTCCATGGCACCCATGACACCGAGGATTCCATCGTAGTTGCCACCGTTTTTTACAGAATCACAATGGGATGCCATGACAATATTTTTCAGTGACGGATCAGAACCTTTCAGCGTCGCATACACACAGGCCACATCGTCGGTCTTGATCTCGGCACCGATGGCCTCCATTCGTCTGATAAATTCCCCTCTCGCCTGCAACGCCTCCGATGAAAGGGAATATCGGGTGATTCCACCATGACCTGCATCACCGAATTTACTCATTGTGCTGATTTTATCCTGCATTCTCTCTTCACTACATTCATACATGACTGGTTCCTCCTTATTTTCACATGCATTTATGATTCTTTGCATGTTATTCTTGCTTTTTTGTTTTTCCGTTATCCGCATTTTTTATAAATCAAATTGCTTCTTTCACGATCCACTTTACAATCTGCTTTTACAGATCAGACTTTTTTCCTTCAATTATTTTAAAATCAGACTGCCTCTTTTTCTGCTTCCGCAGTTTTCATTTTTCTGACTTTGGAAAATACTTTCCCCGGTGTGATCGCCCCTGCCGGACAAATAGTCAGGCACAAATGGCAGCCCACACATTTCTTTCCATTTAAAACCGGGTGACGGTTGTTGTCAATGGTAATGGCCTGATGTCCGCCATCGTAACAGGAAATATAACACCGTCCGCATCCCACGCACAGTTCCCGGTTAAATTTCGGGAAGCTGATCCCGGAGCGGTCCAGCTCATCCGTTCCCACGATATGCGGCAGCGCTTTGCCCTGCATCTCGGCGATGGAATGATATCCTTTTTCTGTCAGATACCGGGATAAACCGTCGATCATGTCATCAATGATCCGGTATCCGTACTGCATAACCGCCGTTGTCACCTGCACGGTGGAACATCCCATGGCGATAAACTCTGCTGCATCCCGCCAGGTCTCGATGCCGCCCATGCCACTGATCTCCGGGTTTTTCATCAACGGTGAAACCGCCATATCGTGGATAAACCTCAATGCGATGGGTTTGACCGCTTTGCCGGAATAACCGCCGACAGCTGTCTTGCCCGCCACTGCCGGTGCCGATGAAAAATCATCCAGATCCACGTTCATGATGCTTTTGATGGTATTGATGGCTGCCAGACCGTCGGCTCCGGCTTCCATGGCTGCCGCCGCCGGGATTTCCATATTGGTGATATTCGGTGTCATCTTCGCCAGCACCGGAAGCTTTGTGCCACGTTTTACGGCTTTCACGTATTTCGCTACCAGCTCCGGGTGAGTGCCCACATCGCTGCCAAGTCCCTCTTCTGTCATATTCGGACAGGAAAAGTTACACTCAATCACGTCCGCTCCTGCCTGTTCCATCAGAGCTCCAAGCTTTGTCCATTCTTCCTCATCACGTCCCATGATAGATGCCACGATGACTTTCGACGGATAATTTTCTTTTAACTTTTTCAGATATCCCATATTTTCTTCTAATGTATGGTCGGATATCTGCTCGATATTTTTAAATCCCACATAAGGAGTATTTTCTTTTCGCATATCTGCAAACCGCGGGGACACTTCCTCCGGGACAAACAGCCCGATGGTCTTAAATGCCACGCCTGCCCAGCCCATGTCAAAGGCTTTTGCTACCATCTCATAATCACTTCCAACCACAGAGGAAGAAAGCAAAAACGGATTTTCACATTTCACACCACAAATGGTGGTGGTCAGATCCACCTCCGGTTTCGCCGCCACACCGATTCTGCGGATCTGCTCGATGACTTCCGGAATCTCCACGGCACTGTCTAACTTGCTTCTCCGACAGGCACTCATGCACACCGGATTGCTGCAATCCATACAGGAGACCGTTCCGACTTTTTCGGCGGCTCCCATATGATTTTCAAACCGGAAAGAACGGATGATGTCGCTGACCGGCAGATGTGAGGTGCACGCATGACTGCAGGGTGCATTGTCACATAACAGACAGCGGCTGGTCTGGGTTTCCAGAAATAATTCCCGATTAAACATGCTGCTCCTCCTTTCTGAATTTCTATTTTTCTACTTCTCTGGGTTTACGCTTAATATACTGTCCCATACCCGGTGTTCCGGTGAACTCCCCGTTATCGTATACAAGGTTTCCTCTGAGGTATGTCTGTACCGGATAACCGTGTAATTTTTTACCTTCCCAGATGGTGTGATCATAATCGGAATGCATATTTGATACGGAAATCGTAAAATCTTTGTCTTTGTCATAGATAACGATGTCTGCGTCTTTTCCGATACTCAGGGAACCTTTGTCGGTGCATCCGAAAATCTTTGCCGGGTTGGTGGAACACAGCTCTACGACTTTTTCAAATGTAAGTTTTCCGGAATTTGCCGCATCCAGCATGTATGGATACATATTTTCCACACCGGCGCATCCGTTTGGAATCTTTGTAAAATCATCTTTGCCCCAGTCTTTTTCGTAGGACTGGAACGGGCAGTGATCCGTTGCAATGGTATCGATAAATCCATCTTTGATGGCTTCCCATAAGGCATCCAGACTTTCCTGTCCTTTCATCGGTGGGGAGCATACAAAGTTGCGTCCGTCTTCCCGTTTGTATACATCACAGGTAAATTCCAGATACTGCGGACAGGTCTCCACGTAAACCGGTGCGCCTTCCTCTTTGGCTCTGATGCAGGCTTCCAGACCTTCTTTGTCCGCCATATGTACGATGTAGATCGGTGCATCCAGGTGTTTCGCCCAGTGAACTGCTCTCTGATCGGCTTCCGCCTCCACAAATTCCGGGCGGCTTAAGTAATGATACCAGGCACTTGTTTTTCCTTCTTTCAGGAAATTTTCTGTATTCAGATCAATCAGATCCGGATTTTCCGCATGGACATTGATCATGGCACCCAGCTCTTTTGCACGGAGCAGCAATCTCGTCAGCGTCGCATCGTCCACCATCATGCCTTCTTTTTTGTATACAAGGAAGCATTTAAAACTTGTGATGCCTTCCGCTACGGCTTTCTCCATCTCATCCAAGATCTCACCGTTATTTAAGTTTGTGATACAACAGTGCATTGCGTAATCCACACAGGCTTCCTTCTCCAGCACTTTCCGCTTGGAGTTGACCAGACCGAGAATGGTCTCCCCTGCATGCTGCACCGGGTAATCAAAGATCGTTGTCACACCGCCGCAGGCTGCTGCTCTCGTTCCTGCCAGATAACTGTCTGCGGAAACCGTGCCGCCAAAGGGCATTGCCATGTGGGTATGTGCGTCAATGGCACCCGGAAGCACCAGCTTTCCGGTGGCATCCACGATTTTTTTCGCTTCTGTATCCAGATCTTTTCCGATGGCTGCGATTTTGCCATCCTTAACTGCCAGATCAGCGACAAAACTTTCTGTGGCAGTTACAATCGTTCCATTCTTAATCAGTAAATCCATCAAAATCCATGCGCCTTCTTTCAACATCTTTTTTGCTGCTGCCGCTGCAGACATGGTTCGCAGGAGAAGATTCCATGCCTGCATTGCGGTCCACAGCAAATCAGTTTAAATAATTGGGAATATTTCAAATTACTTCGTGTAGTTGTCTAATTTGTATACAAGTACCAGTCCGGATCTCTGGAAGATCTGAGATACCTCTACCAGATTCATTCCACCTGCATCTGCGGAGATCAGATTTGTAAACCATGTCACACCAAAGTCTACGGTTCCGTTATTTACAGCGGTTGTCTCACTGATGTCACCACCACCGGAAACAATGTTGACTTTCAGACCAACTTCATCGTAATAACCTTTGTCCAGTGCTACATAGTAACCCATGAACTGTGCATCCGGGAGCCATTTCAACTGAATAGATACGTCGGATTTTTCCGGTGTGCCAAGGTCGCTGCCGTCAGATGCTGTCACTGCTTCCCAGAAAGATGTGTCGCGTACATCGTCCAGTGTAAATCCCTGTAATTTGGATGCTGCGGCGGAGTCATCTAACTGTACATACTGTTTTGCCAGATCCAGTGTCTGCTGCATTGCATCCGGATCCATGTAACCATAATTGCTGACTGTCTCACCTTTTGTATCGGTTGTTACCAGTTTTGCAACCTCATCTGCCATATAAGCCTGATGATCAGCAGATACAGAAGAACCATATTCATAACAGATCTCTGCTGCCTCTTCCGGATGTTCTACGGCATAAGCCCAGCCTTTTAAGGATGCGTAAAGAAATGCTTTTACGGTGTTCGGATTCTGTGCCGCAAAGTCTTTGGTACAGAAAATGTTGTCCTCCAGCATTGCCACGCCTTCATCGTTCATATCAATGGTTCCAACGGTATCTCCATAATCATATCCACCGTCATAATCATTTTTTACAAGTCCAAGTTCGTTGTATGTCATTGCGGATGCAAGTTTGATGGAGTCGTCATCAAAACCATCCATAGTAAAATCCTGGCTCAGATAGTCTGTCGGCTCACCATACTTGGTCAGTAAAGCCTGAATCTCATACTCATTTCCAAGTCCCCAGTTTCCAACAGTTCCTGCTTCTGCGGCAGATTTGATAATATCTTCATTGCTCATTACCTCTCCGGTGCTTTCTGCGGATGCGGAGCTGTCTGATTTGGATGAGCTTCCTTGCTGGTCAGAGTTGCCACAGCCTGCAAATAAAGATACGGCCAGTGCTGTCACACCAATTACGGATATCAGTTTTCTCATTCTTTTCTTCATCTCTTTTTCCTCCTCAACTGAAGTCTTGTTTCACTCACTCTGAAAAATTGTTGTTTTTTCTGTCAACGTGAATGGAATTTTATAAAAATGGAAGTAGCTTCCATAATTACCTTTTACTTTTCATCAATCACTTAATTACTCATTAACTTTTAGAACTTCTTTTATGTAATTTCTTTCATAAACCTCATTACATTAATGGTATTTTTTCATTACAATCGCTTCTACAATCATCAGGATCGCGTAAAATACAATTCCGATGGCACAGGCAACCACGATGTATGCCCATGCGGTGGAATACTGCGCCTGTACGATGTTTTCCCGGATCTCACGTCCGACACCCACGATATATTCTGCAAAATACTCACTTACAATGGCGCTGATGACGGCATTCGGGGTGCTTACTTTCAATGCGGTAAATATGTATGGTACGCTGTTTGGCATCTGCAGTTTGAAAAATACCTGCCGTTTTGTGGCTGCATAAGATGCCATCATATCTTTTGCAAATGGTTTCAGTTCATTTAAACCGCGGTAGGCATTGATGCTCATGGATGCGATACTGACGATCATGACCACCAGTATTTTTGCCACCATGCTTCGTACTTCCGGCTGATTGCTGACATCTTTGGTCCAGTTTGTCATAACCGGAGCCAGCGCCACGATGGGGATCGCGTTAAATGCAGATACAATGGGAAGTCCCGCGCCGCCCCACTTCGGAGCCATGGTCGCCAGAACTGCCACCAGATAACCGATGACGGAACCGATGATCAGTCCGATGGCGGATACCATCACCGTGGACTTGATATTTACCAGCATTGCGGACCAGTTATCATGGATGATTGCTGCGATTCGTGTGGGAAGCGGAAGAGTAAATACATCCGTCCGCAACATTGCATGTATCACCTGTGACTGCCACAGGACAAAGATCAGAAGTGCCAGAAGAACCGGTAAAATGATTCCCAGTGCTTTCTGCGCCCTGGCACTTTCTTTCATACGAACAATCAGACTTTTCTTTCTCGTGATCATTTGCCGTTCCCCTTTCCTTTGATTTTTCGGTCAATCCGTTTTAACGGTGAGATTGCCAGCTCCAGCCAGCCCATAATTTTTGCACTCAACACACCGATCACGGCACTGACAAGGACGATATCCCAGAATACATAGATGGACATTGCGTGTTTTAAGGACTGTGACAACATACAGCCAAGTCCGCCGTCACCCTGTAACGTATCTACCAGGATGGATGCGGTGATCGCCATCGGCGCTGCGATCTTCAATCCGGTGAAAAAATATGGGATACAGGACGGGATCAACACTTTTTTGTAGATCGTTGTGCGGTTTGCCGCATAGGAATACATCAGTTCGTATTTTTCCTGCTGTACCGATTTCAAACCTGCCAGTGTGTTGGCTGCCACCGGATAAAAGGTAAGGATCGCTGCGATAACGATGCGGCTGACGCCGATGCTTCCGGTCAGAGAAAGGATGATCGGTGCCATGCCTAAAATCGGGATCAGCTGGATCAGCATCAGATACGGAAATGCAAGTTTTTCCACGATTCCGGAAAGCTTCATCAGAAGCGCCAGACCAAATCCGGCTGCCATTCCGATGAGGAATCCGACTGCCGCACGAAGCAGTGTCTGTACGGATGCAAGTGCCACAACCTGAAGCGCTGTCTGTGTACCAGTCACCTTTTTTGTTGAGATTAAGGAGTACAGAATCTGGTAAATGTGCGGAAGTATGTTTTCCGGTGTGCGCTTTGTCGTGGCTACGACACAGGCCATGATCTCCCATATGGCTACGATACAGAGGATCCATACCAGTGTCGGCATCCATTTTTTATCAGTTAATTTTGGATGGTTTTTCGTTTTCATAGGCTGCCTCCCTCGAAGCTGTTTCTTACTTTCGATACCAGTTCTGCAAAATGCATCGTATCCCGGTCTTCCAGTCGTCTCGGCCGGTCGATATCCACATCAATGACTGCGGATAACCGTCCCGGATGCGGAGACAGGACACAGATCCGATCGGATAAAAGTACGGCTTCCTGAATGTTATGTGTGACAAAAATGATTGTTTTATTTGTCTTGGACCAGATATCCAGCAGATCCATATGTAATTTTTCTTTCGTAAATTCATCCAGTGCGGAGAAGGGTTCATCCATCAGCAGAAGCTCCGGTTCCATGCCAAGGGCTCTCGCAATACCGACTCTCTGCTGCATACCACCGGACAACTGTTTCGGATAGTGATCCGCGAATTTGGAAAGTCCTACGAGATCCAGCATTTCCTGTGATCTCGCCGGAAGTTTTTTCGGATCGTAATCCATGATTTCCAACGGCAGTTCGATATTTTTCCGGACCGTCCGCCAGTCCAGCAGAACCGGACTCTGGAACACGATTCCGAATTTCTGCTGCCGCCGGACCTCCCGCGGAGTCATGCCGTTGATCCTGACGGTTCCTGTGGTCGGCTCCTGCAAGTCTGCGATGATGCGGAGCAGTGTGGTTTTTCCACATCCGGACGGACCAAGCAGGGAAATGAATTCACCTTTTTTAATGTCAAGGTTCACGTCCTTTAATGCCTGCACATCGTTGCCCTGATTATCTTTGAAGGTCATGCCGACGTGGTTGATCCTGATCTGAATATCATCATTCATTAACGCTTTATGTTTCATTTCCTGCATAGGTGTTACCTCCGGTTTCTAAAAATAAAAAGGCGGCAAAGAAGTTTTTTTCGTGACTCCTTTGCCGCTTTAAAGTTTCCTGTGAAAAGGTTGTTCCTTAATTTACGGTTGATTATACGCATTCGCCAAAATGATTTCAATTTCTCGGTGCACAATTTTTTTTGTGCTGTTGCACACGGGCAAAAATGACATTGTACTGATTTTCAGATAATGTTATACTTTGAGTAGCATGTAGTAAAAAAGTCAGGGGGGACGCCATGGATAGCAAAAAGAAAAAACTTCCATTGGGAATTGAAAATTTTGAAGATCTGATTCGAAATGATTTTTACTATATAGATAAAACGGGTTTGATTCGGGATATTCTGGAGCAGCCGGCAAAGGTTACGCTTTTTACCAGACCGAGACGCTTTGGAAAATCTCTGAATATGAGTATGTTGGAAAAGTTTTTTTCACCGGAAAGCAACAAGCATATTTTTGATGGTCTTGTGATCACACAGGAAAAAGAACTTTGTGAAAAACATATGGGACGTTATCCGGTCATTTCTGTTTCTTTAAAGGGAATTAATGCGCCATCTTATGACATTGCATTTAAGATGCTTGTTATGATGATCAATGAATCGGCAGAAAAAGTGCAGTATTTGCGGGATAGTAAACGTTTAACAGAAGCAGAAAAAGGATTTTTTGAAGAACTGCTAAGTCGGAATATGGACGAAGCAACCGCTTTTGGAAGTCTGCGTCTCCTGTCAAGATTATTGTATAAGCATCATGGACAACCTGTGATCGTACTGATTGATGAATATGATGTACCACTGGCAAAAGCCTTTTCTAATGGATATTATGAACAGATGGTTTTCCTGATCAGAAATCTGTTTGAGCAGGTTCTGAAAACCAACGACAGTCTGCATTTTGCAATATTAACCGGCTGCATGCGTATTTCCAAGGAAAGTATCTTTACCGGATTGAACAATTTGAGTGTGCGTTCTGTAACAGATCTGAGGTATGATGAATATTTCGGCTTTACGGATACGGAAGTACGGGAATTACTGGATTATTATGGTTTTTCTGACTGTTACGATGCAATAAAGGAATGGTACGACGGATATCAGTTTGGTAATACAGATGTGTATTGTCCGTGGGATGTAATGAATTACTGTGATGCACTGCTGGATGATTGCAATATACAGCCGGAAAATTACTGGGTTAATACGAGCAGTAACGACGCAGTCAGAAAATTTATCGAAGAATGTGATAACGGAACGACCAGGCGGGAAATTGAACGTCTGATCGCGGGTGAAACAATCGAAAAGGAAATTTATCAGGAACTGACATATCAGGATATGTATGCAAGTATCGACCATATTTGGAGCGTTTTGTTTACAACGGGTTATCTGACACAAAAGGGAAAGATAGAAGGAAACCGGTACAAACTGGCAATTCCAAATCTGGAAATCCGCAATATTTATACCACTCAGATTATGGCTCTTTTTCAGGAGAATGTGAAAAAAGATGGTCAGCTGCTGACACAGTTCTGCAATGCGCTTGAACAGGGAAATACATCAGAAGTGGAAAACTGCCTGAACCTGTATTTGCGAAAAACCATTAGTATACGGGACACTTTTGTAAAGAAGCAGTTGAAAGAAAATTTCTATCATGGAATTCTGGTTGGAATCCTTGGTTTGAAAGATTACTGGGGAATTACGTCAAATCGGGAAACCGGAGATGGATACAGTGATATTGTGGTAGAAACAGAAAATTCACAGACAGGTATCGTTCTTGAAATGAAATATGCACAGGATGGGAATCTGGAAGCTGCCAGTCAGAAAGCAGTCGAACAGATTGAAAAGACCAATTATGCACAGGAACTTCAGGATGAAGGAATTGATACGATATTGAAATATGGTATAGCATTTTATAAAAAGAGATGCAAAGTTAAATTGAAAAAGTAGCAGATAAAAACGGCAGGGAAATATCAAAACTCCCTGCCGTTTTTTAATATCCATTATTAAATGTTTTACTTCTGTTCTTCTTCCAGAAGTTCTGCATCTTCCAGTTCTGTTTCTGCTTCTTTTTCAATTTCCTGCGGACGTTCCGATTCAAGTACCATGCTGTGTTTTACCACCAGAATCCACCCCGTTGCCAGCGGAATAAATCCAAAATATGCCGCACGTACCGCAAAGGCATTGACAACCACCGCTCCATAACACGCTCCGATAAAAAAGGAAAGTACCGTATTGGTATACAAAATACCTTTTTCCTTAAATTCCGGATCTTTTGTCAAAAAATACTGCGTCCAGCCAAGCAGCGCCTGCTTGAAGTTATTACTGGAGAAGATGGTCGCACTGTTGTAGCCGTTTGCCGAAGAATATACACCCCACTGAAATGCAGAACAGAAAAAGATCGGATACAGTCCAACCAGCGCCGGTTTCAACGGCAATAATGAGGATATGACTAATCCTGCTGCATCCACCACAATCGCTAATTTTCGCATATTAATGTCCGTATAGTTCGTCAACAGGTACGAAACCACCACTCCGCCGCCAAAAAGCGGTAATGCGAGGAATCGTAGCAGTACATCGTACCACTCGCCTGATACTAACGATGCTGCCATCTCCATGATATTTCCGGTCTGTGCCGAACCGAAATTTCCCATATGTAGTAAAATCGCGTAGGCTCCAAGGAATCCACCGACAATGGCAAAATTCCAGTGGATCAAGGCTTCCCATTGATCTTTTGTTACTTTCTGTCTCATTATATCTGCCTTTCTTTTCAGAAATTATATTGTCTCAGATTTTTTCCTTGCCTATCATAGCACTATCTCTTTTATTAAGCAAAAATTTTTTAACAAAATGCATAGCAAGTTTTCAGCAAAAAACGCCAGCAGATTTTACATCTGCTGACGCCCCTTACTATTTGCTATACATTGCCTTTTTCAACGTATCGATATTTTCCTGCAATTCCTGCGGCATATCATCCACCAGATAATACACCGTCTCATCCAGCACCGGCTCCAGATCCGACACATCCATCGTAACCGCTGTTGCCACAGAGGAAGCAACGGTGCTCTGTCCGATCACCTTCAGTTTTTTGGCCTGATCCCGCAGGATGTCCTCGTCATACTCCGACGTGCTTTCCAGAAAATCAACATCCATGTAATACGTCCGCTGCTCGCTGACCTCATATTTTCCATCATCCCGTTTACGAACCTCAATCTGCCGATCCCCCGATGGCCAGATAAAACAGTCATAATGTCCATCCCGCCACTGCTTGATCGTATAGTAGTTCATATACTCTGCGCGATATTGTAAGATCGTATTAAAATAATCCGCATCATTTGAAAACGTTTTCATGGTTTCTGCATGATCACGCACATCCTGAATCCAGTCAAAAAACTGCTCCGAAAAATTATCTGTTCCCAACAGCTGTGCTATATCCGCCGCATCTTTCCCATCTCCGGAAGTATAGCTGCCATCGGAAAGTTCATGTGGAAACCGAAAATAGCTAAGCATCGCCCTGTCATTCACAACTGCACCATTGTCATCTACTTCGTACTGCAGTCCGGCGTTGACCACCACCGAAGTCAGATTGTCCCCAAACACCTGATTCTCAGCCGAAATCGGACGATAATAAAAATTCTGTCCTGCCGGAATTTCCGAAACACTTTCCCCTTCCTCATTCTCAATCATTTCGTAAGCCGGTTCATGCACATTCCCTTCTGTATCCATCAGACGGACATGTGTCCCATAATCCAGGTAAAATTCCGATGTATAAAAGTTGCCAAGCGCCTGAACACTGTCATTGTCCCCGGTCTTCATTGCCTGAAAAACTTCCTCTTCCGTCTGGTAATTATGATTCTTTGCTTCAGCCTGCGAACTGCTGCTATCTGCCGTTACATCACCATTCTGTCCGCATCCCGTCAAGATCAGACAGCCTATTCCCACCAATGCCAGTAATTTTCTCCACTTCCCCATCGTATACTCCTCTCAACATTTACAACGTTCTTTTTAAAATATAGTTTATCCTGATAACTTTATTATACTGGCAATATCCCCCCCGTCAATTATTTTTCAGAATCTTCCGACATTTTCTCGTATTATATAAGTGATAGCACAAAAAAACATCTTTCTCACATTACCATTTACCTTAGATCCTAACAAAAAGTAATACACCTATTTACTTTTTGAAAGTCAGTAACAATATATACAAAAAGAGTCAAAGCCCGCCACAGACTTCGACTCTTTCCTGTCTCATTATGCTTTCTATCCTCCTCGACTTCGGGGGGAAGAATCATTTTTACCCTTTATACGCCGCCTTATAAATCTCCTGGCAATCCTCAAAGGTCGGCACCTTCCGCGTATTTCCCGGGCTTCCGCTGTCCAGCGCATCCTGCGCCATCTTCGGGATCGCCGCATAGAACTCCTCTTGCGGAATGCCATACTGCTCCAGTGTCGGCACTTCGCACACCTGACAGATATGCTCGATTTCTTTCAGAAACTGCTCTGCTGCCGCGATATCGCCCTGTTTTTCCTCTGCCACACCAATTGCCCTTGCAAGGTCTGCAAATCGCTCATATGCCCCTTCTAACGCGAAAGAAAAGCATGCCTTCAGCAACATGGCATTGGAAATACCATGTGCCACATGAAACAGTGCTCCGATGGGACGGCTGAGCCCATGCACCAGTGTCACACTGGAATTGTTGATACAGATTCCTGCTTCCAGCGCTGCCAGTGCCATCTGATGTCTGGCTTCGCGATTTTTTCCATCACGATAGGCGATCGGCAGATATTTCATAATTCGTTTTACTGCTGACACTGCCAATGTATCAGTCATATCCATCGCTTTTCTTGAGGTATATGCTTCCACGGCATGTGTCAGAGCATCCAATCCAGTTGCAGCCGTAACTGACTGCGGAGATGATAAACTAAACGTCTCATCCACGATCGCAATCTTTGGAATCAGACAATCTCCTTTCAGCAGCATTTTAATGTCTTTTTCAGAGTCGGTAATAACCGTAAATTTTGTTGCTTCGGAACCGGTTCCCGCGGTGGTCGGAATCGCCACCACCGATCCAGCCATTTTTGTAATTTCCTTACCGTTAAAATCCGAGATACTTCCTTCATTTGCCGCCATGACAGCGATGGCTTTTGCCGCATCCAGCGGACTTCCGCCGCCGAATCCGATGCAGTAATCGCAGCCTTTTTGCAGAAATACACTGACGCCTGCATTGATCATGACATCTGTCGGTTCTCCGGTGATCTCTGAAAATGTCACAAATTCTATGCCGTGATCTGCCAGCATCCGGCTTAACTGGGCAAACATTTCCGATTTCACCACATGTGGCCCTGTCACCAGCAGCGCCTTCTTGCCGCACTGTTTCAGATAGCCGACTGCCTCTAGGAGACAGTCCCTTCCGGTAAAAATATGTTCCGGGGTCAGATAGTGAGCCATGCATCCACCTCCGTCAATACTTCATCTACTTTTACCATTTCTTCACGCAGCTGTTCTTCTGTGATGATCAGCGCCGGATTGACAAAGATCATGTTTTCGTGGGAATAGGTCATAAATTTCTTTGCTTTTAGCATACCGATGATCTTGCCCATGGTTTCCTCCGGATCCTTGCCATATGGTACTAACGGTTCTTTTGTTTCTCGGTCTTTCACCAGCTCAATGGATGAGAAAAGGCCGATATAACGCACATCACCGATACACGGATGTTTCTCTTTTAACTCCTCCAGAAGTTCACCAAGCACTTTTCCTACTTTATTGACATTCTCTAAAATATTTGCCTCCTTATAGTAGTTGACGCATGCCACACCTGCTGCACAGGCCAGCGGATGTCCACTGTAAGTCAGTCCACAGGAAAGCAGATGATCGTCAAAATGTGCCGCGATCTTGCTGCTGACAGCTACGCCGCCAAGCTGTACATAACCACAGGTCACACCTTTTGCAAATGTCACGATATCCGGTTTGATGTCAAAATTTTCAAAGGCAAACATCTTACCTGTTCTGCACCAGCCTGCCATAACTTCATCACAGATCATGACAATGCCGAATTCATCGCAGATTTTGCGGACACCCGGCAGATAGCCTTTTGGTGGAATGATGACACCGTTGGATCCGGTGATGGTCTCCATAACGATGGCAGCCACGCTGTCCGGTCCTTCGTAAATGATCTGTTCTCTTAATTTTGCCAGATAGTATTTTGTGGCATCTTCCTCGGACGCAAATTCGATGGGCTCGCGGTATACATACGGGTCAAAGAATTTGATAAATCCCGGAATACCCGGCTCCAGCGGATATCTGCGTGGCTCACCGGTCAGGTTTCCTGCTCCGAAAGAAGATCCGTGATAACTTCTGTAACGACTGAATACTTTATTTCTTCCTGTATACATACGGGCGATTTTTACCGCATTCTCATTGGCATCCGCACCGGCATTTGTGAAAAATACTTTGCCGAAATTGTCCGGAAGCAGATCAATGATCATTTTTCCAAGAGTTGCTCTGCTTTCTGCCGCATAAGCCGGTCCCACAAAACAGAATTTATCTACCTGTGCCTTGATAGCATCTCCGATTACTTTATTTCCAAATCCCACATTCAGGTTTACAAGCTGAGAGGACATATCGGTATAACGGTTGCCCTCGGCATCATACATGTAGATGCCTTCCGCATGATCGATGACGATCGGATTCAGCCCCGCCTGCTTGCTCCATGACTGCAATACATACTTTTTACTTGTCTCTTTGATTTCCTGAGCGTTCATATCCTGTTCCTCCTTAAAAACAAACATAAAACCCGAAGCGTTTTTCCATTTACTTAATGAAAAAAGGAGCCCGCACCACATTCGGTGTTGGCTCCTTTGCGCTACCTTTATGTCTTTTGGTTAACGCCATTTTAATTTGTTTTATCGGTGGAAACAAGGATTCTAAGCCTAAGTTTTTCTGTGCTTAAGCACACTTACTTCTTCTTCCTGCTCCGTCTCACTCTGAATTTCGGGCATTCTACCACCTGACAGCGAAAGCTCTGTTTGCAGTCCTGTCTGCACTCCTGACACATTTCGTTGTACTGGATCTCCTGCGCCTCATTCAGCATAAAATCTGCTTCGCCCATGGGCATGCCATAGATCAGCTCCGACAGATCTAACTGTTCATATGTCTCTGCATTTTCTCTGTCTGAAAATGCTTCTTCCGGCAGATTATTTTTGCTCATCGGCTGCTGCCTCTGTCGCAGTCTCAGCATCGGTTCCCTCTGCATCCACTGCAGCTTCTTCACCTTCTAACGTCTCGTCCTCTTTGACTTTGGTGATACTTGCCACCTTGACATCGCCTTCCATGTTGATCAGTTTGACACCGGATGTGACACGGCCGAGGATCGAGATGTCGCTGACTTTCATACGGATGATAATGCCTTCGGTGTTGATGATCATGATCTCATTGTCATCATTTACCGCTTTCACACCCACCAGATTTCCGGTCTTCTCTGTGATCTTGTAGCATTTTACGCCTTTACCGCCACGGTTCTGGGCAGTAAATTCATCGATGGAAGTACGTTTTCCAAGTCCACGCTCAGATACGATCAGCAGGTGCTCACCCTGTGTATTCAGCTGCATGCCGACTACTTCGTCACCGTCTGTCAGGCTCATACCGATCACACCCATGGACACACGGCCGGTGCTTCTTACATCGGTCTCATGGAAACGGATACACTGACCATATTTTGTTACCAGGAATACATCCTGTGTATCATCGGTAAACTTAACCTCGATCAATTCATCATCTTCACGCAGTGTAATGGCTGCCAGACCTGTCTTTCTGACATTTGCGTAGTCTGTGATGGATGTCTTCTTCACGATACCGTTCTTGGTTGCCATAAACAGATACCATCCATCTCTGTAATCCTTGATCGGGATAACAGCTGTGATCTTCTCACCCGGTGCCAGCTGCAGCAGATTGATAATGGCAGTTCCACGGGACGTTCTGCTTGCCTCCGGAATCTCATAAGCCTTCATACGGTATACTTTTCCGGTATTTGTAAAGAACATCAGATAATGATGAGAGGTTGTCATAAACAGTTCCTCAATATAATCATCATCTATGGTATCCATTCCCTTGATGCCGCGTCCGCCGCGGTGCTGCGCCCGGAAGTTGTCCGCACTCATTCGTTTGATATAACCGAGTTTTGTCATTGTGATGACACAGTTTGTTACCGGAATCAGATCCTCCATGGAAATGTCATATTCATCAAATCCAATGGATGTACGTCTCTCATCTCCATATTTCGCACTGATAACTAAAATTTCCTCTTTGATAACGCCGAGGAGTTTCTTCTCATCCGCAAGAATTGCCTTTAACTCTGCGATTCTCTCCTGCAGCTCTTTAAATTCCGCTTCCAGCTTCTCTCTTTCCAGACCTGTCAGAGCACGCAAACGCATATCTACGATTGCCTGAGACTGTGCGTCAGAAAGGCCGAAGCGATCCATCAATTTCTGTTTTGCTTCCTGTGTCGTACGGCTTCCGCGGATAATAGAAATCACTTCATCGATATTATCCAGCGCAATGAGCAATCCCTGCAAAATATGGGCGCGCTCTTCCGCTTTGTTTAATTCGTATTTTGTACGTCTTGTAACGACGTCCTCCTGATGTTTCAGGTAATATCTCAGCATCTCGAACAAATTCAGTACTTTCGGCTCATTATTTACAAGCGCGAGCATAATTACGCCAAACGTATCCTGCAGCTGAGTATGCTTAAATAACTGATTCAGTATGACATTCGGGTTTACATCTTTTCGAAGCTCAATACATACACGCATACCCTGTCTGTCGGATTCATCCCTCAGATCTGTGATGCCGTCTACTTTTTTATCTTTTACAAGCTCTGCAATTTTTTCAATCAGCCGGGCTTTATTTACCATGTAAGGAAGCTCTGTCACTACGATACGGTTCTTTCCGTTCTGCATCGGCTCGATATCAGTCACTGCGCGCACACGGATTTTGCCTCGTCCGGTGCGGTAAGCCTCTTCGATTCCCGCCGTACCTAAAATCGTTCCTCCGGTCGGAAAATCCGGACCTTTTATGATTTCAAGCAGCTCTTCCATGGTCGTCTCTCTGTCCTCATCCACCCGGTTATCAATAATTTTGACAACTGCATTGATGACTTCCCGGAGATTGTGAGGCGGAATATTCGTCGCCATACCTACCGCGATACCTGTTGTTCCGTTTACCAGGAGATTCGGATATCTGGAAGGAAGTACGGTCGGCTCCTTTTCTGTCTCATCAAAGTTCGGCATAAAATCAACCGTATTTTTATTGATATCCGCAAGCATCTCCATGGAAATTTTGCTGAGACGCGCCTCTGTATAACGCATTGCAGCTGCGCCGTCTCCGTCCACAGAACCGAAGTTTCCGTGGCCGTCTACCAGAGGATAGCGGGTAGACCAGTCCTGAGCCATATTTACCAGGGCACCGTAAATGGAACTGTCACCGTGCGGATGATATTTACCCATCGTATCGCCGACAATACGCGCACATTTACGATGCGGTTTGTCAGGACCGTTATTTAACTCTATCATGGAGTACAGCACACGGCGCTGTACCGGTTTTAAACCGTCTCTTACGTCCGGCAATGCTCTGGATGCAATAACACTCATTGCATAGTCGATGTAAGACCTCTCCATTGTCTTTTTCAAATCCACGTCGTGAATCTGATCAAATATTTTATCGTCCATTGTTTTCCCTCACTTGCTATACGTCTAAATTCTGTACATATTTCGCATTTGCCTCAATAAAGTCTCTTCTCGGCTCTACCTTATCTCCCATCAGGGTAGTAAAAGTGAGATCTATTTCAGCAGTAGCGGCTTCATCCATAGTTACACGACGTAAGATACGTTTCTCCGGATCCATGGTTGTCTCCCAGAGCTGTTCCGCATCCATTTCCCCCAGACCTTTATAACGCTGAATCTTATTGTTCGAATCTCTTCCCACTTCTTTCAGAATTTCATTCAGCTGCTCGTCGCTGTATGCATACCAAACTTTTTTATTCTTTTCCAGCTTATAAAGTGGCGGCTGTGCCAGATACACATAGCCCTGTTTGATCAGTTCCGGCATAAAACGGTACAGGAATGTCAAAAGTAATGTACTGATATGTGCGCCATCCACGTCGGCATCTGTCATAATGATAATTTTATGGTAACGAAGCTTGGAAATATCAAAATCCTCGTGAATACCGGTGCCAAAGGCTGTGATCATTGCCTTGATCTCCGCATTTCCGTAAATTTTATCAAGACGCGCTTTTTCTACATTCAGAATTTTTCCGCGCAGCGGAAGAATTGCCTGTGTCGCACGACTTCTCGCTGTCTTTGCCGAACCACCCGCGGAATCACCCTCTACAATATAAATCTCACATTTGGTAGGATCCTTATCCGAACAGTCAGCCAGTTTTCCCGGAAGAGACATTCCCTCCAGCGCTGTCTTTCTTCTTGTCAGATCCCTTGCCTTTCTCGCAGCTTCCCGGGCACGCTGTGCCAGCAGTGATTTTTCACAGATTGTCTTTGCGATTGCCGGATTCTGCTCCAGGAAATAAGTGAGCTGCTCGCTTACAATACTGTCCACCGCACCACGCGCTTCACTGTTGCCAAGCTTTTGCTTTGTCTGTCCCTCAAACTGAGGTTCAGAGATTTTTACACTGATGATTGCAGTCAGACCCTCTCTGATATCCTCACCGGATAAGGCAGCTTCATTTTCTTTTACAATTTTATTTGCTTTCGCATAAGAATTAAACGTTTTTGTCAGGGCATTACGGAAACCTGCCAGATGTGTACCACCCTCCGGAGTCGTAATATTATTTACAAAGCTGAATGTAGACTCGTTATAGGAGTCATTGTGCTGCATCGCAACTTCTACATATACGCCATCCTTTTCGCCCTCACAGTAAATGACATTGTTATACAGAGCCTCTTTACTCTTATTCAGATACTGTACAAATTCCTTGATACCGCCTTCGTAGTGGAACGTATCTGATTTCTGCGGCTCCACACGGTCATCCTTCAGAACAATTTTCAGATTTTTTGTCAAAAATGCCATTTCACGGAGACGCTGTTTCAGCACATCATAATCATATACTGTCTCCTCAAAAATGCTGCCATCCGGAGAAAATGTGACACGGGAACCGGTTTTCTCCACATCACAGTCTCCCACCACTTTCAGAGGATACATTGTATGACCGCGTTCATAGCGTTGCTGATAAATATGTCCGTCACGGCACACCTGTACCTCCAGCCAGTTGGAAAGCGCATTTACTACCGATGCACCTACCCCGTGCAGACCTCCGGATACCTTGTATCCTCCGCCGCCGAATTTTCCGCCGGCATGCAAAACGGTAAATACAACCTCTACCGCCGGTTTTCCTGCTTTGTGATTGATATCCACCGGAATTCCACGTCCGTTGTCCGTTACTGTGACAGAATTGTCTTTATTAATTAATACCTCTATCTCTGAACAGAATCCCGCAAGTGCCTCATCTACAGCATTATCTACAATCTCATATACCAGATGATGCAGACCTCTTGAGGATGTGCTTCCGATATACATACCGGGTCTTTTGCGGACTGCCTCAAGTCCCTCTAAAATTTGTATTTGATCTCCACCGTATTCTGTACTCATCAAGTTCCTCCTATTTTTCAGCGATTGTGCCTTCTTTTACGAAAAACACTTTGTTTATGTGAAATCTATTTTTAACAAATTCATCTAACCCTGTGCAGGTTATAATCGTTTGAATATCATGGATACTGTTTAGCAGATAATTCTGCCTGTTGCTGTCGAGCTCCGACAGTACATCGTCCAGAAGAAGTACCGGGGTATCATGAATCAATCTCTTCACCAGCTCGATCTCCGACAGTTTCAGCGACAATGCAGAAGTTCTCTGCTGTCCCTGGGAGCCATATTTTCTGATATCCGTTCCGTTGATCAGAAACGAAATATCATCCCTGTGCGGCCCGAAGGAAGTCATTCCTGTTCTCAGATCCTTCTCCTGAGCCCCTGACAATTCCCGCTCCAGGCACTCTGCCTCCGCGCTCGGTTCATACTGCAGGACCAGAGTTTCCCTGCCTCCGGATATACTCTTATGTATATCACAGACAATTTCATTCAATTCTGTCAGAAACTGACTCCGTCTCTCTATGATCTTCACTCCATACAGAATCAGCTGTTCATCCCAGACAGCCAGTGTATCCTTTAATTCCGGACGGAAATAAATGTCTTTCAACAGCTTATTTCTCTGCTGTAAAATTTTGTTATATTTTGTCAGATTATGCAGGTAAATCTTATCAACCTGACTCAACTCCATATCCAAAAATCGTCTGCGCTGCGAAGGACCATCCTTTATAATATTTAGATCCTCCGGAGAGAAAAAAATCAGATTTAAAATGCCAAACAACTCGCCGGCCTTCCGGATCGGTATCCTGTTCACCGCAATTCCCTTTGAACTGTTTTTCTTTAAATGGATATCAATCTGATTTTCCAGACCATTCTTCTCCACAATTGTTTTAATATGCGCCTCATTTTCCTCAAACTGAATCATCTCTCTGTCTTTGCTTCCCTTATGCGACTTCGTCGTCCCGCTGACATAGAGAGATTCCAGTACATTTGTCTTGCCCTGCGCGTTATCGCCATATAAAATATTTGTTCCCCTGTCAAATGTAAGGTTCAGATTTTTATAATTGCGAAAATTCTTTAATTCCAGTGATTTTATGATCATTTTCCAATCTGAAAGCTCTCTCCCTGAAAAGTAACGATATCTCCCTCATACAGTTTTCTTCCACGGCGCGTATCCACTTCGCCGTTCACTTCTACCTGGCCATCCTGGATCACAAGCTTTGCATCCACGCCGGAGCCAACCATACCGGCAAGCTTCATCGCCTGGCCGAGTTTGATAAAATCATCCTTTATAGTAATTATTTCCATTTTTTCACCTCTGATTCCATTTAATTTGTTGCTGCATTAAAGTTTACCGGAAGGATCAGATAGATAAAGGTTCCCTCATCATCTTTGATAAAGCACGGCGCCTTCGGATTCACCATGTAGAGCGTAACTTCTTCCTCATCAATGACACGAAGCGCATCGATAAAGAATTTTGGGTTAAATCCGATCAGAATATCCTTTCCTTCTTTTTCAATCTCAATTTCTTCATCCATAGAGCCGACAAAAGAATTGATCCTCAGCTCCATGACTCCATCCTGAACATTCATGATAATCGGTTTTTTGTCGCCCTCGCGCACCAGAAGCGTTGCACGGTCAATACAGTTCAGGAATTCTTTTTTATTGATTTTCACCCGGGTCTCATAGTCAGACGAAAGCATCTGATTAATATGGAAATATTCTCCCTCGATCAGTCTCGACACAACCTTGGTATCGTCAAATTCAAACAAAATGTGATTGTCTGTAAAGAAAATATGAACCATATCCTCTGCTTCTCCGGTCAGTATTTTGCTGACCTCCTGTAATGTTTTACCCGGAACTACAACTTTCTTCGGCTGATAACTTTCCTTTAATTCAATGTTCCGGATGGAAATTCTGTGTCCGTCCAGAGAAACTACCTTCAGCTGATTTTCCTGAATTTCAAACAATTCACCGGTCATCAGCTTGTTCGTGTCATTATCCGCAATAGAAAAGATTGTCTGACGGATCACATCTTTCAGTGTAAACTGTGAAAGAGAGATGGATTCATTTCTCTCGATATATGGAAGATAGGAAAAATCTTCTCCGGATTTTCCAACAATATTGAATTTCGCTTTTTCACATGTAATCGTAGTTTTAAAAGAAGCATCCGTCTCAATCGTAACGTCATTATCCGGAAGCTTTCTCACGATTTCCGAAAAGATTTTTGCATCCAGAGCAATGACACCTCTCTCTACGATTTCTCCTTCAATCTTTGTCTCTATTCCCAGTTCCATATCATTTGCGGTAAGCTTTATTTCATTCGCCGAAGCATCGATCAGAATACACTCGAGAATCGCCATTGTCGTTCTGGATGGTACTGCTTTCGATACGATGCTGACACCTTTTAATAAATTTGATTTTGAACAGATTAATTTCATAATGTGAATAACTCCTTTCCGCTCCGTTAAAGTATAAATATATAATAGATATTAAACGTCTTATTCTTAGTGTGTGTTTATATGTTTATAACCCCGAAACCCGTGATGCTTTCTCATAAATTCACTTGAAGTTATAAGAAAATTATGTGGACGAGCCTGTGAAATCCTCTGGATAAATCGTGGACAGAAAAATTATGTAAATCAAACACTTGTTTTTCTCTATCTCACCTTCGAAAAAGATAAAATTCATTATAAACAGATATCCACAGAGGATTCACATCTTTTCCCTGAAGTTATCCACAAAGTTACAAACATTGCTTTTGTCAATTTGGATTAATCTTATTTTTAATGGTATCCAGAGTTTGCTTAAAGTTTTTATCCGAAGTTGCTTCATCTGCCACTTTCTTGATTCCGTGTATTACCGTGGAGTGATCTCTTCCGCCGAGAAGCTGCCCGATGGAATCCAGCGGCAGATCCGTCAGTTGTTTGCACAGATACATGGTAATCTGCCTCGGTTTTGCCACATCACTGCTTCTGGATTTTGACATAATCTGATCCACCGAGATACCAAAATGCTCCGATACCACTTCCAGGATCAGTTGAGCGGTAATTTCCTTTGGTTTATCCGGTGAAATAATATTTTCCAGTTCCTTCACCGCAATATCCATTGTAATCTCTGTTTTTACCAGATTAGAGTAAGCAACAAGCTTATTCAAAGCTCCTTCCAGTTCACGGATATTGGACTTGATGTTCACTGCTATATAATTCAATATCTCATCTTCCAGGAAAAATCCGTCCATTTCTTCTTTTTTCCGAAGAATCGCCATGCGCGTTTCGTAATCCGGTGATCCGATATCGGCCAGAAGTCCCCATTCAAACCGGGAGCGAATCCGTTCTTCCAGTGTTTCCATTTCCTTGGGTGGTCTGTCACTGGAAATAATAATCTGTTTTTTTGCCACATGGAGCTCGTTAAAGGTGTGGAAAAACTCTTCCTGTGTGCTTTCTTTTCCTATTATGAACTGTACATCATCGATGAGAAGTACATCAATATTGCGGTATTTTTCACGGAATTTTGTCATAGCCGTATTATTACCGTTACGGATTGCCTCAATCAGTTCATTGGTAAATGTCTCCGAGGAAACATACAGAACCTTTAGTTCCGGGTTATTTGACTGAATAAAATGTGCAATCGAATGCATCAGATGTGTCTTGCCCAGACCCACTCCGCCATAAATAAAAAGAGGGTTGTATACTTCTCCGGGTGATTCTGCCACTGCCAGGGATGCAGAATGCGCAAACCGGTTATTGTTTCCAACCACAAAAGTGTCAAAGGTGTAGTTTGGATTAAGATTTGACTTTTCCGCCTCCTCCGTCGTCGGTCTCTTTCTGACATTAGGTGAGAGAATCTTTTTCGCCTGTTCCGGGAGCACAAATTCAATCTCATATTCCGTTCCTGTCACCTCTGCAATCGCCACCTTCAGAGGAAGGTAATATTTCTTATTAATATAGGAAAGCCCCATCTGTTCTGTTGACACCAGAATATAAATTCTGTTATTCTGTATGGAGTATATTTCCAACGGTTTTAACCATGTATTAAAAGAAACATCGGTCAGTTCGTGTTCTTCTTTTACACGTAAAAGTATTTCGTCCCATTTTTTTTCAACTAATTCCATCTCTGTCTCCGTAAGCATCATGAGTGCAATACAATATGTCGCTACTGTATATAATAACTCATAATCAGCCCATTTTCAATGAAAAGTTTATAAACGTACAGGGGATTGTACAATTAAAGAAATCGCCTATTTGAGCCAATTATCGGTTTTTTTTATTTTTGCTTGACGAAGTGTTTTTTTTTTGATATTATCGGAAATGATGCTATAAAGATAGGAGGTGTATACGCATGAAGATGACTTATCAACCGAAAAAAAGACAGCGCTCAAAAGTTCATGGTTTCAGAAAAAGAATGAGTACAGCAGGCGGAAGAAAAGTATTGGCTGCAAGAAGATTAAAAGGAAGAAAGAAATTATCAGCTTAGGCCACAGAACCTGTGGTCTTTTCTTCTATTTGAAGTGAATAAGAGGAATGAGTGAGATGCATTTTTCAGAATCATTAAAGAAAAACAGAGATTTTCAGATTGTATATCGCAGCGGAAAATCCTATGCGAACAGATTATTAGTCATGTATGTGCTGAAAAATGGATTGGAAAAGAACAGACTTGGTATTTCGGTAAGTAAAAAAGTAGGTAACAGTGTAGTCAGACATCATGTTACCAGATTATTGAGAGAAAGCTACAGACTGCACGAAGAAATGTTTAATAGTGGTTTAGACATTGTAGTCATCGCAAGGGCAGGCGCAAAAAACGCATCATATCACGAAATCGAATCCGCATTGCTGCACTTGGGAAATCTTCACAAAATAACAAACGACACAGAAAAGAAGATGGAATCAAAGTGAAAAAAGTTTTGATATTTCTTATTAAATTTTACAGAAAGTATATTTCTCCGATGAAGCATACGAAATGTCCGTACTTTCCCACCTGTTCTACATATGGACTGGAGGCAGTGGAAAAATACGGAGCCTTTAAGGGAGGATTGCTTGCACTTTGGAGAATCATTCGCTGTAACCCCTTTTCAAAGGGCGGTTACGATCCGGTTCCATGACAGAGGAGGTATATAATTGGATTCCTTATTTGTATTAACGCAGAACAGCGGCAAATTATTAGGACCAATTGCCAAAGCACTTGGTTTTTTAATGAATGCCATCTATAACTTTATGGATTCATTCTTAAATATTCAGAACGTTGCTTTGACAATTATTGTATTCACGATTGTAATTTATCTTTGCCTTCTTCCGCTTACTTATAAACAGCAGAAGTTTTCAAAGATGTCACAGATTATGAATCCTGAAATTCAGGCAATTCAGAAAAAGTATAAAAACAGACGCGATCAGGC
>JALESO010000039.1 GCA_022781925.1 Lachnospiraceae bacterium
CATAGCAAATAAACGATAAGTTTTTAGAAGATATAAAAACCCTCAGCGCCGGGAAAATCTTCATCAAACACATCGTCTTCGTTTAAAAAGTAATCCATATCAAGCAAATCATCCTCACTCATATGACGGATGTCATCAGCAGTCATACCTTCTGGTGGATTTTTTATATATTTATTTCTGATTTCATCTGAATGTTTTGACATAGTTTTGTACCTCCGATCTTTAAATTATTCTATCACAGACGGAGAAACATGAACAGTGGTCAGGCGGATGAGTGCGCATGAAATCTGTGCATTGTCCTTTCGTACATTTCATTCAGAGAAATATGCTGATGATTATAATAAAGGTCAAGAAAAGTCATGGTCTCACCGCAGCATGGACATTTAAGAGGATCATATCCGAAGGAATGTAAAATACAGTCGCGCCAGCGGTTGAAGGAAAGAAATATCTTTCGTTTTTCTTTTACAATGGCAAGATTTAGTTTGGAATCATTTTTGTGATTTCCTGCATATAGACCATAGTACCGGATCTGCTTGAAATGTTTTTCTGGGATGTGTTGGATCAATCGCTGAATGAATTCCATAACAGGAACAGATTCGGTAATAAGCCGGTTGTCTTCGTGCCGGTTATAGTGAAAGGTGACAGTTTCGCCATCATAACGGTCTATACGTGAGGTTGCAATAACAGGACGACCAAGATAACGGCCAATATATTTAGCAACAATCTTAGGATTGCACTTGTTAGGTTTTGCATAGACATAAAAACCATGTTCGTGTTCTTTGTAGCAGCGGGCTTTCACTTTTTTGAAAGAAGAACCAAGTTTCTTTTCCATTAGGTCGAGAAGTGCGGTGCGAAATGCATTACGCAGGAATGTGTAGTCGAAATACTTTTTAGGACGCCAGAGTCCGGAGTTCCCGATGCCGCCTTCGGAGACAAGACAATGAATATGAGGATTCCATTTTAAGTCGCGGCCAAAAGTGTGGAGAACAAGAATAAATCCGGGAGTAGAACATTCAGACTTGTTATCCTTGAAGAAAGCCCGGAAAATAACACTTTGGACAGCATCAAAAAGAAGCCCAAGTAGTTTGCGGTTTTCTAAAAAGAAATGTCTGAGTTCAGAATCAATGGTAAAAACACAGTGCCGGTGTTGTGCATTGATTATCTTAAAAGACATGGAAGTAGTGCGGTCAATGGAGTACTTTGTTCCACAGGTAGGACAGAAACGGCTGTGGCAACGGAAAGGAACAAATTTTAAAGTACCGCATTGGGTGCAACCATACATCGCTCCACCAAAGGACGGATCACCACAATTAATCATACGGTCAACATTTTCGATGACGGACTTGCGTGGATGTAAGATATAAAGCATTTCTTCATAATGGTCTTTGAAAATATCCTGTAATACATTACTCATGAGACTATTATGAATGCTTATTAATAAAAAAGAAACCCTTTACCCCTCATGATTGAGGGGCAGGAGAGTTGAAGTGTCGAAGACACTTTTTTATTGCGGGAAATAAAAAATTGCATAAAAATCTTGTTAAGAATTTGTTGATAATCTACAATACTTGTGCACATGCAACGAAAGACCCTTTAATTGCGTCCGTAAAGTATGCGGATTGCACATTTCCAGTTGGTAACACCTGCTCAAAACGCACATTAATAAGTTTTTATTATTAAAAGACATGATTTTTCTATTGGAAAGATATGAAAACATATTGTATTATAAGCATGTACTTAAGAAAGTACAAAATAATTAACAGGGAAAAATAATTGAAAAGAAGAATTGGAGGGAATTCATATGAGAAACGTAGAAAACAAAAAATTAACAATTGCAGGTACTGGTGTAGATAGCAAATATCGTTGCAACTTATGTGGACACCTTACAAACGGTTACGGTCAGCGTTGCCAGCACTGTGGAACAGTAATTTCACTGTATACAGCAACAGACGTAACATTCGATACTACTTCTTATAGATAAGAAGCAGTTGCTAGCTTAGTAATTTTCAAATACCAACATAAATACCAAACCTTCATCCGAGTGGAAGGGAAGCCACACGGAGAAAAAACCTAACTCTTTATATACTTTGTCCGAAGTATGAAACAAAAAAAGAAGCGGCTGTGCCGCTTCTTTTTTTGCGTGCATTACAGGGCAGATAAATCCAGTTTATCAAATCCTTCCACAAGACTCTCAGCAATACCTGTGATGATCTCCAGATCACGCTGTGTACGTCCTTCCAGGTTCAGTACCATTACCGGATCATGCAGGGAAGCTCTCAGCAGCATCCAACCGGTGCAGACACCGGTAAAACGGATACGAACACCTTCATAGGATTTTGGAAGCTCAAAATCGGACTGGAGGGCTCTGTTTTTGAACTCTTCCAGTACAGAGGATCCATATGCATGGAAATCTTCGGTCAGAATCGGGAAACGTACTTCGCGGTCTGCATACTCTGTGCAGAGGTTTGCGATGAAATGATCAATGGTCTTGCCTTCACGTTTTGCTTTTGCTACGGCAATGACAAGTTTCACAGCCAGATATGCACCGTCGTCCAGATAATAATTTTCTTTCAGACAGCCATGTCCGGAAGTCTCCATAGCCAGCGGGCTCACGATACCCTCTGCGTTCAGTTCTTTACATTTGTTGATGACATTTTTATAACCACGCATGTAGCACAGATGTTTCAGTCCCAGATTTTTTTCCAGGAAGTCTGTCAGACGATCAGATGTAACAGAATCTGTGATGATTGTGCTGCCCGGATAATCCGGTGCCAGGATCGCTGCGATCATGGCGATGATGGAGTCACGGTTGATCGGTGTACCGTCAGATAATACGGCGGACATACGATCCACATCGGTGTCGAAGATCAGTCCCAGATCAGCGCCTGCTGAAACGGTGGCATCACAGATTGCTTTCATGGCATCTTTGTTTTCCGGGTTCGGGATATGGTTCGGGAAGGTGCCGTCCGGCTCAAGGAAGTTACTACCTGTGGTGTCTGCACCAAGCTCGTCCAGAACTTCTTTTACAAAGAAACCGCCGGCTCCGTTTCCGGCATCAACGACGATCTTTAAACCTTTTAACGGCTCGTCGTAGTTTTCTGCATTTACGCCGTCACAGATCTTCATGCAGAGGTTTGCGCTGTACAGAGAGATCAGTTCAAACTCTGTGAAACGGTTGCTGTCTGTCGGCAGCGGCTGCTCCAGTACAGCAGGATCCATGCTGTCCGCAAGGGTGGATGCAATCTCAAGGATGGCTGTGATATCGTCATGCTCCAGACCGCCCTCATGGTCAAAAAACTTTAGACCGTTGCGGTTGAATGGCAGGTGACTTGCTGTGATCATGCAGGCACCGTCATATCTGGTTTCCGGATAAACAATAGACATGAACATGGCAGGTGTGGATGCCATGCCGCAGTCAGACACATAGATGCCTTCGTCCAGCATACCGCGGATTGCCTGTTTCTTGATCTCGGGACCGGTAATTCTGGAATCGGTACCAACACCGACGATACATTCCTCCGGAGCGATATTTTTTTTCTTTAACAGCCAGATGGCAAACGCGCGTCCGATCAGGTAAGCTGCCTCTGAAGTCAGGGTGACATGTTCCCCTTCGATGCCTTCGCAGGCGATGCCACGGACGTCACTGCCGTTTTGCAGTTTCATTAATTCGGATTTTGTAATAGACATAGATCTTCTACTCCTTTTACATTGTCATACGGATCATTCCGTTCATATTATTTCCTGTAAATTATAATTCAGATAGAGGGGGAATACAAGCAAAAGAGTTCGCTTTGCGAAGGATACTTCTTGAATGATAATTCAAGAAGGGGCAAAGAAGCCCAAAAGGGTGTTTGGCGAATGGCACATGTGAACTGTAACGTAATAAAAGCGGAAATAAACAGGAAAAAATTAATTGCCCGGCTGTGAAGGAATGTAGAATGAAAATGCGGGAGTTTAGAAAGAAAATGTAAAAATATGTAATATATAATAAAAAATTATAAATAAATTATAAAAAAAATTACGGGTACCTCTTGGTAACTGAGAAAAAAAGTAGTATAATACATTTCGTGGTTAGGTGAATTGAAAGGAGTGGGGAAAATGTTTAAGAAATTCACAAATGGCTGCGTAAAACTCGTGCAGAGATTCCTGCCGGACGCTTTCGTCTTCTGTATCATCCT
>JALESO010000006.1 GCA_022781925.1 Lachnospiraceae bacterium
AAAGAATTGTTCCACCATTGTAATTCGAAAAGGCACTAACTGTTTTCAAAAAAGTATTCGTAATCGTTTCCTTGAATTCTAATATTCTTGTTTCACGCATAGTAATCGTTCCCTTTCCAACCATAATGATTATATTATATGTAAAAATACGCAAAAAATCAATCGTATTTTTTTACGATTGATTTTTTAATTGATTTTGAGTGTAGTATTATTTTTTGACCAACTGAATTATGACAATTTTTTTAATTATTCCGATTCGGTCTTACAAAGGTATAAATAAGGTGTAAATTATTTGTTTCTATCTAGAAAATCCTACAAAATCAAGTCTTTCTCGGAATTCCTTATATTTGAATTATACAAGAATCTCCTCTTACCCCAGTGCCACATCCAGGATCATCATCAAACTAAATCCAAGTGAAAATAAAAGCGTACCGATATTCGAGTTCTGTCCTTGAGACATTTCCGGAATTAGTTCTTCAACCACGACATATAACATGGCTCCTGCTGCAAAACTCAGTAAATATGGTAATGCCGGGATTACCAGCTGTGCAGCAAGAATCGTCAATACTGCTCCAATCGGTTCAACCACTCCTGAGAGTACACCTCCCAGAAATGCCTTTCTCTTACTTTCACCCTCTGCCCTAAGCGGCATGGATATAATCGCTCCTTCTGGAAAATTCTGGATAGCAATTCCAAGTGATAAAGCAAGTGCACTTGTTGCTGTAATCTGTACATTTTCAGAAAGAAATCCTGCATACATTACACCAACCGCCATGCCTTCAGGGATGTTATGTAATGTAACTGCCAACACCATCATCGTAGTACGATCAAATTTGCTTTTCGATCCCTCTGCCTGATCACATCCAACATGAAGATGCGGTATCAAATGATCAAGTGCAAGTAAAAACAATATACCAATCCAGAACCCAACAACTGCCGGAATAAATGATAAAGTTTTCATATTCTCAGATTGTTTAATTGCCGGAATCAGAAGACTCCAGATTGAAGCAGCAACCATTATACCTGCTGCAAACCCTGCAAGTGCACGTTGCACTGACTTGCTAAGTGTTTTTTTCATACAAAACACGCATGTCGCACCTAACGTTGTTCCAACAAATGGAATCAGTATACCTGCAAAAACATTTATTAGCATTTTATTTTCCTTCCATGATATGCTCGAAAAATTTATTGGCAAAAATATTAATGGTATTTAAGCTTGATTGCTGTGTTTTTGCTGTCAAAGGAAATACACCTTCTGGATACAGATCGCCGGACTCCATCGAAAATGAAGTACGGCAAGGTATTATCTATATACGATTTCTTCCAGAACCAGATTATTGAACATCATTTCTTTTCTAAGGCTATTGTTATGTCAAATATTAAACATCTCCCTGCAAATTGTTTTTCCACATGCTGTTTTAAAAATACTATGATAAGCTTTTAAAGCTGCTTCTTTCGATAAGCCATCCTCCATAATGTTTACCAGAAAATCAGCCTCTACCAATATCTGATAATCAATTTCATTAATATTATTATATGTATGATGATGTGCGATCAAATACTGAACACGATCAGATATATCTTGCTCAACCCCCAATGTTTCAAGCAGCCTTTCTGCTATTGCAGGACCTTCTTGTTCCTGTAATTTTCCATTACAATTTCCATATTTTTCTTCACAGAAATGAATTCCAATATCGTGTGTCAAAGCTGCCGCTTCAATGGTAAACAAACATTTCTTATCTACATTTTCCGTTTCCGCTATCAATTTTGCATAGCTATGCACCTTACAAAAATGTTGAATTCTCTTTGCGTCCCCTTTATATAATTGAATCATTGCCAAATGTATTTTATTTATCATTTAAAGTTTCCTCCTGCACATATAATAGCCTTCTAATTAATTTTGTCTTTTCCGCGATATATATCACATTCCTATTTTTGGATTCGCATCAAATCCGCATCATTAGAAACAGTTAATTCAAAATGATTTCGATTTGTTTTTATAAAGCCCTCTTTTTGTAACTTTGATATCTCCGTAGACATTGCTGCACGATCAATACAAAGGTAATCTGCCAGCTGCTGCCGGTCAAAAGGAATGTCAAAAGATAACGACGAATGTTTGATAGATTCTGCTGACAGATATGATAATAATTTATCTCTTGTTGTTCGCTTCCCAACATGCGTGATTTTATCGTTCAGGATCAATATTTTATTTGCCAGGACACTGACCAGATTACGAATTAACTTCTGATGATGCTCACATGCAGTTGGACAAGTAACCAGAAGTCTCTGGATATTAAACAAAATAATCTCACAATCCTCATTTGCCACCACACTGATATTTAAAACCGCTCCCGGGCTTGCTGCATATGGTTCTCCAAAAAAATCACCGGCGTGACATTTTGCCAAAATATTCCGATGTCCCCAGAGATCTTCCTGCATAACAAGGACACAGCCTGACACCACAAGTCCCATTACCTCGGTAGAATCTCCTGCTCTGAAAATATATGAATCTCGTTTTTTTAAAATTACTGTTGCATTTACACAATGCAATATAGATAATATCTCGTTATCAGTAAGACCTTTAAAAAATGGACTGTTTCTTAGAATAGGTAAATATTTTTCCAAAATCGTTCCTCCCTGTTGGAAATCAAACATACAAGTTGTATTTATCATACTATAATTCTAACAGAAACAAAAGTTAAATGCTATTGATGGAGGGAAAAAATGATAAGAAAGATTATCAGAATTGATAAAGAAAAATGTAACGGCTGCGGTGCCTGTGCAGATGCCTGCCACGAAGGTGCTATTGATATCATTGACGGGAAAGCAGAATTGGTGAGAGAACATTTCTGTGACGGACTGGGTGATTGCCTCCCGGAATGTCCCACAGGTGCCATTTCTTTTGAAGAAAGAGAAGCCCCTGAATATGATGAAGAAGCCGTGAAAGAAGCACAGAAAAAAATATTTGCCAAAAAACAGGCAATCTCCTCTCACGCCGGCTGTCCGGGATCTAAAATCATGCAGATTCAGCGAAGAGAAACACCTGATCCTGTAAAACCATCTTCAACCGCAGATTCCGTATCAAAGCTTCAGAACTGGCCGGTACAGATTAAACTGGCTCCTGTTCATGCACCATATTTTAACGGTGCAAAGCTATTAATCGCAGCCGATTGTACTGCTTACGCTTATGCCAGCTTTCATCAGGATTTTATTCGAAATAAAGTAACTTTAATTGGTTGTCCAAAATTAGATCAAGTGGATTATAGTGAGAAACTGACCGAGATTATTCAAAATAATAACATTCAAAGTGTGACAATTGTAAGAATGGAAGTTCCTTGCTGTGGCGGACTGGAGATGGCTGCAAAAAAAGCGCTGCAAAACAGTGGGAAATTCATACCATGGCAGGTTGTAACAATAAGTATTGATGGAAAAATCATGGACTGACGTAAAATACAATCATCTCACTTCATCTAATTTCTTCAATGTTGTTTTTATTTCAAAAAAACTATGATACAATCATTAGAAATAGGCGCCAAAATTCAAGGAGGAAAACAACGTGAGAAAAAAACGGATTCGCGACTTTGGAATTGTACCCGGAAGAGTGAAAACAGGAAAAAGAAATGCGATTACGGATGTACCTGGTGTACTGATAGGACACTGTACTGTGAACACGGAAGAAAATCATACCGGTGTGACCGTGATCGTCCCTGGACCGGGCAATGCATTTGCAAATCACTATACGGCTGCGGCCTATGTCCACAATGGATTTGGGAAAAGTGCCGGTCTGGTACAGGTAGAAGAGCTTGGAACCCTTGAAACACCGATTGCCCTTACAAATACATTAAATGTTGGAAAGGTTTGGGATGCACTTGTCGATATCGTAATCGAACAGTGCCAGAACGATGGACTGGAACCTATGAGCATCAATCCTGTCGTTGGTGAGTGCAATGATTGCCGGATCAACCAGATCCAGAAACGTGCAGTTGGTGAAAAAGAAGTTCGACAGGCTTTTGCAGCTGCTTCCGAGGAGTTTGAAGAAGGGGATGTAGGTGCCGGTGCCGGTACCATCTGCTATGGCATGAAGGGTGGAATCGGATCTGCATCACGTGTGATCTGTATCGGGGAAAAGGAATACACCATCGGTGTTCTGGTTCAGTCAAACTTTGGTGCAACCGAAGATTTTATACTGAATGGAGAAGCTGTCGGGCCAAAAATTCTGGAATGGAAGCAGGAAAAGGATGATATGGCTGCATCTGAAGAAGACAAGGGTTCCATCATGAGCATTCTGGCTACCGATCTCCCATTGACAAGCCGTCAGCTCAAACGGATTCTGAAAAGAACAGGGGTTGGCATTGCACGAACCGGCGGTTATACAGGACATGGAAGCGGAGAAGTCATGATCGGCTTTACAACAGCAAACCGGATCCCGTCCGGTTGCGAGGAGGAACTCCTTCAACTATCAGCAATTCCAGAGCATGTGATTAACCGGGCTTTTCTCGCTGCAGCAGAAGCCGAACAGGAAGCGATTTTAAATTCCATGACGGCTGCAAAACCAACACGCGGAAGAGATGGAGAGCTGTATTACAGCCTTGCAGAATACCTTAACGACAGGAACGCCTAAACCTCAAATATACAAAATCTTCAGAATAAATTGAACTAATTATTCTCCCCCTCACAGAAACCGATTCTACCTTTTTGTCCGCATATCCTAATGCCCTTGAAGCTATTTTGGGGCAAAATGTCAGGCTTTTGTGTATTGCAAAAACCGCCCAGCGATCATTTCTGATCGTTGAGCGGTTCTTTCATTATTTATGGGGTAAAGCTTTTGCTGATTTACTTAGAAAACAACCTTACCATTTACTACGGTATAGTAAGCTGAGTTGTACTCAACAGCACCTGTAAAGTCAAAGTTTACTTTTCCTCCGTCAATCTTCCACCAGCCATACTCATTTGCAGCAAGACTGTTGTAGTTGAAGTTAATCTTACCACCTTCTACATACCACCAGCCGTACTCGTTCTGAGCAAGTCCTGTGTAGTTGAAATTAATCTGACCGTTCTGTACATACCACCAGCCATACTCATTTGCTACAAGTCCTGTGTAACCGAAGTTGATCTGACCGTTCTGTACATACCACCAGCCATACTGGTTCTGTACAAGTCCGTTGTGTGTGAAATCAACTTTACCGTTTTCTACATACCACCAGCCGTACTCATTCTGAGCAAGTCCAGAGATACCGTAAGCAATTTCACCCTCAAGGTAGTAGTACCATGTACCATCTTCTGCCTGAGCAAGTCCTGTGTATGCAGGAGTCTCATCCGGCTGATCAGATACTGTAATGTTCTCGTATGTTTTGCCGGCTTCCAGTTTGATTGCTTTGCCGTTTGCATCTTTTGCGGAACCGTATGTTACAGTTGCGCCGTCTGCAATGGTCAGTTTTGTGATGATAGAGGTACCATCAGCTACCCATGTACCACCTTTTTCTACGTTTACAACTACATCGTTGCCGCCGTTGTAGTAAGGTGTGTTCATTACATGACCAATCTGGTTGTAATCAGCTTCTTTGATCGATGTGTTCTGTGTCTTGCCGCCATCCGTTGTATGTTTGATGGTTGTAGCACTGATTGCACCTGTTACGGAAGCGCCATCCTCGATGTTAACCGTCAGCTTGTTCGCTGCTCCGTAGTAACCGGATCCGTTGTAAATATTACCCTGCAGATCTTTATCTGCGATGTTTAATACAGAAGTATTTGTTCTCTCAGATTTGTTTGCCTCACTCATCCAGCCTTCTGCCTCAGAATACTCAGCATCGCTGAATACAGGACCTGCATATCCTTCCGGGAAGGAAATACCTTTTGCTGCTGCATCTTCGTTATCGATAATCTGGTAAACAACACCGTTCTCTGTTCCATTGAGTTCTTTCTCTGCCTGAGCATTTACATCTGTTGCTGCATTTACAGTAACGTCTGCACCAAGATTTACCGTGGAGTCTGCGCTCTTAATCAGGAATGCTGCAGATTTTGTATTCATTGTTGTAGCATCGTTTACATTAACAGTAGCCTGACCCCAGATATCTACACCGAAGTTTTCGGAATTGATAACGGTTTCTCTTGTCTCAGATGCTGTTACTTTATTGTAATCGATGATGGACTGTGTATTGTCTTTCCATACAGCTTTCTGTGTTGTGATCTCCTGCCCTTTTGTTGTAGCACCCATTGTGATAGTATTGTTATCACCGTTTGCTGCGATGGTCAGGTAAGTCGGTACGTCAAAGGTTGATCCAAGGAAATATTCCTGGGCGTTACCGATTGCATATGTACCGTATCCACTTGCATCCTTGGATGTAGTATCCATAGTGATGTTACTGTTGATTGCATACAGATATGGATTGCTTCCGGAGTCTGTGGATAATGCGCCCCAGCTCTTAGCATATACATCAGAATCCTGAACGATCATAGTAGATCCTTTACCAAGCATGTTGGTTGCACGGGAGTTTCCTACAACACCAAGTACCCATGGCGGAGATACCATCTTAACTGTATCCGCTGTATTCTTAAATCCATCGTACAGTGTACCACCGTTTACAGAGATTTCCTGTGTTTTGGAATCGCCATCACCCTTGATGAGAACATCACCACCGTTATCTACTGCTACAGCCGGTCTTGCTACACCATAAGTTGTGATGGATCCTCCATTGGAAAGATCAATATCTGTCTTATAAGTTGCATTTGTATTGGTTGTTCCACCCATCTGGCCGTTTGCATCAGCACCACCGCCAGTTGTTACAGAATCACCGTAAATATTAACTGCAGTACCGTATCCAACGAAGTCGTTGACATCTGCACTACCGTCAGAGTTATTTTTGCCGTTTGCATTACCAGCTACGATCACCGGATTATCCAGTGTTGCGTCTGCTTTGTTTACAACAACCGGGTTGAAGTTCTTTGATGTGGATGTTAATACCAGATCAGATAATGTGTTGCCTGTTAATTTACCACCAACACCCTCTGTTCCGATTGCAGTACCACTGTTCTCACCGATCTGGATACCTGTACGGTAATCTGTGTAAGTATAGTTGCTGTTCCATACAGAACCGTAACCTTCTTTATGGGATAATGTGTAAACTTTTACTTCTTTTTTCGCTTTAACAGCTGTCTTTGCGTCGGAAAGTGAAAGTTCTTTATATCCGTTGCCGTCTTTCATTGTGAAAGTGATGTTGCTGTCATATGCGATCTTGCTTCCGTCTGCTGTTGTGATCAGGTTGTTGCTGCTGATGCTCTTTACAGCTGTTCCACTTGTTGCTGCTGTTACTGTGATGTTCTCATATGTATTGCCGGCTTTCAGTTCGACTGCTTCTCCGTTTGCATCGACAGCTGTACCATAAGCAACAGTTGCACCATCTGCAATGGTCAGTTTTGTGATGATAGATGTACCATCAGCTACCCATGTACCACCTTTTTCTACATTTACGATTACATCGTTAGAACCGTTGTAGGAAGGTTTGTTCATTACATGACCGATCTGATCATAATTTGCTTCTTTAATAGATGTGTTCTGTGTCTTGCCACCATCTGTTGTATGTTTGATGGTTGTAGCACTGATCGCACCTGTTACAGATGCTCCATCTTTGATGTTGACTGTCAGTTCCTGTCCGTCTCCGTAGTAACCGGATCCGTTGTAAATGTTACCCTGCAGATCTTTGTCTTCGATATTTAATACGGATGTTGTTTTCTGAGCTTCTCCGCCCGGTGCTCCACCTGGTGCTCCGCCCGGTGCTCCACCCGGCTGTCCGTCCGGTGCTTCACCCATGTCTCCGCCTGGTGCGCCGCCTGGCTGCTGTCCGCCCTGATCGCTGGAAGCTGTGCTTGCCTCTAACCATCCCTCGGACTCTGTGTACTCAGCATCACTGAATACAGGACCTGCATAGCCTTCCGGGAAGGAGATTCCGAATGCTGCTGCATCTTCGTTATCAATGATCTGATATACAACACCATAAGATGTTCCGTTTAATTTGCTCTCTGCTTTTGCATTTGCATCGATAGAAGCATCAATGGTTGCATCTTTGCTGATATTTACAACAGAAGATGCGCTCTTGATCAGGAACGGTGTGGATGTTGTATGGAACTCTGTTGCGTCATTTACATTAACAGTTGCCTGTCCCCAGATATCTACACCGAAGTTCTCGGAATTTACAACGGTTTCTCTTGTCTCAGATGCAGTAACTGTACCATAGTCGATGATGGACTGTACATTGTCTTTCCATACTGCTTTCTGAGTTGTGATCTTCTGGCCTTTCTTTGTAGCACCCAGTGTGATGTTGTTGTTGTCACCGTTTGCTGCGATGGTCAGATAAGTCGGTACGTTAAAAGTAGATCCAAGGAAGTATTCCTGTGCGTTACCGATTGCGTATGTACCATATCCACTTGCATCATCAGATGTAGTATCCATGCTGATGTTACTGTTGATTGCATACAGGAACGGGTTGCTTCCGGAATCTGTGGATAATGCGCCCCAGCTCTTAGCATATACGTCTGCATCCTGAACTACCATAGTAGATCCTTTACCAAGCATGTTGGTTGCACGGGAGTTTCCTACGACACCAAGTACCCATGGCGGGGATACCATTTTTACAGTATCAGCTGTATTTTTGAATCCATCGTAAAGTGTACCACCGTTTACGGAGATCTCCTGTGTCTTGTCGTTTCCGTCACCTTTGATGATAACATCACCACCATTATCTACTTCTACGGCCGGTCTTGCTACACCATAAGTTGTGATGGAGCCGCCCTCTGTCATATCGATGGTTGTCTTGTATGTACCGTTTGTCTCTGTTGTTCCTCCCATCTGGCCGTTTGCATCAGCACCACCACCAGTTGTTACAGAATCACCGTAAATCGTAACGGCTGTACCATATCCGACAAAATCGTTGATGTCGTTTCTTCCCTCGGAGTTATCTTTTCCATCCTCATTACCTGCAACGATGGTTGCGCCTTTGATGGTTGCGTCAGATTTGTTTACTACGATCGGGTTAAAGTTCTTAGATGTGGAAACAAGGTTGAAGTCTTCCAGCAATGTTCCTGTTAATTTACCACCAACACCTTCAGTTCCGATTGCTACATCACTGTCCTCACCGATCTGAACACCGGTACGATAGTTTGTGTAATCATAGCTGTCTGACCATACAGAACCATAGCCTTCTGCATGAGCTTTGGTGTAAACTTTTACTTCCTGTCCGTCCTTTACAGCAGTTTTTGCATCAGCGAGGGAAAGCTCGGAATAACTTCCATCACTGTTTTTTGTTGTGAACGTTACACTGCTGTCATAAGTTAATGACTTGCCATCATAAGTTTTGATGGTGTTCTTACCAATGTAAGTTACACTGTTTGCAGCTTTTCCATCTGCAGCAAATGCCTGTGTAGACACTGCCGGAGCTGCCAGCATGATTGCCATTGCTACCGCGCTGACTGCGGATACTGCTTTTCGCATGAATTTTTTCATACTTCTGCTTTTCATATTTTCCTCCTCCACTTCTCTAGTGATTAACTGGTGTATTCATCATACATGTTATAGAACGTATGGACAATGAAACTTTTTTGGATAAAAGTACCATTTTTTGTGTTTTTTCACATTTTGGACACATTTTTATCCGTATGCCTTCTTTATGAGAGACATGCGCCTTATGCACCCGGTTTTCTTTTTATAAATCCATCGGGATCAGTGTCGCTATCACCGTACCATCTCCGGATAATTCCAGATTTCCGCCATTTTCCGCATACTCATAACTGAACTCACGATCAAAGGCATTCAATGTCACTTTATTTCCATCCAGGCTGTAATTTTCTTCCAGAATCAGATAAAAGGTTCCGTCTGCGTGGAACTCATAGCGATATGCATCGGAACCATATGCCGTATAAATACCTTCAAACGGTTCCATTGCCGCGATGCCGTCCGTTCCATCCACCAGATTCATCGCCACCTGCGTCTCTGCCTCTTTTCCGGAATAGGTAGTCCGGATCATCAGCTGTCCGTCTTCTTCATCAATGATATAATTGGTAGGATTCTCCTGTACCGCAAACTGCATGGAGATCATATCCTCATCCGTTCCATCTGTACTTGCATCATGGGAAAAAGAATAGGTTCCTTTCTGCACATAGTAACAGGTATTCTCGCCATCAAAATAATAGAAGACACCGTCCGCATCTTTCAACCGATAGCGTCCGTAAGGCTGCTCTAAGCTTCCCGCTGCCGCATTTGCTCTGGTCTCATAAGAAGTATCATGGATATACCCTTCTGCATCCGCTCCTGTCAGATCATGGGATGGCTCTTTCTCTTCTTCCTGATCCGCCGAAGCATCTGCCTGACTGCTGTCTGTATTCTCAGTAGTTTCTGCAGACGCGGATGATTTCTCGGCTGCCACGGAACTGTCAGTATTCTGACTGTTGCCGCCTGCACCACATCCAGTCATGATCAAAGCCATACTTAATCCCAATGCACTGAGCATATATTTTAATTTACTCATTCTTTTGTTCCTCCTTTTTTCTTTCGGATTCCTTTCTCAGAATCTCTCTGCCTTAACCTTTTTCTCCCCGGAAATATCCTCACATTTCCACTTCACCTAATGCCATTTTCTCACACTTTTTTTCTTCCCTAAAGGCAACTTTTTTAGAAAAAAGTACCATTTTTTTTGATATCTGTGCCGGCAGAAGTGCAAAGAAAAAGCAGGAATGTAACATTTCTACATTCCTGCCTGCGAAAGGTGATTTTTGTTAATTACATGTTTCTTATTCCATACCGGACATGTGTTTTCTTGCTTCTGCCATGTCCTCCGGCTGGCTCAGATCCATATCCTCATAAGCCACCCATTTTGTTTTTCTCTTTTTCTTATATATAAAGAACATTGCGATAGAAATCGGGATGATTCCGTAACAGGTCAGGAAATCAAACCAGTTGAAATCCGTAAATACCTGCCAGTTTGCACCAAAGCATACTACGATGCAGACAATGATGCACAGCCAGGATCCCCATGGATAGAACGGGGATTTGTATTCCAGTTCATCCAGACTGTGTCCCTGTTTGATCCATCCTTTCCGGAACCGGTAATGAGCCACACTGATGGTCAGCCAGTTGTACACACCTGCGATTCCACACAGATAATAAGCTGCAGTATAAGCCACGCCATCACCGATCATGGAAGCGATAAATGCAGTTGCTGCAATGATAGCAGTCAGCAGAACGGATCTTACCGGTACACCGTTTTTACTGATCTTTGCAAAAAATTTCGGTGCATCGCCACTCTCTGCCATATGCTGCATGGTTCTGGATGCCGCATACATGGAAGAGTTACCACAGGACAATACCGATGTCAGGATAACTGCGTTCATCAGAGATGCCGCTGCTGCCAGACCTGCATTTCGGAAGATGATCGTAAACGGGGATGCCGCTACATTATCCTCGCTGGCGGTCAGCAGAGACGGTTCTGTAAACGGGATCAGTGTCGCTACCACGAAAATGGTTCCCAGATAGAAGATCATCAGTCTCCAGAATACACTGTGAATGGATTTCGGTACATCTTCCTTCGGATTTGCAGACTCCGCTGCGGATAATCCGACAAGCTCTGTATTTGAGAATGAAAACGCTGCTACCATCAGGATTCCGACAATACCACCAAATCCATGCAGAAACGGTGCTTTTCCGTCTGCTCCGGCATCCAGTGTCCAGTTATGGAAACCTGCATCCTCGCCGGAATGCATGATACCGATGATCATCAACACGCCGACGATCAGGAAAATGATCGTTACCACGACTTTGATGCCGGCAAACCAAAATTCCGCCTCACCAAAGCCTTTGACGCTGAACAGGTTTAATGCCAGCAGAACTGCCAGGAATAAGGCTGCCCACAAAGCGGAACTGGTGCCTGGAAACCAGTATTTTACAATAATGGATCCGGCGATCAGCTCTGCCGCCACCGTCATGGAAGAACCAAACCAGTAAGACCAGCCGTTGGTAAATCCCCAGGCCGGATCGATAAACCGGTTTGCATATGCGGTAAAAGCACCCGGTACCGGATACTCTGTGGCAAGCTCGCCCAGTGCTGTCATCATACAATATACAATGATTCCCATGATGGCATATCCCACCATGGCACCGCCCGGCCCTGCGCTCCGGATGGTTCCGCCCATGGCAAGAAACAGTCCGGTACCGATCGAACCTCCGATGGCAATCATCTGTAAATGACGCCGGTTCAGACCACGTTTTAATTGATTGTCATTTTTCTTTTGTTTTTCATCCATACTCTTCGCTCCTCCCTATGGATTATTTTCTATGGATTTTATAACATTCCCTGAAGTTCCACGGTCATTCCCGCTTCCTTCTGAAAATATGTCTGTATCTGATCGATATATTCCGCAGGCGGCTGTTCAAACACTTCCTGCGTTCCACCGATATTCCGCATTTTTGAGACACCCAGATCATGATAGGGCAGCAGGGTCACCTGTCGTATCCCATTCGCCCGGTAAAATTCTGCTGTACGCTCGATCAGCGACCAGTCATCATTCAGGTTATGTACCAGCGGCATCCGCATCTGCAGTTTCGGATTGATCCGCGGATGTCCGGCCAGCCGTCTGAGATTCTCCAGGATCAATCGATTGCTCTTCCCGGTGCACTTCTCATGAATCGTATCATCAATGGATTTCATATCATATAGCACGGTGGTTACGATGTCCTGGGCTGCCAGTTCCTCCAGCAGATCCCCATCTCCGAATCCTGAGGTATCCAGACAGACATGAATCCCACGTTCTGCCGCTTTTTGCACCAGTTCCCGGACAAATTCCGGCTGGGAAAGCATCTCTCCTCCGCTGATGGTCATTCCCCCACCGGTGGTATCATAAAATCCTCTGTCCTGTTCCACTCTGGCCAGCACTTCTTCCGTGGTCATTTCTTTTGCTACGGTCTGTAATGCCATCGCAGTACAGTTGCGGACACAGATCATGCAGCCGTCGCAGCCCTCCCGGTCTATCTCGATCTGTCCCTGCGCATTGACACGGATCGCCTGCTTCGGACAATGTTCGATACAGTAACCGCAATGGATGCAGCTGTTTGGTAACCGGATGATCTGCTGAGCAAACTCAATCAGTTCCGGGTTATGACACCAGCGGCAGTTTAATGGACACCCTTTTAAAAATACGGTAGTCCGGATTCCCGGACCATCCTCCGTACTGAACTTCTGAATGGCTCCAACCAGTGCCCGCCGCGGTTCTTTCTGTTCTTCATTTTTCATATCACCGACGGTATAACACGCTGTTTTCTGCACCGGTTTTCTCCTATCGCTATACATACTCATTCATCTATGCCTGTTCGAAGTGCGCGGTACGGTAAATGATCGTATCCTGAGCACTCTTGTCCAATTCCGTAAAATATGCCATATATCCGGCCACACGCACCATCAGGCCTTTGTAGTTCTCCGGATGTACCTGGGCATCTTTCAGCGTTGCCGTGTCCACTACATTGATCTGGATATGTTCGCCGCCGTGTGCAAAATACGTCCGGATCACTCCTTCAATGCTCTGCAGGCCTTTTTCTCCTTCCACGCCCTTCGGGTCAAAACGAAGATTAAATAGCGCACCGTCATGGAACGCATCCTGTCCCATGGAAGCTACGGATTTTACCGTTGCAGTCGGTCCGTTCACATCCCTTCCCATCATCGGAGAAGCATTGTCGCAGAACGGTTCTCCCGCCAGACGGCCATCCGGTGTCGCGCCGCAGACCGCACCATGAGATACATTTACCGTCTGGGAATGAACATTGAAAGAATAATGTCCACCTCTTGCGTCCTCCCACTGCTGTACATGATCTGCGATAAAATGCATCATCTCCCGATAGATACCATCTACATGTGCCTCATCATTTCCGAATTTTTCCGGTTTGTTCAGCAGAAGCTGACGCATCCGCTCTTCCCCTTCAAAATTATGATCCAGTGCATGGATCAGCTCATTCATCGTAATGTCTTTGTCTTCATACACACATTTTTCTATCGCTGCGATAGAATCTGCCAGGTTGGCGGCACCTGTAATGTAGAGTCCCGCTGTGCTGTATTTTGCGCCGCCCTGCTGAACAGATTTACCACTTTCCACACATCCTTTGGTAACCATAGATGCGAAGATCACCGGATAGCGGAGCATATGAATGCCCTGCATAATGTTATATCCGGTTGTGATTAGTTTGTAATGATGCAGAATCTGCTTTTTCAAAGCATCCTTAAATTCTTCGATATTCTTAAATTCTCTTGGATCACCGGTCTGTAATCCCATCAGCTTTCCGGTTCTCGGATCCACACCGTTGTGCAGTACAAATTCGATCATTTTTCCCATATTGACATATCCGGCATCCGGAGATCCATCCGTCGCTCCACCGCCCGGTCCCGGCTGGATACATCCTACGATCGTCCAGTCTCTGGCCTCTTCCATAGTGCATCCTTTTCCAAGTGCCATCTTCATCGCAGCATAATCATTGAAAAATCCCGGATTTGCCTGACCTTCCTGAATCATCTGACAGCCTTTGCGGAACAAAGCTTCCGGTGTTCCCTCCCAGGTACGCACCGCCATAACCGGCTGTGTCGTTTTCAACTGATTTGCCGCTTCCAGGCACAGATAGGACAGATCATTGGTGGCATCCTTTCCATCCGGTGTCTGGCCACCTACCACAAGGATCTCCCACATCGGATAATCTGCGAAGGATGTTGCATACCATTTATCTCTCACTTCATATACTTCGCATGCTTTTAAATAGAAGCATTCCAGCATTTCCAGTGCTTCCTCCTGGGTAATATTCTGTTCTTCAATGACATCCTTCTTATAATAAGGCCACATATACTGGTCAAAACGTCCAAATCCACAGGCTGTGGTACACACTTCAATCTGAAAATATACGTGTGCAAACCATACCATCTGCAATGCCTGCTGAAAGGTCTGTGGTGGATTTTCCGGAACAACCATGCAGTTTTCTGCAATGGTCAGCAATTCTTTTTTTCGTTTTTCATCTGTGCACACTGCTGCCTGCCGTCTCGCTTCCTCTGCCATCCGGTGTGCATAAGTGATCAGTCCTTCACACTGGATGATGCAGGCGGTCCAGTAATCAATTTTTTCCTGATCTTCTTTTCCAGTGCTGACGGTATTGTCAATATTTCTCTGACACTCTTCCATGTAACCGCGGATACCAACCGTCAGCAATTTTTCATGATCACAGGTTGTCTCACCGGACACACCATTTCTCAAGCCTACGGTAATGATATCGTCCTGAATGCACGCTTCAATATGTGCCGGCAAAGCCGTTTTGGACAGATCCTCCATGGATTTTCCTTTCCAGTAAGGAAGGATCTCCAGAATTTTTTCACGATCTTCCGGCGAAATATCATAAGGATCTTTGCTTCTTACCGGGAAGTCATCGATGTCGCTGATATACCAGGAACTGGACTGAAATTCCGGATGAAGATTCGCTCCTCTGTATTTATTGGTCGCTGTTCCGACGATCAGTTCATCTTCCATGATCAGCGTTGTCATACGTTCCATGATATAGCGCACCACTTTTGCACGGAAAATCGGAATCGCATCACCGGCAAACTCTTTGTATGCCTCTGTCTCCAGTTCCAATCGCTCTGCCGTAATACACGGTCTGCTGTTCCAGAGCTTGTTTCTCATTCTTTGCACACGTTCGTTTAACATAAGATCCTCCTTCTTTATATTTTCTGGTTTTATGATTGTCATGTTATCTCATTCTTTTAAAATCATCTTGGAAATTTCAAATCCATGTTACAGATCTAATATTTTTCCATCAAAATCTTGTGATCCGGTGATGGAAATGAAGCAGCCAATTGTTCCATATCAGCATCCGACAACTGTACATCCAGCGCCGCAAGATTCTCATCAATATGATCAAAGGACACTGCCTTGGGAATCGCTGCCACATCCGGCTGCTGAAGTACAAATGCCAGCAAAAGCTGTACCAGCGAAATTCCATGCCGCTCTGCCACTTCTCTTACATTTGAATCCGTCATCAGCTGCTGTTTTGACACACCATCCTGGGTTACAAGTGCACCTGCCTGCCCTACCGGGCTGTATGCCATCAATGGAATCTGATGTTTCCGCTGCCACGGGATCAGGTCGTACTCAATGCCCCTGCAGCCAAGGTTGTAAAGTACCTGATTTACACAGCAGTTTCTGCCATCCGGAACCCGCATCAGATCTTCCATATCCTGCACATCAAAATTTGAGACCCCCCAGCGCCGGATTTTCCCCTGTCGTTTCAGATCTTCCATACAGTACACTACTTCTGCCAGATCCGCATCTTCCCGCCAGTGCAGCAGATACAGATCCAGATAATCTGTTCCGAGAAGCTTCAGGGAACGCTCCAGACTGCTGTATATCCGATGCCTGTTTGCATTCTGCGGATATACTTTACTCACCACATACAGATCTTCCCTGCAAAAATGCCGGATCGCATTCCCTGTGATATTCTCCGCTTTTCCATCCGCATACATCTCTGCCGTGTCGAGCATCCGTATTCCTTCCTGAATTCCATGCCGAAGTCCTGCAATCTCTCTGTCGTATTGCTCATCATCCTCTCCCATCTGCCAGGTTCCCTGTCCTAATCGCGGCATATAAGAACCATCCGGAAGCAAAATATCAGTCTGTTTCTTCACCATCTCTCACTCCATTTGTATATTTTTATTCATATACCTATCTTTCCCATCGGATTACCATGTTTTGCTCTTTTCTTGGTTCAAAGTTTATATAATTTTCCCTTGCATCGCAATAATTACTTTGCTATAAACATTGATTATGTTGCGAAATATATGTCACTAACTATTTTTCTTTTAAAAAAAATGTGCTACGATACAATCATCAGAAAACAATCCTCATATAAAAACATGGAGATTCGTTATGCTATTTGAAAAAACAACCTATGCGGATGATTTTCCGCTAAATATTCAAATTATCCAGGTAGATGAAATTCCATTTCACTATCATCAGGACGTAGAACTCGTCTATGTATTAAAAGGTGAAATCCGACTAAAAAACGGATACTACAACTATCTGTTGCAGGAGGGGGACATTTTTACAAACAGCGGTCATGAAGTACACGGTCTGCGCGCTGCAGCTTCCGGCAACGTAGTCGCTGTCATCCAGATCAGCAACCGTTTTTTCACCCAGTATTTTCCACAGCTTCCAAAGGCCTGCTTTCGCACCTATGTCAATGATGACCGCTATGCCCGCCTGGAGCATCTGCGTGGTATGCTGCTTCACATTCTGCTGGATTATACCCGCAGAAGCTTCAATTATAAAAGCACCTGTATCTATCAGATGATCGACGTCATCAAATATCTGAACCAGTATTTTAATCTGTTTGCATTTGAAGATCAGGTCGTTGTAAATTTCAAAAATAACAATCCTGTCATTGTGGAGCGCATCAGCCACATTATTAATTATGTCTATGAAAATTATGCGAATCGCATTACATTAGAAGAATTAGCAGAACGGGAACATCTCAGCAGCTTTTATCTCTCTCATCTGATCCATGATCACATGGGCATCAGTTTTCAGAAATTTCTCTGCTTTGCCCGGAGCGAAATGTCAGAGATTCCGCTGTTGGAAACAAGTGACAAGATCAGCGCTGTCGCAAAAAAAGTAGGTTTTTCCACCACGGCATACTACGAAAAATTTTTCCGGGAATGGTTTGGACACAGTCCACAGGAACACCGTGCTCTGTTTCAGGCACACATCCTCAGTGAATCCAATCCGGCCCGTTTTCAGCAGCTGACGGAAAGCCTTTCTGTCGGCCTGATCGCACGCACACTTGCCGCCATGGCAGATCACGAGATCAGTCCGACGATCCAGCATATACAATTAAATATCTCAGTAGATAATGATGCTCCCTCCATCCTGCACCTGGAGCATACGTTCACTGCTGTGCTTACGCTGGAAGATTATACCCTCCTTGGTGCACGCCTGTTTGGTCTGCTGATGGATCTGAATATTGAAAGAATCAAAATTTACTGTCCGCAGGATGCACTGAATAGCTCTGATCCCAGTTTTGAATTTGCCGAAATGTATCATCGACTCCGTGCTCTGGGATATGAAGTAAGCATCAGTGATGACTCGGTTCCCGAATCCACCAGATCTCGCACATCTGCAGTCTATGATTCCATTGTCGCTGCCATTCATATTTTCCGCACATACTTTTCCTCATTGGAGACAGATATCACGTTGAGGCTGCGCGATCCCGGGGAACCCCAGAAAATTCTGAAAGGATTTCCTGCCTGTATCACTTCCTGCGGGATCCAAAAGCCGGCTTTTTATGCATACCAGCTTTTGAAAAATATCAGCGGGGAGCTTCTTTATCGTGAAAAAAATTATTATATTGTCCGAACAGGACCAAATACGGTCACTTCCGGCACAACTAAGACCGCTCACACCGCTTATGTAATCGTTGTTATGAATTATAATGACGACATCGAGTATCTGTATACACGCAGTACCGATGTCTATAAGACCAATGAAAGCATCCACGCTTTTATGGATGAATTGAACATAGATATTTCTCTGCCGGTCTCCCCCGGTCAGTATATGATCGCCAAATATGCATTTTCCAATGAGCATTCTGTTTTTATGCATATGGCACATCTGCACTTTCCGGAACAGTGTCCTCTGCCAAACCACTGGCTTTCCCTGTTGAATACCAGTCCACAGACACAGATCAGCATGGAACAGGCCGAACACGAGTTGAATATCAGTGCTTCTATTCACGGTGTTGGAATCAATGTGATCATAGTGGAAGAAATGCTTTAGGAATATGCGTTATTTCTTATTTCTGTTATTTTTTAACCTTGGTTCGAACCACGGCACAAAAAAAGGAATACTTTCGTATTCCTTAAGAGTGAGCGTGCCGGGGCGCTAGAGGTCTGGGAGACCTCTGTTTAGCGCCGACCGAAGCGGAGCGGAGACCGAACCTTAGTTCGAACCACGGCGCAAAAAAAAGAACGCTACTGCGTTCTTTTTAGTGAGCGTGCCGGGGTTCGAACCCGGGACAACTTGATTAAAAGTCAAGTGCTCTACCAACTGAGCTACACACCCATATTTAATTATAATCTGAGCTGGGCTAGCTGGATTCGAACCAGCGAATGCAGCAGTCAAAGTGCTGTGCCTTACCGCTTGGCGATAGCCCATTATTTACAACCAAGCAGGAGTGTTTTAAGGTGGATAAAGGGATTCGAACCCTTGGCCTCCAGAGCCACAATCTGGCGCGCTAACCAACTGCGCTATACCCACCATGTCCAAATTTCTTTGGGTATCAGGCGAAACTCCTGACAATGTGCTCGAAGGGATTCGAACCCCCGACCCACGGCTTAGAAGGCCGTTGCTCTATCCAGCTGAGCTACGAACACACATTGTTATGAGAATCTTTCATAACAGAGCGGGTGATGGGAATCGAACCCACGTATCCAGCTTGGAAGGCTGGTGTTCTACCATTGAACTACACCCGCATATAAGTCGGGGTGACAGGATTCGAACCTGCGACCTCCTGGTCCCAAACCAGGCGCTCTAGCCAAGCTGAGCCACACCCCGTGTTTTTCTTTCGCATCCGTTCTGCATTACCCGCGACGCAAGAATTATTATATGGCAAGCATCGCATTTTGTCAACAACTTTTTTCAAGTTTTTTTATTTTTTTCAATTTCTTAGTTTCAGATGCTCACAAACCCGCTATTTTAGCGGGTTTGCGGATACCTTCTCATCTTCGTATTTCTTTAAAAGCTTCCAAAAACTATATCAAAACAGCAAAATTTCCCATCTGATTTCTTTATTCGTCCAGATAACGGATCTCAAATGTCGGTTTTTTCCCCTTTTCTTTTTCCATGACAATATAAGAACGCTGCCGTCCCTTCTGCCGCGGATAAGACAGACTTCCCGGATTCAACAATATGATATCATCGTCCTCCTCCAGCAGCGGCCGGTGAGTATGTCCGAACATCACTGCGTCCACGCCCCTGGCAAGTCCCTCTTCCCGGATCCGCTGATAACCCATGGACACACCATACATATGACCGTGTGTGATCAGCGCACGAAAATCATCGATAAATATAATTTTTTCATCCGGCAGATCAGAAAAGAAGTCATTATTTCCGGAAACGATCTCGATCGGACATTCTGCCAGTTCTGCGATATAGTCCTCATATCCTTCTGCGTCCCCCAGATGGATCAGTTTCTGGAACGGGTATTCCCGCTCAATAGCCTCCTCAATTCCTGCATGTCTTCCATGTGTGTCACTCACGATCAAAATTTTCATAGATTCTCCATTCCACGTTTGTATCTTATCCTGTTACTGTTTCAGTTTTTCACGCATTGCACGAAGTGCATTTCCACGATGACTTCTTGCATTTTTCTCCTCCGGTGACAATTCCGCCGTAGAGCATTCCAGATCCGGTACATAGAAGATCGGATCATAGCCAAAACCATTTTCCCCTGCCGGCTTGTCTCCGATATAGCCTTCAATGGTTCCACGGACTACGATCGGTTCCTTCCCCGGAACAACAGCCGCAATCGCACACACAAACCGTGCGGTACGTTTTTCCCGCGGAACACCCTGCAGGCGATCCAGCAGCATCTGATTTTTAATATCATAGGATGTATCTTCTCCCGCATAGCGTGCGGAATAAATTCCCGGCTCTTTGTTCAGATAATCAATCTCCAGTCCAGAATCATCTGCCAGCACGATGTCGTTACACTGTGCAGCCACCGCTTTTGCCTTGATCAGTGCATTTTCTTCAAAGGTTGTTCCATCTTCCACGATATCCAGATCAATGCCGGCTTCTTTCATGGAGAGGATCTCCCAGCCAAGATCTCCCAGAATCTCATGGATCTCACGCATCTTATTTTTATTTCCTGTTGCAAATATAATTCTCTGTTTCATTCTGCCTGTCCTTCTTTTCTGTCGTAACTTCGGTATCATGTTGTGCTCTTACTTTTTCCTGCACGCAAAAAACAACTATTTTCTACGCTTCCGGCCGTTTTCTTTTTTGTGGTTTCGGTCCGATATACTGATACAGATTCGTCCGCAGCATGCCGTTATAAATTTTACGCTTCTTGTCCGCTTTCTTTCCGATACAACGCTCTGTGTCTTCATAAGAAGTGATCAGATATTCAGACCAGCTATCCAATCCGGCAAAAGCCTCACCAATCTCATGATACAACTTCGGCAGCGCTTCTTTTTCCTCCAGACGCTCGCCATAAGGCGGATTAGTAATGACAAATCCATATTTTTTCGGATTCTTCAATTCACTTACCGGACGCTGCTGAAAATGGATCAGATGGTCCACACCTGCACGTTTTGCATTATCTCTGGCCGCGCGGATGATCTCACCATCAATGTCATACCCCTGGATATTTGTCTCGATATTGGTATTGACCAGATCCTTCGCTTCCTCAAAACTGTCGTTCCACAGCTGCATCGGAATGAGATTATTCCAGGTCTGAGCCATAAAGGTACGCGACATCCCCGGTGCGATATTTGCAGCAATCATCGCCGCCTCAATCGGGATTGTTCCACTTCCGCAGAATGGGTCCACCAGAATGCGGTCCGCTCTCCACGGAGTCAGCATGATCATGGCTGCTGCCAGTGTCTCTGTGATCGGCGCTTTGCTGCTCAGCACACGATATCCACGCTTATGCAGCGATTCACCGGAAGTATCAATTCCAATGGTCACCTCATCTTTATTCAAAAATACGCGCAGCGGATAGGAAGAACCGGTCTCTTCAAACCAGCTTACACCGTAATGCAGCTTCATCCGCTCTACAATCGCTTTTTTTACAATAGACTGAATATCAGATGGACTAAACAGCTTGCTTTTTACGGAAGATGCCTTTGTCACCCAGAATCTGGCATCCACCGGCAGATAATCCTCCCACGGAATTGCTTTTACCGCTTCAAATAATTCATCAAACGTCTCCGCATGAAACTCTCCGACTTTCAAAAGCACCCGCTCCGTTGTCCGCAAATGAATATTTGCCCGGCAGATCGTCTCCATGTCACCTTCATATGTAACCCTGCCATCTTCTACTTTGACAATATCATATCCCAGGTCATAAATTTCCCGCTTGAGAATTGCCTCCATACCGAAATGACAGGGAGAAATAAATTGCTGTAATTCCATCGTTTTTCTCCTGCTATCTTTTGTTATTTGTAAACATTATAATCGTTTCTTATTTATACTGTCAATATAACACTTTTCCCCGCATATATGCGAATGGAGCGTATGAACGGTAACAAAGTGTTTACTTTCTGCGATATACATCAATTCCGCCAGCTACCGAACAGATTCGGTATCCGCGCTTTACATACCGGCATCCCTCCTGAATGCTTGTATTGCCATACTGGCAGTAAAAAATCACCAGTCTGTTTTTGGGAATCTGAGCCATAAAGGTTTCCAGTTCCTCCGCGGGTACATTGCGCGCCCCCGGAATATGCCACTGGCGATAATCCTTCGGATCCCGCAGGTCGATCACCATGGCATTCCATCTGCGCCGGTATTCACTGATTTCTTTCGTGCTGATCAGACATAATCCCATATTTGATTTTCCCCCATTTCATTTCGAAAAATCAGTATTGACCAAGCGGAAAGCGCCGGATTTTTCACAAAAGAAGACGGACCGCTATGCAGTCCGCCTCTTTTTCTGCTCTCTAACCGCCTTCGGTTATTTTAGCATATGCCATTTTGAACCGTTTGTACCTTGTCTTAACTAACGGCAGTTTCTGCTGGCATTGGAAGAATTTTTGCCGCAGTTCTCAGAAGAATTGGTACTGTTTTTGTTCTGAGATTTATTCTGTGACTTGTTCTGCCCCTTGTCAGCAGCCTCATCTGTCGCATTTTTTGCGTATCCATTTGTGTAGTCAGCGTTTTTGTAATCATTTTCAGACATATAATTTTTTGCCATTTTATGATTCCTCCTGTTTCGTTTTTACAGGTATAGTATGCTAACTTTTCGTTTTTCTATGCATGGAAAAATTTGCCTGAAATTTGAGTGAATTTCGCAAAAAAAGTTTGTTAAATTATTTGCAATTTCTTGTCAAATGCTATATAATTCAAATTGAAAAGAATCTTCCCTTCAATATTCTTTTCAATTATACCCCTTATTAATTATTTATACTCCCCTTAAAATGACCAATGTTCCCCATTGGTCATTTTATTTTGCTCTGATTGTTATTTTATTAACGATTCATTTTGTCTGCTATTTTTCTACCATTTTGTGTACTTCTTTTTATTTTTCAGACAGCTCTATTTTGTTTCATTACTCTTTTAACAAAATAATTTGTTAGTTCTTCGATTTTAATGCATAATCTCAGATATCAGGACAGAAATTCCAAGAACTGCCCCCAAAATGATCAGCGTTCCGTACCAGGTATTTAATTTCAATTTTCCAAGACGGACATCCCATCCTTCATTTTCAATAAATTCTGCGTGAAATCCATGCTCCGGATTCTGGATATTGGCATTGATCTCATCCGCAGTCATATTTCCGATCGCTTCACGCTGCTGCTGTTTTTCCAGCTTTTCATAATGCTCAACGATCATATCCGCAACTTTCGCCGGGTCGCCTAATTTGCGCATAACCTGTTCCATGGTCTTGCCGCCTGCCACCTGTTCCTGAATATAATCCTCATAAATGTGCATCTGGTCAGTAATCTTCTCATCGCTCAGCCGTCCCTCCAGCTGCAGTTTCAAAATATATAAAAAATCATCCATCTTCCACTTTCCTCTTTTCTTCTTATTATCTTTGATTGATTTTGGAAAACCTCTCTCTTACTTACATGCTTTTAACACCAGGTCTGAATATTTCCGTCATTTCTTCCATATTTTATTTAATCAGATCAGCTGATATCATCCTGTTACCAATTATCTGATATACGGGACTTGATCTCATTCTACTGTACTACATTTTATCCCAGATTGGCAAACACTTCTTCTCCTGCGAACGCGCATCATTTACACAAAAAGACAGACACAGAGTAATTCCCCCGTGCCTGTTCCTGTTTGCTTTCGTAAATCGAACCTTCAGACTTCCTGCTGCAAAATGCACATCCATGCAGCCGCAGGACACATCCTTCTGAGCACCTTCTGCAAGGTATGCATCACGTATCCACTTCTATATAATATAACGTACCCATATCCGTATCATAAAGCGCAACTGAAAAATTAAGGGCAGGCCGCTCCATGATCTGCGCATCACTGTGTTGCGCTTCAGCTTCCGCCTGACGATCCACGAAATAATAATAACCGTTCTGAATCCGCGGCAGCTGTTCCTCTGAGAAATCAACACATGGTCCGATTTCTGTAATAGACATCCCATTATCATAGACTACACCATAGAGCAGTTCTTCCAGATTATCCGTCAAGGGCAGTTCTTTCCAATCGGAATCCGTCTGAATCTGTTCCAGCATGGAATTATCGTCAAACTTCCAGACCGCCAGCGACTGTCCATCCCCATGAAAGCCACCATGTGTATCTACATTTTCGATCATCCTTCCCTGTGCCAGTGCTACCTGTAACGTCTGTGACACGTTTGCCGTACCGAGCTGAAGCTGATTTGCCAGCTGCTGATTACCTGATACCCCCAAAAACAAGGACAGTATCACCAGAATAAAAGCTCTCATCCCCTGTTTCCCCTTTCTGACTTTTCAAAATATACACCCAAGATTTTTCTCAACCGAAACTATTCTATTTTATCCCTGACATGCAACATAGTATTCAAGAATGCCGGATTGAGATTATATTTTCTTGGAAATCATATTTATCATAAAATAGAAAACTTAGATTTTCCCAGGGAGAAAACTTAAAATTTCTTTAATTTTCAAAATATTCTGTTATTAGAATATATTCATGTAGTCATCCATTTGAATCAGGAGACCGCTTCAATTTTGTTAAATCGCCAGCAGATTTTTGATTGCTTCCATATAAATCAGAACCGCTTCCTCCATCTCAGATACCAGGATAAATTCATCTGCGCTGTGAATATGATAATCCGTATCCAGTTTTTCCGGGCCAAATGCAATGATATTTTTCAGAGATTTTGCATAAGTTCCGCCTCCGATCACCATCGGTTCATGCTCGGTATCCCCAGTCACATCCACATATGCTTTGTACAGTGCTTCTACCAGCGGAGACTCCCGCGGGAAAAATAACGGATCGCCGATTTCTTCTATCTCAATCCGTCCATTTTCATCTTCGAGTCTGCACTCACACATTTTACGGACATCCGCCTCTTTTAACGTAACCGGCACACGAATATCAATGGTACAGGAGATCACACCATCCTCTGTTTTCACAATGCCGTTGCAAAATGTCAGGTCACCGTAAGCATCCTCACACTTCAAACCAACTCCGTCGCCATCACAGGAAGTTCCAAGGTGTGTATTATAGAATTTTACAAAATCATCCTCAAAACCGGATTTTTCCAGGCACTCAAATGTCACACCAGCTGCGTTAATGCCAAGTGCCGGTGTGCTCGCATGTGCCGGAACGCCCTTTGCATAAATCTCAATCTGACCATTTTCTTCTGTTACTTTATACTCCTGAAGTTTTGTAGCTACAAGTGCTGCTTCCAGTTTTTCTTTCAGCCCAGCTTCTGCCGGAATCACAGTTGTACAGCTGTCACATACCGCATTGGATACAAACCCACCGTTCATGGAAATAATTTTCGTATGTTTGGAATAGGCCATCATGGACATATGCCCTTTTTCACCATGAATACACGGGAAATTCGCATCCGGTGTAAATCCACAGGACAACTCCTCCGCAACCTCGTTATAATGTTCCATACATTTCGAACCGGTCTCCTCATTACATCCCATGATCAGACGAACCCGCTTGTTCAGCTTCACGCCGGAATCCCGAAGAAGTTTCATCGCATAAAGCGCCTCGATCACCGGACCTTTATCATCCGTCGTTCCACGTCCATATACATAATCTCCTTTGCGCGTCAGCACAAATGGATCGTAACTCCAGTCTCCGCCCACCGGCACGATATCCAGATGTCCAGCAATACCTACGATCTCATCGCCTTCCCCCATCTCTGCATAACCACAGTAATTATCCAGATTTACCGTGTGGAAGCCAAGTTCTTCTGCAATTTTCAGCCCCTCGCTCAATGCCTTCGCAGGACCTTCTCCAAATGGCATCCCCTCTGCTGGTGTACCAAGCTGTGAATCAACCGCTACCAGTTTTCCTAAATTTGTAAGCATCTCTTCAGATAATGCATGAATTTGTTCTTTAATATCCATAGTTCCTCCAGTATTCCAAAAATTACTTTTCTGAGTTATTTTTCTTTATTCAAATCGAATGTTTGCATACTCATTTCACGCAGGACTGCTTTTTTACTATCCTAAGCCCCATTTTATGCATCAAAATCTACTTCGAATACGCCTTCCGGTGTACGCATCGTCAGAATTCCCAGATTGAAATCTTCATCCCGGATGGTAATGTGATACTCAAAAATCACATCTTCCTCAAACTTTGATAAAAGAAGATATACACCATTCTCTTTTCCATCGATCTGATCACAGATATCATTATATACCGCCTCGCCGGAAATCTCTCTCGGATAACCGGATGCCTTTATTTTCTGCTCAATCAGTTCATATAATTCGTTCATACTCTGTCCTCTTTTCATATTATTTTCAAAAAATCATTATTCTTCTGTTTGCTTTAACACTTATCACAATAGATAGTTAAAAAAGCAATTATTTTTCTTTTTTCATTCGCCCTATTTCCAAAACACCTGAATCCGTTTCCATTCTTCCAACCGTGTGTGCTGTTTTCTCTATCAATTTCGCATATACATGTTCCACAAACCATGGTTCTGTCGATTTTGCCAACGCTTCTTCCAGTGTAAACCATGCCACTCCACTGTTTTCATCTGCCTTTATGGAAACGGATTCATCCGGGTCAGCCTCCAATAAATAGGTCACATTAAAATGTAAATGACTGGAGACATACTTTCCATTTTTCACATGTCCATCCACCGTAAGGGATTCCATTGAAAAAATATCTTCCGTCACCGGAACCACATGCGAAATTCCGGCTTCTTCCTTCACTTCCCGAATCGCCACGGACAACAGATCTGTCTCACCATCCGCATGTCCGCCTAACCAGGACCAGGAATTGTAAATGTTGTGATATACCATCAGCACTTTGCTTCTGTCCTTATTCACCACCCAGGCAGATGCCGTCATATGTGCCACCAGATTATCCCGTGAAAACGCATTTTCATTGTTCTTTATCCACTCCAGAATAAGCACTTTGTCTCTTTCTTCCTGTTCATTGTACGGCTGATATTGTTCGATACTGGCAATCAGCTCCTGTCGTGTCATGATATGATTCTCCCTTTATCTGTACTCATCTATATTATATCCACATGCTTCAAATGCAGCTTCTTGATTCTGTTCCAGTTTCAACATTCTTCCTTCAGAATACGCAATGCTTTGATATTTTTCACTGCCAAAGAACGCTTCTTCCTTTGTCGTCAGCTCTGGATTTTTGTCTAACAGCAGATCTGTATACCATTGTTGCATAATAACAGTTTGTGGCTCACCATTTATCTCCAACATAATTTTTACATCATCATTTGTCACCGTTGCGGAATAACGAACATCATTATAGATCAGATCATACGTCCAGGAATCTGCATTATAATCTTCTAAGTCATTAAATGCAAACCAGTATCCCTCATCCAGATTATATTTATCCAGGCATCTTGCCACCGTCTCAGGAGACACTGTTAATTCAATCGTATCGCTGCCATTGTTTGCTTCTTTCACAGCATTTTGAAGCTCAGATTTTTTACCGGCAAGCTCCTGCAAATAGGATTCCGCATAAATGTCTTCATAGGTTGTCTCCGGACTCCATGTAAATTTATACCATTTTTCATCATCACCGTCTACCTCTACCAGCTCGTAATCCGGCTTATAAGCAAAAATGTCATTTAAAACTTCATCGTCAAATACTTTTCGAAATATTGGTACTGTATCACCTAATATAGTTCCATTTTCGTCTGCACACGGAACACCAACAAATGCTGTCGATTCTATTGCACCATCTTCAGTTACGTTATCGAATCCCCCTTCATTTTTAGGAGTATCTAAATCAATGGCACCTGCAATGCCACATAAGGAAGCCATCAATTGCTGCAACACCGTTTCTTTATCTCTATTATCACACACATTTTGATCTGTATAATTTTCTGTATTAATATACATCTCATTGCCATCGGAATCGGTTATTGCTTCCATGTTGTCTGCTGTTACATACAGTTCTTTTGCATCAATAATTCGATATTCTGCCTGGATGTAATCTATCTGCTCTGCTTTTGGTTCCAATTCCGAACTATTTTCATTCTGTGAAGCAGTCGTTTCATTATTCGAACCCAAAGATACATTATTTTTATTATTTGCATTATCTGAATTTCCACATGCTGTCAGACTGACAACGGTCATTCCTACACATAACAAAATTGCCAACATTTGCTTTTTCAAATTTATTCTCCCCCCTCCACCAAAATATACTCGTCCTCTATATTGTAGCCCAATACATTTTCTCTAATTTACAAGATTTATTTAATTACTCTCTCTGATTATTTATATTTTAACATAAGGGATCTAAAAATACTATCTGACTATTTACATTTGATTTAAGGAACTCAAAAAGGAACTCAAATAATTTAAGTTCCTTTTTAAGTTTCTATTCTATTTTCTGAAAAGGCTTCTTCACCATTAATGATTATATTTTACTCCTGCATAAATCAGCAATACCAATAGAGATAACACCCTGACCAGATAATTTACAAAAAGCCTCTTTATCACTTGAAGATACCTTTTCATAATGATAACTATGAAGTAAGGTGATTTTTTCCTTTTTCCATATCAAATAACCAAGTATTATAAATACTATTCCTATCACTGCGACTATAATTGATCCAATCATCTCAATACACATATAAGTTTTCATTTATATTTTTCACTACCACAAACTGGAATTAATCAGTTTCTTGTAACCTTTCGAATAGTTGGCTATCAATTTTATAAATTCCTTGATAAGGCTGTTCAATATAGTATTTACCACTATCCTCATACGCAAAGATAGTACTTGTTCCTGTCTCAAACTGGA
>JALESO010000027.1 GCA_022781925.1 Lachnospiraceae bacterium
CTGGTTATCTGCTGCTGTGGAGAAGATCTGGCTCTTTCTGGTCGGGATTGTTGTATTTCTCTCGATCAGTCTTGTAGCTACACCACCCATTGTCTCGATGGATAAGGAAAGCGGAGTTACATCAAGCAGTAATACTTCACCTGCACCGGCATCGCCTGCAAGTTTACCACCCTGGATAGAAGCACCGATTGCTACACACTCATCCGGGTTCAGGGATTTGCTTGGCTCTTTGCCTGTTAACTGTTTTACTTTATCCTGTACAGCCGGGATACGTGTAGAACCACCTACTAACAGTACCTGACCAAGTTCAGAAGCTGTTAAACCGGCATCTTTTAATGCGTTCTGTACCGGAACTGCTGTTCTATCAACCAGATCACGTGTCAGCTCATCAAATTTAGCTCTTGTAAGGTTCATATCGAAATGTTTCGGTCCCTCAGCAGTAGCTGTGATGAACGGAAGGTTGATGTTTGTTGTTGTTGCGGAAGAAAGCTCTTTTTTCGCTTTCTCAGCTGCTTCTTTTAATCTCTGAAGAGCCATTTTATCAGTAGAAAGATCTACACCTTCCTGTTTCTTGAACTCAGCGATCATGTAGTCTGTAATCTTCTGGTCGAAGTCATCACCACCAAGTCTGTTATCACCGGAAGTAGATAATACTTCGATAACACCATCACCGATCTCAATGATAGATACATCGAATGTACCACCACCAAGGTCATAAACCATGATCTTCTGCTCTTTCTCATTGTCCAGACCATATGCTAAAGCTGCTGCTGTCGGCTCGTTGATGATACGTTTTACATCAAGGCCTGCGATCTTACCAGCATCTTTTGTTGCCTGACGCTGAGCATCGTTGAAGTATGCCGGAACTGTGATAACAGCCTCAGATACTTTCTCGCCTAAGTAGTTCTCAGCATCTGCTTTTAATTTCTGAAGGATCATAGCGGAAATCTCCTGCGGAGAGTATTTCTTTCCGTCGATCTCTTTCTTGTAATCTGTACCCATCTTTCTCTTGATAGAGGAGATTGTTTTCTCAGCGTTTGTAACAGCCTGACGTTTTGCCGGCTCACCTACCAGTCTCTCACCTGTTTTTGTAAAAGCTACAACGGATGGTGTTGTTCTTGCTCCTTCTGTATTTGCTACAACTACCGGTTTACCACCTTCCATAACTGCTACACAGCTGTTTGTTGTTCCTAAGTCGATACCAATAATCTTGCTCATAATCGTGTCCTCCTGATTCTATATTCATATTGTTATTATCTATAATGAAGTTCTGTTCGCTAAATTCAGACTGCGTAATGCTTACTTGTCTTCATTAATCTCACAGAACGACCTCACACTAAATTCATGCTTCGTTTCACTTGCATTCATTAAGTGTTTCCGGTCAGTTCGCTACTTTTACCATGCTGTGGCGAACCACGGAATCACGGTATGTGTAACCTTTCTGGAATTCCTCGGCGATGATGTTCTCACCGAACTCCTCATCCTCGATATGCATTACTGCGTTGTGCAGATTCGGATCAAATTCCTGTCCGACCGCTTCGATCGGTTTTACTCCTGCTTCTTCCAGCATGGTCATCATCTGTTTGTAGATTTTTTCCATACCTTCCACGAAAGGAGTCCCTTTCTCTTCCTCTGTGACAGCTGCCAGACCACGTTCAAAGTTATCCACAACCGGAAGTATTTTTTCTACGATACTTTTTGCACCGGTCTCAAACATCTGGGTCTTTTCTTTCTCTGTCCGTTTCCGGAAGTTATCGAACTCAGCCATCTGTCTTCTGACTCTGTCTGTAAGTTCTTCGATTTTCTCATCCTTTTTGTCTTTCTTCTCTTTCTTTTTGAAGAAAGAACCTTTCTCATTTCCAGCCTCCGGTTCTTCCGCAGCAGCTTCTGCTGTTTCTTCTGTGGCTTCCTCGTCTGCTGTATCATTTATCTCTTCATTTTCCAGAATTTCTTCTTCCATCTCTTCCGGACTGATGTTTTTATTCTCTTCCATCGAAATCCCACCTTTCCGTTTTCATCATATCTCAATGACTACTCATCTGTCTTTTTAAATATGTCATCCAGCTGAACCTTTAAGGTCCGCAGGTTGTCAACTACTTTTTCGTAATCCATACGTTTCGGTCCGACGATTCCGACGGTTCCCCGGATTCCTTTTCCCAGATCGTAGGTAGCTGTGACCACGCTGCAGTCTTTCATGCCCTGCATCGGGCTTTCGTTTCCGATATACACCTGAATGCCGGTTCCCGGATCTCCATTTTCTTTGTCGGCAGTGAACAGATCTTTGAATTCCTGTTTTTCTTCAAAAGCACTGATCAGTTCGCTTGCCCGCTCAGAATCACTCAACTCCGGGTATTTGAAGATATTGGTTGCACCGCTGGTGTAGATCTCAAGGTCTTCATCTTCCTGAATGGCCTGTGCAACTGCATCCAGCACATCGCTTACCATGGCGCTGTGGATACCCGCCTGTTCCTTCAATCTGGAAATTGTTCCAAGGTTGATATCCTCAAGGGCAAGACCATTTAAACTTCCATTCAGCAGAATGTTTAACTTTAACATGGTCTCCTGATCCGGTGTCTCCTCTGTACGGATGATCTTGTTCTTTACGATGTTGCCATCCAGCATGATCGTTGCCAGAACCTGTTCCTCATCCACTGCGGAAAGCTGAATGAATTTTACTTTTCCGTGATGGGTCTGGGGGGCGGATACCACGGTCGCGTAATTGGTATTTGCTGCCAGCATCTTCGCGATCTGTTTTAAAACAAATTCCATACGCTCTGTCTTCTCAATCACAAATTCCTTCATATCGGAAATCTCATGATCTTTTTCTTCCATCAGGTGATCCACATAGAAGCGGTATCCTTTGTCCGATGGAATCCGTCCTGCCGAAGTATGCGGCTGAACGATGTATCCAAGTTCTTCCAGATCTGACATCTCATTACGGATCGTTGCGGAACTGAGGTTCAGATCAGACGCTTTTGCGATCGTCCGGGAACCAACCGGTTCTCCTGTCTCCAGATAAGTCTGAATGATTGCATGTAAAATTTTTGTTTTTCTTTCGTCCAATTCACCATTCATGTTTCTCATGCTCCTGTAATTGATGCTTTTTTCTTTGTTAGCACTCAACCGTTTGGAGTGCTAATATCTTCATTACCTAATGTAGCACTATCGTTTTTCTTTGTCAACATCTATTTTTATTTTTTTCATGTTTTTTCAAAAAAGAATCCGGGAAGGATTTTTCTTACAAATCCACTCCCGGAATCGCTATAACTGTATCTGGGTATGCCCCCGATACATCTGATAAAATTCATACCTGTTATTAACATTATATTTTGAAAAAATATTCTGCACATGATTTTTTACCGTATGAAAACTGATAAACAGCTCATCCGCAATAGCCTGATATGTCAGACCATCGCACAAAAGCTCTGCTACTTTCTTTTCTCTTTTTGTCAATGGCAATGGCTGTATATCAGATGAAGGCATTATTTTTTCCCTCTGAACCGTAATCCAGTGATACATCTCTGTCATTCCATGTACATAATTCATCGGAAACGGGTACACCTGAAATAAATATCCATTAATTGATGTTTGCTTAATCTGATCTGTTCCTACCCCCTGCAATACAAAAGAAATCAATGCCTGTTCCTCTCTCAGCCGCTCGTCCGTTACAATTCTTCCTGTCACTCCTGAAAGATATTCTCTTGCTTTCACATTACTGGTAAGTACTTTATGATCAATATCAGTGATAATATATGCCTCTTCCTTCTGCAAAATCACCTCATCTTTGATATTAGAAACAATACGGGGCTTTTCCAATTTTTTAAAACTTTTAAATGTTCTGGCTATGTATTCATAAACAGTCTCTAATTCTTCCAATTCACGATCTGAAAAATCTCCCTGCTCCTCCCCTCTGTAAATACACAGATGAATACATCCATAAATATCAAAAGGCATGATTACCTGATATCTTGCATGCATGACCTGATTTAAAAACTTCATATATTCTGTCGTCATTGACATTCATTTACTGTTTTCCACCTTTTTTCTATGTATTATGGTACTTTTTATTGTAGCACAACCAAAAAGATGGTGCACTAATATTTTTTCAGTACACCATCCTTTTCCTTCTGTCAGTTCACTTTACAGATTTTCACTCCCTGAGGCTTCTATATTCAGTTTTTCTGATTTCTGAAATGGCCAGCAGAAATGTCCGTCTTCCGTCAGAAAATGAGTACCCTCATTACATAACAGTCCAAGGCTTACACCCAGGCAAAGGGTGATGCAGATTGGAATGATATTCTTTCCCCCCTGGGAAAAACATGCCGAGATACCGCCAAACATAGCCGGAACTTTGTTAATAAAGCTTCTGTCTTTGAATATCATCATAAAACAGCAGGTGATCGTCAGCATTCCGCAGGACAATGCATTTGCATTTACCGTGGATACTCCAATATGAAGCAGTCCATTCGTCACTGCTATCATGGCACAACCCCAGGCAACTCCGATAATGCTGCTTATCATCTGCGGAATATAATCTTTCCGTGCAGCTCCTCCATTAAAGAAAATCGGAAGTGCAATGAATGTGCACCATACAATTCCATATTTTCCAAGTGGGCTCAACAGATAAAGCAATACATAGATACCAGTCCACACACCAATCCATATTGACCAGTTAATTTTTCCCCGGTTTGTCATTGTCCACTTTCCCCCTTATACTGTATGAACGGTTCTTGCAATGATCTGATCCTGAACATCTTTATCCAGATCCACAAAGTATGCACTGTATCCTGTTACACGCACGATCAGGCTCGGATAATTATCCGGATGTTTCTGCGCATCTTCAAGAATATCCTTATCCATAATATTGAACTGTAACTGTCCCACGCCTGCATCAAAGGCACCGCGGATCAGGTCATTCACACGTTTTCTTCCGGCCGGATCCTGAAGCACATCTCTGGTAATATACATATTTGTAATAGAACCATGCTGCGCTGCCCAGTTTACTTTTCCTACTGATTTCATTGCTGCTGTCGGTCCATTTACATCTGTACCATAATATGCGGAGCAGGAATCTCCCAGAGGCTCGGAAAGCTTTCTTCCGGACGGAAGTGCTCCGACATTCTTGCCGTAAGGTACGCATCCGGATAACGGTACCAGTGCCATTCCCGGCTGATGACGGATACGGGCTGTTCCCTGATCCGGATCATATTTTGCGAGGATACCCGGTCTGGATTTTGTTTCCTCTGCGATCCAGTTGAAGATCTGCTGCTCGATACGGTCTACATAATCATCGTCATTTCCGTATTTTGGTGCATTCAGACACAGCTGGCGAATATCTTCATATCCTTCAAAGTTTGCATCCAGTGCATCGCACAGCTGATCCATTGTAATTACTTTGTCATCGTATACAAGTTTCTTTACAGCCGCCAATGAATTTCCGATATCCGGAATTCCCTCTCCTACATAGCCCGGATAAGCAGAACTCCATGCACCGCCTTCATGGAACGGCAAACCACGCTCCAGACCGGAGTGAGCCATTACGGACTGAATAATCAGCGGATAGGATTTATAAGCTTCCACGCAATACTGTGCAGACAGATAGGTCAGGCGCATCTGCTCTGCCACATGTGCTTTGACTGCATTTTCGAACTCTTCATATGTTTTAAAAGTACGCGGATCACCTGTCTGAACAGATAACTGCTGTCCGGCTCCTTTTCCAGGTGCCTCCGGACGTTTCCGTCCATTTGTAAATGCCATATCAACCGCAATACCAAAGTTGATAAACTGACCAGGTCCCCAGGCCCACCAGCCCTGACGTCCAATTTCCTCGCAGCCGGATGTGATATACTCATTTGCGTCCTGCTGGCTGAAACCATACTGCAGGCAGGTCTTAATTGCAACTTTATCATTATAGATAGACGGATAACCCATTCCTGCCTCTACCAGATCCAGGATCTTATTTCTGAATTTATCACAGGTCACATCACTGACTTTACAGCACATTGCCGGCTGAATACAACGAACAGAGATCTGTGCGTCGATGAGTAAATACGACAGTTCATTTGTTGCATCATTTCCATATTTATCAATACCACCGGTCAGAATGTTTGCAAATACTGCATTTCCGGCAAAGAAATGCTCGGTATCAATATCGGTAAAGAATACAATATTATTTGTCTTGATGAAAAAGCACTCGATCAGTTCCAGTACCTGTGCGTCATTTAATGCACCACTTTCAATATCCTGTTTATAATACGGATACAGGTAATTATCCATCTGTCCAAAGGAGATCAGATATCCGGTACTGTCATTTGCCAGCACACACATACTGAACCATACAGACTGCAGCGCTTCCTGGAAGTTTCTGGCCGGATTCATCGGTACGTGTGCACAGATTTTTGCAATGTTCTCTTTCTCTGCTTTTTTCACCGGATCCGTCTCTTTTTCTGCCAGCTTATGCATATATTTTGACCAGTTCATGGCAAATGTTTCCACTGCTTTAAACACACGGATCACGGCTTCATAGAACTGTACTTTTTTGATATCTTCCAGATCATCTGTGGTAGAGATCTCTTCCAGACGCTTCTGTGCGTACTCAATATAATAATTGGTACCTTTCTACAGGATTTCTTTCCAGTCCATGGTCAGATGAGAGCCATATACCGATAACATAAATGCCGGTTCTGCAAATCCGGTACCGCACATTCTCTCCTGATATTCCTTCGGAAATGTAGCCTGCCATTTTGACTGGATCGTCTTCTTTGCCCAAAACGGATACAATACTTCTTCAAAATATTTCTGTTCTTCTTCTGTGCACACAAACGGGTTATAACTTCTGGTCGGTAATGCTTTCAGACCACCTTCCGCATTGATCCATGTACTCTCAACCTCCGGATGCATCGGATGGCTTTTTGTTTTTTCAGAACGCAGACCAACGATCAACTCGCCTTCTGTATACAGTGGTTTTAAAGTTTCCAGTGTTCTCGCCACCGCTGTGGATTTCTGTGTCAGCGGATCCGCATTTTCCATTTCCTTATATACTTCTGTAAATACACGTGCCCGATGCATACATACACCCGGAATCGCATCATGCATTGCTTTGTTTAATGCCTTGATTCTGTCTGTTGAACCATTTGTTGTATACTGTCCATAATAAGTCGCATCTTTTTTGATTTTCTCATCTACACATGCCATTTTTCGTTTCCTCCAATCATTTTATAAACTTCCAACCTTACAGGTGACTCCTTCTGCCTCTGCAATTTCTTTCAAATGCCCCATCTGTTCTTCCGATGGTGGTTTTAATCCGGTCAGAGAATACCCCTCTACGCTTCTGACACGATTGTATTTCACTTCGCCAAAATTGTGATATGGCAGTAATTCCAGACGCTGCACCTGCTTCAGTTCATGAACGAACTGCGCTGTTGCACGAATATTCTCATCCGTATCGTTAAATCCCGGTATTACCGGAATACGAATCGTCAGTGTCTGACGTTTCTTTTCTAAAATTTCTGCCGCAAAACGGATATTGTCCAAAATAATCCGATTCGATACTCCGGTAAGCTTTTGATGTACCCGGTCGTCCATATGCTTGATGTCCGTGAAAATAAAGTCTGCATTTCGATACAGCAATTCTGCATTTTCCCTGCTTGCATAGGAAGAAGTTTCCACCGCTGTGTTAATTCCAAATGCATATTTTGACTCCTGCATCACCCGGCTGACGAATTTTGCCTGATTTGCCGGTTCCCCTCCGCCAAATGTAACACCACCGTCTGAACGTCCGAAATACATGGCGTCTTTCTCAATCAATTCCAGCAGTTCATCCACTGTATATACCGTACCTGACTGCTTTCTTGCATGCGCGATATTGCAGCATTCCACACACTTCATACAGTCTGTACACAGTTTCTTGTCCCAGATCATCGTACCATCTTTTATTGCAGTAGCTCCGGTCGGACATACCGTGGCACATCTTCCGCATCCATAGCACAGACGTTCCACAAACATCATATTCGGTTTTACTTCCAACCCTTCCGGGTTTGCACACCACAGGCAGCGAAGTGGACATCCTTTCATAAAAATCAGTGTCCGAATCCCCTGACCATCGTGAATGGAATACCGTTGTATATCAAAAACGATTCCCTTGCTGTCATCACCCATCGTCCTCCTCCTTTCCTTTCGATGACTGTATTTTACCAGTAACTGCTCCTGGCTTCTATTGCCCACATACCCCATTTTTTCTTCTGTTCCCCAGCCATATGGGGAATGTTCCCCATATTCTATCAGTAACATGCCCCATAATCACGACTCATGAAATTTCTTATCTGGGGCAACCGGATATTTTCCAACAAAAAAAGACATACCGGACAATGTATACCTGTTCCGTATGCCTTTTGATATCGTACTCATATTGTATCACAGTAAAAATTCCGCCAGCACATAGTTACTGACATCTATGCCGTGTTCCGTCAGACGCACATAACCTGCCACTTCTTCGATCAGCTGTTCTCCCTTTAATTTTCGCAGCACCGCTCCATACACACTGTCCAACGTCACCTGAAAAGTGTCCTCAAATCGCTGCCGGGAGATCCCTTCCATCAGGCGCAGTCCCAGAAACATAAACTCTTCCATCTCGGATTTTTTATCTAGGGTTTCTATATGGACATGATGCCCTCTGCAATCATCTGACTGTGACAAAATTTCTTTCTGTGACAATATAATTTTATTTCCGGATAATCTTCCCTCAGGATCTTTTTGTCCATCCATATCATTTTGTTTCGGATAAATCTGATCTAATGAAATGTACTCCTGCTCCAGATACTCCTTCAGATCCGATGTATTCTGAAACCTTTGATGCTCCACTAATGAAGATGCACCCAGTCCCAGTCCCAGATAGTCCCTTCTGGTCCAGTAACCGCAGTTATGCCGGCATTCGTATCCCGGCTTTGCATAATTGGATATTTCATACCGCTCATATCCCTTTGTATGCAAAAAGCGTTCCGTCACCTCATACATCTGCCGTTCCACTTCTTCCTCCGGAAGCAGTCGCGGATGACCACCTTCTTCCCGGATTCGCTCATCCTCCGCAAAGCGCTCGTAAAAGGGTGTGCCTTCCTCAATAATCAGGCTGTACGCAGAAATGTGCTCCGGGCGCAATGCCGTCACTTTCTGCAGCGTATCCTGCCAGCTTTTTAATGTCTGTCCCGGCAGTGCCGACATGAGATCCACATTGATATTTTCAAATCCGGCTTTTCTTGCCAGATCATAGCTTTCCAGAAATTGCGCAAAATTATGGATTCGCCCCAGCAATTTCAGTTCTCTGTCATCCGCGGACTGCAGCCCCATACTGAGTCGGTTAAATCCTGCCTGTACCAGTTTTTCTGCCTTTCCCGCTGTCAGTGTTCCCGGATTGCATTCCACCGTAATCTCTGCGTCTGCCACTAAATGAAAATGCTCCTTCACGGTGTCCAGGATAGCCGCAAGCCGATACCCTTCCAGGATCGTCGGTGTACCGCCGCCAAAAAAAATGCTGCTCACCTGATATTCCTTAAATTGCGAACCATAATAGGCAATCTCTTCCTGTAACTTCTTTATATAAGAAATCCGCACCGGCGGATCAGCCGGTGCAGATAAAAAATCACAGTATGCACATTTTCGTTCACAAAAAGGAATATGAAGATATAATTCTAATTCTTTCATATGTTTCCTCTAATAATTACGCTGCTTTACATCATTCTCACAATCATTTACGAATATACATATAAATCATATAAATAACGTAACCTGTTTCCTATTTATCATCCAGTTTCAGAACACTCATAAACGCTTTCTGCGGAATCTCTACATTTCCGACCTGGCGCATACGTTTCTTACCCTCTTTCTGTTTCTCCAGAAGTTTTCTCTTTCTGGAAATATCGCCGCCGTAACATTTTGCCAGTACGTCTTTGCGCATTGCTCTGACGGTCTCGCGGGCGATAACTTTTCCACCGACTGCTGCCTGGATCGGAATCTCAAACAGATGACGCGGAATCTCCTCTTTTAACTTCTCACACATCTTACGTCCACGCTCATACGCACTGCCAGAGAATACGATAAAGGAAAGCGCATCCACTTCTTCTTTATTAATAAGGATGTCCAGTTTTACCAAATCAGAACGGGTGTATCCCTTCATCTCATAATCAAAAGAAGCATAACCTCTGGAACGGGATTTCAACGCATCAAAGAAATCGTAAATGATCTCATTCAGTGGCAGATCGTATTTGATCAGCGCACGCGTCTCCTCCATATATTCCATGCTGATATAGATACCACGGCGCTCCTGACACAGATCCATGATGGCACCAATGTACTCGCTGGTTACCATGATCTCCGCACTTACCATCGGTTCTTCCATATAATCAATCTCGGACGGATCCGGCATGTTGGACGGATTTGTCAGATCCATCACGGTTCCATCCGTCTTGTGTACTTTGTAAATAACTCCCGGTGCTGTCGTTACCAGATCCAGGTTATACTCACGTTCCAGACGCTCCTGAATGATCTCCAGATGTAATAATCCCAAGAATCCACAGCGGAAACCAAATCCCAGTGCCGCGGAAGTCTCCGGTTCAAACTGAAGGGCTGCATCGTTTAACTGCAGTTTTTCCAGTGCATCACGCAGATCCGGATATTTTGCACCATCAGACGGATACAGACCACAGTAAACCATCGGATTTACTTTCTTGTAACCCGGAAGCGGCTCTGCACACGGATTGGAGCGATTGGTGATCGTATCACCTACGCGAGTATCCTGTACATTTTTGATACTTGCGGTAATATAACCTACCATACCGGCAGATAATTCATCGCACGGAATAAACTGACCGGCACCAAAATAACCGACTTCCACAACATCCGCCGTGGCACCTGTCGCCATCATCTTGATCGGTGTGCCGACACGAACCGTTCCCTCTTTGATACGGCAGAAAACAATAACGCCTTTGTATGCATCGTACAAAGAGTCAAAGATCAATGCCTGCAGCGGTGCCTTCGGGTCTCCGGTCGGAGCCGGGATCTTCTCCACGATCTGCTCCAGCACCTGATCTACATTCAGACCCGTTTTTGCGGAAATCTGCGGTGCGTCATGGGCTTCCAGTCCGATGACATCCTCGATTTCCTCAATGACACGCTCCGGATCCGCACTCGGCAGATCGATCTTGTTGATAACCGGCATAACATCCAGATCATGATCCAGTGCCAGATATACGTTTGCCAGTGTCTGCGCCTCGATGCCCTGTGCCGCATCTACGACAAGAATCGCACCGTCACAGGCTGCCAGGCTTCGGGAAACCTCATAGTTGAAATCCACATGGCCTGGAGTGTCGATGAGATTGAAGATATACTCTTCTCCATCTTTTGCCTTGTAAATAATACGAACTGTCTGCGCTTTGATGGTAATACCTCGCTCACGTTCCAGATCCATATTGTCCAGTACCTGAGACTGCATCTCACGGCTGGTCAGCAGTCCTGTCATCTCGATAATACGGTCTGCCAGGGTAGATTTACCATGATCAATATGTGCAATAATACAAAAATTTCTGATTTTACTCTGATCTATCACTAAAATTCCTCCTAGTACATTGTCTCACTTTTCTCAAATGTGCATAAAAGCCCAATATATTGACAATATTAACATTGAAGCCGGAAAATAGCAAGTTTTCCGTATAAATTGATCTACTTTCCACTCAGCACTTTATCCAGGATCTGTGCCAGCGGATCCATGGCATTCACTGCTTCCTGCAGCGTATTGGTCTGTGCCCCTACCTCGATCAGCAGCGATTTCGGACAAAGATGCATGTTATACCGATAACTTTTCAGATAGATTTTTCGTGTGAGTCCCGGATACAGTTCCGTTGCTGCCAGCTGCATTTTCAGGGACATGGCCAGATTGTCCTCGATATAGGGATTGCGCAGATAATCAATATCCCCGGTAGCTGTGGTCTTGCTCAGGCCATTGAAAAACATCACCTGCGCCATATCCACGCCATTGATATTTGTCGCCAGACGCGTCGTATCCGCCACGCCGTCACGATGCAGATCGATCACCACCTCAATGGAGGGATGATCCTGCAATATTTTCTGAACGAACGGAGCGGCTACGTTATAAGCATGATCCCGGTCCGTATCATAGATCCCGGTATCATGTAATACATGATAGCCGTATGTATCCTGCAAAATCTGTGTCAGACGATTTCCGACCGCGATCACAGATGTGTTTGGATCTCCCTCCACAGAATCTGCATACCCTTCGGAACCATGGGTATGATAGATCAGGATCTGTGGCACATCTTCCGTGGTTTTCTGGATCGTACAATTCTTATTCAGCAGGTTTTGCACCACCAGCTGTGAACTGTTGATAGTGGTGGATTTGTCCACCGTATAATAATGCTGGATCAGATAATCAAAATCATTTAGTTTTTCCAGCGATACCAGATTTTCCCCAGCCGATGTCGGCACTGCTACTGTTTCCCCTGACGGATTACCAGTTTCATCCGTCTGCGTATTCCCGGAACCTGTCTGATCCACAGAACTGTCTATATTTTCCGCTGAAGCATCCGCCGCCTGTGTCTCCTGCGGATCTTTCTTGGCCAGGATCTGCTCATAAGACAACTGACTCTCTGACTGCATATCATACATGGTCATATCATCTTCTTCTATATTATAATCATATACCGACTGTGCATCGCTTCCGGATGCCAGCAGCGGTGCATATTGTTTCAGCATGAGATAACAGATCTGATATTGCAGCCGATTCCACATATTCGTATTGCGAATCGTAAATATAAAAATAAGTGCAGTTAAAAACAGTACGAGGAAACCTGTTCCCCGCACTATCCAACGTACTCTTCTCTCTTTTCGTTTTCTTTTTCTTGTAACTTTCAACATTTTTCCCATATATATTATATATGAAATCCTGCCTGAATTATGCTTACATTTTACTGTTCTTTATTTCTTCCGCTTCTGCCATTTTACAACTTCGATCGTTCAAATATATTCTCTCAGCCACAAAACGCCAAATTAATCGCCTCGGATATGGTATAACTCATACGCTTGATCTCCGCATCGATATCCTTCGGTGTCACAAACATATGATTTAACTGCGGGGACAGTAGTTCCCGGATCAGATTCCTGTGCTCCGCCTCTGTCAGTCTGCTCCAGGAAGTCTTCAAGGGCTGCAGGCTCTCTGCATGCGCCAGCTCATCGATCAGGGTAGACATGGAATCATAGACGATCGTCGCCGCTTCTACTACGGTCGGAATCCCGATGGCTATCACTGGGATACCAGTCGTTTCCTCTGTAATGCTGTAACGGTGGTTGCCAACACCGGAACCCGGATAGATTCCTGTATCTGTGATCTGTATCGTCCGACCCAGACGGCGGACACTGCGGGCAGCCAGGGCATCTACCACGATCAGATAATCCGGTTTTACCTCCCGGATAATTCCTGCGATGATCTCCTGGCTTTCCATGCCTGTCTGTGCCATAACGCCGGGCACAATCGCACTGATAGGCTGCACCTGTTCGTTTTCATAGGCCCGCCTGCCAAATTCTTTTATAATGTGCCGTGTGATATACAGATTGTCTGCCACCTGCGGTCCCAATGCATCCGGTGTCACCAGACGATTACCAAGTCCGGCTACTAGAATGGAAGTGCCTATTTCTTCCTTTTTATCAGTATTTCGATTATCTTCACCAAAATTTGTACTACGTTTCCTTTCTATATCTTCTGAATCCACTTGACATTTTGATTCTTGCTCCCTCTGCGTACTTCTTTTTCCCCTATTATTCACCGGAATCAGTCCTTTCAAAATCTCCGCCAGACGCTCTGAGATCTCCCGATGATAATCCTCATCATCCTCGATCATCTCCGCCGCTTCCAGTGTGATATATGTTCCCTTTGGTTTTCCCATTTGTTTTGCACCATTCTCCGTGGTGATCCGCACCGTCGTAATGTGTATCTGTTCTTCCCCGTAATCTTCTTCCGTGACAGAGATTCCTTTCGTCTCTTCCTGCGCTTTTGTGATCCGTTCATTTTCCTCTACGGCAAGGTCAGTTCTGACTTCAAACATATAAAAACACCCCGATTTCTTCTAAGTTTTCATAGTATTGCAAAAAGTACAAACAATTATACCAATTTTTTCATTTTTTTCTGTTTTTCCCTTGACAATTCCATTTTTTGACCCTATAATACATGAGTATGTTTACATTAGTTCGTCCGTGTCCGGCTTTAATGTAACAATCATTTAAGAATTCTCAGCATGGGAGGTGTACAGATTGGCTAACATTAAATCAGCAAAGAAAAGAATCTTAGTTGCGCAGACAAAGACAGAAAGAAATAAATCTATCCGTTCTTCAGTGAAAACAGCTATTAAGAAAGTAGAGGCAGCTGTTGCAGCAAACGATAAAGAAGCAGCTTCTGCAGCATTAGTATCCGCTACTTCCGTTATCAGCAAAGCTGAATCCAAAGGTGTTTATCACAAAAACAATGCTTCCAGAAAAATTGCTCGTTTAGCAAAATTAGTGAACAGCATTGCGTAACAAGTGCGAATAAATACGAAGTAATAAAGAACAATTGGTGCCGTCATACCAGTTGTTCTTTTTCTTTTGCAATTATCTTATTATTGAAAACAAAAAAAATAAATTGTCACACAGACAACTTGGATTGCTGTCCATGTGACATTCTTTTTTATTCCGAATGCTATTAGTAAATATATCAGATAACATCAAAACGGCACTGAAATATTTTATTGTTTACTATTTCTTATAATTCACCAGATTTTCCAGCACTTCTGCTGCTTTTCCTGAATCAATGGCTTCTTTTGCAAGGATGATTCCATCCGCGATGCTCTCAGCCTTTCCACCGATATAAAGCGCTGCACCTGCGTTCAGCAGTACGATCTCACGTTTTGCGCCCTGCTCTTTTCCGGAGAGGATCGCACGGGTAATCTCTGCATTTTCTGCGGCTGTTCCACCCTGCAGTTCTGCCAGATCTACGGTCTTGAATCCAAAATCTTCCGGTGCGATCTCATACGTTTTTACCGTTCCGTCGTTTAATTCTGATACAACGGTCTTGGTACTCAATGTAATTTCATCCATATGATCTCTGCCGCTGACTACCAGGGCACGTTTGACGCCAAGCTGTCCCATAACAGATGCAATGGTCTCTGTCAGTACCGGATCATAGACACCGACTACCATCCCCTTTGCTCCGGATGGATTTGCCAGAGGGCCAAGAATATTGAACACGGTGCGGATTCCCATCTCGCTTCGCGCCTGTCCCACAAACCGCATGGATTTGTTAAATGTCTGAGCAAACATAAATCCAATGCCGACTTCATCCACGCAGGCTTCTACTTTTTCCGGCTCCATCATAATATTTACGCCAAGCTGCTCTAACACATCACCGGCACCGCTCTTACTGGAAATGGAACGGTTACCGTGTTTTGCTACGGATACTCCGGCTGCTGCCGTCACGAGGGCAGATGTCGTAGAAATATTGAAGGAATACGTGCAGTCTCCGCCGGTTCCCACCAGATCGATAAAATTATCAGAATGTGGATGAATGTGCTCTGCCTTATCTGCCAACACAGATGCCAAACCAACGATCTCATCAATGGTCTCACCTTTCATCCGCAGTCTGGTCAAAAATGCTCCGATCTGTGCCTGTGTGGCTGCACCGGTCAGAAGAAGTTCCATCACTTCTTCTGCCTCCGCGCGGGTCAGATTCTGTCTGTCTGCTACTCTCTGAATTGCCTGTTTCATATCCATGATACTAATACTCCTTTTTTACCCTGATTGTTACTTCAACTCTGCCTTAAATGTCTGAATATATTCCTTTGCAACGTTCAGATCATACTGATTTTCTTCCATCAGATTGATGAAGTGGGAACCAACGATCGCGCCGTCGATGATATCCTTCATCGGCTCCACATCTGCTGCGGTGCGGATACCAAATCCCATCATGATTGGGATCTGTGCCTGCTCCTTTACTGATTTCAGATAGGAAATAACTTCTTTGTGGAAATTTGCGCCCTGACCGGTGACACCCATGGAAGATACGCAGTATACAAATCCTCTTGCATCTTTCAGGATCTCCGGAATACGTTTATCAGACACCGGTGCTACCAGCTGGATCAGGATTGTTGCATTCTGTTTTGCCAGTGCGTCTTTTAACGGCTGCTGCTCTTCCAGTGGAAGATCCGGGATGATGAGTCCATCCACACCGACCTCTGCACACTTCTCCGCAAACGCCTCCAGTCCATAATGAAGCACGGTATTGTAATACATCATAAATACGATCGGCAGTTCGCATCCATCTTTGCGGACTCCCTCCACCAGTTCAAAACACTTGCGCAGGTTGGTGCCTTTTAAAATGGAACGGTAAGATGCATCCTGAATGACCGGGCCGTCTGCTGCCGGATCGGAAAACGGAATACCAAGTTCCAGGATATCCAGTTCTGCTTCTTCCTGTGCGCGGATCAGCTTTGCGCAATGCTCCATATCCGGAAGTCCTGCAGTAATATATGTAATAAATGCTTTTTCCTTTTTTTCCTGTAATGTCTGTAATTTTTTCTCTATACGGTTCATGATCTTCTACTCCAATTTATTTTCCTTGATTCTTTCATTTCTGATTTCAGTGTAATGGCAAATGGCATATGTTCTATTTCATCAGCCATATGCTCAGTGATTAGTTCAGATAACCTTTTCCTGCCAGATAGTTTGCAATGGTATTGACATCTTTGTCACCACGTCCGGACAGACACACGATCATGGACTGTTCCGGTGTCATTTCTTTTGCTTTTTTGAAAGCATATGCCATCGCGTGCGCACTCTCAATGGCCGGAATGATTCCTTCCAGTTCACACAGTTCCATCAGTGCATCCATTGCCTCTGTATCTGTGATTGATACATACTGTGCTCTGCCGCTGTCACGCAGATATGCATGTTCCGGTCCGACACCCGGGTAATCCAGTCCGGCGGAAATGGAATGTGCCAGCTGAATGTTTCCATCTTCATCCTGCAGCAGATAAGAACGCATACCGTGCAGGGTGCCTGGCTCGCCAAGTGCCATGGCTGCCGCATGTTTTCCGGTTTCTACGCCAAGTCCGGCTGCTTCCACGCCGATGAGCTGCACATCTTTTTCCTCGATAAATTCTGCAAACATTCCGATGGAGTTGGAACCGCCGCCCACGCAGGCCATGACCACATCCGGGAGTTTTCCTTCTGCTTCGTAATGCTGCGCTTTTGCTTCTTTACTGATGACACGTTGGAATTCTTTGACCATCTTCGGATACGGATATGGTCCTACGGCAGAACCGATCACATAGAAAGTATCCTCTGCGGTTTTTGCCCAGGTACGGATCGCCTCGTTTGTGGCATCTTTTAAGGTATTGCTTCCGGACTCTACGCTGACTACTTTTGCCCCGAGCATCTCCATACGCATAACGTTCAATGCCTGACGTTCAATGTCCTCTTTTCCCATGTAAACCGTGCATTCCATGTCAAACAGTGCTGCACCTGTTGCGGTTGCCACGCCGTGCTGACCGGCTCCGGTCTCTGCGATGACTTTCTTCTTACCCATACGTTTTGCCAGCAGGATCTGACCGATGACATTGTTGATCTTGTGTGCACCGGTGTGATTCAGATCTTCTCGTTTCAGGTAAATCTTTGTACCGTATTTCTGGCTGAGACGCTCTGCATAGTATAATGGTGTCTCACGTCCCACATACTGTTTCAGATAATAATTGTACTGCTCCATAAATTCCGGATCTTTGATGGCTGCCTCGAATGCCTCATCCAGTTCCTCTAATGTATTCATTAATGACTCGGACACGTACTGTCCGCCAAATTCTCCGTAATATGTATTTTTCTTGCTCATATTTCTTAACCTTTCTGTCTTTCTCAAATGTTACGTTACATTTTTCCAATCAAATTATATAAGTTATCTCTGAACTCTTTTTAACATTGTTTTGCGGCCGAAATAAATTCCCGGATCAAAGCGGCATCTTTTACTCCATTCCGTTCCACCCCGCTGCTGACATCCACCACATCCGGATGCAGCATCCGTATTCCATTTTGTACATTTTCTATATTCAGACCGCCTGCTAAAATAAACTGTCGGTTCTGTATTTTCAGTTTTTCCGGAAATACAACTGTTTTTTCCTCTGCTTCCCATCCGAAGGTCTTGCCGGAACCGTATTCCGCTCCGTCTACCACATACCCACGGATATTGGATGACTGTATAAACAGTTCCTCTGCATTTACCTCTATACTTCCTGCGATATTCACCGCCTGCCACAGTGCCAGACCGCCGTCTGACTGACAATCCGCCGGGATGGTTCCGTGAATCTGGATTAGGTCAAATCCCATATCATGGAATCGTTTTACTTCTTCTTTCGATGGGCTGACACACACCGCAACAGACTGGATCTTCGGATTTTTCTTCAACTCTTTTAATAACATCTCCGCTTTTTCATAGCTGACATTTCGTTTGCTTTTTTTAAAAAAAACAAATCCCGCATAATCGGCGCCATATGTATTGACTGCTTCGATGTCCTCCGGTCTGCTCAGACCGCATATCTTTATCTTTGTCATATTTTTCACACCTGACCAATTGTTTTTATAAGGAATATATTTCTTGAATTTGATTCTTTAAGAAAACATATAACTTTTACAAGTAACTTACTCTTTATCCTCAAACAGTTGTTTCTTCTATTCCTTACAGTGCTTTCCAGTGTTTTGCCAGTTCCTGTGGGTTGGCGGATTCCATAAATGCCCGCCCGATCAGGAAGGCATCCACCCGGCATTCTTTCAGATATTTTACATCTTCATCAGATACGATTCCGCTCTCTGCCACAAAAATGCGATCCTCCGGAACCAGTTTACTCAGACGTTTTGTGGTGTCCAGTTTAATTGTGAAATCTCTGAGATCACGGTTGTTGACGCCCACGATCTTTGCTCCACAGTTTAATGCCCGATCCATCTGTTCTTCCGTATGGGCTTCAAACAGGGCATCCAGTCCCAGTTCCGTGGTCAACTGATAGAAATCCTTCATCTGTACATCATCCAGGATTCCGGTGATTAGAAGGATTGCATTGGCTCCGATCACTTTCGCCTCATAAAACTGATACTCATCGATCATAAAATCTTTCCGTAAGATCGGAAGCGGTGAAATCTCCCGGATTTCTTTCAGATAATCGATATTTCCAAGGAAATGATCTTCTTCTGTCAGACAGGAAATGCAGTCTACGGAAGCATTGTATTCATCGATCCGCTTTGTCAGATCGATCTGGCTGGTGATGTTTCCAAGACTTGGAGAAGCCTTTTTAAACTCTCCGATAATGGAAATCCCCGGTTTTGCAAGTCCTTCATAAAATCTTGCCGGATGCGCCTCACAGGCTTCTGCCAGTTTTCGCATCTCCGCCGGTGAAATACGGGATTTATGTTCCACCAGACGTACTTTTTTATCTTCCACGATTTTATCTAATATCATCTTTTTTACTCCTCTACTCACACACGCCATTTATACAGTTCACTCGTGCCATTCGCTTTTATAATGACAAAAAATTTTCCATCATGCGTTTTCCATGTTCGGTATATACCGATTCCGGATGAAACTGTAATCCGATGACCGGATACTCTTTATGCTGCATCGCCATGATCTCACCGTCCTCTGTGGTGGCCAGCACTTCCAGACAATCCGGGAGATTTTCTGCTGAAACCGCCAGGGAATGATATCTGGCTACCCGGATCGGGGACTCGATGCCATCGAAGATTCCGGTTCCGGTGTGATGGATCAGAGACTGTTTTCCGTGATACAGCTGCTTTGCATAAGTAACGGTTCCTCCCAGTGCTTCGCCGATGGTCTGATGTCCGAGACAGATGCCCAGGATCGGGATCTTGTCATAAAATTCTTTCACCACATCCAGGCAGATACCGGCTTCCTTCGGGCTTTTCGGTCCCGGGGAAAGTACAATTTTCTCCGGTGCCATCTGGCAGATCTCTTCAATGGTAATTTTGTCGTTTCGAACCACCTCGATATCCTCCCGGAAGATTCCCATATATTGATATAAGTTGTATGTAAATGAATCGTAATTATCAATCAGTAAAATCATAATGCTTCCTCCGCTACCAGTGTTTTCGCCAGTGCCATGGCTTTATTGCAGCACTCCTGATATTCCTTTTCCGGAACGGAATCTGCCACAATTCCGGCTCCCGCCTGCAGGTAAACTTTTTCACCTTTTTTGATCATTGTCCGGATCGTGATACAGAAATCCATGTCCCCGGAGAAAGCCACATATCCGGTGGCTCCGCCGTACAGACCTCTGCGTACTGTCTCCAGTTCATCAATGATCTCCATGGCGCGGATCTTCGGTGCTCCGCTTAAGGTTCCTGCCGGGAGGAAGGATGCTACCAGATCAAATGGATGATACGTTCCTTTTTTCCGTCCTTCCACCAGAGATACGATGTGCATTACATGGGAGTAATACTGGATCTTCATAAAATCTGTCACCTTGACACTTCCGAACTCACTAACCCGTCCCATATCATTCCGCGCCAGATCCACCAGCATGACATGTTCTGCTTTTTCTTTTTCATCTGCCAGCAGTTCTTCTGTCAGCCGCTTATCTTCTTCTTTGGTTTTTCCTCTCGGTCTTGTACCGGCGATCGGGCAGGTATATACACGTTTGCCCTGCTGCTTTACGATCATCTCCGGAGAACTTCCGATGACCTCAAAATTTCCAAAATTGAAGTAATACAGGTATGGGGAAGGGTTCAGTTCTCTCAGCTCCCGGTACAGGTCAAATCCGGTCTGTTTTGTCTCCAACGTCCATCTCTGGGACAAGACCGTCTGGAAAATGTGGCCTTCCCGGATATAGTGTTTGATTTTTTCTACCTTCTCGCTGTATTCCTCCAGTGTATCCGACTGATGTACGATCCTGCCGTCCCGATGAAACTGAAACGGGCTTGCCTGACCTCTGTTTTTTCTAGCTTCCCGGATCATGTCCTCCGCCTCTTCCAGTGCCTGCTGTTTTCCGGCTTCATCATCTGATCTCAGCACCACGGCGGTCATGGTCTCTGCCACATGATCGATCATCAGGAACTTTGTCATCAGCATCATCTGAATGGTTTCGATGCCGATCTCATCCGGATTATCATCCGGAAGGACTTCTGTATAACGGATAAAATCATATCCCAGCTGACCAACCAGTCCGCCGGAGAAATTCAGCTCCGCATGATCATTTTTTATCTCGAATTCACTGTAATATGCTTTCAGCAGATCCAGTGGATTTCCTTTTCGAACCTCTCTGCTGCCATCCGCTCTGGTAATCACCAGGGACTGTCCCTCGGAAGAAATCAGTTCCTCCGGTTCCGCTCCCATAAACGTATAACGGTCATAATTCTTATCATAGCTCTCCAGAAGGAAACCAACTTTGTCCCCTACCAGGTTCTGATACATGCCGATGGCAGTTTCATTTACGATGCTGACGGTTTTCTTGTAAACTCTTAATGTACGTTTCATCTTATTTTCCAGCCCTTTCTATCCTGTAACACTTCCGTGGATATCCAAAGGAATGAGAACGAACTTCTACTCTTTTCTGATTTGAAATCAAAAAAGCCCCTGACTGTGAAACTTCACAGCCAGGGACGAATATACGTTTCGTGGTGCCACCCTTTATTCATTGTGCTCTGCACAACCTCAATCCGATACGGAATCTCTTCGATATCTTTCCCCTGTAACGTGAGGACACGGCATCCGCTACTTACAGCCACCTGCGTTCGCTTTGCATCTCTCAAATCCATTCCCTCTATGCTTACCTGCCGGAATCTCACCACCACCGGCTCTCTGTAAAGCAGTGCCACAAAGGTACTCCTTTTGTTCTTTGATTTTATTCTCTGTTGTTCGCTTTTTGACATAGTAGCACTTTACCATACTGATTTCAACACTTTTCTGAAAATTAATTCATACTTTTTTACTCTGTAATTAAACATGCCCTGCATATGTTCAGATTCATTTTTACGAGTTTCATCAGAATCCGTCATATACAGGGCATTTGACTTAAATTTTATAGGAAGAAGATTAACATATCAATAATAAATACCGGTATCAGGAATCGCAGCGACCAGGTCATATATCCAAAGAAGGACGGCATACGGATACCGTTTTCCTCTGCGATGGATTTTACCATAAAGTTCGGTGCATTACCGATATATGTGTTGGCTCCCATAAATACTGCGCCACAGGAGATCGCCTCCAGCATGATCTGCGGTACGATACCGACACTGGTCTGCAGACCGGCAGTTGCACCCAAAGTTCCTGCAGTGGTAAGGAATACCAGATACGTCGGTGTGTTATCCAGGAAACTGGACATGGCACCGGTTACCCAGAACATCTGCCACGGCTGGGTCAGACCAAGTTCCGCACCTTTTGCTTTCAGGATCAGAAGTGCCGGAATCATGGTAATAAAGATACCGATGAACAGCACTGCAACTTCCTGAATGGCTCCCCAGGAAAAATGGTTGTCTTCTCTTACACTCTTATTTGTTGTCTTAAAGGAAAGGAAGGCTGCTGTCAGAATGATTACAACCTCAATCAGAGCCGCATATGTAAGCTCTACCTCTCCGTAAATGTGGATTCCTCCTCCAAATACTTTTGTGGAAGGAAGTACACCACTTAAAATTACTGCTACTACGATTGCTGCAAGGAAAATAATGTTGTGTGCTCCTACAACACGGATGGCAGCTTTCTCACCTTTCTCTGCTTCCGGTACGATACCTTCTGCCAGATCCTTACGGTAAGCTCTGGAATCCAGAATATAGAAGATCACAAGTAAGATTGCAACATTTAAGATCATGATTGGGATCAGACGCAGGCTCCAGAAGAATGGAACGTTACGCATAAATCCCATCAGCAGTGGCGGATCTCCCACCGGTGTCAGACATCCACCGATATTGGATACCAGGAAAATAAAGAACACAACAATCTGTGTCTTTCTGGAACGCCATTTATTTGCACGGATCAGAGGACGGATCATAACCATGCTGGCACCTGTGGTACCGATCCAGCTGGATAACAATGTACCAATCAGAAGCATGATCACATTTACCTTTGGTGATCCACGCAGTTCACCTTCAATGGTGATATTTCCTGCTACGCAGAAAAGTCCAAATAATAACACGATAAAAGTGAAATAATCACCTACAATAACTTCCAGCAGCTGCTCACCCATTACGCCAAAACCATAACGGATTGCAAATGGAATCAGAAACAGCAGCGACCATGCGATAACTGCATATTTCTGGTTTCTTTCCCACCAGGCCGGTTTTACCAGCGGGAAAACCGCGATACTAAGAAGCATTCCCAAAAATGGAATGCAGAATAACAATGAAATTGAATTGCCCAAGTCCATTTGTGATACCTCCAGTCATATACTTAAAATCTAATCAATCACAATTTGTTCAGTCAATCCCCCATTATATCTGAGTTCAGATCAGCATCTTTTGTACTGCTCATCCCCAAATGATTCTCTTACATCAGATATAAGTTCTCATTGCCAATGCTTATATGATCTCCGGAAGATTCCAGATTTTCCTTCAGCGGATACCCTTTTTTCATATTCTTATTTATAATATAGCCGGTGTGCAGCATCGTGACATTCTCTGTATCCGAAATCGGAACTACTCTCGTCCGCCCGATATCTGCTTCCGCATACCATACCTGATATTCATCCGCTCGGGGCAAAGATGCATCCATGCTCTCATCATCCAGACAGATCACATGATTCAGTTCTGTCTCCGGCATACCAAGCAACACACGATCCTTCGCCATCTGGCGGATCATCTGCACATCCTCTGTATTTCTGTCTCGCTGTGGCAGAAGTGCAAAATCATCTTTATCTTCCAGTCCATAAGTATGATTTATATTCTGTACTTCGCTCACATAATATTCTAATTTGTCTTTTTCTTCCCGTTCTTCCTGATTCTCCAGCACTTCATATTCCCATACCATATCCTCCATACGGTAAACATTCAGATTCCATGCACGGTACAATGCCTGTGTGGATGCACGCATTCCGCTGATCGAAATTCCCAGGATCAACGGCACAAGCAGGAAAAGACAGATCATCCTTTGTATTGTATTTGTCGTATACTTTTGCTTCATACTCAAATCCCGCCTTTTGTCCGTACAATTATAATACAATTTTTTTAAAAAGAACAGACAAAAATTGTACTTTTTAAATACATATTCTCTCTCTTTTTATGCAAAAAAGTCTTTTTTGCGGATTTTGTCAGCAATTTTTATATGTGAATATATTCTGCAAGTGTTTCATACAGCAGCTGCGGATCGATCGGTTTGGACAGATGATCGTTCATACCCGCTTCTATCGTGCGCTTCTGTTCCTCCGCAAATGCCTCTGCCGTCATGGCGATGATCGGCACGGTCTTTGCATCCGGTCGATCCAATGCACGGATCTCCTGCGTCGCAGTAATTCCATCCATAACAGGCATTCTGACATCCATTAAAATCGCCTGATACCAGCCTGATTCCGAAGCTTCAAATCGTTCCACTGCTTCTTTTCCATTTTCTGCTGTATACACCACACATCCTACTCTTTCCAAAATCAACTGAGCCACATACACATTGATCTCATTATCTTCCACAAGAAGAATACGTGCATCCCTCAGACTTTTTTCCGTCAGACTTACCACATTTTCATGTTCCCCTGCGTCTGCAGTCAAAGCTTCCAGTTCCACGGTAAATTCTGTTCCTTCTCCCAGTTTGCTCTTTACAGAAATCGTGCCACCCATTGCATCCACCAGACTTTTTACGATCGGCAGTCCCAGCCCGGTTCCTATGGTCTGTGCTGTAAGTTCTGATTTTTCCTGAGAAAACGGATCGTACAAATGCTCCAGAAATTCCTCACTCATACCAATGCCATTGTCCCGCACACAAATATGAAGCCTCACTTTTTGGTCATTTCTGGAAAGGATATCCGATGTCATGGAAACCTTTCCTCCTTCCGGCGTAAATTTTGCTGCATTCGACAATAAATTAAAGAAAATCTGATTGAAGCGCAGGTGATCCACCAGAATGCATCCCGGCCCATTTAATTGACAATCGAACCGGATCTTACGTTCCTCCATCAGCGGACGGATCACTGTATTGATCGATGTTGCAAATACCTCCCTGGTCAGAGGCTCTTCATGCAACGTCAGATCCCCATTTTCTATTTTACTCATATCCAGAATATCATTGATCAGTCCAAGCAGGAAATCACTGGAAGATGCAATTTTATCCAGATATCCCCTTATTACAGTAACATCTGATTCCTGACGTGCCAGATTGGTCAGACCGATCACAGCATTCATCGGTGTGCGGATATCGTGACTCATGCGGGATAAAAATTCTGTTTTCGCATGTGCTGCCGACTCCGCTTTTTCTGCCGTTATCTTCAACTCTTTATTTTTCTGATGTAATTGTTTGTACAGAATCTCCCTGCGATGTTCCTCCACAGTCAGATCACACCAGACATAGATCGTAGCATAGCTTGCATTGATGATAAGCCATCCCGGATTTGCCAGCTGTACCCAGATAAAACATGCCGTAGTCCCAAAAAAAGTGAGAGCAGAACAGCATTTATTTTTGGCACCAGCTTTTTCCGGTTCCATATAACCATCAGCAGACCAGCTGCGGAATATGCCATAATATAGCCTACTCCTACTGACATAAAGAGCGGTCCGCGGGAATAATCCATCTCCGGAGACAGGCTGAAAAACAGCCCGGTCACAGGATTCGTACATGCCAGTGCAATATAAACCATATATGGTATCATCATACAGAAAATATTTCTGCGCAGCTGTTTTCTCTGAAAATCCTTATGGATCAGCACATAGGAATATGCCATCCATACAGCCGCCAGCAATGGCATCGTCGCCACATAGATGGTCATCGTCAGTTCATAAAACCACCAGCCCGGCATATGATTCATCGCATAAGAAGATACGATATCAATGCAGACATTGATGATACTGATCAGCAGCACCATATAAAAAGCCTGCCCTTCCACATCCTGTCCAAGCTGCTGCTTTGTCTTTTCTTTGATCAACATTACCAGAAAAATTGCCAGTGCAAAAAAATCAGTTTCTATATGCCACATAATCTCCTCTACTTTCTACTCATCATGAGTACCATATGATACGCTAAGAACAAACGGTGTACCTATGTATTTTTCATCATTGTGTATACGAATTTGTTTTTATTGTACCATAATCTGACAACTTTTGTATAGAAGAGATATCACGCAGCATCATTGTGCAAAATCATAAATTTCTAACAAATAAAAATAACCCTTACAAACAGTGTCACCACCATTCATAAGGGTTATTGATCGTTTCAGAAATCTAATACAGAAACTGTATTACATGTTCATCTGTGCTGCTACCTCAGCTGCAAAGTCCTCGTTTTTCTTCTCAAGACCTTCACCTGTCTCGAAACGTACGAAACCTGTGATCTTGATGTCAGCGCCAACTTCTTTGGAAACCTGCTGTAAGTATTTAGCAACAGTCTGTTTTCCATCCTCAGCTTTAACGTAAGCCTGCTCCATTAAGCAAACCTCTTTCAGCTCTTTGTTCAGACGGCCGATGATCATTTTCTCAATGATATTGTCCGGTTTGTCCGGGTTCTCATTTTTAGCCTGAGCAAGAAGGATAGATTTCTCATGCTCTTTGTACTCTTCGCTTACATCTTCGGAAGATACATATTTCGGAGCAAGAGCTGCAACCTGCATTGCTACGTTTGTAAGAGCCTCTTTTACAGCGTCGTTTACTACTGCTGTCTCAGCTTTTACAAGGACACCGATACGTCCGCCACCGTGGATATAAGATACGATGCATCCGTTCTCCTGTGTCTCTTTCTGGAATCTACGAATGTTCAGGTTCTCACCGATAACTGCGATTTTCTCTACGAGAGCATCTTTTACAGTTTTGGAAGAATCTGCATTCCATGCCTCTGCCATAAATGCATCCATATCAGCTGCATCAGATGCAACAGCCTGAGCTGCAACAGCCTCTACATACTGCTGGAATGTCTCATTTTTAGCAACGAAATCTGTCTCAGAGTTAACCTCTACGATTGCTGCTGTATTGTCGCCGTCCATAGCGATGCGTACAAGACCTTCTGCTGCGATACGTCCAGCTTTTTTCTCAGCTTTTGCCTGTCCGTTCTTTCTTAAGAACTCAACAGCTGCGTCCATATCACCGTTTGTCTCTGTAAGAGCTTTCTTGCAGTCCATCATGCCTGCGCCGGTCATCTCTCTTAATTCTTTTACCATTGATGCTGTAATTGCCATGGTTTTATTCCTCCGATTTCATTCATAGTGATGCGGTTCCCCGCAAATCTACAGATTACTCCTCTGTTCCTTCAGCCTCTTCGAAAACTTCCTCGTCAGCTTCTACTGTACCCTGTTTTGCTTCGATAACAGCGTCTGCCATTTTGGAAACGATCAGTTTTACGGCTCTGATAGCATCATCGTTACCCGGGATTACATAATCTAACTCTTCCGGATCACAGTTTGTATCAGCGATACCGATCAGCGGAATTCCCAGTGTATGAGCTTCCTGAACACAGATTCTCTCTTTTTTCGGATCTACAACGAAGATTGCATCCGGGATTCTGTCCATCTCTTTGATACCGCCGAGGTTTTTCTCAAGTTTATCCCACTCTTTTTTGATGTTGATAACTTCTTTTTTCGGCAGAACATCAAATGTTCCATCCTCAGACATTTTCTCGATTGCTTTCAGTCTTGCGATACGGCTCTGGATTGTTTTGAAGTTTGTGAGCATACCACCTAACCATCTCTCGTTTACATAGTACATTCCACAACGCTCAGCTTCTGCCTGGATAGCATCCTGTGCCTGTTTCTTTGTACCAACGAAAAGAATTGTACCACCTTCAGCAACGATATCTGCTACTGCATTGTAAGCTTCGTCAACTTTACCTACGGATTTCTGTAAGTCGATGATGTAGATACCATTTCTCTCTGTGTAGATGTACGGAGCCATTTTAGGGTTCCATCTTCTTGTCTGGTGTCCGAAATGTACACCTGCTTCCAGTAACTGTTTCATTGAAATAACGCTCATTTTTTTACCTCCATGGTTTTGTTTCTTCCATATGCATCTCACCCGCCGGTTCACCCTGTGGGCACCATCCCGGTTAGTCCGCATATGTGATTAATATAGTATTTATCTTAAAAAAGCACACAAAAAAATCTGTGACTTTTCTCAGACCGACTCAGTATAGCATACTTACAGGTACGCTTCAAGACATTTTTAGTCATTTTTTGCCTTGAGATTGTCTAATTCTTCGAACACTGCATCATTTAATACTTTGATGTAGGTTCCTTTCATTCCTGAGGAACGGGATTCAATGACACCGGCGCTCTCAAACTTACGCAGTGCATTGACGATAACGGAACGCGTAATGCCGACGCGGTCAGCGATCTTGCTGGCTACCAGGATACCCTCGCGGCCTTCCAGTTCATCAAAAATGTGCTCAATGGCATCCAGCTCGGAGTAGGAAAGTGTACTCAGTGCAGATTTTACAATCTGTTTCTTTCTGGTCTCTTCCTCATTTTCCTCATTTACGGAGCGCATCATCTCCAGTCCTACGACTGTGGTGCCGTACTCGCACAGGATGATATCATCAATGTCAAACTGCGCATTCTGGCGATATACAAATAAAGTACCGAGACGCTCACCTGCAATGTCGATCGGTGCGATGGTTGCCGCATAGCCTTTTTCACTGTCTACGGTAAATCCAAGTGTCTCCAGATTTACATTCTCTTTGGTGGAAAGGATACCCAGTAACCGCTCATTTAAAGAGGCATCGATATAATTTCCTACCTGATCTGCCAGAAGTTCTGTGATCTCGATCACTTCCGGACGAAGTCCTGTTCCCAGAACTTTTCCTTTTTTACTGATTACCAGTACGTTGGATGCAAGGATATCTGTCATAACATCACAAATGTCATTAAAAACAACCTTAGACGAATTGTTATTATGAAGCAGTTTTCCGATTTTTCTTGTTTTGTCTAATAACTGTACGCTGCTCATAGCTTCCTCCATATTATTCTTTTATCAATCATGCCGATTTTTCGGCAAAAAAATAGTGCCAAGATAATTAACAGGCATATCTTAGCACTATTTTTCTGTAAATTCAACAAATTTTATTCAAATCTGTCAGATTTTTTCAAATTACACAAGAAATTTTAAAAAAAGCAATTTTTTCAGTCACTTTATACATTTATTTTTGTCAGAAAACTGCTTCCGCATACTATTCCTCAGAAGTTTCCGGCTTTTCCATGACATAGCCACACTGCTCATCTGCGCAGACCAGCTTGTTTCCTTTTTCCACCATATAGCCACCACACTGCGGGCACGGAATCTTGGACGGTTTCTGCCAGGACATGAAATCACACTCCGGATTGTTCTCACATCCGTAATATTTTCTGCCTTTTTTCGTTTTCTTCAGCACAATATCCTTGCCGCATTTCGGGCAGGCAACACCGATCTTCTCAAAATAAGGCTTGGTGTTACGGCACTCCGGGAAGCCCGGGCAGGCAAGGAATCTGCCGTGCGGTCCGTATTTGATGACCATGTGGCGTCCGCACTGCTCGCAGACTACATCTGTCACCTCATCCTCGATCTTGACTTTCTCCAGTTCTGCCTCTGCTGCCTTGACTGCCGCATCCAGATCCGGGTAGAAGTTGCGGATGATCATCTTCCAGTCTACGGTTCCCTCCTCAACTTTATCCAGCAGGGATTCCATATTTGCGGTAAAGCGCTCGTCCACGATCTCCGGAAAAGCTTCCTTCATAATATTATTAACTACTTCTCCAAGTTCGGATACATAGAGGTTTTTATTTTCTTTTACGATATATCTTCTGCCGAGGATGGTTGTGATCGTCGGCGCATAGGTACTCGGACGGCCGATGCCAAGTTCCTCCAGCGTCTTTACGAGAGATGCCTCGGTAAAGTGTGCCGGTGGCTGTGTAAAATGCTGTTTTGGCTCGATCTCCTCTTTCGTCAGCTCCGTTGATTCATCCAGTGATTTTGACAAAAATACCCGGTCGGATTTTTCTTCGTCCAGAGTATATACAGACATAAAACCATCAAATTTTACCTTGGATGCGGATACATGGAAACGATACTTTCCTGCACCGATGGTAACGGATGTGGTCTCATAGACAGCCGGTGTCATACAGCTTGCCGCAAACCGGTTCCAGATCAATTGATACAGACGGAACAGATCTCTGCTCAGTGAATCCTTGACCATCGCCGGAGAACGGTTCAGATCCGTCGGACGGATCGCCTCATGGGCATCCTGGATTTTTGCAATATTTTTCTTGGTATCCACGCTGCCGCCCACATAGTCAGCGCCATAATTTGCACCGATATACTCTGCTGCCGCTGCCTCTGCTTCCTCAGATACACGGGTGGAATCCGTACGCAGATAGGTGATCAGACCCACAGTTCCGCTTCCTTTGATATCCACACCTTCGTATAACTGCTGTGCCAGACGCATGGTTTTCTGAGTGGAAAAATTCAGATGCTTGCTGGCTTCCTGCTGCAGGGTACTTGTCCGGAACGGAAGTGGCGGCTTTTTGGTACGCTCGCCTTTCTTCACTTCCAGCACTTTATACTCAGAAGATTCCAGTTCTTTTAAGATTGCATCCAGTTCTGCCTGATTGTGGATCTGGATCTTTCCGCTCTCATCACCATAAAATTTCGCAACCAGTGGTTTTTTCTCGCCCTTCACTTTCAGCACTGCATCAATGGTCCAGTATTCTTCCGGAATAAATGCATTGATCTCTTCCTCCCGGTCACAGATGATGCGCAGTGCCACAGACTGTACACGACCGGCACTTAAGCCTCGTTTTACCTTTGCCCAGAGCACCGGGCTGATCTTATAACCAACCATACGGTCCAATACACGGCGCGCCTGCTGCGCATCCACCAGATTCATATCGATCTCACGGGGATTCTTCAGGGAAGCCTTTACCGCATTTTTTGTGATCTCATTGAATGTGATACGTTTTGCATCTTTGTCACCCAGCTTCAATGCCGTTGCCAGATGCCAGGAAATTGCCTCCCCCTCACGGTCCGGGTCAGTTGCGAGATACACTTTATCTGCTTTTTTTACTTCTTTTCGCAGATTTGCCAGAATATCTCCTTTTCCACGGATCGTAATATATTTCGGTTCAAAGTCATTTTCCACATCAAATCCGAGCTGACTTTTCGGCAGATCCCGTACATGTCCGTTTGATGCTGCTACTTCGTAATTTTTTCCAAGAAATTTCTTGATTGTCTTAACCTTTGCCGGAGACTCCACGATTACTAAATACTTTGCCATATTTATCCCTCTTAACCTCTATGTTCTTAATAATTATATACGTTTACTAAAATAGTTTTGAAAGGTTTCCTGCACCAGTCCGTACCGCTTCAAGTTACCCAGATCATGCAGCACGGTAAGCAGATCCAAACCTGTTTCTTCTATAATATAGTTGATATGTTTTGGATGTAAATCGCATAAAGCATACACCAACTGTTCCGTTTTCGCAAGAGAAATATTTTTTATTTTTGTCGTTTCTGCTTCTTTTTCAGGCAAATATCCCAGATTTTCGAGGAAAATATCCAGATCATAAATGATCCCTGCGCCCTGGCCGATCAGCGCGTTACATCCTTCACTCAGGGCATCTCCGAAGCGCCCCGGCACCGCGTAGACATCCTTTCCCTGTTCCAGTGCGGCATCTGCAGTGATCAGGGAACCGCTCTTTTTCTTCGCTTCTACAACGACCAGACAGTCAGAGAGGGCACTGATGATCCGGTTGCGCTCCGGAAAACGATAGGGCATCGGCTCCGTCCCCGGCGGATATTCCGACAGGATACCTCCGCCGGAACTCTGGATATTTTCGTACAGATTCCGGGCATTTTTCGGATAACAGATATCACAGCCGCAGCCAAGCACCGCAAAAGTGCTGCCCTTTCCCTGCAATGCTCCTGCATGGGAGGCACTGTCAACGCCAAGTGCCATGCCGCTGATCACCTGTACATCTTTGCCCGCCAGCAGTTTTCCAAGCTTCGTGGCGATACTTCTGCCGTACTCTGAGCACATGCGGGCACCTACGATCCCCACACTCTTTCTGGCATCCGGCATGGCACCCTTGCAGAAAATCCCATATGGCGGCTGTGCGATCTGTTTCAGCTTATCCGGATATGCCCGGCTGCCATAGGGGATCAACTGCATATTTTTTGCCAGAAACCGCTCCCACGCCCGGTTCAGATTTCCTTTCCGGCTCTCCAGCAGATACTGAAGCTCCGTCTCCGTAAAAAGATACATGTTTTGCAGCGTCTCTTCCCGGAGTTCATACACCGCCCGGGCACTGCCGGCAAGTTCCCGGACCTGGATCCGTTTACTGCTGTTGATATACAACAGGGAAGCCAGCCAGAAGTCATACTTCAGATCATCTTTCTTTTGATCCTCTGCTGCCTGTCCCTGTTCTTCGTTCTTTTTCATTTTTCCGGAAAGTTCCTGCGTATTATTGAAAATCTCATTCTTTTTATTCATATCACACATCCTCAGTCCCTCCTCCAGTAATTCTTGTCCGGATTCCGGAACAGAAAAGCCTCTTCCAGATGTCCCCACTGAATATTTTCCTCTCCTGCCAGATCCGCAATGGTACGGGCTGTTTTCAGGATTTTTCCATAGGTGCGGGCACTTAAATGGTATTCTTCATACTTGTCCTGCATCCGCTCCATAGACTCTGCATCCAATGCACAGAAACGCTCCAGATCTTCCATATTCATCTGGCTGTTAAACCGATACTTTCTGCCTTTAAACCGTTCCCGCTGGATCTCATGCACCCGCTCTACCCGGGCTCGGATCACCGCACTGCTTTCCTCCTCCCGCATGTCCTTCATCGTAGTATATCGAACTTCTTCCGTCTCCACGCACAGATCCATGCGGTTTAAAAACGCCTGTGAAATGCGGCCGATATAATTTCTGATGGCCTGCGGTCTGCAGTTACACCGGTTCAGATCCGGGTAAAACCCACAGGGGCAGGGATTCGTCGATGCCACAAGCATAAAATCCGCCGGATACACAAAGCTGCCTCCCACCCGGGAAATATGGACTTTTTTCTCCTCCAGCGGTTCCCGCAATACATCCAGAATCCCCGGTTTAAACTCTGCCAGTTCATCCAGAAACAAAATCCCGTGATGCGCCAGACTAATCTCACCAGGATGGGGCTGTTTGCCGCCACCCACCAGTGCCTGCGCCGTCACCGTATGGTGCGGACTGCGGAAGGGTCGCTCATTCTGGATGATACGCTCCTGATCCAACAGCCCACAGAGGGAATAGATCTGTGAAAGTTCCAGTTTTTCCTCCCGGTTCAGCTCCGGCAGGATCGTCGGAATCCGTTTTGCCGCCATGGTCTTGCCGGAACCCGGCGGCCCCATCATCAGCAGGTTATGCATGCCGCTGACGGCGATCTCGCAGGCACGGCGCAGCATCTGCTGGCCCCGCAGTTCTGAGAAATCTACATCATACTGTGTCTTCCAGATTTCCTGCTGTTCCCGGTAAAAACAAGTCTCCGGCAGTTCCTGCTGACAGATCTGCACAAACTCCTTTAACGTTTTTACCGGAATGACTTTTACGGTATCTAAAATCGCCGCTTCCCGGGCATTCTCCCAAGGCACCACAATACCCTGCATCCCTTCTTTCTGCGCCAGTACCGCCGCCGACAGCACCCCTTTCGTGGACAGAATACTGCCATTTAACCCAACTTCTCCAAGCAGCAGATAATTGTTCAAAATATGCTCATCCAGAAATCCAAACGCTGCCAGAACAGACGCTGCCATAGGCAGATCACACCCGGTACCAGATTTTCGCACATCCGCCGGTGTCAGATTGATGGTGATCTTCTTGGCTGGCAGACGAAATCCCGCATTTTTCAGGGCAGTGCGCACCCGCTCCCTGGCTTCCTTTACTTCAGAGGTCAGAAATCCCACCATGTCAAAGGAAGGCATTCCGTCACTGACGTCCGTTTCCACCTGCACCGGAAGTGACTCAAACCCACAGACTACCGCTGTTTTAATTACACTATACATATATTCATTTTTCCTCTTTTCGTATACGGAAAAATCCGGCGACTGCCGGAAAAAGTAAAAAGTAAGATTTAAAGACAGGTCTACTGTAACATATCCGCAGGCATCTGTCTATGACAAAAATTCCTGCCGCAGCTTTTCCAATGCCTTCTTCTCGATTCGGCTGACATAAGATCTGGAAATTCCCAGACTTTTGGCAATCTCCCGCTGCGTGGCAGGTTTTGTGTTGTACAGACCATAGCGCCGCCGGATGATCCAGCTTTCCCGCTCATCCAGCACTTTCGGCAACAGCTCATATAACCGCAGAATATTTTTCTTTTCTACCACCCGCTCCCACAGCTCCGGTTCCCCGCTCTCCACGATATCCAACAATTTGATCTGATTGCCCTCTTTGTCCGTTCCGATAGGCTCATAGAGAGATACATCTCTGGCGGTTTTCTTTTTACTGCGAAAATACATCAGCAGTTCGTTTTCGATACAACGGGCAGCATAGGTTCCCAGACGGCTGCCTTTTTCCAGATTATAAGTTGACACAGCCTTGATCAGTCCGATGGTTCCAATGGAAATCAGATCTTCCATGTCCTCCTGTGCGCTCTGATATTTCCGTGCAATGTGTGCCACAAGCCGCAGATTTCGCTCAATTAATACCGATTTTGCCTGCTCGCTTCCGTTTTTCAGCTGCTCCAGATACTGCTTTTCTTCCAACGTACTCAGCGGCGATTGAAATGATTTCAAATCGGCACCTCCGTGTGCGGCCTTTCTATTATTCTATGTCAGGCAGGCTTTTCCTGTGTATGAAAATCTATGTGGCTTTCCTGCAATCACAAGAATGTGGCATTTCCGAAAAATCCGCTTTCACAATGCCGCATATTTTTCCGATTCCACGCAGCACATGTCCATTCGCAAGATCCAATACTCCGGAAAGCAAACCGCCCCGGATGCCTCCGCAGATCATCATCGTGCGCATCGGGCTTCCCATAGAGGAAGCCAACATCATCCGATACTGTGCCTCATTTTCATCGGTGATCTTCCCACCAAGAGACCGCCGGATAAACCAGTCCGCCGCCCGGTAAACCACACGCATAAACCGCACATCTTTCTGCATTTCTTCCACAGAATCCTCCATGGTATAGGTTCCTTTGTGATGATGTTCCCTCTGCATAACTGCATGTATCACTTCATCCGATAATTGTTTTGGTAAATGATCTGTCGCTTGCTCTGCCTTTTTTTCAGAAATCATCGTTTTATTAAAATCTGATTGTTCTTCATCACCTGAATAATCATTATGCTTATCAAAATCCACCGTTCCAGCCTGTACCGTCTCGGACAGACGGATATCCCTGCCGGATGCCCCAAGCTCTATGGCATAGCGTCCTTTCGGACTCTTCCACCCGTCAGCATATACACAAAAGTCACGATCTGTCAACAAAAACCGCACCTGTTTTGTCTCTCCCGGCTGCAGAAGCACTTTGGAAAAACCTTTTAATTCCCGCACCGGACGGTGAATTTCAGGTGTTTTAGCCGATACATATAACTGCACGATTTCCTTTCCCGGCAATGCCCCGGTATTTGTGACATCACAGGAAATTCTACTCTGTTTCAATTGCTCATACTTTTGTATCTTCAAATTCGAATAAACAAATGTTGTATACGATAATCCATGACCAAAGCACCATCTCACCGGCAATTGCATTTTGTCATAATAGCGATATCCTACATAAATGCCTTCCCGGTAAATGGCATCCTTTTCTTTGCCATAATAAGATGCTGTTGCACAATCTGCGTATTTCATCGGCCAGCTCTCTGCCAGTTTTCCACTCAGATTGACCTTTCCGTACAAAATATTCGCAATCGCCTGTGCTCCTGCCTGTCCGGACAATCCCGCATACAAAATCCCTTTTACTTTGTCTGCCCAGGGACACTCCACCACACCGCCGCTCATCAGAACCACAATGGTATTCGGATTTTCCTCAGTAACAGCATCGATCAGACGCAGATGTCCCTCCGGCAATTTCAGAGATTCCCGGTCAAATCCTTCCGATTCATACCGTTCCGGTAAGCCCACACACAGAACTGCCTTATCACACTGCCGGGCTGCCACTCCCGCTTCCTCTAAAAGTTTCTCTGTCGTATTGCCATACGCATCACAACCTTCTGCGAAAACAGTATGAGGAATCACATCCACAAGCTGCTGCAATTTTGTCGGATTGATATGACTGCTCCCTGCCCCCTGATAACGCAGATTGCGCGCCATATTTCCAATTAAAGCAACGGTATTCTTCACTGTATTTATCGCATTTTTTATACATGCATCGGCGTCAATTGTTTTTACCATGCCTGCCATAGCTATATCAGCATCCATTGTTTCTGCCAGATTTGTCACAGACATATGCGCATTGTCATCCATTTGTTGTAACGGCAGAATCTGATCCTCATTTTTCAGTAATACAATGCCTTCTTCTGCCACCTGTCCGGCAATGGCGTGATGCGCTTCTACATCATATTCCAATCGTGCTGCCTCTTCTGTTATCATTTTTTCTACGGTTTCTGTCTGATCATATCCAACTCTAGTTGTTTTTCTATCACGATCCTGTCTACGACTGACACATTTCCGGATAAAATCCAGCACACGAAGCACACAGGCATCTATCTCATATTCGGAAAGGAACCCCTTTTCTACTGCCTGTTCTGCTTCGCGTTCCATATAACCACTGCCACCGGGCATGTTCAGGTCACATCCTGCCTGAAAGGCCCTGATCCGACCGTTCATCGCACCCCAGTCTGTCATGACCAGTCCGTCAAATCCCCACTCCCGGCGCAAAATATCCGTCAGCAGTCGTTTATCATCACTGCAATGCACACCATTGATCTTGTTATACGCACACATCACGGTGGAGGGATGCCCTTCTTTCACCGCCAGTTCAAAGGGATACAGATAAATCTCCCGCAAAGTATGCTCATCCATGATACTGTCTGAGGAAAAACGTTTCCATTCCTGTGAATTACATGCAAAATGTTTTAAGGAAGAGGCCGCTCCTGCCCCTTCCATCCCACGAATCCACCCTGCTGCCAGTTTTCCTGCCAGATAAGGATCTTCGCTGAAATATTCAAAATTTCTGCCACACAACGGATTGCGTTTGATATTTACGCCCGGTCCCAGAACGATATCCACACCGTAAGCAAGTGCCTCTTCCGCAATCGTCTGTCCCATGATCTCCATCAATTCAGGATTCCACGTACAGGCTGCTATCACTGCAGTTGGGAAGCAGGTCGCCGCTCTGGAATTATGCACCCCAAGCATGTCTGCCTTTCCTTCCTGTTTGCGCAGACCGTGCGGACCGTCACACATCATCAACGCCTCTATGCCATATTGCTTCATTGCTTTCGTATGCCAGAAATCCTGACCGGAACAAAGTGCAATCTTCTCTTTTAATGTCATCCTCTTCAGAATTTCTCCGGTGTCCATATCGTTCTGCCTCCTTAGCCGCTAAACTATCTTTTACTATAAACGGACTGGAAATCATCGTCAATATAACATATCCTGATATAATTTAAGATTCGCTCTAAATTTATCCAAAAACAGCTTTCCGACAAACTTCATCAGATATTATTTGTTCTCTATTTTTCCCATAGCACTGTCTCCGTGCCATCTGTGTCTCTGTAAATCACTCTGCTGATTGTTCCATTTTCCAGCGATTTTTCATAACGATATCTCTGTCCACTTTTTTCATAGCCGCGTCTGGCTGCCAGACTATATCTTCCTGTCAAAACAATCGCATTATCAACTACATCCTCATGCAGACGAACCTGCGCAGTGTCAATCTCGATCCTGTCTTTTTCTTCAGGAACAGCAACATGCACGACTGCATCTTCGCAACTTGCAGGGAAAACCGGCACAAAATTGATCATACCGATGGCTGCAGCAAAAGAAACAACAATGGCTGCAATCACCGCAACGCGTTTCATCACTTTACTCTCCACATTTTTCAAAATCTGATGAAACTCGTTTTCCTCACCTTCTGCATGCGCTTCTGTACGAGACACTTCTCTTACAATCGTTTCGTCTGTATAACCACGGAAAACCTGCCTGCAGCCCTCACATTCCGCCATGTGCGCTTCTACCAGCTTCCGGCTCTCTGTGCTGCACATATGTTCAATATAAAGCGGCATCAAATCCTGTATCACATCACAACAAACGTTATTCATAACCATCCTCCTTCAATTTATCACTGATTTTCTGTTTTGCCCTGTAATAAGTAACCCCCGCCCAGCTTGGCGATTTTCCGAACAGTTCCGCAATTTCCACCAGAGCAACTTCGCCAAACACATGCAGATAAAATACTTCCCGATACGGTTCCGGCAGTTCATGCAGCACTCTTAATACCGCTTTCGCCGTATCTTTTTCTTCCAGTTTATGTACAAAATCATGTTCCGCACATTCGCATTCTGACGGTTCCTGGCCTTTTTTCTTTCTCAGATAAGAATAATATATATTTTTTGCAATCTGACAGAGCCAGGATTCCATTTTACAGTCACCTCGAAAGGATTTTTCATGCAGGATCGCCTTTACAAACGTATCCTGCACGATATCTTCTGACAGTTCCCGGTTTCCACAAAGTGAAAACACATATCCAAACACGATTTTATAATATCTGGATATGGTATCAATATCTTCCATTCCCACACCTGCCCCTTCATTTTTCATAACTATTTTTCATTCTGATATGCCTCCTCCAAATCTGTTTTCATCAATAAGACGCGTCAGAAGGCAATTCATTACAAAGTTTATCAAAAAAACACGAAAAAAAGAACCGAAACCGACAATTTCTGTCACAGTTCCAGTTCGTTTTCTCATTATTACCTGTATCTGACCTGCTTATATTTAATGATTACCGCAATTATGCTCCCCACAGCTATGTCCTTCTCCATGATGGGAACACATGATATCCGGATTATAATCCAGTTTTCCCGCCAGATATGCACTTACTGCGCTGTCTGCCAGACCGGATACGCCGCCATATAATCTGATGCCTGCATTTGCCAGTGCGGTCTGAGCACCTGCGCCGATGCCACCACAGATCAGCACCTCCACTTGATGATCCGTCAGAAATCCGGCCAGTGCACCATGTCCCTGTCCGTTTGTCGGAACTACTTCTGATACGGTGATTTTTCCATCCTCCACCTCATAAATTTTGAACTGCTCCGAATGTCCAAAATGCTGAAATACCATTCCATTTTCATAAGTAACTGCTATTTTCATACGTTTTATACCTTCCCTTCTTTGAATCAACTGAAACCTATTATACACGATTTTCTCCAAATTGACCAAATAATAAATTTCTTAGTCGCCTTTACACCTTTTCACTGAAATTCAAATATTCCAGAAATTTCAGAGCGGACAATTTTTATACATTGTCTGACCTGTTTGTTTCCAGGAATAAAATATAAATCTATGTAGTAAGGACGAAATACGATTATGAAACCACCATCGAAAAAGAAATTTTATAACCTTCCACAACTGGCTTCTGCCATTTTTCACACAGAAAAGATTTTTTATAATGCCGTTCCCTTTTTCGGCACATAAAACTGCTCCATATCCGCATGTTCCAGTTTCAGCAAACCGACCTTTTTGTCTATGCCACCTGCATAACCGGTCATGCTTCCGTCCGTCCCCACCACTCTGTGACATGGCACGATAATAGAGATCGGATTATGTCCAACCGCGCCGCCCACTGCCTGCGCTGACATCCGGGAAAGCCCCCGCTGTTTTGCAATACATGCTGCAATCTCTCCGTAAGTCATCGTTTTCCCATAGGGAATCGACAGAAGAATCTTCCACACTTCCTGCCGGAATTCGGAGCCACCTGCAAAGGAAACCGGCGGCAGAAAATCCGGCTCTTTTCCCTGAAAATAAATGTCCAGCCAACGATCCGCCGTTTCAAATACCGGCAGCATTTTTTCTTCATGCTCTTTTGATAGTGTCACCGCAAAATATTTCTGCCCGTCAAACCACAGACCCGTCAGTGCTTCTCCGTTGCTTGCCATGGTGATGCCGCCCAACAGTGAATTGTAGTGATGTATGTATTCCATGTTTCTACCTCTTATTTCATTCCAATATTTAATACCCAATGATGAGAAAAATAAATCTCATCGCCTTTTCGATATGGTGCAAAACCCGTCTTTCCTTTTCCGTCCAGATCTTCCTGCATCAGTTGTACAATTTTCTTCTGAACCGACGCTTCTGTATGTGTCAGCTTCATCCATCCGTCCAGGGAAACCGGTATATCCTGTTGCTCCTGAAGCAATAGCTTCATATTATTTTTTTCATACAAATCTCGCATTTCTGCCAAAGTCAAGTCTCTTACATGGGAAAAATCACGCATCTGTTCTATACGATCCACCTCATCCCGAAAAGCCACATCCGCAACTGTCATATCCATCATAACCAGCTTTCCGCCTGATTTTAAAACTCGTTTCATTTCTGTAAAAATATCTCTCGGATTAACAAAATGATGAAACGCCAGCCGGGATAATACGATATCAAAACTATGATCTGCAAATGGAAGTTCTTCCGCAATTCCTTTCACAAAATCCATATTTTCTAATCCTGTTTTTTTCGCTTCTGCCTGTCCGACTGCAAGCATTTCTTCTGTGGCATCAAAACAGGTAACTTTTGCCACATGCGGTGCAAATGCCCGTCCGCAAATGCAGGTTCCTGCTGCCACTTCCAGCACCTGATCCGTTATTTCCGGCTTTACTTTTTCAATCATGTAATCCTGATATTCTGCCTTTGACAAATGATATGTATTGCTGTCAAATCCTGCCGCCTGCATGCCAAAAGACTTCTGGATCTCTGAAATATTATCCTTTCTGCTCATGATATTCCTCTTTTCCATCCGTCATTATTTCAGGTAACTTGTCAAACGGAAATCTTTCATTCTCTCACGCTACTTACTTATTACTTTTTATCATTAAAACAAGTAACATCCTTCATTGATCAAAATACAAGTTCCTTTTTTATTTAACTTTCTTTTTTTCTTCCTTACCTTTTATCGTTTTTAGTGCATAATCCTTCATGCCCGGAATCGCACCACCTGACACCGCCCACAGATACAAACTTGCCACACTGCAGTACGGTGAAAATCGTCTGCGATACTTCTCAAACAGCTTTTTATCAATTTTTCTGTGATGATACACCATGCGAAGTCCCCGCAAAATCGCCAGATCCCCGTAACTGAATACATCCGGGCGCTGCATGCAGAACAACAGAATCATCTCTGCTGTCCACACACCAATTCCTTTCAAAGAAGAAAGTGCTTCAATCGCCTCCTGGTCTGACATCTGCCACACAGCATCCAGATCAAATGCTCCACTTTTTATTTTTTCTGCAAAATCAGTCAGATATTCCGCCTTTCGAAAGGTCATTCCATATGCCTGTAATTTGGGAATCCCTGCATCCTGAATCGTCTCCGCATCAATAACCCCCAGATCATCCTGCATCCGCTGCCAGATCGTTTTCTGAGCTTTCATGGAAATCTGCTGACCGATAATGTGGTGTACCACAGAAGAAAAAAGATCCGTATCCACGGTTCGCTCGATCATTCCAAGTGTATCGATCACTTTCGCCAGCTTTTTGTCCTTTTGTTTTAGATATTCTATTTCTGTTTCTCCATACTCAAAATGCATATTTTTTCTCCGTTCTGTGATTTATCTCATTATAATTCCATTTTCAAATCATGTTTTTAATTATTTTTTGCTTTCAATTTCTTCGCTTTATTTTTATGATTATATCATTATTTTATACTTGAATATATAATTATATCTCTGTAATATATAACTATATCGTATTTTTTAAGCAACCATGATTCATCATTTAACTCTTAATGACTATACTAATATCTTGTCACTATTTACACGCATTGTATCACACAGTGATAACCATACGCAAAGAAAGGAACATCTGCCATGTCACAGTCACAAATGGAACCGCCCTACATTAATTCCGTAAACCTGAATATCCACACCGATTTTCCCTATCTCGTACTGAACATAACCAATGATGTGGCGATTCCACGCAACCCGGGATTTCAGGTCATGCACTGGCACGAAGATCTGCAGTTTATCTATGTGCTGGAAGGCTGTATTCAAATCCGAACCCTAAACGAAACGGTTCTTTTACATGAACACGAAGGTATCTATATTAATAAAAGCATTGTTCACCTGGTAGAAAAAATCGATCACTGTGTCTATAAAAGTTTTCTCTTCCCGGATTATTTTCTTTCTTTTTATCCGGGCAGTCCTGCCAGGGAACTGACTACTACGATTACCGAAAATGCAAATCTGACATTAGTTCCTTTGCAGAATGCAGACTGGGAACAGGAAATTTTACATCATCTGCAAAAACTTGTAACATTCGAGACAAACAAAACCGCTTTTTACCCATATGAGGTCTTAACTACCCTCTCCAATCTGTGGCTGATTTTTCTGAAACATGTAACCGTACCAAAGCAAAATGCTGGCAATCCCACGAGTCAGCGCATGCAATGTTTTCTGCAATATATCGAAATGCATTATACACAAAACATTACGCTGAATGATCTAGCACAAAGTGCCAATGTCAGTAAATCTGAATGTCTGCGTTGTTTTAAGCAGACACTGCAAACGACACCTTTTCGATATCTGATTGATTTTCGTCTGTCCAAAGCGACAAAATTATTAAAAGAAACGGACCTGAGCATAAAAGAAATCATGTATCAGACCGGTTTTCACGATCAGAGCTATTTTGGAAAATGTTTCCGTCAAAAAACTGGCTGCAGTCCTAAAAAATATCGACAGAGATAGCTTCGTGCTCTGCCGATATTTTTTAAATCACATTCCCATAATTTTTTTCAACGGATCATAAATATTTTTGTATGATATCAAAAAAATTTGTCAAACAGGCAGAAACAATATATAATCATATCTGACGTCTTATTCCAATTATTATTGGAACATTTTTTATGCAGATAAAATCATTTTCAAAATTCACACATACCGATTATGTATATCAGGAATTGATGTCCTTTTTCAATATATATACTCAAAATCTATGAACTTGAATCAGGAGGAACGTTTTATGAATATACAGATCAGACCTTATCAGACACAGGATGCTGCAAAAGCAGCTGAAATTTGGAATCAGGTTGTAGAGGACGGTCTCGCATTTCCACAGGAAGAAAATCTGACTGTCGAAACCGGAGATCCGTTTTTTAAGGAACAGACTTACACCGGCATTGCTGTGAATACCGAAACGAATGAAATTACAGGACTCTATATCCTGCATCCAAATAATGTGGGGCGCTGCGGACATATCTGCAACGCAAGTTACGCCGTTCGTCGTGACATCCGTGGACAGCATATCGGAGAAAAACTTGTCCTTGACTGTCTCGCTATGGCAAAAGAAAAAGGCTTTCGCATTATGCAGTTTAATGCGGTTGTTGCATCCAATACTCATGCCCTACATTTATATGAGCGTATAGGTTTCACAAAACTCGGTGTCATTCCGGGTGGCTTCCGCATGCCGGATGGACACTATGAAGATATTATCCCACATTACTATGTACTGTAATGCATAGAATTTACTTTTATAAAACCCGTCACTCATAAACTATGCATAGTTCTCATTTTTTATATGATATCAATATGCAATGTTTCACTTTTTTACAGTATGATTCGAAATTTAGATTATCAGATTACTAAGAAGTACGATAGCATCCTGCAATTTTTGAAGGAGCACGGCTACTCTTCCAACCTGATCGTACATTTGAAAAAAACACCGGAAAGCATTTTAAAAAACGGCATCTGGAGTTATGTGAACGAACCGCTCCACACCGGAGATCTGCTTCACATCCACATAGAAGAAAATGAAGGCTCTGACCATATCGTGCCAAACGAAATGCCACTCTCCATTTTGTATGAAGATGAGGACATTCTGGTCATTGACAAACCGGCAAATATGCCGATCCACCCTTCCATCAATCATTATGAACAGACACTGGCAAATGGCGTGCTGTGGTATTATACCGCACAGCAGATTCCCTATACTTTCCGCTGTATTACGCGGCTGGATCGGGATACCACCGGTGTCACACTTCTGGCAAAACACATGCTTTCCGCTTCTGTCCTGTCCAAAGAGATGCAAAAAAAACAGATGCAGAAAGAATATCTGGCACTTTGTGACGGTGTCACTCCAGAAGAAGGCACCATTGATGCCCCAATCTGCCGTGCCGCAGACTCTGTCATTGAACGGTGCGTGGATTTCGAAAAAGGCGACTCTGCCGTGACACATTTTACCAGGGAGTGGACCAACGGACAGATTTCTCTGGTTCGTGTCAGACCGGAAACCGGCCGCACCCATCAGATTCGCGTTCATATGAAATATATCGGGCATCCCCTTCTCGGAGATTTTCTGTATCATCCGGAAGATCACTCCATGAGCCGTCAGGCACTGCACTGTGCATCCCTGACGTTTACGCATCCGATCACAGGAGAAACATTAACCATAAACGCAAAACTGCCGGAAGATATTCAGCAGCTTCTGTCTCAATCGTAAAATTTCGACTGAGATAAGTCTGGTTGCCATATACCTTCCGGCAATTTGCTAATATAACTTATATAATATTTTATTTTCTTGAACTTTTTATAAGTAGATCTATTATTGGTCTTTTTTACTTCTTATTATGCAATACTTCTCTGCGGATATAATCAAAAGTTGCGTCCTCGCCCTCATCCGCCAGCATATACAGCAATTTTTCCAGCAGTTCCCGTACTTCCGGATGCATGATATGGCGATCCTTGCCATGCAGATAATATTCTAATGCACTACGATCCGTATATTTTTCCTTCTGATAGTTTTTCGAAGCAGACATGCGGTCAATGAACATTTCCACCACATAGTTGTCCGGCATACGCATTCCTACCATCGCCGGTTCTGACGGCATTCCGTAATCGATCCAATACTCCATATGGTGCTTGTTGCGCCCTTTATGATGAAGCCACGCAGAAGAATATCCCTTGTCCTCTCTCTCTGCATTATTCGGGCTGACATCTCCCTGATAGTATTTACAACCAACCAGAAACTCCGACGGCATATATTTTGACAGGTCATGCAGCAATCCCTGTCGGTACAGACCTACCCGAAAACAGCCTTTCATGACCAGCATTTTATGATGATTGATTGTCTTTAAATGTTTCCAGAATTTCAAAAAAATATGCCTCCCGTATATACCTGCGTCAAAATTTTTTCAGCTTATGATAACTAAAATCATTCGCTAAATTTCACGTCCACGCTTCTTCCATACCCCCGCAAAATATCACATTAACCCACTATTAAAAGGAATAAAATGCGCTTGCCTGTATCAGATGCAAAATAAATAGATGCACCGGATAAAATGCATAAAACACATATTTTGCAGATGGACCTTTCTTCCCATTATACAAAAAGATCGGCAAAAAGGCAATCACACCCGGCAGTTCCACATTTCCGAAAAATGATATGGAAATCACCGCAAACATTCCGATCTGGAGCACAATATTTTTTCGCGCCAGCCACATAAAATAAATCAGCAGAATGCCTCCCATTCCGTAATCCGTCTGTAATGCCTGTGCCACGCAGCCACAAACCGCAACTGCAACAAACTGCCACATGATTGGTATCGGCTGTCCTTCGATCCAGACTCCCCGCAGCATCTTGCCTTTATGTACCTTCACATAAGATGCTCCATTCTGAATCAGATCCAGCATCACCAAACCGATTGTCAGCGTCCAAAATACATTCTGAGAATGAATATTGACGATTTCATTTGAAAATGCCAGATCAAACGGGATTTCCGAAATCAATGCAAATAAAAACATCCTTAATTCATATTTTCGAATCCTGCTGGTATGAATACTTCCCTCCACAAGCAAAAATACAAACAATGGAAATGAAATTCTGCCAATATAGCGAAACATCATATTCATTGGGAACAGCACTGCTCCCACATGGTCAATGACCATTGTTATAATGGCAATCATCTTCAGTGTAAAACTGTTGATGCATTTATAATTTTTATTCATGAACACGTCCTCTCAACTTTCTGTAATTTCCACCAGATCATCTTATCATAGTTTTCTCTGTATGTAACCCTGATTTTTCGTCACTATGTCCCGTTCAGACATATACGCGCATCTCAATCTCATGTACACGACTGGTTCATAAGGAAATTGCTGACAGAATCCATTCGTAATCCGGATATCCACTATCATGTTTGTTCTTCGACGACTTGCGTAGCACTCATATTTGTTATAAGATAAAAGAAATTCTATCATAGTTTTCTATTATGAAAACTTTACCGATAGCACACTAAATGATTTTCGAAATAATCCGGAGGATTTTATATATATGAATATTGCAATTATCACTGGTGCTTCCAGTGGGCTCGGACGTGAATTTGCTTTGCAGATCTGTCAAAACTATGCTTCTGAAATTGATGAAATCTGGCTGCTGGCCAGACGAAAAGAACCTCTGCTCGCTCTGGCACAGGAAATTTCCGCCACAGGAATCTGTGTCGGTGCCGCTATGCCGATGGATATTACAGATGAGGAACAGATGAAAGATTTTCAGGACAAGCTGGATATCGAAGCTCCTACGGTCAAATATCTGGTAAATGCCGCCGGTCTTGCAAAAATTGGCGGTCCATTTACGTTGCAGCCGGAAGAATTAACCCATATGATCGATCTGAACTGTAAGGCAGCCGTTCATATGACGGCGATCTGTATGCCACATTTTGACAAAGGTTCCAGAATTTTACAAATTTGTTCCACTGCCGGTTTTCAACCAATGCAGGGACTTAATGTATATGCCGCATCCAAAGCATTTCTGCTCCGTTACAGTCAGGCGCTTCGTTGGGAATTGATTGGAAAACAGATCTATGTGACAGCGGTCTGCCCATATTGGATCAAAGATACTGAATTTATCGGTGTTGCAAAAGACACTGACAACCCGAAAGCAGCTCATGCAGTACATCACTTTCCACTGGCTTCCAAAACAAAATCTGTGGTACGTCTTGCCCTGCTTGATAACAAACTTGGACTTTGGGTATCCACTCCTGGACCAGTCTGTTTTGTACACCGGCTATTCTGTAAGATTATGCCACCGGTGGTTGCCATGGGTTGGTGGGAACTGCTACGGCGCGTATAAATCTTGTTCCGGGTAATTGTGTGGTTTTTAAAGGAAGGTTATGAAAAGGGGACTCTGCGATTTTGTCTCGCCCGCTAACAATCGCTGGGCAAGAAAAAATAGCCAGAGTCCCCTTATTTAAATGTTACAGATGCTTTTCACAAATTACAATAAAGTAAATTGAGCGCCAGTCATGCAATCTTTCCTCGGCAAGCGATTGTTAGCTGTAGAGGTAAGATTGATGACTGACGCTTTCACAACCTAAATTTTAAGCCACCTTAAAATTTACGGAACCGTTCGTATCGTTCTTCGGCAAGTTTTTCCGGTTCTTTTTCAAGATTTTCCGCCAGGAAACCACGAATCCTGTTCTTCATATCCTTACTGAGTTCCACCAGATTGGCCTCACTTGCCGGCATCGGCTCCTCTATGACATCATCCACGATTCCCATTTCCAGCAGTTCTTTTGCCGTTACTT
>JALESO010000044.1 GCA_022781925.1 Lachnospiraceae bacterium
TTCCTGTCCGGAACTTTCCAGTCCCATCGCCAGCCACACATCTGTGTCCGTCGGATTTATCTCCTGTAAGTTTCTGGTTTCCATCGTCCAGTAGTCATATTCCGGCAAAACACCTCCGGTCAGTGTATACCATGGTTCTCCTTTTCCGGATACACGCTTTACCGTAAACTGCATAATTCCGGAATGAGTTGCCGCACTTCGAATCACCTTATCAATCTGCACTTCATACTCGGCTCCCTGATACTGATAAGATGCCTTTGTACTCTCATCTGCCCCCGTATCATTTACATAAGATTCCACCGGTGCCGTATTCGTTTCACCAAACAGATTTCCAAATAAATTTGTTTTTTCTGCTGCAAATACTGCGCTTCCGGAAATACTCAATGCAATAACTAATGCTGCAATCGCCTTTGTTGGTCTATATGTTCTTTTTTTCATTGTCATAGCTCCCTTCTCCTTCCGGTCTGCCCGTTTCAGAATATTCTGATTCAGCCAGAAATCCGGTCCTTCTTCCGTTTCAGCCGGAGTAAGGGATTTTTTTAATACATCGTCCAGATTTTTCATAAAACAGAATCCTCCAATTCTTTTCTGAGATATTTCCGCGCACGCATCAGTTTACTTTTTATACTGCTGACCGATTCGTGCAGTTGCTCTGCAATCTCTGCTACTTTCAGATTTTCCATGTAATATAAAAGCACCACTATCCGCAATTTTTCCGGCAATCGGTTTACAGCATCCTGCACCAGCAGTTTCTCCTGATTGGAGATCACTGTGTCCTCTACGCTGTCTGCTGCCGAAAAATGTTCCATCTGACTTTCTTCCGAAGCCGGTACAATGTCTGCAATTCGCTTTCTCCACATTTGCTTGCGGCACTGATTTTTCCACAAATTCACCGCAATGCCAAGCAGATAACTTTTGGGATTCTCCGTATCATTGACGTTATCCAATTCCCATAATTTTAAAAATGTCTCCTGATACAGATCATCCGCCGTATTTTTATTTTGCGTCAGCCGTTTGCAGAACAGGTAAATATCTCTGCCATACTCGTTGATATATTTTTCCAGCTGTTGTTTCTCCATCTTAATTAAAACTCCCATTTCTGACGTCTTCCCTGGGTAATCTTAATTACCCTTACACCCTTATATTGTCATAACTTACCGGTTGGTTGCAAAAAAATATCGCAAAACCTGATTAAATTGGTTTTGCGATGTTTTCCTTTATACCACTGCTTCAATAATTTTTTTATCATCAATCAGAATCTCATGTACTCCGATTTCTTTTTTCTGATTGAAATTAAAACTGACCATATATCCCTGATTTACATGATAGGCATCCAGATATTCGGCCAGCTGTTTCTCACCTCTGGCATTATATTCCTGACCATGCCAAATTTTCATTTCAATGATGTATTGTTCCCCACGATAATCCACGATCACGTCCGTCCGTTTTTGTTCACGGGTTTCCGCTTCAATGTAATAATTTCCAGTGCCATTGATGATCGGACGCAAATATAACAAGAAATATTTTCTTCCTTCCTGTTCGATAAACGTCTCATTATTATCTCCATACAAATCGTTAAAATGAATTACGAAACGCTCCAGAATCTGACGCATATTCAAATGTCCATTTACGATAAACTGATTTTTGTCCAGCAAGGCATCTGAATAAATCTGCTGCTTCTGCATTTCTGAAGTTGAAAGATATAAATTATATAACCATGTCTCAAAAATACGATTTGCAATCGCCAGCACGCCATGATCATTTTTCACAAATCCAAACATAGTTGCGACACTGATCGCCGGTTCATAGTAATTGTAAGCAATCGCTTTTCCGGTAAATAACAATGACTGTAACATATCATTCAATTCCGGGTAACGATTTAATTTCTCACTCAATGATTCAAACAATGTATTTTTCTCTGCCAGCAGCATACGGACTGCTGTAAAAAATCCCTGTCTGATCCACACGCTTTTCAATCCATTTTCGCCATTATTTGCAACAATATCTTCATCCATAATCTGGCATAATCGTGAAACAAGAAATGGATATCCTGATGTATACTGGTACAATAGTTTTGCTATTTCTGCAACATCCATCCCGGTATGATGATCCTGTTCATAGTCTCTGAGCATACCTGCAATTTCTGTTTCGGAAAAACTCATATCGATTTTAAAATCTGCCGCAATATTCCATGGGCTGTTATATTTATGCTCTTCATCCGGTCTGATCTTGTGTCGTAGATTTTTTATATCATACACTCCGGCTAAAATAACCGATTTGAATGCCGGCTGTTGAAAACGATTGATATACTGAGCACGAAGCTGTCCTAAAAAATCCAGAAAAACCTGATTATTCGATGCACTGTCTACCTCATCGATCATCAAAACAATCGGCTTATCAGAAAATTGACAGATATCACCCAGTCCCTCAAACAATGGTTTTAATGTAAAATAATCGTGCCTGTTATCTACGTGATTTTTCAAATCATTCAGCGTTTCTTTCAAATCGTCAGTCAATGTCGGCTCGCACATTTTGAACAATCGTAAAAAAGAATGACAGAAAGAAAGTGAAAAAATATTTTCATTTGCAAAATCAGCACTGCCAAATGTCTGAAAATCCATCAGTACAACATAATATTCTGATTCCATCAATCGCTTTAATGCAATCAATGTCGTGGTCTTCCCATACTGACGTGCTTTATTGATTGTAAAGTATTTTCCATCATCTACAAGTGCTTTTATCTCCTGCAAACGCTGCGTGATGTCTACCATATAATGTTCTTCCGGTATACATACAGCAGTTGTATTGAATACTTTTGACATGATTTCCTCCTGTTTCACTTTTATAACTCGCAATTTTTACATCTTACTCAATATGATTATCATACCATGAAGCAGGCATTCAGGCAATTTGCAATTCATTAAATGCTCCCAAAAAGAAACCGGATATACCCTCACAGTACATCCGATTTCTTTTCCTGTTTTTCTGATTTCTAACTATGTCCTATCCTAATATCCAATTTTCTTTTATATTTCTAATGAAATCTCGGCGGCTGTACCTGATATATCTCAATCGGCACATCCTCTGTGGAGAACTCCATTTCTCCATCCTTGTTTTCACACACGATCCATTTTAACCAGTTGTCATTATCCATCTGCGGATAATCTTCACGCAGGAACCATCCTCTGGATTCTTTTCGCATGGATGCGCCTCTAAACTGCATCTCTGCGGAGAGAACCATGGCCTCTGCCTCATGGCAGGCAAGCAGATCATGGAAATCTTCTGCCTTTAACTGTGCAACCATCGGTTTGATCTTTGCCAGTTTGCGTAAACATACATCCAGACGGTGTTGGCTCATGTATACACTGTTTTCTACCGGGCAGACAAGCTGCTGGATCTTATCAATTACTTCTTTTGCTTTTACGCCTTCCTCGCGGAATAACGGTGCAAATGCATCCTCTTTCAGCTGCGCTACCTGCGAATCATCCACCGGCTGCTGAGCGTTTGCTGCCGCATAAGCTGCTGCCTGCTGACCACTGATCACACCTGCAAACACTGCATTCAGGATTCCTGAACCACGGTTACGTCCTGGAGGTGCCGGAACTGCGCCAGGCGCACAGGAACCATCGTAGCAGACATCTCCAGCTGCATACATGCCCGGAATGGTGGTTGCCATCTGCTCATCTACTTTGACCGGAGACTGCTCACCAACAAATCCCGGTTCTACTTCCCATTTCTCATCGCCTTCAAAACCATCTACGGAAGAACCTTTCTCGAAATCGATTTTCCAGAATGGCAGACCATACGGGCGATCCCAGATGTAGAACATCATCGTATCATTTTTGGTTGTCTCGCTCTCCATCGGATGCAGGTAAACCGGGCCTCTGCCGGAAGCCATGGTGTTGTACCACTCAGCAACGGCGCTGGAACTGATATCTGCTTCCGGAAAACGACGGAAGTTTTTTGTAATATTTTCACCATAAGCATCGTACATAACGTTCTCGCCAAATACACACTCACGGTTGCTGTGTACACGGTAAAGCTGTGCAAAGTTTCCGAACTCCGGATTTCGCATCTGTGCACCGGCACGGTAAGCTGCCGCAATACCATCGCCACGTCCGTTACTCCACATCGGAGCAACACGGTAGTTCTGGCTTCCGGTACAGAGCACGACAGATTTTCCTTCAAATACATAAAAGGTTCCGTCAATAATGCTGTATCCGACTGCACCTGCGATCTTTCCATCTCTGGTCAGTAAATCAGAGATTGTTGTTTTATCGATAAATTTTACACCCAGTTTTGTGGCAGTTGCTCTCATTTTTAAGGTCAGATCCAGATCCACACCGATCATGTAAGTCATCGGACCTGTCGGAATACGTTTTTTGGGGATATTGACACCCCAGGATTCCATCTTATCCAGCAATTCATTGTTCATTGCCACATATTTTTTCAGCAGGTTCTGGTTTGCCAGATATCCGCCGACTGCGTTTGCATGATATTCGTTGAACATCTCCGGTGTTGTTTTCTCCAGATCAAAATACTGTAATACACCACCGCCTTTATTTGCTTTTCCGGAATAACCGGAGGTCTGTTTTTCTACAACCAGAACACTGATATCCGGATTCTCTTCTTTTACACTAATGGCCGCTGTCAGTCCGGCAATTCCGCCGCCGATGATCAGCACGTCAGCAGACATTTTTTCCTGTTTGATTTCCTGTTTTTGCATAATGTCCTCCTTCCTGTCCTATGCTTCACTCTGCTTTTTTGCGTAACAGTCAAAGGTCTGACGGAAGCTCTGGCTTCCATAATCCGGTATTACTTTGATCGCGCCTTTGGCACATTTTACTTCACAATAGTTACAGTGTTCGCAGTCTTCCACATACTTGAAAATCGGACGTCTCTTTTCGGCATCCCAGCGGATGACGTCTACAAAACAGGCTTTATAGCAGATCTGACATCCCACACATTTGCTCTCATCAAATTCAATCTTATGGTTTGTATAAATCATCGCTTCTACCTCCAGTTATCTTTCTCTTCCGCATACAGAGACGGAAGGATTGCTGCCAGATTTGTGAACTCTTTCACGTTATGTAATGCCAGTGACATGGCTGCCATATCCGGGTAACGCATGCCGTCCGGAAGCACTTTCACATCTCTTCCGTTTACATAATTCCAGCCCATCCAGAAACGGGAACGAAGCTCGATACCGCCCTCGATCTCACGTACAAAATGTGTCATAAATGTCGGTGGAACCGCAAATGGCGGCTGTCCTTTTCCGTATCCTTTTCCACAGACTAAAGTCGCACAGGCATAGGTTCCGATCAGCTCTGCCTTGAATCCGCAGTCACCCGGGTATTTGAAGTTGATCACGATCTGATCCGGTCCCATTCCGGTGTCTTCGGTGATTTCATGTGTGGTGTCCCACAATTTTTCCTGATAGGTCAGATCCGGATCCAGCGCACGGACACGGTTCTGTGTCTCTGCTTTGTAGTGGTCTTCGGGATTCCAGATTTTGTAGCGCAGATTATCCAGTCCATGCCATGCAAAGAACCAGTCAAACATCTCCGGTGTTACTCCCGGCATCCTGGTCAGATTTGCCAGATATCCGGTTCCGTCCGGTAAAATACACCAGCCTGCTTCCGCCTCAAGATATCCCGGCTCAAACAGACGGTTTCTGTCCTTAAACTGTAATACCTGATCCGGGTGCAGCGGGCCGTTCAGCATTTTTGCGTATGCTTCCGGAGACGGCTGTGCCATTTCCTGTTCAAAATATTTGTAGTAGCTTTTCTGTTTTTCCTCGTCCGTTACCGGAACACGTTTTTTTGCCATCTGTTCCATAGGAAACCTCCTCTTATATATTATTCTTACATACTTCAGAGCCATCTCGATTTCGCTTTGCTTCATCTCGATTGGGCTTCTCGCCAAATAGATTTACAAAAAAGCTTACTCGCTCATACAAGTATGGCTCATAACTTTTCTGTAAATCTGCATGGCTCTGAAGTATCAAAACTTAAATTCTGCCATATGGCTTAATATCTCTTTTGCTCCCGCAATCGCATCATCGATGATCTGTAATGCAGGTTTTTCCTCTTTTACAAGTGGTACGATCTGGCCTGCCATAACAGCTCCGTCAACCATATCACCTTCTGCCATTGCTTTTCGCAACGAACTCTCTGCCACCGGGCGAAGCAGTTCTGCTGCTTTTTCTTTTGTATTGTTATCTTCAATAGCGATCATCTCGTCTGCCAGTTTGTTTTTGATCTGACGGCAAGGCTCATCAGTACAATATCCGGTAATCACCGTAGACATATCTCCGGCTGCCAGTACCTCTTTCTTTACATTCGGATGAACGGTTGTCTCTGCCGCTGCCATAAATGCAGTTCCCATCTCAAATCCTTCTGCTCCCATGGCAATGCCTGCTGCCACGCCACGTCCGTCTGCGATACCGCCGCTGGCGATAACCGGGATATCAAGCAGATCTACTGCCTGCGGAACCAGTACGGTAGTTGCCTCGAAAGTAACATGTCCGCCGCCTTCCCAGCCTTTTACGATCATGACATCTGCGCCTGCATCTGCAGCAATCTTTGCATCATCAATGAAAGATGCTTTTACCACGATCTTGCATCCAACACTGTGCCAGATATCAAAATATTTCCTGCAAAGTTCCGGATCCAGACCTGCGATCGTATCTGCGTACATTACCGGTGGTTTTTCATCCAGCACGATTTTTGTCACATGTTCCAAATTTGGCGGAATCATGATAACGTTCATTCCAAAGGGTTTATCGGTCAGTTTTCTTGTCTCTGCGATCTGCTCACGGATAAACGGTTCCGGTGCAAATCCAACACCCAGTACACCAAGTCCTCCTGCATTGGAAACAGCTGCAACCAGCGGTGCTGTTGAAATCCAGGCCATCGGTCCCTGAATGACCGGCTTTTCGATATTTAAAATTTCACATACTCTGTTCATACCAACTTCTCCTTCCATATATGCCTTGTTGAGAAAATTATATAAATAAACAGCAGGACTTTCATTTCCGTTCTATCCAAGTTTGGTATGTTTTTATTTGAATGCTTTTGTAATTTCCTACAAATTTTGATATTATGATAAAAATAGATTTACTTTTAAAACAAATCACGATTCATCAGCAGCCAATATGCAAAATCATTTACTCGGAAACTTAATTTAACAGATATAGAAAATGGGGAATGCAATATGAAGATTACATTAGAAATGGTTTTAACGAAATTTTTTGCAGAATTTGACAATACAAAACTTCTGACATCAATATCTGACACACAGATGCAGCATGCTTTGCAGGGTATCCAGCTTCTGCCACGGCATATGCACAATCTGTCCGTGGATTATCTGTATGTCACAGATCAGTTTTATTACTCTGATAAAATCCAGAAAACACTCGCATCGCAGCTTTCTGACACAAAAAATAGCAACAGCCAAAATATTGATGCTTCTATTATTGTATTGTGTGAAAATATTCCAGATAACAATGACTCCTGTCCAAATATCATTTTTATTCAAACGAAACTGGAACTTGCCGAAGGTTTTAATGCCCTTCAGAAAGTCTATGCCGAATTCATCGAATGGGGACGCCAGCTTGATTTTGCCATTTTTCGGAATGCGGATTTTCAGGAATTTATCGATATCAGTGAAGAAATGATCGCCTGTCCGATCCTGATCTACGATCCGGCACTGAAGTTGCTAGCTTATTCCCGCATGTATCCGGGACTGGATGACCGTATTTTTCAGACAGCCATCGCCAACGGATATCTGGATCTGGAAACGGTAAAATACTTTGAAAAAGATAAAATTTTTGCCCAGATGGATCATACCGGTAGTGCGGTCGGTGAACCGGACAGCTTCCGTATGCATGCAGATTTTGCCCGTGCCATCAACATCCGCAATGAACTGGCGGTATACTGCATTCTGCTGTACACCAGTAAGCATTCTCGCAGCTACATCAACCAGCTTTATCAGATTTTCTGCAACAGCATCGAGCATCTGCTGGAAAAACAGCACTCCGATTTTTTGAAAAACCGCTCCGTTACGGATTATTTTCTGATGGATCTGCTGGACAATCCTGATACACCGGCGGCACAGATCCGGGAACGCATTTACTATAATGATCTGGATTACGAAGGAAACTACATTGTGATCTGTCTGCATTCCGATATCAAACAGAAGCCCTCGGAAAACTATTTTATCCAGCTTCTGCGCAACAACATGATCAACTGCCGGATTTTTGCCTACCATGACGGTATTGTCATTTTGTATCATCTTCCAAAATTCCGGGAAATGGACTATCGTGATTATCTCCGGGATCAGCTGCATCATATTCTGAAAGATTTTTCCGACCGAAGTATCACGTTATACTTCAGCAAACCTTTTACCAATATCGGACAGTTTGCAGAAGCCTATCAGCAGGCAGAAAATCTCTATCGAATGAAACTTCCGGTTTCAGATGACATCTATTGCTTCTATGAAGATCACTGGCTGCAAAATCTGATCCACACTACCCCGCAGACGGATAAAACATTTTCCTTCTGTGAGCCATGTCTGCTTCAGATGCTGCATGCAGATACAAAAAAATCCCGGCAGCAGCTGGAGATACTGTATGCATATCTCCGCTGCGACCGGAAATTAACAGATGTCGCCAACAAACTTGGCATGCATCGCAACAATGTGATCTATCATGTCAAACGTATTGAGGAGGATTTTCATCTGAATCTGGATGATCCCGATGTCCGTCTGCGGCTTCTGATGTCCTTTGAGGTGCTGAAATTCAGTAACATTCCGTAATGTTTAATAATCGCCCCATCCATCATCGTCATAGGCATAATCATCGTCGTAGTCGTAATAATCCCAGTCATCATCCCCGTAATCATAGTAGTCGTCGTAGTCATCATAATAGTCACCCGGATCTGACCACGGATCATAGTCATCATAATAGCCGTCATCGTAATAATCATAGAAGCCATCGTCATCAATATAACCGGAATCTCCGTAGCCGATGAAGTGATTCTCATATCCGTCCCAGTACCAGACATCGCCATCGCTGTCGTACCAGTAATATGCGATCCCGTCATCGCTTGCACTGTCGGATTTCTTTGCATCCTGCGGCGGTGCCTGTGGCACTTCCTTCGGTGCGGTGCTCCATCCTGCGGTATAAGCACAGGTGGTCAGCATATTGTTCGCAATGTCCACGTAGTTCTGGATCCGGCTTTCCGGTGCAATCACCATGATCACCATGGCATATCCTGTCGGGCCGTAATAACGTACTTCCATATTTGCCCGCAGGGAAACTGAAGATCCATCCCCGAAAATACCACTGCTCATCCACATGGAACCGACGATGCTGTAATGATCGCCCCCGTCAATGCAGTTTGCACCGATGAACTGTGTCATATTTGCACCGTACATATTCTGAAGCAGCGTCTGCATCATATTTTCCAGATACGGCTGTGCGGATGCCAGTCCTTTTGTCATATTGTCGTCATAGCCGGCGATGGGCTGAAAACCGATCATAATATTCGTGTAATAATCGTCTGTTCCGTTTTTCACCAGTGCATCAAATCCCAGAGAATCTGTATAAGACACATACGGATAGGCATTCATCTGTGCCGGATAATTAATCGTCACATTTGCAAAATTTCCCGGAAACGCAACAGTCTGATCCAAGGCATCCGCAGCTGTCGGCAGAAAGACCAGACCTTCACTGGCCACCAGCGTATTGCCACCACCGTCCACCAGCCCGGTATCCGTCACTGTCAGCGTGGATACAAAGGATCCGTCTGCCCGGCTCAGGCTCAGGCCGTTCTCATCCGTGGTGATCACACCGCCATCCAGCTGATTGCCGTAAAAATCCGTGGTCGCCCACTGATACTGATCATTGATGGTTACATACGTCGGTGTTCCCTCATAGCGCCAGAATCCTATATAAGAAGAAAGGATATCCGCATCCTGTGTGGATGTGGGCTGGCTTCCACAGCCTCCCACCAGACAGACACTGAGCACGATCAACAGCACTACCGCCAGCAGCCTCTTTCTCTGAAAAAACCTTTTTTCCTGAAATAATTTCTTTGTCCCTGTAATGTTTTCTACATGTTTCATCCTAACTCCTCCTCTCCCTTTTCATGTGCCTCCTGCTCCGGTTCAAACCGAACGCAGGTAGAAGTTTCCTTACTGAGATACAATGTATCCACCCAGTTTAATTCATCCAGGAAATCCGTAAACCAGTGCAGCTCGCTCTGATATTTCTGCCGCAATGCGTCTACTTCCACTTTGCCCCTGCTCAGTGCAAAAAACGGCTGGTCGGTCTGTACCGCAATGTGCAGCTGCCCCTTTTTCAGAAAACTCATATACAGCTTTCCACCATATTTGGATGACATTGACACAATGCAATCCACGATATGCGGTGTCAGGATATTGCCGACTTCCTGTTCATTTTCCGGCTGGATGATAAATTTTTTATCAAATTCCTCATTGTCTGTTTTGACCACAGACCCGGAAAAAAGACGCTTGATCCCGGTGCGGGCCACGATCCGCAGCTCTGTGGAAAATTCATGACCAAAGTCGCAGACCAGCCACTGACCTTTGAACACTTCCCCTTTGACGGTCTCCCACATCCCGGCATCATCGTTATAATAATCATTCTCCTGGATCAGTGTCACACCGCTCATTTCCACATGCATCGCCTTATAAACGGCTTTAACATCATTGCTGCCTTCCACGGTGTGAAAATCCACCGGCAACACCGCTGCATCCATGGCACTTCTGGAAATATGCCCCGTGGGCTGATAATCCACCTCTTCAAACACGTTTTCTAACAATCCCTGTACCAGCTGATCCCCGATCTGTTGTTTCATGGATTTCTCACGTCTGTTCATTACCAGTGCTCCGACCAGACAAAGTATCACTCCGAAAATCGCCACAGAGATCAGCGTGGTCAGCAGCCCTGCCACCACCAGAATGACGCCTGCTATGCTCAGTGCTTTCGCACCTCTGCCTGCCGCACGTTTATTTTTCAGTTCTGCTGCAAGCTGCTCATCGGAATATACCTTTGCATTTCGCTCTTCCATAACTTCTCCCTCCCTTTCATCAAAAATATGTGCATCAAAAAATCCATCGCACATTTACTTTGTAGTAATACTGTACGATGGATGATTTCAAAATGATATTAACGAAAGGTTAGTATTTGGTTCAACTTGAAGATTTGTCAGTCTGTGGTCAGCAACTCGATCAGCTGTCTGCGTTTTGTCCGCACATCTCCGCTGATCTGCAATTTTGCATAGATTCGGTTGATATACTGCTTTACGGTTCCCTCGGATAGAAACAGCCGCTCCGCGATCTCCCGGTTGCTGAACCGCTCCGCCAGCAGTGCAACGATCCTGCGTTCCTGCTCCGTCAGACCCGCAAAAGCTTCCGGCAATGCACGTTCTTCTGTGATGTCTGCATACCGCTTCTGACAGCATTTTCCCAATGTTACCACTTTTGTAAGAAAAGCGTGCGCCGGCTCATCTGCAGTCTGCATTTCCCGTTCCAGAAGTTCTTCCAGATACCCATAATTTTCCACAAAAGGAAGGTAAAACTGATCCGGCAGTGCTGCATCCAGGGCACATCGCAGATATGCTCTGGCTTCCGGGCGTTTTCCCAGTTTTTCATAAGCGGCTGCTGTCTGGATCTGTATATGAAGTGCCACCAGCGCATAATGCATTGTCTCACATACCGCCAGCAGCCTCTCGCTTCTGCCGATGACTTTTGCAGATTCCTCCTGTGCCAGATATACCTGGTTCTCGATCAGTTCCATCATAGGTTTTCCCGGTGCCAGAAAATTTACGGTGGACAACTTGTGTTCCCGAAACAGTGCCGGAATCTGATCCGTCTGCCCCGACAGTGCATAGTAATAAGCGCAGGCGCTGTCAAACAGCGTGATCCAGGTGATGTTATGACGGCGCATCAACTTCTCCCGCCGCTCTGCAATGGTATAACTGAGACTTAACTCCGTGCACAATGCCAGACGCAGCGCCAGGAAATCACAGCAGAGCGCCATATTTTCCTGCCCGTTCTCCGCAATGTGCGCATAGGTATTTTCCAGACAGATCTGTGCATCCACAAACCGCCCCTGCAGAAATTCCGCCTCCGCATTCATGATACGCTCCGCCCCCTGCCCGTGCCCGCTGGTAATGCGGTAGTAATGAGGCATGCAGTCATTCATCTCCGCCAGTTCTTTGTCCAATTCCCCCGGCGTCCGGTGAAACATCATCAGCACAGAAGGGGAACCGAAGGTCCAGCCGCCTTCATTTCGGATGCTGATGGCCAGTCGTGACATCTGTGCACTGGCACTGCGGTGGAACTGACTCATTTTTGATATATCATTATACATCAGAAAACTCATGATCAGATCACATTCCCCCAACAGGTTGTCCCGCTCTCTGGCCTCCATCTCCGGATGCTCTGCGATGGCAGTCATCAGCAGATCCTTCAGTGCCATCATGGTCGGAATCTGCCGCCAGGTAAACATCCGGCGCATCAGTACCAGAAGTGCCAGCGGATGCCGCTTCAGCACCTCTTTTGGACACTGTTCCAGAAGTTCCGACACCTCCTCCGGTTTCATGGAAGCAAGCAGGATTCCCGCATCATTCTGAATTACTCTGAGAACCGCCTCATAATTCCGGCTCTCCCGGTAAGCAGTCAGGGCATGCAGATACATATGTTTCTTCTCATACCATGCCCCGTAACGGTTGCGGTAGCGCCGCTGTTTTCCCATATCCAGTGCGGCAAATGCCCGCTCCGCGCACTCTTTCATCATATGGTGAAACCGAAAACTGCGGTTGTCCGGCAGACGGGTGACAAAGGCATTCTGCTCCGTCAATGCCGCCAGAATCGCATCTGCATCTGCAAGCCCCGTGATGCATCGTGCCATTTCCAGCGTAAATTCATCCGCAAGCCCCATAACCGTCAGAAACTCCCGGCGTTCTTTTGGCAGCGGATCAATCATGGCCGTTGCAAACATTTCATAGATATCTGATTTCTGATCCGGCAGCTGTCCGTATTTGGAAAAAGCACACAGATTCAGATACACCGCAGAAAACCAGCCCTCACTGGTATGCAGCAACGTGTCGATCTGCTGCTTACTCAGTTCCATGCCGCACCGATGAGTGTACACCGACAGTTCCGTATGGTTCAGACAGAGATTCTCCATCTCGATCTGGCAGAGTTTTCCGCCCAGACGCACCACCGCTTTCCCGGACAGCAGCCGCCCCCTGCTGGCTGCGATCAGATGCACATTTCCCGGCAGACGGTTTGCCAGATCACACAGGAAATCAGCCACCCGCTCATCCGTCAACAGATGAAAATCATCGATAAAAATGTAATAAATCGTATCTCCCGCCAGTCCATAGCAGATGGTGTCCATCAGAAATCCTGCGGAAGCCACATCCACCGGGCATTCATAGCCTTCCAGGAAATCCAGCCCTGCAAAGGCAAATGCCTGCTGCACACTTTTCCAGAAAATAGACAGATTATCCGAATAAATGCTGATGCGGATCTGCACCGCCCGCTCCGTTTTCAGCTGTCTGGTCAGATACCAGTTCACCGCTGTGGTTTTCCCGTATCCCATCGGCGCAGTCACTGTGGTCAGCGCACACTGCGAGATTGGTCGCAGACATTCCTGCAGCCGCTCCGATATGTAGATCGTGTTCAGATGATTTCTCCCCTTCGGCATTTCCGTCACTCCTTCTCCCGTGCAAAGTCAGGCTGATGCTCTCTGCCTTTGCGCCGTATTTTTCTCATGTATTTCTTATGTATTATTTTACCATATCGGATATTACAGAAATCATTGAAAAATGGCATCTTTGTGATTTATTTAATTTCATAAAAAATGCAGGATTTCCATCACCGGAATTTCCTGCATTTTTCGTTCACCTTATTTTTACCTATATAAAACCTAACCCATAACCACTTTAAATATTCGATATCGAAATGATTCCGGTACAAACTGATTTTGCCAACCTAATATTCAGTATGCTTAACGGATGACTTTGCCCGGATTCAGAATGTGTTTCTCATCGAAAGCATTTTTAATCGCCTGATATAGTGCGATCATCTGCGGACCCATAAATGTCTCCAGTGCGCCGACACGGGCATGACCGATTCCATGCTCGCCGGATACCTGACCACCCATGATCTTTGCCTGTGCATACAACTCTTCCATCAATTTCGGGCAGCGCTCCTCGAAGAGTTTTTTGTCCATATCATCACGCATCAGCTGGATATGCATGTTTCCGTCACCGGCATGACCCTGGATGGAAATGCGGATACCGGTCTCTTCCATCTTGGTGCCTGCAAACTTGGAAAAGTCTGCGATTCGGTTTCTCGGAACTACGATATCGCACTCGTCCATATCTGTGGTAGATGCTTTCAGTGCCTCAAGAGACGCACCACGCACGGTCCATACCGCTTCTTTTCGCTCATCGGTATTGCACAGGAATACGTCCTCTGCTCCGTTGTCCAGACAGATTTGTGCGGCAGCGTCACATCTGCGCTCCACATCTTCCACCGTACTTCCGTCAAACATCAGGATCAGATAAGAATCTGCGGTACGGTGCGGCATGATCTTGTTCAGATACTCTGCTGCCTCATCCAGAAGGGACTTCGGCATGTACTCGATGGCAGTCGGATTCAGATCGGAGTTGATAAATTTCGGCACGGTTCCCACGCACTGCTCCAGTGACGGATACGGTACAAGTAAGGTATAAGATACTTTCGGCTGTGGGATGACACGCATACGCAGTTTTGTCGCGATACATAACGTTCCCTCGGAACCGATCACCAGATCTTTGATATCATATCCGGATGTGTTTTTCGCTACGTTACTTCCAAACTGCATGACATCACCGTTTGGCATAACACACTCCATGGAAACCACATAGTTTCTTGTGACACCATAACCTACGGCTTTCATACCACCGGCATTTGTCATGACGTTTCCACCGACAGAAGCTGTTTTTTCCCCGGGCTCCGGCGGATAAAAGACACCTTTTTCCTGCGCTGCATTGGCCAGTTCCATAACAAGGACACCCGGCTCAATGACTACGGTCATGGTATCCAGATCCCACTCCAGGATCTTGTTCATTTTTTCGGTACAGAGCAGAATGCCTCCGTAGATCGGCACAGCGCCACCGGACAGACCGGTTCCGGCTCCCCGGGGTGTTACCGGGATGCAGTGCTCGTAAGCATAACACATAACTTTGGATACTTCCTCGGTACTTAGCACTTCCACCAGTACATCCGGCGCATGGGTACCAAAATCCGGCATCTCATCATGCGCATAATCATATTCGATCTCATCCCCGTAAAAAACACGGTCCGGGGCTGTCACACTTTTTAAATATTCCACACCTTCCGGTGTAATTACCTGATATTCCATTTTCGACGTCCCCCTTTACTGCTGTTTTGCCTGCACTGCTGCTGTCAGCGCCGGTACCACACTGTATAAATCTTCGGTAATACAATAATTTGCGATCTTGAAGATCGGTGCTTCCGCATCGGTGTTGATGGCCACGATACACTCCGCTCCATCCATACCTGCGGCAAACTGTACCGCACCGGAAACACCACAGGTAATGATCAGTTTCGGTTTTACGGTACGTCCGGAAAGTCCGATCTGTTTTGTCACGTCGTTCCAGCCTTTTTCCACCAGCGGACGTGTGGTTGCCAGCTGTCCGCCAAGGGCATCTGCCAGCTCCTGCAGCATCGCCAGATCTTCCTGTTTTTTCACTCCACGTCCTGCAACGACCAGCACATCTTCTTCCTCGATGCCTTTTGTCTTTTTCACGATCTCTGTGCTGATGACTTCCATGCCGGATTTCAGCATTTCATCGGTTACTTCACAGGTTACGACCTCACCATTCGGTGCTGTCTTCTCTGCCACATTCATCACTTTATAACGAACCGTTGCAAACTGTGGTCTTGTATTTGTCGTAATGATCTGTGCCATGATATTTCCACCAAACGCCGGACGGATCTGCACCAGATCGGTATTTTCTTTCATATCAAGTACGGTACAGTCTGCAGTCAGACCAGTACGGAAACGTGTGGCACAGGCCGGTGCCAAGGAACGTCCCAGGGAAGTTGCGCCAACCAGAACAACCGTCGGTTTTACAGTTTTGATGCAGTCTTCCATGATGTTTGTATACACATCCCCGCGGAAATGCGCCAGTGCTTCATGTGCATAGACATAGACTTTGTCCACACCGTACTCCAGTAAAGTCTGCGCCTGTTCCTTGGCCTGTTCGCCGCCGATAAGCACCGCATACACCGGATGGTTGATCTTTGCAGCCAGCTCTCTTGCTTTTCCGATCAGCTCGAAGGCTACCGGATGGATACCGCTCTCCTCCTGCTCCACAAAAACCATGACACCCTTCCATGCGTCTTTGTCCACGGTCTTTTTCACTTCATCCTCTATCAGGGAAACTGCCTGCACCGGACATGATTTCACGCACAGTTTACACATCTTACAGGATGCGTTGATTTCTATTTTGTTATCTTTGATCTCCAGTGCTCCAAAGGGACATTTTTCCACACACTGCCCGCAGAGGATACACTGATCCTGATTAAAATTTAATGTTGCCATCTTCTTTTCCTCCGATTTTACACATATTTCCGTTCTGCAAAAATGTCTGCCAGTTCACCGGCTACCTGCTCGGCAGATCCGCTCATGAAGATCTGTCCGTCGTGGCTTTCCGGCGGGAAAATGCGCTCTACGGAAGTAGCGGAACCTTTCAGTCCGTAATGTGTCACATCCTGATCCTTGAAATCTGCAAATGTGATCATCTCTACTTTGCGGTTCTTTGTGGCAGCTTTCAGCCGGTAGGACGGAAGACGCGGTGTGTAGATATCTTTTTCCACAGTGATCAGACATGGAAGTTTCATCTTTGCCAGCTGACGTACATTAACGAAATCCTGTCCAACGGTAACAGCGTCTTCATCCACATCAGCGATCTCGCCAACCCATGCAGCACACGGAATGCCCAGATACTCTGCCATAGCCGGTCCTACCTGAGCCGTATCACCGTCTGTGGTCTGTTTGCCGCAGATGATAATGTCATAATCACAGATAGAGGTAATGCCCTGCGCCAGCGTGTAGGAAGTTGCCAGCACATCCGCACCTGCAAATGTACGGTCTGTAAATACATACGCCTGATCTACACCCATCATATATGCTTCTTTCATCATCGCCTCAGCCTGTGGCGGTCCCATTGTCACTGCGGTTACCGTTCCTCCGCAGCGCTCTTTCAGACGCATTGCAGTCTCTAATGCATACAGATCATACGGATTGATCTTGGCTGCTGCACCGTCACGTTTTAATACACCTGTTTCCGGATCGATCTCTACCTGACTGGTACCCGGAACCTGTTTGATACACACAACGATCTTCATTGTTCTTCTCCTCTCAAACAATCTGATAAAGTGGATATTTTTCATCCACTTTCACTACCTATTCATGAACACAATTCCATTACAAGCTATGTTCACTCTACTTTTTCCAGATACAGAAGCTGTTTTTTGCTGCAGTTAATTCAATGTTTCCCACCTGCACTTCACATCACTTTCTGTATCTTTTGTTTTGTTCTCCATCTGGTCTTACCAGTTATATAGCTATTATAGGACTGCATTTTCAAAAATGCAACCACTTTCACACAAAGAATTGGCTATTTTTCTCTAAAAAACTGGTTTTTAACACAATCAGCTATTATTTTTGCACAAAATTTGCACAAAAAGGAGAAGCACCGGAATCGACCTTTCCTGTCGAAACGGGTACTTCTCTGTTTAAAACATATTATATTTACTTATTCGGAATGACCGGCAGTAAAATGTGAGATGGATGTTCTCCATCACGATAAATCTTGTGCAGAACTGTCTCATTTCTGCATACATGATACGGAATATATTCGGTATCACATACGCAGCATGCGCCGTCCGGCAGATCCAGGCAGGAAATTTCCACACAAATGCGATGTCCTGCTTTGAAAGTGTGGCACACGGACATAACTTCCACGTTGTACTCGTTGATTTCTCCCGGAACAACCGGTTTCTGTGCTTCGCGGGTCAGTTTATGCCACGGTTTGTACGGTGTGCTCTTCTCTTCGTCCAGTTCACGCATGGATGCCTTCAGCATACCTTTTGTCAGATATTTCTCTGGAAGTTCCGGGATCTCGCGTTCTCCCTTTCTTCCGGTACGGTCTGTACAATCCGGTCCCAAATCTTTTAATACAACAAAAAAGTTTGTATCATCGGAATCAATGGAAGCCCAGAATTTGGCACTGATCGATCCTGCAATCGTTACATCTTCCGGTAATGGATCGGTACAGTAACGTACTTTTTCTATTTTATTTGTAATGGTTGGCGGTGTCTGTACAAATGCATCCGGTACATCTGCGCCGTCCCATGCATATGGATCAATTTTCTCTGTACGCAGTCTCTCCCAGGAGTCAAAATACAGCGGTGTCCATTCTGTCTCCGGAACCGGCCAGTTACTTGCTGAACGCCACTCATTGGAACCGGTTACCCAGTAACGGACCGGTGCTTCTTCCATGATTCCGGTATCAATTCCCTTGAGCCAGTAATCATACCATTTCAGCATTTCTTTGTGCATACCACGCTCCTGGAACGGGCGGGCACGATGCGCCGGCCCCGTCAGCATCAGTTTTTTCGGAACGCCCTGGATCTCTTTGTACCAGTCCTGTGCTCCCTGCCAGTGGAAGTGATAATCAATGGCATATTGTCCGGAACCCAGATATACCGGGATCTTGATATTGGATGCCTTTTTTACACCAATTTCATACGCATCATCCGTATCATATGGATTCAGCATGGTATAAAACATCATCGGCTGAAGCTGGCCTTTCATCGTCAGAATATTATACAGATTACGGTACATCTGATAATCCGGATTGTTCATGGCTGCTTTCCAGGCCATATCCAGTTCCGGCGGCAGCTCCCCCGGTGCCTGAACAGCCGCATGATCGACACTCATCGGTCCCAGATGGTACATCAGTGTGTTGATGACTCCACCCAGATTCATCTCACGGAACATACCATAGCACCAGCCCGGATCCTGTGGGAAGATTGCTTTCAGATGTGGCGGCTGCGCCTGCGCTGCCATCAGCTGGTTTACACCAAAATTGGACAATCCACACATACCGACATTTCCATCACAACAATCCTGTTCTGCAATCCATTTGATTGCATCATAATGATCAAACGATGCCATCATCGGATTTCCTTCTCCTGATTTTCCTGCGCCTCTTGCCTGAATCAACACATGAACGTAACCTCTGGATACCATATATTTTGTATCACCGGATTCAATATTTCCAAACCAGAAATGAGACCAGCTCGGCTGTGCCGGCATGCTTTCGTTATAATCTGCATCCAGCAGATCTTTATTATGCTGACCAAAGGATACAATCGTAGGAAATGGTCCTTCCCCGTCCGGCAGATTAATGTCTGCGCAAAGCTGACAGCCATCCCGCATCGGAATGTATACATCTGTCATTCGTTTCATTCCTGTATACAATACGGGCGGATCATATTCCTGAAATTCTTTGTACTCATGTTCCATTTTTATTACTCTCCTTTGCTGAAAATACTATCTTTTGGTTCGGGAAATTCTTTTCTTTAAAAATTTGAATTTTATATCTTATACACCTAACGGGCCATATAAGTGGTATGTAGCAGTTTGTGTGCAGTCTCACTTCCCGGCTCACCCAGATATGCCCGGTACAATTCTTTCACCGCCTCATTCTCATGGGATTTGCGCACTGCACTGGCAGCATCATTACGATATAATGCTGCTGCACGAACTGCCGGAATATCCATATCTGCATGCAATAATGCCGACTGATGCGGCTGTCCGCCACCATTGACACAGCCGCCAGGACATGCCATCACTTCGATAAACTGATAGTCTGCCTCTCCGGCTTTGATTCTAGTCAGCAATGCATTGGCATTTGCCAGACCGGATACAACAGCTACTTTTAACACCTGACCATTCAGCTCATAAGAAGCCTCTTTGATACCATTCATTCCACGCACATCGGAAAACTCCAGTTTCTGTAACGGTTCTCCCGTCAGATCTTCGACTGCCGTACGCAGCGCAGCTTCCATAACGCCGCCACTTGCGCCAAAAATCACCGCTGCTCCGGTTCCCTCGCCCAGTGGTTCGTCAAATGTCTCGTTTACGGACATGGACTCAAACTGAATTTCTGCATCTTTGATCATACGGGAAAGTTCATTTGTGGTAATGACATAATCTACATCTGTACCACTTTCCTGTTCTCTCGTAATCTCAAATTTTTTCGCTGTACAGGGCATTACACTGACTGTAACGACCTTATTTTTCTCAAGTCCCATTTTTTCTGCATAATAACTTTTCACGATTGCGCCAAACATCATATGTGGTGACTTGCAACTGGAAATATGATCCAGCATATCCGGGTAAAAATGCTCTGCATATTTGATCCATCCAGGACAACAGGATGTGATCATTGGTAATACATCTTCATTTTTGATACGTTCTTCCAGTTCATGTGCTTCTTCTATAATCGTCAGATCTGCGCCAACTTTTGTGTCAAATACTTTGTCAAAACCAAGTTCCTTCAACGCACCGGCAATTCTTCCCTCTACATCTACACCAATCGGGAATTCAAAGTCTTCCCCCAGTGCTGCACGAACCGCAGGTGCCACCTGAACGACCACATATTTCTCCGGATCCGCAATGGCCGCTTTCACTTCATCCATTTGCGTACGTTCTGTCAGCGCGCCAACCGGACAGACAGCAACGCACTGTCCACAGTTTACACAGCTTGCTGCCGCCAGTCCCCGCAGCGAGGATGGTGCGATCACCGTATCCAATCCATTTCCGGTAGCTGCAATGGCCGACACAGCCTGGACTTTTCCACATACAGCAATACAGCGTTTGCAGCGGATACATTTATTGTTATCACGGACAAGCACTTTGGAAGACAGATCTAATGGTTCGATCTGCTCCTTTGGCAGATCCGGTTCATTGGTAAATCCATATTCATGCAACAGATCCTGAAGTTCACAGCTGGAAGATCGGTCACAGTAAATACAGGATTTGTTATGTTTTGCAAGAATTTTTGCCAGTGCTTCCCGTCTTGCTGCCATTACTTTCTCTGAACGGGTCTGGATATTCATGCCCTCCCGGATTCTTGTAGTAGATGCATTTACCAGTTTTCCATCTGCCTCTACCACACAGACACCACTTTCATCCGTATCGTTGATGCCTTTCAGATAATATAAAACCGGGATCATGACACGTTTGTATTCCTGCGGATGTGTATGTGTCTCCAGTGAAGCCTCCAGAATTGTTTTTCCTTTTGATACTTCATATTCATATAAATCAAATCTGACATTTACTTTAGCCACGGTTCTTCCCCCTTACATATGCATGCTTTCCATCATTTTTTTGCATTCCATCATCTTTGCTGCCAATGGATTCTCCGGAACATAAAACTCTTCCGTATGGCCTTCCGGGATCTCATATCCTTCCGGTGGGATCGGATATCTCCACATCGGAATATCCTCCGTAAATAATTCCATTTCAGCATCTTTTCCCTGTCTGATATTAATCCATTTCAGCCAGTTTTTATCATCATGCTGTGGATAATCAGCTCTGTAATGCGGATACATCTGACCTCTCGTTTCTTTTCGCATATCGGCTGCACGGAATACCATTTCCAGACATAATAAGCTGTCAGCTGCCTCCAGGCATTTTGCCAGACCGTGTGGATCTTCTGCCGTCAGCTGCGGAACAATCTCCTTCATTTCTTCAATATCTCGTAACACTTCATGAATGGACTGCTCGCTCTTTGCCAGTAACTTATCCACCTGGAAAATGTAGCGCTCAATACGGTCAAAAATTTCTTTCGGATGATGCTCACTTTCACGATGATACGGTGCATATATCTTTTCTTTGTATGCTTTTACCTGAGCCTCATTTAACTCATACTGCTGCGCTGTACGCACGTATTCCGCAATACTGTCTCCTGCCATCATCGCTGTGGTCGATGCATTTCCCACGCCATCTCCTCTGGTCCATCCAAAGTATGCACAACCCTGTGTGGAAATTTTGCCCGGAGCCCACAGACCATCTACATCCGTCTTATACTCTGTGTCAACTTTGATCGGCTCCACCTGCAGAACCATCTTGATGGTTGTCTCCGGTTTTAATCCTACATCTCCAAAGGAACGTGCTGTTTTTTCAAATACATGTTTTTCCCAGGCCAGTTTGTCCAGATTCATTCGATCCGGTCCAAAATCCTGACCACCAACAAATTTGCGCACTTCGTCCGGATGTTCCAGATCACACCAGATCGGTCCATTGCCCTGTTTTACTTCTTCCAGCATGCCAAGTACAAGTTCCGTGGAGACTTCCATCAATGGTTTCGGTCCACAGTATTTATCTTTGATATTCTCCCCTTTGCTGTTGCAGATCAGATTAAAGCCTCCATAAATTGGCGTATTATTTTTCTTGAATACAATATCAGTTTGTGTGGAAAACTCCACATTTCTCATAACGGCGCCTGCACGATATGCGGCCCCGACACCTGTTCCATATCCCATAAATTCCAATCCGATTTTTTTAAAATGACATCCCTGTGTCGCCATCGCAATGGCTTTTGCCTGAAAAATCACACACTCCGCATGATCCATTCCAAATCCAATAGCACCGATTACTTTTCCTGTATCATTTGTCAGCAATTCAAATACATTCGTTCTGCTCAGCAGCCGGATTCCTCTTTTTAATGCCGTCGCACGTAACGAACGACAGACATTAATTTCAATTGACGCCGCGGTTAATGCATGTGGAAAAATTTCCCCAAAGTAATTCACACTTCCATCTTCATTATAGGAAGTCTTTACACCAAGTTCATTGATGTACTCAATATTATCCTCATGTACTTTGAGATATTCCGCTAGGAATTCCTGATCATTCATAAATTCAGTGTGTGCATTTACCAGATATCCCATAGCAAGTGGAATAGCCATTTCATTTTTTGCAGTGGCACGAATGCCATTTCCCGCTTTTGTTGCCTGACCGGACCAGCCAATAGTTCCTTTATCCACTACCAGAATATCCAGATCCGGATTCTTTTCTTTTGCCCGAAGTGCTGTAATCAAACCACTCATTCCACCGCCGATCACCAGTACGTCAGCCACATACAGTTTTCCATAATCCTTATATGTCTTCATTGTTATTCCCCTTTCTGACCCATAGCTTCCTCGATTCTTCCCGCACTGTAATACAGAGGATCTACCTGTAACGTCGCAATCGGCTGAATATCAATGCAGTTATTCAGACACTCCATTTCACACTGATAACACAATACACATTCATCCGGATATTTTTGATACGCATGATGATGTTCGTTATCCCACTGCCATACATTTTCCATGCATCGGCGAATGCATTTTCTGCATCCACAACATCGGTCTGTGTCCACGACAAATCGTACACTCTGCTGTTGTCCCTTGTTCTCCACAACCATAAAAATTTACCTCCTTCAAACCTTCACGTTTCCTGACAGACTCCTCATTTTCACAAAGTTGAATGTGACAGCTTACGCTGTCCGGAATCACGCATCAAGTCTCGCATACGTTTGACTTGAAACCTGTTTTTCTCAAGGATCTGCCTGTCTGATAAAATAAATTTTATCAAAAAGCTGTTTTTCACATCGGGGCATTCGTGACCATTTTTCCTATTTTTTTGTGCACTTCTGACATCACTTTTTTTCTTATTTTTTCCGTTATCTTGTCTGACCATCTTCCTTCAAATCACCTGGGCGCAATTCGGTATACAATTCTGTTTTTCCTATTGACAATCTTCTTTTTTCACATGATTATTAATAGTAACAATTTGTTTTTTGGGGGAATTTTACATGCTGATCAATTTAAAAAATATACAACAGTTTTTTTCGGACCATGCTTCCTGTCTGAAAGAACACAATACAACTCCATGCATTGCCGGTCTTGCGTCTTTACCGGATTCACCGGATAAATACCGTGATTATCTGCTTTATACCTGCACGGATAAAACTGTATTGACTTCCATTCCCACAATTCCGGACATGCATATTGTCGGCTTTTTTGACAGTACAGATCCGGATGATCTGGAGCAGATTGCCAACCAGACAGCGCATGATCTGAATCTGCTTTTGATTCAGAGTTCAGAACCGGAAACCGATCTGCTTGCATTAGAAGACTTTTTTATTCCAACATCCAGCTCGGTTTTTTATCTGAAGAATTTTTAAATATCCTGTATCATCAGGAAGGCATCCAGCGAATTACTGATCTGGCCTACTATATTTTTGCAAATCCAGTTGGTGTATTTGATGCCGGCTTTCACCTGATTGCTTCCAGATGGGAATCCGATGACCTGGATCCATTTACGGAATCGCTTCTGATGCATCAGGGATTTTCTGAGCAGGAATACGAACTTGCAAATCATGAGCACATCCATGAAAAAATTATGCACAGTGAAGAACCGGTGTATTTTCAGAATCCGAAGCTTCCCTACTCCCTGCTGGCCTGTGCCATTGATACAAAGCGGGATATGGGACACATTGTGCTCATTGATAAGCACCGCCCGTTCCGTCCGATTGACCGCAAACTTCTGTCACTTTTTAAATCTGCCATTTATATGCATCTGAGCCAGACAGAATTTTATCGAAATAATCATGGATACAACCATGAATCATTTCTGCGGGATCTTCTTGACGGGAAAATCATCCGTGATGCAAACTATGCAGAACGGCTGGCTTACACAAATTGTGAATTTCACGGTAATATCTACTGTATCGCCATCGAAACAGCCAGAAGTTCCCATATTATAAATACCAACCTGATTCGCAATACCTTTGAAAATAATTTCCCAGGTGCCAAAACCTTAATGTATAACGTCGCTATTATTATTTTTCTGGATTTACCCGGAACTAATCGACTGTCCGCAGCCAGTATTGCTACTATACAGAATCTCTGCAAAAAATATGGTCTGTTTGCCGGGCTCAGCAATCAGTTTCATGATATCATTGATGCCCCGGGCTATTACAAACAGGCTCTGCGTGCCATTGAACTTGGAACCCGTCAGCATCTGGAATCTTCCCTGTTCTGCTATGCTGATTACTATCTGGAACATATTGCAAATATTTTTACCCAGAAAGAATCCACAGAAACATTCCTGCACACGGATTTAAAGATACTGTTGGATTATGATACAAAACATCACACAGATTTTGCGGATATTCTGTATGAATTTTTTATCAATGAACGTAACAGTTCTGCCACAGCGATTGCACTGAATATACACCGTAATTCCTTAAATCAGCGCATAAAAAAAATACGTTCCCTGATTTCCATGAACTGGGAATCCTATCGGGAACGCCATTATTATATTTTGTCATACGAACTGTATAAAGAGTCACAGAAGCAGTAAAATGATTATCATTTTTGTGGTCTTCTAAATAAAATAGTGCCGGACCTGAGCCCGACACCTATTTTTCCTTTATGTATTTTTATGCCAGAATATCAGATTCCGCATTTGTCAGATGAACCGTCATCAGGCGGGCTGCCTCTGCGCCCTGCTGATTCTTGATAGCAATATACGTCTCCTTATGTACATCCAGAATTCTCTGGTAACGCATCTTCTGTTCTGTCTTTTTGCCTTTTGTCAAAATGGAGGATAAGGATTCCCCGATCACATTTCTGCAAACCTGCATCATAATGGAGTACATTGCGTTATGGGATGCATCTGCCAGTGCCAGATGGAATTCCAGGTCGCAGGCAATAAACGCTTCCGGCTCACCCAGAACATTCTCCGAGCGCTGCAGAATCTCTTTCATCTTCTCCAGATCCTCTGTGGTCCGGCGCTCGGAAGCAACTCTTGCGGCCTCACACTCTGTCAGGCGGCGGAACTCCAGAATCTCTTCAATTTTCATATGCTTCATCTGGATGATCGTTTCCAGAGACTGCACTGCATTGTCCACATTGATCTCCTGCACCACGGCTCCGCTGCTGCCGGAATAGATCTTGATATAGCCTTCCCGCTCCAGCATACGCATGGCCTCCCGGATCGTCGGACGGCTGCGGTGCATCATGTCCATCATTTTTCGTTCAGATGGAAGCCGTTCCCCCGGATGGATCTCTCCATCCAGAATTAACTGCCGGATCTGATTATATATTTCTTCACTCGCCCGTTTTGTCTGCACAGGCTGTAAATCAATCTGAATTTCGTTTTTCATAAATACTCACCTTTCCCTGATTACCTTTAAGTAATTATACATACTTAACCCTGCCTGCGCAACACCAAAAATTTTTTTGTATAAAGAAAATCTGCCCTTTCGAAATGAAAGGGCATTATGTAAACTATCAGATTTTTAAGCAACCATACCGGACAGTCGGCCTGCTACGCCTGATTTTTTCAACAGCATATAAATAACAAATCCGATCACGATGCCTGCGCCGGTCTGGAATGCCAGTGCCGGGATCTCAATAATGGCTGTGTGGCCGCCATACAGTGCGACTCTTACCAGTGTGTACGCAATGATGTGGAGGATACCGCCGGCTACCGCACCGATCAGGAAAGCACCTTTTCTGTCTTTCAGGATCTTGTGCATGATCAGGCCCATCACGATTGCCCACATGCATTTGATCAGCAGTGTCGGAACTACCCAGTAAAAATATCCGCCGATGAAATCAGATAATCCGCCGCCGATGGCACCTGCGATGGCACCTTTTTTCATGCCAAATAATGCAACGGTCAGTAGGATCATGCAGTCTCCCAGATGCACATAACCACTGATGGTCGGGATTTTAAAAATATAAGTTCCTAAAAATACCAGGGCAGCCATTGCTGCTGTCACTGTGATATCTACGGTCCGGATCTTCTGTCCGGAATTGTTTACATTTGTCTGTGCGTTCATAATTTTTCTCCTCTCATTTACCCCCAAAAGTTATAGTTTTTTATGTTCTCCGTTATACAAATCCAGATAAGAAATAAACCTTTCTAAATCGATACTTTTTAAATATTAAATCGTTTTCAACTCCATGAATTTCTTTGCATTGTTATAAAATACATCTTCCAGCTGTGCATCGTTCAGTCCGCAGGAATATACACGCTGGATCTCCACACTCGGATGATGGAACGGTGAGTCGATACCGAACATCACACGCTCACTGCCTACGGTTTCATAAGCATTTTTGATCTGACAGCCCATCGGCATTCCGGATACTTCCAGAAACAGATTGTCATATTTGTATGCCATATTCAGACTGCCTTCGATATAAACACCGTGTCCGTGACCCATGTGGATCATAACAGTCGGTACATGCGGATGCCGCTCTGCCAGCAGACCGATCTGCCACGGCAGTGAAAAAGGCGGATGTCCACAGTGGATAAATACCGGTTTCTTGTAAGCCTCTGCGATCTCCATGATCGGATCTACCATCGGTGAATCTGCGGTAAACGCATCAAATAACGGCTGCATCTTCACACCTGCAAAATTTTCATCCCGCAGATAATGCTCCAGCATATCATACGCTTCCTGTCCCTCATTGGCATTGACCCAGCAGAGCGGAATGATCTTGTCCGGAGCCGCCTGATAAGCTGTTTTCAGTTCTTCATTCAGATGACATCCTGCCGGACATAAAATTGTTTTTTCAATATTAAACTCTTCCATCTGCTCTGTCAGACGCTGCAGATCAAAGTCAATATTAAAAGGACTGCCGAATTTTCCAATATGAGAATGGGCGTCGATCTTTTTAAAATGGTTATAATGATTGTCCATAACAAACACCTCTTGTCCCGTAATCACTGTTCTTTGGCTTTTCCATATACATAGCGGAATAAAGTCCGTAAAACAGTACATTACGCATTTTTTGTTATTTGTATTTTCATCGATGATTTACTTAATATCTATCTTACCTGTCTATTGGCACTTTTAACACTTCCAGTTTTGGTATTTTTGACCATGCCAGTTTATTATTTACTTATGTACAATCTGATTTTTTAAAAGAAGAATCTGGTTTTGCAAATCGATATGATTTCAATGATAAAAACAAACTGCATTTTACAGTAGACAGCCAAACGATAAGTGTGATATGTTAGATGTACTGCGCATATAAGCGCCAAACGAAATAATCTCAACGGGGAGGATATTAACGTGACAAACTTAATGTCTGTATTTGAGATCATCGGCTCCATTGCATTTGCAATCTCCGGCAGCATGCTGGCCATCAAAAAAGAAATGGATCTTTTTGGTATACTGATCCTCGGAATCGTAACATCCGTAGGCGGCGGTGCCATCCGCGACATCGTGATCGGAAACACGCCGCCTGCCATGTTTCAGAATCCGAAGTGTACGGTTATTTCATCGATCACCGCAATTGTGGTGTTCATCATCTGGAAGCTTCACAATCGAAATACCATCGCTGAAAAAATCGCCCGCCGTACCGATATCATGTACCATAACCTGCTGTTTCTGTCCGATACCCTCGGACTGGCAGCATTTACGATCCTCGGCATGGAAGCAACCATCCGTTTTCTGAATACGGATCAGTTTCTGCTGATCGCATTTGTTGGTCTGATCACGGGTGTTGGCGGCGGAATCCTGCGGGATCTGCTGGCCGGCGAGATTCCATATGTACTGCAGAAGCATATCTATGCCACCGCATGCATTTTCGGTATTATCGGATACTATATTCTGTATCATTTTATACCGGAAAGCGCCGCAGCACTGATCGGTTTCTGTCTGGTTCTGATCATCCGTTACCTGGCAAAACATTTCGAGTGGAATCTGCCAAGATAATATGACTGACATAACCAGTTGAAGAATTTACAGTGATTTAAAAATGGCCGCATTTTCTGATGATCTTTTATCGTTAGCACGAAGTGCTTTTGTTTGACAGGAAATTCATCATAATTTCCTGTCAAATGAAAAAGATGTCCAGCATCCAACAAACGATTCTGAATGAATGTTTCATTGGATGCTGGGCATCTTTTCTTATTTTAAGGATTTGGGTCAGGTATAAAAAGTATTTTTTTAAGAGGTCTCTTATTTTTTATGCTAAACCTGGAAATGCAACAAGCAGTAACGTTGCTACAATTGCACCCACAATCGGGAAGAATACGGATGCCAGAAACATTGGCAGATATCCTTCTTTGTGCTTAATATTGCAAAGTCCTAACGCTACAACAATCATACCATTCCACGGCAGTGTTTCAAATGTAATGCAGGCCGTGGAGCAGATACGGTGTACCGCTGCCGGATCAGCCACGATTCCAAGGACTCCCGGCTGTGAGATCAGGCTTGCTGCAAAAATCGGAATGATGATACTCAATCCGGCTGGTGGAGAACTTGTAAGTGCCACCAGGATAAATACAGAAATCAGTACGATCAGGTACGGATGGATCGGAAGTCCCATCAGTCCATCTGCCAGATTTGTAAATGCCGGTGTAACTGCTACTACTGCAGCCAGACCACCGATAACACTGATCTCGATCAGGGCTTTTGTAGAAGATACTGCTCCCTGTCCCAGTACAGCTACAATCTGCTGGCCGAGACTTGCGCCCTGCTGTGGCTCGATATTTTTTCCCATAAGGATAATGCAGAGTACGATTCCCCCTGATAATGCATATGCAATATTTGCACCCACAATGGTATACAGTACAAATACTAAGATCAGAGGAAGTAATGCAACGATAACATTCGGAAGTTTTCTGTCACCTTCAAAATCAGGCACTGCTTCCATATTTCCATAATCAAATGTCTCTCCACGGCGTACCGCACGAATGATCATAGTTGAAATCATAAACCATGCGCCGACTTCTACAATGATAAATGCAACAATACCCGGTACTGCACCTGCCGTAGACGGTGTACCCAGGATTGCGGATGGCAATACATTGTGAACCGTTGGAGAACCCGGGCATGCGCCAACTCCGGTTGCACAGAGCAGCATTCCAGGAATATATTTTCGCGGCAGATTCAGTCTGCGGAACATCGTTACGATAATCGGAAATGTCGTAAACATTACGATAAAACTGTCAATACCGCCAAACTGGAACAGGCAGGACACTGCGATCAGTACCGCGCAGGCCACTCTGATTTTCTTTTCTCCCTCAGCCTTATCCACAAAAGCTTTGATAAATGTATTTGCAATGGAAACAGCAGCTCCTGTTTCTGTATATAATTTTCCTAAAATAGTCCCCAGCAGAATCAGCATAAATAATGCTGTAATAATATTACATACTCCTGCCACATATGTATTCGTGATAGATTCAGTCAGATTCAGCCCATTGAATAATGCTACTACAACAACGGAAAAAATGGATACAATGATTGTAGACCAGTTTTTCATTGTCAGGAAAAGCAGCAATACAAAGGCCAGAATAATACCAATAATTCCTATTGCCATAACATATCTCCCTTACTCTTCTTTTGAAGTAATGGAGTAATGCATTACCTGGTTATCAGATAACGCATTACCCCTTCTTCATTTGTATCAGAAAACAGATACTCTATTAAGCTTCCCTTAATTTTTTACAGCTCACTCCATACAGAAATGAGTATCCTGATTTTGACTGAAACAAATGCTCTTTTCTGAATATTTTTTACTGGATTCCTAATTTCTCCAGAATCGGTTTGGAATTATCTTCTTTGTATTTCCATTTGTAATCTCCGATTTTTTCAACTGTCAGATCATAGTATACGTTCTGTGTCGGGTCTGGATGATCTTTCCATACATCATACAGTTTTGGAAGGAATTTCGGCCACCAGGATAACTCATACTCGCCATGTTCAAAGGTATTCATATCGCCTTTTTTGTGTGGAAACTCGTCCGGGCGAATGATTTTTTTAGTCTGTTCCAGTGTCTCTGTCGCACATACCATACGATGTACACAGCCACCTTCTACATCTTCCCACATATGTGCAAGAATCATCCATGTATGTCCGTTTTCATCCATCTGTCCTTCCAGAATGCAGTGCTCCAGACACTGATCAAATGGGAAAATATCCATATCATAACGGTTGTAAAGAAGCATTCCGAATCCGTCACCTGCTGCCACTTCCAGATCCAGGATCTGATCCTCTGACATATTCTCAAGACTGGTATGTTTGGAATTGGTAAATCCATACTGCCACGGCTCCCGGATCCACTGGAATCTCTTATGGGAACCTGGTGCCCAGAGGAAATAACCTTTCTCCATATTACACCAGAACCAGTCAATCATCTTGGAAGTTACTCCTGGAAGGAAATGTTCTCCTTCAATACAGATTACCCAGTCTTTGTAATCCGGGTTCATGTTGAATTCCGGATATCCGGTCGGGCGCTCTAATCTCTCCCACTTCGGATATGGTACCTTAAACTGACCAAAAGGTCTGCTTGACTGTCCACCAGTTGCTACATACTTATCAAATTCCATGATAATGTCCTCCTTTAATCTTTTTCTTTTTATTTTGCTTAATTGATTTATGGTAACCTAATATATAGCAAAGACCGTGCCAGTTTTTTACACCCACCCTTTTGTTTTTTTGTCCAAAAACGGATATTTTTCCGCTGTTTTATGGTCTTTTCCCATGGATTTCTTGTTTTTCTCTTTTTGATCGGTGTATTTATACACCGTTTTTTCTCCATTTTTATCAAATTGGTGTAGAAAAGCACCATTTTTATTTGTTTCAGAAACTGTTTTCCGTATTTTTCTTGCACCATTCATTAAATTGGTGTATTATTACACCAAACAGGAGGTTTTTCATGAAACAAACGTCTAATTTGGAAAAAATATTACAAACTTTTCAAACTTTAATAAAAAATCATCCAGATTTACTGTCATCCCCCATTGGTTCCCAGATGCAAACCCAGATTGATCAGCTGAATTTCTTTCATCTGGAAAATATCGGGGATCAGATCAACATCGGCCTGTTTATCTGTGATACGGAAGGAACCGTCCTCTACATTAATCAGGAAAACGAAAAACTGGTAGGCTTAAAATACGAAACAGTTGTCGGGAAAAATTATAAAGAACTTTCCAGCGATCATCAGATTGGCAATGTTATCATTGAATATGTACTGAAACATCAGATTCCCTATTCATCCATTGCCTATTCCGCACTCACCGGCACACAGCTTTTAGAAACCGGCTCCCCGCTGTTTAATCAGGATCATGAACTGGCAGGCGTCATTGTACTGGATCAGGATATCAGTGAAACCATGACGCTTGCAGAAAATCTGCGTGCTTCTGAATCACAGATTGCACACTATCAGAAAGTGGTAAATCAGAATTCGCTTATTATTGAACAGTTAAACCAGCAGAATATCATTCCCCAGAAGAATTTCTCTGACTGGGCGGAAGTGCACAGTCCTGCGATCACCAAAACATATGCCATGGCATTTCAGGCAGCTCAGACAGACGTTACGACACTTCTTACGGGCGAAACCGGAACCGGAAAGGAAGTATTTGCCAATTATATTTTTGAACACAGCACAAGAAATAAGAAGCCATTCATCAAAGTAAACTGCGCCGCCATTCCGGAACATCTGCTGGAAAGTGAACTTTTCGGATATGTCAAAGGTGCCTTTACCGGTGCAAATGCCAGCGGAAAAGTCGGTATGTTTGAACTTGCCAACAACGGGACACTTTTTTTAGATGAAATCGGTGAACTCCCACTGGATTTTCAGGCAAAACTTCTGCGTGCATTACAGCAGAAAGAAATCACCCGTATCGGTGATACCAAATCCATCAAACTGGACATTCGCATTATTGCAGCCACAAACCGCAATCTTGGCGAAATGGTACAAAATGGAACATTCCGTGGAGATTTATATTATCGTTTATACATTTTTCCGATTTCGATTCCTGCTCTTCGGGAACGTGTGGAAGATATTCCAACGCTATGCCATCATTTTCTGACTATTTTTAATCGAAAATATAATAAAAATATTATTCTGGCTCAGGATACCATTGACGGGCTCTGCCGTTACCAGTGGCCCGGTAATATTCGTGAACTGGAAAATCTGATTGAGCGCTGGGTGGTGATCTATGAACCGTACACCACCATCCGCTGGGATATGGTCATCGGATATTTCTCTGAATTTTCGGAGGAAACACAGCATTCTCACTTTGAAGGACACACGCTCAAAGAACTTGTCTGTGAATATGAAAAAGAAATTCTGGAATGGGGTTATCAAAAATATGGTTCCACCAGAGCCCTGGCAAAAACGCTGGGAGTTGATCATTCGACGATTGTCCGAAAAGCTCAGGCTCTGAATTGTAAACTTCAGAAAAATTCCTGATTTTCGTATATTGACAGAAAATATATGTATTAAAAAGAATACTGGCTGTTTTTTCTTGTGCGCTAACAATCGCTTCACAGGAAAAAACAGCCAGTATTCTTTATTTACGCTGTGTACCATATTCTATTCGTACTATAAATCAATTTCTAAATAAGTATTTATACTTACGCATCTGTTCAAATAAAATATCCCGCACTCTCTCTTTCTCCTGCTCAGAATAACCCGGTATTTCATTCAGTAACTGTTCCACATCCTTTTTCGTAAAACTAAAATGCAGATTTATTCCGCATGCATCTTCTGATACATCCAATTGTTCCTCAAAACTGCCACTGATTGTTTTTGCCCGTACTTCCGAAAGTGCCTCATATAGATCTGTTCCCAGCGGATAGTCCATACTTGTATCAGAAAGCAATCCTGCTCCATGATCAAAAATAGGGCAATATGCAAATTCACCCTTCTGATTCATCAATACAGCCACATTATGCATATGACGGTCTTCATTTACAAATACCGCATCAATCGTCAGCAATTTATTTAAGTAAATTCCAAAATCTTTCAATCCAGTAATACGCTCCACCTGCGTAACCAGAAAGTTGAACCGATCTTCCACAGAAGATCGTATATGCCATACAGACTCATACAGACTCTTCTGAAAAAAATTCTGAAACAGCCGCTCCAGTGTAATGATCTGCCAGTCATCATATAAAAAATTATTGCTCTTTACACCGTTATAAAATACATTTTTATATTTTATCTGTTCATAATCGTACAGAACAAATTCATCTTTTTGTAAAGAAGAGAACTTCAGCAAATGCGAAACCATGTACTCCGCAAGTCCTTCATAACCGGTACAATCTGCTTTATACCAGATGCCATCATTTTCCCATTTCAGCTGATTTCCTTTAGATGATTGTCTGTTGGCTTTTCGTTCATTCTGTTCAAATAATTCGATCATAGATTTGTCACCTCTCTATTCGAATCCAAAAATGATCTTCTGCCATTCTGCCTTCCGTCTTCTGAATGATCATCAGCGGATCATAAAACGGCAGATCCAGATCTTTTAAAATGAGTTTCATTTTATCACGGCTTTTTGGGAAACAACGAGACTCCAAAAAAATCTCATAATCCTCATAGGTCGGTTCCTTCAGATTTCCAAAAGCCTGAAACATAATATTATCTGTATAATTTTTAATTTTTACCCGTTTTTTCAGTTCATCTACATCAATCATCGTACATATTTCCTGTTCATGCATATACCACATGCGTAAACCATATTCCCTGTCCGGAATCTGCATTTTTGTAACATACTCCGGATGATCTTCTAATATTTTTAATAGCAAAACAACCGGTCCGGTGATTTTATCTTCTTTCGTCTCCCAGCGTTCTATCGTTGCTTTGGAAACACCAAGTAATTCCGCAAATTTCTTCTGTGTTAACTGTAATGCTTTTCGTATTCTTTTAATATCTGAACCGGTCACATATTCCTGAATTGCAAAGTTCGTATTATTCATATGAAACATCACCTCATTTTTATTAAACCACCATTTTGATGGTTTTTCAAGCAAAAAAATACTCATTTTGATGGTTTCAAAACAATTCATTCAAATATAAACAAATTCTGGATATTTTGTCCTGTACGCTAACAATCGCTCCACAGGAAAAAATACCCAGAATTTTCTTATTTAAACTGTTCTTTTATGGTTTTTATTTTATTCCGCCACAGAACGCATATCAATGAAGTTCCAGGCACCATCATGCAATCCATCTCCAAAGTTCAGTTCCATCACCATTTCGTCTAACATATCTTCATCTACCAGATACCCAAGCTGAAGTGTCACACTGTCTCCCACTTTCATTTTCTTACAGTAATACCAGCTTCCACTTTCGCTGTCCGAAACCCATAGCGGCATGTTATCCCGGTAGTAAAGATTCCTGTCGCCCCGTTCAAATTCCCGCCAGTCAAATTCTGTATCATCGGCAGTTTTTCTGATATATGCCAGCGGATTCGCCACCGGAAGCATATCCTCCTCATCTTCATAGGATATATTCCGGATCGTCATTGTCACAAGCACCAGTTTCGGCATCACATGCTCTGTTTTCTGCACATACGTGAGTGGTTGATCATAACCGTTCCCGAAGGCAATGGTTTCGCGCTCATAGGACTGGAGATTCAGATTTTCATCTACCCCAATGCCACTTTTCAGGTTTTCTGATACTTCATCCTGATATCCATTCTGATCCAGATCACGCAGATTATCCCGTACTTCGATGGCATCTATCCGATAACTGATACCATTGTATATCTGCGTATCCCCCACATCGCACATTTTATCTGTCGGGAAGCTGCGCAGATTCTCATTTTCTGCCGCGTCAATCCGCTCTGTCCGCTTCATCTGCGCGATATACTCTGACATGGACTGTACCACATCCGCCGTCGCTTCCGTGGCAGGTTCCAGAATAAACTTCTGTGCCAATGTAAGAAATGTCCGGTCATCCATCTCCTCCATTCCCACTCCCTGAATGAGCAGTGCATAGCCATACGCTTCATAAAAGACTGCGACTTCTTTTCCTTCTGTTCCTGCGGGGTACTGGCTTCCCGCCAGATGATTCTGTCTCATGTAGACCGCTTTATGTCCGTTCCATACCATCTCCTGTGCATCCACAACGTCCCGTTCATAAAACTGATCGGTATCGCCGTCAATCTGCAAAATCTCAATATACAGTCCCTGTGTATCCGGATGTTCTTCAGAGCAAAAATGGATGACTTTCATTTCATCCAGGCCCGCATCCTGCTCCCTTGTATAACCGGTGAGATCTGTCACCTTCAGTTTCACATATTCCTGCGCCATGCTCTGCTGCGCTACATCCTCATCTTCACTGTCTGATATCTGAAATACCGCATGCATCTGATCTTTTTTCAAGGACATAAGATATGCCGATATTTTTTCTCCTGCAAATCCCACAGTAGGAACAGCCAATGCCAGAATACAGGCTGCCACCGCAATCTTCGGGAACCGACGCGGTTTTCTCTTTTCACATTTTGCACAGATATCCCCAAACACCTGCTGCTTTTTTTCCTCCGACATATGAAGCATATCAAAAGCATTTCTGTAATGTTTATCCATCTTTTTCCAGCTCCTTTCTCAGCAGTTCCTTTGCCCTGCTCAGCCTTGACCGCAGCGTCGATGCATTTTTATGCATGATTGCCGCAAGCTCCTCGATGCTGTATCCCTCATAATAATGCAGATATAAAAGTTCCGCATGCGCCGGCGGAAGCTTCCATATTGCATGCAGCACCTGTCTGTCTTCTGAAGTTGTCTGTACCGACTGCAGCATCTGCTCCGCCGCTTCATCGTACACATTGCGCTTTCGCTTCCAGAAACTTTTCTGTACATCCTTGCAATAGTTGATGGCGGTGCGAAGCAGCCAGGCTCTCTCATGTTCCCTATCGGTAAAATCTGGGCTTTTCTGAAACAGCCGCACAAAGGTTTCCGACACCGCATCCAGTGCATCCTGTTCGTGTTTCAGCTGAAGCAGACAGACACGGTACACCATGTCGCAGTTGCGCCGGTAGATTTCTTCCATCTGCCCTTTTGTAAGTACCTTCATGTCTCCCTTAACTCCTTTCACTGATAACACGAATAAGAGCCGTATTTCGTCTTATTCCACATAAAAAATTTTAGATATATTTTTTACGGATTCTTATATCACAAATACATCTAAGCCTACTTCCGTAAAAACAAAAAAGCCGTGCAGCGCAGATACGTTTATCTGTTCTACACGACTCTTGATGTCGGTTATTGTCTCCATCCGACTTAACTTTTTGCATAAAGACATTCCATGTACACTTTATTTGTGTCGATGTACCACTTTACTGATCAGGATCAGCACACCGCCCACCACAAACGGGAAAATGAAAGTTGCCACACGGTACAGCACGGTGATCGCACCTGCCTTGTGCACACCCACCAGTACAGCAAACAGGTTCGTCATGATCAGTTCCACCGCTCCGACTCCTGCCGGTGTCGGAATTACCGCCGCAGACATAACAGACAGCGATGTAATGGACAGAGAATCCAACAGTGTAACCTCATTGCTTCCAAACAGGATCAGAAACGGGATGCAATACCAGAAGCACAGCTTCGCCATATTTTTCAATACCATGGAAATCAGTGACGGTACGTCCTTCAGCAGTTTGGATGTGGATTTCTCCATAATGTCACAGCTCTGCTCCAGCTTGGTCAGCGCCGGAGTCAGCTTTCCGCTTTTGTTAAACTTACGCACGATCCACAATATCAGCTGATGCGATTTCGCGGATACCGCAAAAATGATCAGCGCAATGCTGATGATCGCTGTCAGCGCATACGCCAGTCCCAGATACACGCCATACTCTCTGTAATTCCGGGACATTATTTTCCAGTTCAGCACAAACAAAAGTCCACTGAACAGTGCCACGCTGACTTTGTGCACCATGTACTGGATCATATAAAGTCCAGTGGCTTCCGAATAGCCAACGCCTTTTTTGCCAAGGTACACGATGGCAGCCACGCCGGAACCGCTTCCCAGTGTGGACAGACGGTAAAAGGAGCAGTTGAAGGCACAGTAAACTGCTTCCCGGTATTTGAATTGTGGATTATATCTGCGGGCCAGTGAATAGGTGATCCACGCCTCGAACAAATGATAGATCACCGTCGCTGCCATGATCGCCACCAATACAGCCAGCGATGTTTTTCCAAGCTGCTCTACGATATCCTCTGCCGAATCCCTGAATGTATACCAGATGATCAGGATCAGGATCGCCACAAAGATCAGCTTCGCCAGTAATTTTTTATTTTTCATATAGGTATGTTCTCCTTCCATCGTAACCAGTATACCATTACAATTTACTCACATGTATTCCAGAATCATTTTCCAAATAATATCAACAAACTGTAACTATATATTTCTATTCTAAGTGTCTTCACCAACTTAAGATTCGAAGAACTCCTTCACCTGTTGTAAAATAATGTCCATCAGACGCTTTCTCGTCTCCACAGCCGCCCATGCAATATGCGGTGTGATCACAAGTCTCTCGCTGTCCTTGATGCGGCGCAGCGGATTGTCCCCACGCATCGGCTCGACACTCAGCACATCCAGTCCGGCCGCCGCAATGGTTCCCTGTTCCAGTGCATCAGCCAGATCGGCTTCCACCACAATGGGGCCACGTCCCACATTGATAAAGATCGCACTGTCTTTCATTTTTGTAAAAGCATCCGCATTCATCAGATGCTCGGTCTGCTCTGTCAGCGGTGCATGCACGGATACGATATCCGATGTGGTAAGCAGCGTATCAAAGTCCACACGCTCATAACCATCCTCCGTATGATTTCCGGAAGTGGAATAATAGATCACATGGCAGCCAAAGGCTTTTGCCAGATCTGCCACCCGTTTTCCGATGGCGCCCAGTCCGATGATCCCCCAGATCATCCCGCAAAGTTCATGGAAATGATTTGCAAAATGTGTAAACATAGAATCATTCACATATTTCTCTGATTTGACATAATTGTCATAATAGGACATCTTCTCCAGCAGGTAAAACAGCAGGGCAAAGGTATGCTGTGCCACACATTCCGTAGAATAGCCTGCCACATTCCGCCATGCAATATTCCGCTCTGCCAGAAACTCCTTGTCCAGATTGTTTGTGCCCGTGGCAGTCACACACACCAGCTTCAGATTGCGGGCAGCGCCAACGGTCTGTTCATTGATCTCCATCTTGTTGATGATGACCACATCTGCATCCTGCACACGCTCCGGTACTTCCTCCGGTTTGCTGCTTCCGTAGCGGACTACTTCCCCCAATGCCTCAAATCCACTGAGATCAATGTCCGTTCCGATTGAATTATCATCTAAAAAAACTATCTTCATATCTTTTCTGTTCCTTCTAACTGTTTTCTGTTACATCTGTCATTTTCTGTAACCATCATTACGTTCCATCATTTTATCGCCTTCTACCGATGATTATTTCTGACTCCGCCCATTGTAACTCATTTTATAGAAAAAAGAAAGTGGCTGCCCGCAAAAGGACTTTTCCACTTTCTTAGTTTTTTATGAACATGCAAAAACAGCTCTGACGATCCAGAGCTGTTTGCAATCATATTCTGTATTTATTTTGCTTTCGGTCTGCGTACACCGAAGGATACAACAAAACCAAGAACAGTTACGATGATCATCATGAAGATTGTTGTCATGAAAGATCCGCTTGCATCATACAGTTTACCTGCGATCGTAGAAGCAAAAGATGCAATCAGCAGGTTTGTGTTGATCAGAGAGAAGTTCAGAGAATAATTCTCGCGACCAAAGAAATCACTGATAATAGCTGAGTTTGTCGGTGTAACTCCGCCGTAAGCAAGTCCGCCTACTACGAATCCGATGATGATAAATGCAAAGTTTCCACTTACCAGTGCAAGTACAAGGATTAGAGCTGCAACGATGAAGATGATCATATCAAGGATCATTGTGAATCTGTAACCTTTTTTATCAAATAATCCACCGAAAATTACTCGTCCGATACCATTGAAAATAGAGATCAGACCTACAACGGTAGCGATGTTTCCATCAGATACCGTAGTACCAACCTGGCTTGCGATACCACTTGCCTGGGAAACCAGTGCAAGACCTGCAGCACTTACCAGAATAGCCCAGATGTAGTAGAACCAGAATGTCGGCATGGTTGCCATTTTTCCTGTATTTACTTCGCAGGCCGGCTCACGAACTGCTTTTTTCTGTGCAGCGCCTGCACCCGGATTGTAACCAGCTTCCGGTTTTACGAAGAAGAAGCTGCAGATTACCATTACAATTACAATAATGATACCGAGAACACGGAAAGTGGACTGCCATTTGTCTGTTCCGTCAGACGGTGTAACAGCTGCAAATACTTTACCGATGATAAAGCTGCTCAGACCGAATCCCATCAGAAGGATACCGGAGATCAGACCCTGTTTGTCCGGGAACCATAAGGACATGGTACTCATAACTGCATTATAAGCAAATCCTGCACCAAGACCACACAGAACACCAAAACCAAGATACAATGTAGCCGGTGAAGCACCTGTTGTGGAAGCAATCATAAATCCTGCTAAAAATAAAATTCCTGAAAGAATAATGTAGATCTTCGGGCTGACTTTTTTTGCCATCATACCGGCAATCAGACATCCGATACAGAAAAATGCCATAACCATGGTAAATGTCATAGATAACTGTGCTGCTGTCCAGTCCGGACGGGAAGCACCGATTGATTTGGACATAACGGACCATGCATATACCAGACCTGCGAGAAGCAGAGTGATAACACCGATGATCGCATACACCCAGCGATTTAAGTTTTTCATACTAACTTTCCCTCCTAAAAAATTTATACTATCTATATTCCATAAAAAAAGCGGAGAAATCCATTTCTCCATTGCAACATGTACTATTATAATCTAACTTTTTGCATCTTGCAAGATTTTTTTATTTCCAGTTCCGGGAAATAAGCGGAAAAACAAGTATCACTCGCCAAATGAATGGCTTTCTGCTATAATAAACAGACACAACAGACGATTTATGTTTTACAGATAAGGAGATGGCTCCGACATGAGTTCAAATTTAACAGAAAAACAATTAACCCTGCCCCTGTCCAGTGATGTTCTGACAGGCGCGCTGACACGCCGGGAAGAGGCTGGTTTCAGCTTTGGGGCACATATTCATACAACCATAGAATTTTACCGGATCCTCTCCGGAGTCTGCTATATGGATATCGGCACAGAAACCATCACATGCAATGCCGGAGATTTCGTCATGATCCTCCCAAACGTCGTACATTCCTTTTATCTCGGAAAAGACAGCGACTGTGAGTTTCAGCAGATCCACTTCCGGCCGGAAACCTTTGCCAATGTCATCCTGGATAACAGCGGGATCTACCCCATCAGCATGATGCATGCGATCCATTTTCATTTTAAGACATATTACCATCAGAAATCAGATTCCATTCTGGATGACTGCCTGCAGAAAGTCATTGACCTGCACGCTTCCTCGGACAGCCTGTTTTCTGCGGCAAACATCAACCTGTCCCTGATGAATATCATGCTTCACATTCTGGACAAGAAGCAGCCGGATCACCACTTTGTGGATCCGAATATCCAGAACAGCTATGTGGCATACACTCTGGATCACATCCACAAAAATTATATGTACAAGATTCATCAGGAGGACATCGCCAAAGAGCTTCAGATCTCCGTGCGCTATCTGAGTACACTGTTTAAAAAATATATGAACATCACCCTGTCCAACTATATCAACATTTACCGGATCAACAAATCCATCGAACTGATGCAATCGGACAAATCCCTGACGGAGATCGCACAGCTGGTAGGATTCAAGGATTCCCAGCATTACTCCAAGCTGTTTACGACCATCATCGGGGAGACACCTTCCAGTTACCGGAAGTCCTACATCAAAGACTATTATTAATAAATGAACTTTTTCTTTTTACTGATGAAAAACAGACATACAAAACGGGCGCCGCACTTTCCTGCGACGCCCATTTTTCTTACTTTTGCAAGTATTATTTCATTATCTTTTTACAAGTCAGTCACTGCTTTGTATTAAACGTTCAGTTTTCCACCTGTAACAGTGTAGGTTCTTCCACCCACTTTTACGGTTCCGTTATAAGAGAAATCGATCTTTCCACCGCAAACGTACCACCAGCCGTTCTCATTCTGAGCTGCGCCATTGAAGTTGAAATCAATCTTGCCGCCTTCGAATTTCCACCAGCCGTTCTCATTTGCTGCAAGTCCGTTGAAGTTGAAGTCGATCATTCCGTTGCGTACATACCACCAACCATTCTCGTTTGCTACGATACCATTGTAGTTGAAGTTGATCTTGCCGCCTTCTACATACCACCAGCCATACTGATTTGCTACAAGTCCGGTTGCATTGAAGTTGATCTTACCACCTTCTACATACCACCAGCCGTTCTCGTTTGCTACAAGTCCGTTGTAGTTGAAGTTGATCTTGCCACCTTCTACATACCACCAGCCGTTCTCATTTGCTGCAAGTCCTGTATAACCAAAGTCGATAGTTCCATTCTGAACATACCACCAGCCATACTGATTTGCTACAAGTCCGGTTGCGCTGAAGTTGACTTTACCACCTTCTACATACCACCAGCCATAAGTATTTGCTGCAAGTCCTGTATAAGTAGTATCTACTTTGCCATCTTTGTAAACATACCAGTTGCCATCTTCTGCTGCCGCATCTGCCAGTCCGTCTGCATGAGCGATCTTCAGATTTGCGATTGCTTTCTTGATAGCCTCTGCCATCTTGTCTACATCTGCCTGTTTTGTAATGTCAAGGTCTCTTTCTACTGCTTCCAGTGCTTCATTCAGTGCTGCTACACTTTCCTCTGTGTAGATACTTAAATCAGCCGGAACTTTTGCGATTGCTGCGTCTACCTTGCTATAATCTGCGCCAAGTAACTGAATGTCACTGAGTGCATCTTTCAGGTTTACAAGTGCAAGTTTTACATCATAAGCGGTTGCATCTTTATCTGCGCTTACTTTCTCTGCTGCTGCCAGTTTTGCTTCCAGATTCTTCCATGCATCATCCGCTGCATAGTTGTTCTTATCCAGATCTTTTACTGCTGCGATCTGTTTATCCAGTGCATCTTTGCTTACAACTTCTTCTTCCTCACCACGGTTTGCTGCCTCAGATTTGCTTGTTACACGAAGCTCTGCTGCAATTGCCCACCAGTTGTATGCTTTTGTCTCTGTTGCCAGAAGTCTTACGTTTGTTACGTTCTCTACCGGTTCGAACTCTGTGAGTTTCCAGCCGGTTGTATTCTCCCAGTCGCCTGTTGCGATGGTCTGATACTCACCGGAATCTGCTGTCTTTACAGAGATCTCATATTTTGTGATAGAGATAAACTGTCCAGCGGTATTCGGGCCTGGTAAGTAACGAAGTCCGTCTACGGTATGTGGTTTGTCAAATGCCAGATCGATCCATCCATCTCTGTTGCTGATGGTTGTTCCATAACCTGCGTAAGCTGTCATCCATGCTGTGTTCGGGTTGCCATCCAGTACATAGGAAGCTTTACCTAAGTTGGATCCGTATGTACCGCCATCTTCACTCTTGGCAGTAGCTGTCATTCCTTTTACAGAAATATCGTTCTTAGCCAACGGATCAAACTTGTTGTTCTCTACATAATCCAGAGCAGCTTTCATAGCATAGTAGTTTGTCTGGATTTCCTGTGCATCTACTTTGTCTCTGTTTAATGCAACTTTTGCATCTACCACTGCATCTTTCAGAACTTTCCATGCATCAGCTTCGTAATCAGATTTATCTAATGCTTCTGCCTGGTCGATCAGTCCCTGAAGTGCTTCTGCATTGATATCCTCATCCACACGCTCGATTACAAGGTTATCAAGAACGATCTCTTTGTAGCCACCGAAGTTTGCTGCGTTACCGCTTGTTCCCTGCAGATCCGGAGCTGTACCTGTGGAGTAGATACCGAACCATGTCTGTCCTGTGATATCACCTGTGATCAGACGCTCGTAATGACCATCCTGGTCTGAGCCCATCTGTTTTGGTAATGTCTCTAAGTTTGTTGCGCCTTTGTACTCGCCGCTGCCAACTACAACACCGTAAGTATTGTCACTTCCTGCCTGATAATCGAAGCTTACTTTGTAAGTTACGCCCGGCTCAAAACGGAAGTTCTGCGGAATTGTCTGGTATGCAAGTGTATTTCTCTGTGTCAGACCATTGACTTTCACAGACCAGTTGCCATCCAGAACGTCATCCATCTTCTTAACATCCCAGCCTGCCTGTGTATACGGAGCATGCAGCTCGGACAGGTGGATTCTGTTGTCCTCTACGCCTTCGATACCACTTACAACGAATGGGTAAATACCCTGTACATTGTTCTCAAAATCCTGCTGGAATTTTACAACATTACCGTTCTCATCTTTGGTAATATTCTGAGCGTTGTTCTCTACAACACGTACATCATCGAAGTATGCATCGCCATCGCCTGCGGATTTTGCCAGTGTCAGTGTAACTTTTCCGCTCTCCGGAGCTGTAAAGTATACATACATGTTCTGGAAGTAGCTGCTTCCGTCTACGGTTGCACTGGAGTTGCTGTGTGTATAAGCTTTTACATAGTTCTTTGCGATAGATCTCTCTGTGTAGTTGGAATCAAGGACTTTACCGTCTGCTTTTACAGTCATGGAAGCCTTGCAGTCACTGCGGTTATCTACACCTACGAGAACAGCATACTGCTGGCCCGGTGTCAGATCTGTCAGTTCCTGAGTCATGGAGATATCTCCGCTGAGTTTCAGCATCGGGTTGCTGTACTGGCTCTTAGCGATCTCGGCTGTACCGTCGCCTGCTTTTGTCCAGTTTGCTTCCAGAGAAGCCACACCACCGTTGAAGCCTGCATCTGTGATATGCATGCCTTCACTCCATGTTACTTCAATGTTGCCTTCCTCGCCTTTGCATACGACATAAGGAGTCTCAGCCTCAGCCTCTAAAGTAACCTGACCGTTCTTAACTTCTACGGTCTTCTCTTCTGTCTTACCAAGGTCTGTCAGTTTGTAAACTTTTACGTCTTTCAGGTTGGTCCATCCATCCGGAAGATCCCATGTGGTTGTGCCGCCCTGTGTATTCCAGTGATACAGTTTCTCATCTTCAGAATCTACTTTTTCACCTGTCTCTGAATCCCAGATCCATGGAAGCAGATAGCTCTCTGTACCACGGTTACGTCCGTTCTGGATATCAGAATCGGAACGATCGCCTGCGGAAGGTGCACCCTGTGCAACGACTTTGCCGTTCAGAGTGATGGTTCTCTCTCTATAACCTGCACTGTTCGGGTCATTGGAACCTCTGGTCAGTACCAGTTTGTTTCCGTCATCATCTTTTAAGGTGATCTCCATATCCGGTGTCCAATTTGTAGCTGCGCCTGCAGTTACAGGTTCACCGTCTACCCATTTAATTACTTTGTAATGCTGGATGAATTTTGTTGTTACATCGTGGGTAAACAGGTTTGTGATGTATGTATCGTAATCGTTACGACCCTGCCATCCCTCGAAATCTTTCATGTTATAACCGCCAAGCAATGGCATCATAGCTGCGCCGCCGTAGGACGGATAATCAGCTACCCAGGAGTCTTTCTGGTGGTTACGAAGGAATCTCATAACCTCACTGTTCTCACCTTTCTGGTTGTATCCACCATAGGTAAGATCTGTTGCCCAGTGCTGGAATGTTGCATCGTACTCGTTTGCTACACCCCACTCATTTGCCATACGCCATCCGTTATCGTTGATCTCTTTGGACAGTTTACGTGTCTGCCAGGAATCATCGTTGGAACTTCCGGTGTTATTTCCCCAGATATCTACATATACGAAGTCAAGGTTTGTTCCTACCAGTTCTTCCAGAGCGTCGAAACGGCCTTCTCTGTCGCCGGTAGCCAGATCGTAGATACTGTCAAGACCTACTGCCTGATCCAGCCAGTTCCATCCATAACGGAGGTTTCCTGCGGAATCACGACGTACATTGTCATCTTTGAATGCTTTTGCTTCCGGATACATCTCACCTGCATTTACATGGATACCAAATCTTGCACCATATTTTGCACCCTCTGTCATCAGAGTGTTCATATCCTCAGCGCCACCGATTCTCTTACCGATATCTGCATAATCCGGATGTGCGGAATCGTGACCTTCATTTGCATAACCTTTTAATAATACGGACTGTCCGAGACCGTCAGTATTTAAAGCCACACGTTTTACATTATCAAGTGTTGTCAGGAACGGGTTCTGTGCCTGACCACCGAAGTTCATGGCGATACGGTAAGCTACCAGCTCCGGAACTTCTTCACTCTTGTACGGGTTGTTCATGATAGAACGGAATGCCACTGCACCATCCTGCCAGTCAATCTGCTGATCGTCATTCATATCACCGGCGATGATAACTTTTGTCTGCGGCATCTCTGTCTCTTTTACCATGTAAGTTCTGTTCTGTGAATCTGTTACTACACGATGATAGTACCATGCGCAGCTTCCCAGTCCGAGAGATACATAGTCCTGTTTTTTCTGTGTCACAGCCTGTACACGGGTATTTCTGGAACCACCGGTTACGGATGTTGCCACAGAGCTTCCGTCATGCTCGGAGTTACTCCACAGACCTGCACTCATCTCATCGTTGGAAACAAATCCGTACATGTAATCCTGATTCATGGAAGTTGCGTCAGTTACGTCTACATAAGTATCGCCGCTGACTCTTGTGTTGGAGGACATTGCTGCACCTTTGAAGTTGGCACCTGCCTGTGTGCTTCTTACGGAGATCAGGCTCTGGTTCGGGATCTCGATGGTCTGAACCGGATTTCCTGTTGCGCTGTCTTCCAGATTATTTTTGATATCTGTGATGTTGAATGCCAGTGTATTGTCTTCTGCAACGAGTTCTGCTGTGATCACTGCATCGATCTTGTCACCTTTGACATTCATCACATAAGTTGCTTTGTTATCTTCAAATGTAGCTGTAACATCTTCGTCAGAAAGTTTTACTTCTGTACCGTTGATCTTAACAGTGTTGATCTTCTCTGTCTGACCATAGAATACTTTGCCTGCCAGATCACCCTTCATCTCGTATTTTACAACGCTCGGGAATGTCTTGGAAACAAGTACATCCATGTCTGCAGTGGAAAGTTTCTCTGTCTCAACTTCTGCTGCTTTTGTCAGTGTCACGGTATCTACGGTCAGATCTGCATCATTAACTGTGATATCCTGTGTCAGAGTATCATAACCATCTCTTACAACGGTCATCTGATAAGTTCCGGATGCTAATGTAAAGGAATAGCTTCCGTCTTTATCTGTTGTTGTGGTCTGTCCACCTGCAGATACAACTGCATTCGCAACTGCTTTGCCGTCTGCATCCTGTACTTTACCGCTGACTGCATAAGTCTTTGCCTCTGCCTGTCCGGTATAGTGGATGTCTTTCATATATACATCGGTTACATTTGAACGGTAACTTCCTGCTTTGATGGCAATCTTGTTTCCAAGTCCGCTGATTCCGCTGAAATCTTCATTCTCAAATGCTACTTTGTCATCGATCTTAACCGTTACTTTTTTATCTGCTGTCCACTCGATGTGAACTTTTGTCTCTGTTCCGCTTGCCGGTGTGCTGATACGTGTGCCGGAGTACCATGGGTTTCCATCTGCTCCGTATTTCTGCCAGAACCATCCGCCGGTATCAAAACCGATCATCATTCCGACACTGTCTGTGTTATATCCGAGATATACACCGAAACGGTTGTTGCTTGTGTCATCCGTGCCCGGTTTAATCGTAAAATCAAAATATCCGGCTTCATTGAAATTGAATTCTTTCTCATTAACAAACATTGCCGGTTTTGTTCCCGGGTTATTTCCGTTTCCAACTCCGGATCTCAGATGCAGCCATCCGTTTTCGATTGCACAGAGTGCATCGGTTCCCACTACATTCTCCTGAGTCCATGTATCCTTGATACCATCTTCAAGGACTGCTTTTGCTGAACCTGCTTCCTGTGTTACTGTCTCTGCATGAGCAACAACCGGATACAGGCTGGTCGGTACCATTGTACCGATCATAGACGCTGCCATTGCGAGGCAAAGCATCCGAACTACAAGTTTTTTCCTCATCTTTTTCCTCCTCTTACTTGATCCCCATAAGACTTTCTAGTACCTGATATGAACAGGAAAAATATTCATATCGTTTTTATATATAAGGTTCAAAATTCCCATACCTCAAAGGTATGGGAATTCTGAATTATATAATCATTTAAAAATGGAAAAGAACTGTTTTCAGATCCGGCAAAAGAGAAACCGGACGCATCAGTACATCCTGATTCCAGCCGTTCTGTAATCCCCCGAATACGATAATCCGGAATACACCATACGGATGTGTCTGATTTCTTTTACCAGCTATGACTGTTCAAATATAAACTTTTATGTACTATTCCTGACCTCACCGAACTTGCCGGAGCCTGTCCCGGTTTTGTCCATCCGTGAAAAAACATCTGTCTGATCCCCATCAAAAAGACGAATGTCTTTCCGCCGTTGCAGCAGCCCTCCTCATGTATACTGCTGCACGGATAAAAAACGATGATACGGTTCCTGAACAATCGCATCTGTTCATTTGTATATCTGAACCACTTTCCAAGATCATTATATCGTCTTTTTTGCACAAAATCTTGGTGTTTTTTCCTGCTTTATGAGACCTTTTTATATAATTCGGAACAGTCAATTTTTCACAATCTTATCGAATCACTCTGTAAATCTTTCCATTGATCAGCAGATCATCGCTGAAATCGAAGTCTACTTTACCGTTTCTTACATACCACCAGCCATTTTCGTTGGAGGCAAGTCCGGTGTAAGCAAAGTCAATTTTTCCTCCGGCTACATACCACCAGCCATTCTCATTCTGTGCCAGTCCATTGAAACCAAAGTCTACCTGACCGTTTGTGATCTTCCACCAGCCGTACTCATTTGCTGCAAGTCCGGTGAATGTGAAATCTACTTTGCCGCCGCTTACATACCACCAGCCGTACTCGTTCTGTACCAGACCGTTGCACTCGAAGTTTACGCGGCCACCCTGAACAGCAAACCAGCCATATTCATTCTGTGCCAGTCCATTGAAGTCAAAATCTACCTGACCCTCAGTTACTTTCCACCAGCCATACTCATTTGCTGCAAGACCGTCATACTGGAAGTCAATATGTCCGTTCTGTACCATGTACCACTGATCATCGCTCAGTGCCAGTCCGGTATAATCAAAATTTACTTTTCCGGCTTCTACTTTCCATACGCCTGCCTCGTTTGCGGAAAATCCATTGAATGTGAAATCTACTTTTCCGTTTTCTACATACCACCAGCCATATGCATTTTCTGCAAGACCGTTAAAGTCCTCAGCTACTTTGTCATTTAAGTAGTAATACCAGTTGCCATCTTCCGCTGCTTCATTTGCAAGACCGTCATCGTATGCTTTTACTGTCTTGAAAGATACCATACCTGCCTCGGAACGGTTTCCTTTTTCATCCAGTGCGTATACTGTCACTTCATAAGCAGTATCCTGTGTCAGATCTGCCAGTGTGTAAGCTGTCTCCTGAACAAGTTCCTCATTTACTTTTTTGCCGTTTACATAGATATCATATCCGGCTACACCTACATTGTCTGTGGATGCATCCCAGCTGATGGCTGCGCCGGTTCTTGTGATATCGCCGGCTGTTACGTTTGCCGGTGCGCTCGGAGCTTCTCTGTCTGTCTCTACGGTTGTAAATTCCACTGCCTGAGATGCTTCAGACTCAAGACCTGCCGCATCCACTGCTGTTACGGTTACAGAATATGCCGTGCCATCTGTCAGACCTTCTAATGTATAGGAAGTATCTGCGATCGGCTCGTCATTTACTTTTTCGTCATTTACATATACGTTGTATCCGACTACACCTACGTTATCCAGTGCTTCTTCCCAGCTGATCACTGCGCTGTACTCTGCTACGTCTGTAACGGTGACATAATCCGGTGTCTCCGGAGCCACAGTATCTTCCACTGCCTGATCTACATAGGAGATCATCGGTGTGATATGTACGGATGGTCTGGACGGATTATCATTGGATTTTGCTACAACACGGATGTAATCGCCTGCTTTTACTTCCAGTGCGTCTACGGATGACCAGTCACCTTTCTGTCTGCTGACGGAAAGTTCCACGCTCTGGAGTTCTGTATCGTTGTGCATCAGGCTGATGGTTGTACTTCCGCCGCTGTTTCCATTCTGACGTAAGTATGGCTCATCGTCTTTGATGTTGATAGAGATCACGCCACTCTTCGGTACACGGTATGCCATTGCAGTATAGATATCTGTCTTTGGCGGAGCGGAAACAAGTCCGTGATACTGTGTATTGTTTGCGGATGCATGGTTCGGTGCATCTACACCAGGTCCATAGTAAGTATTTACCTGCCAGTTTGGCCAGTCCGGATCATAGGTTGTCATGTTTTTCCATGTATCGGCACTGTTGTTCTTGATCTGGCCGAACCATACATTACCCTGCTGTGCATTGACATAATCAGCTACCCAGTGATAATCATTTTTCACTGCGATAGTGTAATCATTTACCGTGCCATCTTCTGCTGTGATGCGAAGTGTCATACCGTCCGCGATAGTATCTGTATTTGCCAGAACCTCATCCTCTTTCAGTACGTTGACCGTTGCGGTTGCATTTACGCCCACGTTCTGTTTTACTGCGCTGACAGTGGTCGGGTTCTTCTCTGTGGACGGGATATCGATGGTTTTTCCGGATACCATGTATACAGTCTCTTTCAGCTCATTGTCAGAGCTTGCTGCGATGGTGTACTCTCTGGATTTCTCACCATAGGATACGATCACGCGATCGCCGCCTTTTACGATATCGCTGCCTGTTAGTTCATCTTCTCCGGACAGAACTTTTACTTCTGCTGCATCATCATAGATCAGGTTCTCCAGTAACGTATCTACGGTTGTACGTCTGGAAAGTCCGCTGATGGAATCCTCTGTCACGGTGTAAACACGGGATGCGACTGCTACGGATACACTGTCACTCTCAGCTGCTCCGATCTCCGGGATCGCTGTCAACTCATGTCCGAAGAAGTCATGCTCCAGCTCATATCCGTTCAGATCTGTGATCTGTTTTCCAGCGTTGATGGCCGGTGAATCCTCTGCCAGTTTGTATCCGTCAAATGCGGTTTCTTCGCTCGGATCTTCATGTTTGATGGCGGTTGCATTGACTGCTTTTGCCGGGCCGGATCCTGCATCTTCCAGTACCTTTGTACCTGCTTTTACGGCGATGGCATTCTGATCTCCGGACGGAGTATTTGCAAAGTTGTAGTACAGGTTGTTGTCATACTGTAAATTGCCATTCGGATACCAGTTCTGGCTCAACGGAGTCTTGCCGTCATAATAGAAAATGTTATTCTCGATCACAGCATTTCCGCCGGTGCGGTAGAAGATACTGGATACATTTTCATTGATATAGAATGTATTGTTGTAAATGTGTGCATCCGGGTTGCCAGGTACATCCAACGGTCCTCTCAGCTCATTCTGGCTGATGTTGTAGCGGAATGTGGTGTTCATAGCCTGCTCACCGCAGAACATGATCGCGCCTGCAGAGTTGCCGTGGCTGTAATTGTACTGGTAAACCGTTCCGTCTGTCCAGTCAGCATCCCACGCCTGTCCGTCACCGTTTCCGTTGAAGGAGTTCAGGTTGTTGTAGCACTCGTTGTACTGGAATACGGAATCTTTACATTTCCATGGCCAGATACCTGCTGCCACGCGCTGTGCGCCGGTTGCGGAATAATCGGTGGTATTCATCTGACGGGAGCAGTCCTCAGCTACATTGTACTGAACCAGCGGTTTGTCTGCATACATGGTTGTGATGGCATCGCCGCCGGCGCCCTTGATGTAGTTGTTCTGGATCACCACGTTTGTGGAACCGTATTTCTCTGCGATCTCATCCGAAATCTTTGCGCTGGTAAACTGGGACCATGCATAAGTATAAGCTGCTGCGATACCCCAGCGGTTTGTGGTCTCCACACGGCAGTTTTCGATCACAAGATCATCGAATTTGGAAATACCGGTTGCGCTCTCATTCTCCGGTTTCTCTACGATGAAGTAGATACCGCCGTTTGCCATATGTTTGTTGTATACATTTCCGTCTACATCATGTACATACAGATCATCCAGAACGATGTGGTTGATGGTTCCTTTGTTCTGAGCCACACCGGCCACACCGGTTCTGTCCATAACGTTAAAGTCGTTGTATGCTTTGCCGTCATCGTCGCCTTCCTGTCTGTCGTTGGTCAGCTCCAGGCCGCGTACTTCGATGTACTCTACATCTTCCAGTAAAATGGTGGAAGATACATTACCCTGATATTTGTGCCAGGTGTTGTCCAGACGGTTGCCGTAATCCTGATACCATACACCTTTGCCGTTTGCGTTGATCTGCGGTCTGTCGCCCTCTCCGTATGTGGAGATCTCGATGGGTGCCTCAGCACTTCCGCTTCCTTTTACATGAATATACTGATCATCAAATACAGATCCTTTTTCCAGAAGAACTTTATCTCCCGGCTGTAAGGTGATGTCATTGATCTTATCCAGAGACTTAAATGCTTTTTTCTCGGATGTACCATCATTTGCATCATCACCGTTTTCAGAACTTACATAATAAGTAGTTCCCTGCTGCTGTGCTTCTTCTGCAAACACTGCATATGCCGGCATGGTTCCCATGACAGTAACACCGGTCAGCACCATTGCAAGTAATTTGCTCGCCCAAGTTTTTTTCATTGTCTTCCTCCTCTTTTTTATATGGTTGTAATCACTGATATCCAAAAGTTTTTTCTTGCAGAATATTCCGCACATCCCCCATACGTCAGCTTCTTACAACTGTTTCAAAGTAAACTGAGATAACTGGTCCATATCTCCGTCTGCTTCTGCAACCTCTGCTTTCTGCTCTGTCAGCTCCTGGTAACGATTTCTGCGCATCTCATCGATGACTGCCGCCCGCGCTTCTGACAGATCTGCTTTTCTCGCATCCTCTCCGACGATCCAGTCACGGGTGTTGTAGTAAGCCTCAATCTCTTCTTCCGTCAGACCCATGCCCTCATTCGCCTCATCCAGAATGTATTTTTCCTCTATCATGCTCAGTTCATATTCCTGATACAGATCCAGTGTGTACTCTTTCAGTCCGTAAACTGCCTCGCCACGGGTCACTTTCTCACTCCGCTGCGCATTTTCCTGCTCCATCCGCTGCTTCATTCCTTCAAAAGTCGCATCCTGGATATAACCTTTTTCTTTTGCGATATCATATACCGCATGAATGTATTTCAACTGTTCCACGGTGCACTCCGTCAGGATCTCATATCCCGTCTGGCCATCCTCATACGTCTCTGTCCAGACCGTATCCTCCGTGACATCCGGCTTCTGTCCCTTCAGCTCCATCTTCGTATCATATCTGACACTTTTCATGCACTGCAGATATTCTTCCTCGCTGATGGACACTCCTGAGATCGTCAGCGAAAATGCCGATTCTGATCTTGCAGCGTTCCGGCTGTGAACCGCCCAGATACCGCCGCACACAGCACCAATGAGAACCACCAGCAGGATCACCGGTAAAAGGCGCCGTTTCTTACTTTTCTTCATATTTCATATGCTCCTGTGACATGTACTGTCAAAAAATTGCTTCATGACTCAAAATTCCCATGCCGGAGAAGGCACGGGAATTTGAAGTTATACACTGTTAAAAAGGGAAAAGAGTTTTTTATCATAATCATTGTATCGTTTTTATCCGGAAAAAACTTGCAGTTTTAAACCTCTTTACCACTTCTTTTTATATAATTCGGAACATTCAAAAAAATCAGGACAGACCTACAAAAATAAGTCTGCCCTATCATTTTTCTTCTGTTTATTTCCATATTTTTAACAACTATATACTGATTGTTGCAGCTTTTATTTTTTACCAAGGCGCCGGTATACCGTCACGTACATGGTGATAAAACATGCCAGACCGCCGATGGCATTGGAGATCGGTTCCGCCAGAAACACACCGTGCACACCAAAGCCAAACACCCCCGGAAGCAGCAATGTCAACGGCACCACAATAATGATTTTCCGGAAAATCGAGAAAAACATGGCATGATGCGACTTGCCAAGTGCCGTAAATGTAGACTGTCCGCAAAACTGAAATGCCATGAAAAAGAATCCAAAGAAATACAGATGCATGGAGGGGATTCCAAGAGCCAGCGTCTCTCCGCTGCCGCCGAACATCCGGATAAAAGCGCCCGGAATCGCGGAAACCAGTCCCCAGACCGCCAGCGTATAGAGAATGGTCACCCATGCCATGCTACGGATCGTCTTTTTCACACGCTCATACTCCCGCGCACCGTAATTGTAGCCCAGCACCGGCTGGCTTGCGCTGGTAAATCCCTGCACCGGCAGGGAAATGATCTCCCGCACGGAATTGATGATGGTCATAATGCCGACGTACACATCCCCGCCGTGAGTCTGCAACGTGGCATTGCACACCATCTGCACCGTAGAGTTGGTGACGGACATGGTAAACCCTGCCAGTCCAAGCCCCAGGATCTTCTTCACCCGAACAGCCTGCAGATGCATGGAACGCCGCCGGATGCGGATCAGCGCTTTGCTGCCCGTCAGGAACCGTACCGTCCACACAGCCGCTGCCGCCTGGGAGATCACGGTTGCAATGGCAGCTCCCCGCACACCAAGATCCAGTCGAAAGATAAAGATCGGATCCAGGGCGATATTCAGCACCGCACCGATCACCGTCGTACACATTCCGATCTTTGCAAATCCCTGTGCATTGATAAAGTTGTTCAATCCGAGACCGAACATGACAAAGATCGTACCGAAGAGATAGATCGTAATATACTGCTGTGCATAGGGAAGCGTCACTTCACTGGCTCCCAGAAGCAGCAGAAGCGGCCGCTGAAACACCAGTCCTGCAATGGTCAGTATCACTGCAAAAATCAGAAACAGCACCACGCAGTTGCCAAGGATTTCCTCTGCCTCCACATCGTTTTTCTTTCCGCGTTCAATGGAAAACAGCGGCGCGCCGCCCATTCCCACCAGGTTGGCAAACGCAATGATCATCGTGATCATCGGCAGACACACACCGACACCGGTCAGGGCATCCATGGAATCTCCGCCGATACGTCCGATAAACATCCGGTCAACCACATTGTAAAGAACGTTCATCAGCTGGGCCAGCGTCATCGGAATCGCCAGACGCAGCAATGTCTTCATAATACTTCCCTTTGAAAAATCTCCATTCTGAGTCATTGATTACCTGCCTTTATTTAATGTCCACAGTTGCAGCATTTGTGGATATTGCCCGCCTGCAGCTGCATCGGCTGCCACTGTCTGCCATCCTTTTCATACCAGATTCCGGTCTCCGTAAATCCGACTTCCTGAAACAGGGCTTCCGCTCCTTGCAGCACATCCGCCTCAATGGTCTGTGCTCCGGACATCATCGCCTTGTCGATGAGCAGCCGCACAATAAAATCACCATATTTTTTCCGTCGAAACTCCGGAAGCACTGCCACTTCCTGAATCCGGTAACTCTCACCATCAAAAGCAATTCCTCCGGTCGCCACCGGTGCATCCCCTTCATATGCAAGGGCATACATGCAGAAAGCCTCCGGCTCTGCCTCGATCTTCAGCCCACATTCCTGTTCCAGTACCCGGCTGCGGATATCCGCCACCTGCCGTGTCTGCTCATTTTTTTCACTCCCACTTACCAATTTCCCGAATACCATAAGTATATCCCCCTTCTTCTGTCGTCTCTGTCAAGATTCCGCATCCGTTGGTAATCTGCCATTCATAAAAAGATTTCTCCGGTCTGCCATACCGTTCCAGTACCGACATAATTGTACCACCATGACACACAATTGCAATCCGCTGTGCACCTTTTTTCCGCGCGTCACGGACACACTGCTCATATGCCCTGCAGCACCGACGGCGAAAATCTGCTCCGCTCTCGCCCTTTGGAACCGTCATCTGCCCGCCGCTGTCGATCCATGCCTGATATGCCGGATTTTCTTTCAATTCCTCATAATTCTTATATTCAAACTCTCCGAAATCCGTTTCCTGAAGTCCCTCCTGGACATGTAATACCTGCCCCGGAAATAAAATCTCTGCTGTCTCCCGGCAGCGCAGCATCGGACTGCAATATACAAGATCCGGCAGAAATTCCCCGGCATGATACCATTCCTCCGGCTTCTTTGCACCTTCTATTTTCACGCACAGATCCTGCATCAGAACCTGCTTCTTTTGCAAACATAATTTTGCCTCATCCGTCAGACCTTCGTCTGTTCTCCCCACATAACGCCGCTGTACATTCCCCGGCGTCTGCCCGTGACGAATCCATAAAATCTGCATGTTTGTCGCCCCCCTGTTATTTTCGTTAAGTATAACACATTTACAACGTTTTTGACGAAACAACCTTTTTCTGCTAGAATGGCATCGATATCAAGCGAATACCCGCTATTCACATTTACTATATTGGTTAAACTGACATAGGAGGAATTTGAAATGTCAACACGAAATACAGCCATTTTTGATCTGGACGGAACTTTGCTGAATAGTTTACAGGATCTGACGAACAGTGTTAATTACTGCATGAAAAAATACGGTGGTCCATCCTATACCAGTGAAGAGATTCGGGAAAAGGTTGGAAATGGAATTTATGTATTAATAGAAAAATCGCTGCCACAGGGACGCAGCAATCCAAATTATGATGCCTGTATGGAAGAATTTCCGGTTCATTACAAGGCACATATGCTGGACAATACGAAACCTTATGAGGGGGTACTGGATGCACTTCACAGTCTCAAGGAACAGGGATATCATCTCGCTATTGTTTCAAATAAATTTGATGCGGCAGTAAAAAAGCTGCGGCAGGATTTTTTTGATGATGTTATCCCGGTTGCTATCGGAGAATCACCGTCAATTCGTAAAAAACCGGCTCCGGATACTGTTTTTCAGGCAATGCGTGAACTGGATGTGAAACCGGAAAACTGTATTTATATTGGGGATTCGGAAGTAGATATCCAGACTGCCGCAAATGCCGGCATTCCGTGCATCAGCGTAAACTGGGGCTTCAAATCGACAGAATTTTTAAAAGAAAATGGTGCAACACAAATTGTATCCACACCAA
>JALESO010000084.1 GCA_022781925.1 Lachnospiraceae bacterium
AAGAGATAATTTTCTCGGAAGAGATTTTTTGAAAAGTATTTATATCCCGGAAGTATTTTACTTCCGGGATTTTCTTTTTTCCGGTCAAAATGTGACCGGAAATCTTTCGTTCCATCATACAATCCCTTAGATTATAAGAAAAAAGTTTGAATTGTTCAGAATAAATCGTGATTTTTGCTTCTAAAAAAGATATGCTGCAGCTTACACCTTGATTTTTACAACTTACAGTCTCCAATATAGATATGGAAAATATTCTATGCTATATTATTATTTCAGAACCGGAAGGAGATGTGGACATGAAACTGTCTGTGGAACAGATTCCACACGAAAAGGAGGAAGAAGTAATCGTCCGTTGCTATGATACACAGGAAAAGTGGGTGGAAGCGATCCGCGCGGTTACTGCCGGAGAAGTTTCCGTCAATGCATTTGCGGAGGAAAAAGCTTATCGGCTAAAACTTAGTGATATTTATTACTTTGAAATTGTGGATGGGTGCTCCTTTTTGTATTGTGAGAAATCCGTTTTCAAGTGTCGGCAAAAGCTATATGAATTTGAAAAATTGTGTCGAAATTCTATGCTTTTTCGATGCAGCAAATCTATGATCCTGAATGCAGACAAGATACAGTATGTCCGCCCCTCTGTATCTGGAAGGTTTGAGGCTACGCTGGCTAATAACGAAAAAGTGATTATCTCCCGGCAGTATGTTGGTGAGTTAAAACGGCTGCTGGGAATGTAGGAGGTACATATGAAAAAAATTGTTTTTTGGCTGCACCGTTTTGTTGTGGCTTACGGAATCATTATGCTCAGTACCTTTTTTATGTGTCTGCTGTTTAACCCTACTTCAGAATTGCCGGTGGTTTCTTTTTTTGGCAGATGTATTCTTTTCACTCTGGTGTGTATGGTTACATTAGTTGCTTACTACTCGAAAAAGGAGTTGACGTTTGGGGAGTGGTGGATTCGCACGATATTACATGCGGTTCTTTTGGAAGCAGTTTTGCTGCCACTTGCGCATCATTGGGAATTTTGGTATGGACCCTTGGATGCGATCATTTATGCAAGCTTTATTCTGGCGGCGAAAATCCTCTGGCATCTGATTGATTTCGGTCAGAGCGTTCGAACGGCTACACAGATTAATAAACAGCTTCTCAGACGCCATGATTCTCAGAAAGAAGGAGGAGCCTGAATGGAAAAAAGAGAAAATCAGATTCAGAAAGAGGAAAACAGATAAATATGAAGAAAGAAAACGATATTTTAGAAACCACATTATCTATTGCCGAGAACGGGTATCCGGAAGCATATCAGTTTTTGCGGAATGCATATCAGGAAAACCCGCAGAATTACGGACCACAAACATTATATTTCCTTAGTTGCCTGGCAGGTGGAGCCAATAAGCCAGAGGAGGCTTTGGAATGGCTGAGCAAGGCGATCCGCGATAACAAATGGTGGTATCGACCGGAAGTGCTGGAGGACGAAGACCTTTCGGCATTGAAAAATAATAAGGAGTTTCTTTCATTGAAATTCATTTCGGATGAGCGCTATGCACAAGCCGTTTCCCGGTCAAAGGCATTGTTCTCATGGAAAAAGAAAACAGCGGATAACCTGTTTTTGGCCATTCATGGCAACACACAGAATGGACAGATTGCACGAACTGATTGGGAACCCATTGTTGGAAGAAACAGAGAATGGCAGATGGAAACTGTCCAAAGTGCTGAGCCAGATGGATATGGGACTTATCGTTGGAGTTATGATATGACATCCTATTTGCCAGTGGCACGCTCCATGGAAAAGATGCAAAACCAGGGCTATCACAAAATTGCCTGTGGTGGTTTTTCTGCCGGATGCGATATGCTTCTGCGCGCAATTACATTTACATCAGCGCGTTGCGATTTATTAATTTTGCAAAGCCCGTGGATACCGGTCTTGCAGGAATATACAGAAGCACTTGTCCGTGCCATTTTGCAAAAGAAGATTGAGCTTCGGATTTACTGTGGATCTGAGGATGAAGATTGCCTTCCGATGGCAAAACAGCTATATGCCGAAGGTAAAAAGACAGGATTAAATGCGACACTTACAATTCAGGCAAATAATCGGCATCAATTTCCAGAGGAGATATATCACTTGTAGGAGGAAGGATGAATAGAAAAACCAGTATTACCGCCTTGATGAGTTCATTCGGACGGGCGTTTCATGCAGAGAATGAAGAACATCCGGTTTTTGCGGATTATCTTGCAAAAGAGCTGATGACAGCAGAAGAATATGCAGCTATCCAAGGATATATCCTCAGCGGAGCGCAATTCTTTGAAGCGGAGATTGCCCCCACGAAACAGGAACCGAAGGAGCTGCTTCGCAGACTTGTGAATGTCCATATTGCACCATCGCCGCTTTGCCGTGCGGCCTATACGGAGAATACTCTGAAAGATGCCGCTTTGACTGGTACAAAGCAATATGTCATCCTTGGCGCAGGTATGGACACCTTCGCTTTCCGGGAAACGGAGTTTTTAGCCAAACACAGGGTATTCGAGGTTGATCACCCATTGACGCAGGCGGATAAGCTGGGACGGATTGCCCGTGCCGGTTGGACAGTTCCTGACAATCTTACTTTTGTTCCGGTAGATTTTACCAAAGATAATTTAACAGAATGCCTGATTGCGGCTAGTTTCAATCCGTCTGTGAAGTCCTTTTTTTCATGGCTCGGTGTGACGTATTACCTTTCTGAGGAAGCAATCGACACGATGCTCTCGGCACTTTCTACACTTTGTGCGGATGGCAGTACCCTTGTGTTTGATTATCCGGACGAGAACTTTTTTGATGCACCGGAGAAACGTGTGCAGAATACCATTATGATGGCAGCAGCAGGTGGTGAACCGATGCAGGCGGCATTTTCCTACGAAGAGCTTGAAAAACTGTTGGAGAAACACGGTTTTTTAATCTACGAGTTACTGACACCGAGTGATATTCAAAGGGACATTATCGACAGGGTCGGAGCAGACATGAAAGCCTTTGAGCATGTCAATTATTGCCTTGCTGTCAGAAAAGATTGAAGCATATAGAAATACATGTTTGGAAGTTGATGGAGGCAATTATGAAAAACACAAACCAATTGATCGGCTGCTGCGGACTGGATTGCGAAACCTGCGATGCCAGAATTGCAACGATTACGAACGACAACGCTCTGCGCGAGAAAACTGCCGCGTTGTGGACAAAGCTCAATGGGGTAACGATCACTGCAGACATGATTAACTGTACCGGTTGTCGCATGGAGGGAGCAAAAACGCCATTCTGTGAAAAACTCTGTCCCATACATAACTGTGTTCGGGAAAGGGGATTTGATACATGTGCTGACTGTGAACAGATGGACGGATGCCTGACGTTAGGGAGCATTGCTGTAAACAGCCCGTTTGTTTTGGAAAACCTGAACCGGCTTCGGGAGGCGAGATGATTCTGGAAGTGGGGGCCGCTTTGACCTATCAGTAGCTATTTCTCGGGATGTAATAGATAGGCGGAGTGATAGAAAATGCATCTGAAAAATAGTAAAGTGTTATGGTAAAGGAGAAAACGATGCTGAAGATTGAACATTTGTCAAAATATTATGGGGATAAGACAGCGGTAGATGATTTGAATCTGCACATTGCCCCTGGTGAAATTTATGGTTTTATCGGTCATAACGGTGCAGGCAAGACAACAACCCTGAAATCTGTGGCAGGTATTCTGCAGTTTGATACCGGAGAAATTTATATTGACGGCAAATCCATCCGGACACAGCCGCTGGAATGCAAACGCAGCTTTGCTTACATCCCCGATAATCCCGATCTGTACGATTACATGACAGGAATCAAATATCTGAATTTCATTGCGGATATTTTCGGTGTCAGCGCCGTAGACCGGCAGACGTGTATCCGTAAATATGGCGATCTTTTTGAACTGACCGGTGATCTGGCGCAGCCCATCGCCGCTTACTCCCATGGCATGAAGCAGAAGCTGGCAATTATTTCTGCATGGCTGCATCAGCCGAGGCTGATCCTTATGGATGAACCTTTTGTGGGACTCGACCCAAAGGCATCCCATTTGCTGAAAGAGATGATGCGTGAGGTCTGTGATGCGGACGGTGCAATTTTCTTTTCTACCCATGTGTTAGAAGTGGCGGAAAAACTCTGCGACAAGGTGGCAATCATCAAGCGTGGAAAGCTGATACGCTCCGGTACTATGGAGGCAGTCAAAGGCGACGATTCTCTGGAGGATGTATTTCTGGAGTTGGAGGGAGAATCATGTTAAAACTTTTACTAAAAAAACAGTTGCTCGAAATTTTTCAAGTTTATTTTTACGATGCCAAAAAGAATAAAGCTCGTTCCAAAATTTCGACCGTCATGCATTTTGTGCTGTTCATTTTGCTGGTTTTTGGACTTTTGGGTGGAGGTTTTACATTTCTATCTACGAAACTATGCGCTTCATTGGTCGCCGTAGGCTTGGATTGGTTGTATTTTGCGCTGATGGGAATGATTGCCGTGCTGCTGGGGGCTTTCGGCAGCGTGTTCAACACTTATGCCGGCCTGTATCTGCCGAAGGACAACGATTTGCTTCTGTCTATGCCGATTCCTGTTTCAGTATTGGTGGCCGCGCGTCTGGCCGGTGTCTACCTGATGGGGCTTCTGTATGCCATCGTTGTCATTCTGCCGGCAATCATTGTGTACTGGATCATAGCAGGTGTTACGTTGCCAGCGGTTCTGGGCGGTTTGCTGATGACGCTGCTGATTTCTGTATTTGTACTGACTATATCCTGTGTGATTGGATGGCTGGTTGCCAAAATCAGTCAGAAGTTAAAACATAAGAGCCTGGTTACTGTGATTATTTCGTTGGTGGTTATTGGCGCATACTATTTTATATATTTCAAGGCGCAGAGTCTGATTCAGAATTTGCTGACAAATGCTGCGATTTATGGTGCACAGATCAAAGGCACTGCCTATCCCGTGTACCTGTTTGGCAGCGTTGGCCTTGGAGATGTCAGGGCAGCCATAATTGTCTCTGCGGCGCTTGTCGTGTTGTTTGGTATGATGTGGGTGCTGCTTTCCAATAGTTTTTTGCAGATTGCGACATCTACGGGAAAAGTGGCTCGCAGAGAATATCGGGAGACGCACAGCAGGCAGCGAAGCATTGATATAGCATTACTGAGCAGGGAATTTTCACGCTTCACTGCAAGTCCTAATTACATGCTCAACTGTGGTTTGGGCACATTTCTGATGTCACTCTGTGCGATTGCTGTGCTGTGGAAGGGCGGAGATCTGTTTGCCGTGTTGGATGCCATGTTTGTTGAATCAGCAGACAGTGTACCGTTGCTGCTGTGCGTGGTGCTTTGCGGTCTTGCGTCTATGAATTTTATGACAGCGCCTTCTGTATCCCTGGAGGGAAAAAGCCTGTGGCTTTTGCAGTCTCTTCCGGTGGAGCCTTGGAGTATTTTTCAGGCAAAAATCAGGATGCAGCTTCTTTTAACCGGTTTGCCATTGCTTCTGTGTATCATGTGTACGGCAGCAGTTTATCCCCTTCATTTGCTACAACTGCTGCTGATTTTTCTTTTTGCAGGCTCCTATGTGCTGCTCATGGCACTGGTTGGTCTGCTGCTTGGAATCAAAATGCCGACATTGACGTGGACCAACGAAATCATGCCGATCAAACAGGGAGCACCGGTTGTGCTCACATTATTTGGCGGTTTCGGATATATGGTACTGTTGTTCGTTGGATTTATGCTCCTGCCCGGATGGATATTGGGATTTTGCGGGTATATGAGCTGTTTTGTGGGGACAAATCTGTTTTTATCCGTGTGGGTCTATTTGTGGCTGCGAAAAAAAGGTGTTGCCCGTTTTTCGACGCTGTAATGGTAAAACGATAAAGGATATCAATGTTTTGGGAAGGTAAATGTAGCATCGATTGCTATTTTGACCTAGAAATGTTACTTTAGAAAAAACAAAAATCGAAACAGATAGATGTAAAAAGGATTAGTTTTGGAAAATGAAAAGTAACAGAGAGGTGAAAACGCTATGGATGCAAAAATACTGGGAAGCTACATTGCAATACGCAGAAAAGAACTTGGTATGACACAGGCAAAACTGGCAGAGAAAATCCATGTGACAGATAAAGCAGTATCCAGATGGGAGCGAGGCGTTGGATTGCCGGATATTGATAATCTGGAGGCACTTGCCAAAGCACTGGATGTAAGCCTGGTTTCGCTGATGCAGGGAAAAGTATATGAAGAAAATCAGATCAGTGTCCGGGAAGCAGAAGAATTGGTGACAGATACAATTAAGATGTCAAAAGAATCGTCGAAAATAGAAAAAGGAATCTGGGTAAGTATTCTAGGCATTTTTGGAATCATCATCATTTTTTTATGTATTCTGTTGTTGCGGGATGGAAAAATCATTTTTTATTCTGTGGCAAGCATTATAACAGGTTTAATCGCATGGGGAATACCAATCATAGATAAAATATTTTGGAAAACGAGTCATGTTGGAAGAACGATGTTAGTAAGCGTTGGATTCGCATTTTTATCTGTATGGATACAGTTCCTGGACATAAAAAATCTTGCTTACACTGGTAATTGGTCAGCAATTTATGATACAATTAATGTCTTATCAGTAGTTGTGATTATGTTTTGTATCATTACATTGTTGCTGAATTTTGTAAATATCAGGAAAAAGTATGCTTGAAAAAAGATTGTTCTTAAATGAGATTATGCAATAAAGGAATTACGTGCGGAGCATATGAAATTTTTGAACGATTGAAGAAAGAATATTTATTTTGTAAGCAGGATATTAACGGAGGAAAACTATGTTTCGAGAAATGCGAAGATTTAAACAGGCTTTAAGCCAGGAAGAATGTATAGAAGTATTAAAAAGTGAACCGAGAGGTGTATTATCCTTAATCGGAGACAATGGATATCCATATGGAATCCCGATGGATCACTGGTACAGTGAAGAGGATGGAAAGCTGTATTTTCACTGTGCAAAAGAAGGACACAAACTGGATGCCATCAAAGCCTGTGGCAAGGTTTCCTATTGTGTGTATGATCAGGGATATCGCAAAGACGGCGAGTGGGCATTGAATATCCGCAGCGTGGTGATTTTTGGTCAGATCCGTGTGTTGGAAGACGCGGATAAAGTAAAGGATATCTGCACAAATCTGTGCCGAAAATTTACGGATGATGCGGCCTACTTAGAGCACGAACTGACCTATTCCCTGCCGAATGTGCTTTGCCTGGAACTGTGTCCGGAGCATATGACGGGTAAGCTTGTGAATGAGTCATAACAGCTGTTGTTAGAAGGAAAAAGGAGTTTATAGATAAATGAGTATTTTAAATGTAGAACACCTGACCCATGGTTTTGGAGACCGGGCAATTTTTGAAGATGTATCGTTCCGTCTGCTGAAAGGTGAGCATATCGGTCTGATCGGAGCAAATGGCGAGGGAAAATCCACATTCATGAGCATCGTGACCGGACGGCTGATGCCGGATGAAGGTAAAGTAGAATGGGCAAAAAATGTCCGTGCGGGATATCTGGATCAGCATGCAGTGCTGGAGCAGGGAATGACCATCGGTGATGTGCTGCGTTCCGCATTTTCCTGGCTCTTTGATATGGAAACTGAGATGAACCAGATGTTTGAGCAGATGGCAGATGCCACACCGGAGGAAATGGAGTGCCTGCTGGAGGAGACCGGCACTTATCAGGAACTTCTGGAGCAACATGATTTTTATATGATCGATGCAAAAGTAGATGAGGTGGCGCGGGCATTAGGACTGCTGGATCTGGGGTTGGACCGGGATGTTACGGATCTGAGTGGTGGTCAGAGAACGAAAGTATTACTGGCAAAACTGCTTCTTGAAAAACCGGATATTTTACTGCTGGACGAGCCCACGAATTATCTGGATGAGGAACACATCGCATGGCTGAAGCGTTATCTGCTGGATTATGAAAATGCGTTTATTCTCATTTCTCATGATATCCCATTCCTGAATGAAGTGGTAAATATTATTTATCATATGGAAAATCAGGAACTGAACCGTTATGTGGGGGATTATGAGCATTTCCAGGAAGTGTATGCCATGAAAAAAGCACAGCTTGAGGCGGCGTACCGCAGACAGCAGCAGGAAATCAGTGAGTTAAAGGATTTTGTGGCGAGAAATAAGGCCCGGGTTTCCACCCGTAATATGGCGATGTCCCGTCAGAAAAAGCTGGACAAGATGGATGTCATTGAACTGGCAGCAGACCGTCCGAAGCCGGAATTTCATTTTCAGTATGGTCAGACACCGGGTAAAATGCTCTTTGAGACGCATGACCTGGTGATCGGTTACGAGGAACCGTTATCCAAGCCATTGAATTTTTCCATGGAGCGTGGTCAGAAGATCGCACTGGTTGGTACAAACGGAATCGGAAAAACCACATTATTAAAGAGTATTCTTGGTCTGATTCCATCCATCTCCGGAGAATGTGAGCTGGGCGAAAAACTGCAGCTTGGTTATTTTGAACAGGAAGTAAGCCCGGATAATCGGAATAGCTGCATCGAAGAAATCTGGGAAGAGTTTCCGTCCTTTTCTCAGTATGAAGTGCGTTCCGCTCTGGCAAAATGCGGTCTCACAACGAAACATATCGAAAGCCAGGTGCGGGTACTGAGTGGTGGTGAGCAGGCAAAAGTGCGTCTGTGCAAGCTGCTGAACCGTGACACGAACTTCCTGTTGCTGGATGAGCCCACGAACCATCTGGATGTGGATGCCAAGGATGCGCTTAAGACTGCATTGCAGGAATATCGGGGAAGCATCCTGCTGATCTGCCACGAGCCGGAGTTTTATCAGGATGTGGTGGATGAGATCTGGAATATGAGCCAGTGGACGACGAAGTTATAGAATACATTGAACACGGAATTGGTATGAGCCTGTTGACGTGGAAACTGCATAAAATATTGTGGAATCATTTTAGACTCATTTTATTAGGAAAAAATGAAATGAGAAAAATACATCAATAATATAGTAGTATATGCTAACTGAAACGATTGACACAGTACCCCATAGGGGTATACAATAATGCTGATTTCAGAATATATGATTATGATAACCGGGTCGAAAAGGTCAACGTATGATATCTGGAATCATGCACTAGAGATTACATATATCCGACCTGAACTATCATAATAAATCTGAAGGACAAATTGAAACAGGATCATTTTTGAGAAAGAAGGAATCAGTATGGTAAAAACTGTATTAAAAATTGATGGTATGTCATGCAGCATGTGTGAAGCTCATATGAATGAAGTCATCCGCAACAATTTTAAAGTAAATAAAGTGTCTTCATCAGCAAAAGATGGAGAGACCGTTATCATCAGTGATGCGGAACTTGATATTCCATGGGTGAAAAAACAGGTAAAAGATATCGGATATAAAGTATTATCTTACGAATCCGAGCCTTATGAGAAAAAAGAGAAGAAGGGATTCTTCCACTTCGGAAAAAAATAAGTATCAACAAATAAATGCACAGCGAGGACACGCAGCTTGGAAAAAAGAACCAGCCGGCAGTCACGTTGTGCATTTTGTATATGAATAAAGCCGAGATTCTATAAAAAATTTCATGGCAGGATTTGTCGAACCATTGTATAATAACTTTATATGTGAAAAATAGGAGAGACAAAGGATGAACTGGAAGAATGTACAGATCGTCCCAACATTTGTAGATCAGGGGGTATCCTGCTATCAACTGGAGGGCGGAGATTTTAAAAATGAATATTATATTGTATCGGAAGCGGAAACACGGAAATTATTAAATAATCCGGAGATCGTCGGATATGAGACATACTATTGTCTGATTCCGTCCACTTCCCAGATGCTGTATTACTTTAAAGAGCAGAAGAAGGTGACAACTGCCAACATTCTGTCTATTTTGCGCGGAGCGTTGAATTATCCTCTGGAGGAGAGCTGCTATCGTGAGCATATCCGGGTGCATGACATCAGTTTTCTGTCCAGTGAGCGCGTGTTCCATGAAGATGAGATCGCAGGACTTGAGATCAAATATAGCAAGCTGACCATGGTTCCGGGAAGTACGCTGCTGATCGGTGATATCATTGCCACCGGTGAGACCCTGATCCACTGTCTGCGTTATGTGACAGATTTTTACCGTGAGCATGGAGCAAAACTCCGCAATATTATCGTGTTTACCATCGGTGGCACAAAAGGAATTGAGATCCTGGAACGTCTGACCGAGGAAATCCGTGAATACTGGCCGGATTTTGAAGGTTTTATCACGGTATTTTACGAAGGTATTTTTGCCACTTATCAGGATAAAGGTGTATCCGGTATCAACCTCCCGGATGTGGATTTCTACTGGAAGGGCGGCATCATTGCACCGGAATTCAGACGCCAAACCCTGTCTATGTGCAATCCGTTATTTGAAAAATGTATTATCTATGATGGTGGTGCACGCCGTTACGAGATCCATGAGCATGTAGAGGAAGTTCTGGAGTTCTGGAACGGCATGCTGGAGCGTGCGGATCAGATCGACCTGAAGGAACTGCTGGATGAGAAACTTGGTTATCCGGCTCCTTTGTCATACGATGACTGGGTGGAGGCAAACCATTACCAGAAGTTGAACGATGCACAGAAAAACTGGCTGTACCGTCAGGAACTTGGCTACATCGAGAGCTTAAAAGGAATGACTGTGCGCGAGATCGCAGAACAGAGAATCGAAGAGATTACAACGGCATTGAGAAAATATATGTTATAATAAATCTGTCAATAGCTGCATGATACGACTGCTTGCAGGCGGTATCATGCAGCTATTTGACGGATAAACACACATGAGCATGTAAGGAGATATCCTGGAATGCGAATGTGGGTTGCGGATTCGAGAGTTCGGAGAACGGAGAAGCCGTATTTATTATATTACTGGTATTTGGCGGATAAAAAGGAAAGATTGCGAGGAAAATTATGACGAAAAAGCAACGGGCACTTGAAATCATAGACCGTCTGAAAAAAGAATATCCGGATGCGGACTGTACCCTGGATTACGATCAGGCATGGAAACTGCTGGTCAGTGTCCGGCTGGCAGCGCAGTGTACGGATGCCAGAGTGAATCAGATTGTTCCAAAGCTGTTTGAAAAATATCCAAGTGTGGAAGCACTGGCGGATGCCGACGTGGCAGATATCGAGGAAATCGTCCGTCCCTGCGGACTTGGAAAAAGCAAGGCGCGAGATATCAGTGCCTGCATGAAAATGCTCCGGGATGAGTTCGGGGGAAAAGTGCCAAAGGATTTTAATGCATTGCTGAAGCTTCCGGGTGTCGGCAGAAAAAGTGCAAATCTGATCATGGGTGATGTGTTTGGTGAACCGGCCATTGTGACAGATACGCACTGCATCCGTCTGGTGAACCGCATGGGACTGGTGGATGGCATCAAAGAGCCAAAGAAAGTGGAGATGGAATTGTGGAAGATCATTCCACCGGAGGAAGGCAGTGATTTCTGCCACCGTCTGGTATGGCACGGAAGAGAAGTCTGCACCGCACGGACACAGCCATACTGTGATAAGTGCTGTCTGAATGATATTTGTAAAAAACGCATCTGATGAACTGATGAAATCGTTAAGATGTGATAAAAATAAATACTATAATAAAGAAATCCCTGTGTAAAAGCGAAGATACTATTTTAGGTAAAATAAGGGATGAAAAGCTTTATATGAGAGAAAACTTTGAAATCATTGTAAAAAAAGGAGAACATGAATGCTGGAAATCAAAGAGTATGTGAAGGCAGAAAGTCTGGAGCAGGCATTTGAACTGAATCAGAAGCGCACCAATCAGATCATTGGTGGAATGCTCTGGATGAAAATGGGAGATCACAGGATACAGACTGCGATAGATCTGTCCGGTCTTGGCCTTGATACCATTGAGGAAGATGAGACGCAGTTTTCCATCGGATGTATGACATCCCTGCGTCAGTTGGAGTTACACGAAGGCTTAAACCGGTGGAGCGACGGCGCAGTGCGTGAGAGTGTCCGCCATATCGTAGGCGTACAGTTTCGGAATCTGGCCACTGTGGGAGGAAGCATTTTCGGAAGATTTGGATTTTCGGATGTGCTGACCTGTTTTCTGGCGATGGATGCCTATGTGGAGCTGTATCACGGCGGCATCGTTGCGCTGGCAGATTTTGTCAATCTTCCAAGAGACAACGATGTGCTGATTCGTCTCATTGTAAAAAAGACATCGGGTAAATGTGTCTATCTGTCTCAGCGAAATACGAAAACGGATTTTCCGGTATTGACTTGTGCAGTCTGTCGGGACGAAAAAGGAACCAGAGTAGCCGTGGGTGCGAGACCGCAGAAAGCCCTGCTGCTGACGTTATCAGAGACACAGGATGCAGATCTTGTGCAGAACGGTGCAGATGCGGCAGCCAAGATCGCAGAAGAACTTGCGGCTCAGATTCCGACACAGGACAATATGCGTGCCAGTGCCGCATATCGGACCCATCTTGCAAAGGTGTTGATGCGTCGGGCACTGCTGACCGTGACAGAGGAGGTGCAGTAACATGGTTGTGACAATTACATTAAATGGAAAAAAAGTAGAAGCACTTGTAAAACCGGATACGTTACTCATCGATTTTGTGCGTGACCATGGCTGTTACAGTGTAAAACGTGGCTGTGAGACATCCAACTGTGGTCTGTGTACCGTATTTGTGAATGAGAAGCCGGTGCTTTCCTGTTCCATGCTGGTGGCACGGGTGAATGGATGCAAAGTAGATACCCTGGAAGGACTTCAGAGAGAAGCGGAGGAGTTTGGTGCCTTTATCGCAGATCAGGGTGCAGAGCAGTGTGGGTTCTGCAATCCGGGCATGATCATGAATGCCATTGCCCTATTCCGGGAAAATCCGGATCCTTCCGATGAAGAAATCAAAGAATACTTAGCGGGAAACCTCTGCAGATGTTCCGGATATGAGGGACAGATGCGTGGAATCAAAGCGTTTCTGGAATACAAAAAGAATGGAGGCAGCAGATGAAATCAGTAAATCAGCCAATTCGAAAAAAAGATGCCATGGCACTGGTGACAGGAAAACCGGTTTTTATGGACGATCTGGTTCCGAAGGACTGTCTGATCGTCAAATTACTGCGCAGTCCTCATGCCAATGCAATCATAAAAGAAATCAATAAGACAGCAGCGGAAAAAGTACCGGGGATTGAGGCGATTTATACCTGGGAAGATGTACCGCAGCAGCGCTTTACCACGGCAGGACAGACCTATCCGGAGGCAACCCCTTACGACCGTCTGATCCTGGATCAGCATGTGCGCTTTGTAGGTGATCCGGTGGCGATTATTGCCGGAGAAGATGAAGCCTGCGTGGAAAAAGCCATGCGTCTGATCAAAGTAAAATATGAAGTGCTTCCGGCGATTCTTGATTTTCATGTGGCAAAAGACAATGAGATCTTGATTCATCCGGAAGATAACTGGAGATCCCTCTGCCCGGTTGGCGCGGACAACAAGCGAAACCTCTGTGCCACAGCCAGATCCGAAGAAGGAGATGTGGACGGTGTGATGGCGGAGTGTGATACCATCGTGGAGCACACCTATCACACGGTGGCAGACCAGCAGGCGATGATGGAGACATTCCGCACGTACTGTTCCATCGATGCTTACGGCAGACTGAATATTTTCAGTTCCACGCAGATCGTTTTCCATGTGCGAAGAATCGTGTCCAATGCCCTGGGTATTCCGAAATCTCAGATCCGTGTGTCCAAGCCCCGTGTCGGCGGTGGTTTTGGCGCAAAGCAGACGGCAGTTTCTGAAGTTTATCCGGCATTTGTAACCTGGATGACGAAGAAACCATCCAAAATTATTTTTACAAGAGTGGAGTCACAGATTGCGTCCTCTCCCCGTCATGAGATGGAAGTGCATGTAAAAGTAGGTGCCATGAAAGACGGAACCATCCGTGCCATCGACATGTATACGCTGTCAAACACAGGTGCTTACGGCGAACATGGCCCGACAACGGTAGGATTAAGCGGACATAAATCCATTCCGCTGTATGCAAAAGCAGAAGCATTCCGTTTTGATTACGATGTCGTGTATACAAATGTAATGTCGGCAGGTGCATACCGTGGTTATGGTGCAACACAGGGTCAGTTTGCACTGGAATCAGCAGTGAATGAACTGGCGCAGAAACTGCATATGGATCCGCTGAAGCTGCGAGAGATAAATATGGTTCGGGAAGGCGATATCATGCCGGCTTATTACGGAGAACGAAACAACAGCTGTGCATTAGACCGTTGTCTGAAACGCGCCGCTGACATGATCGGCTGGGAAGAAAAGTTCCCATGCCGGGATATGGGAAACGGAAAAGTGCGAAGTGTCGGTATGGCCATGTCCATGCAGGGATCCGGTATTTCCAACGTGGATGTGGGTTCTGCGACCATCAAGCTGAACGAGGACGGAACGTATCTGCTTTCCATCGGTGCCGCTGATATGGGAACCGGCTGCGACACGACACTGGCGCAGGTAGCTGCGGAATGCCTGGAATGTGATACAGACAAGATCGCAGTATCCGGTGCAGATACAGATACCTCTCCTTACGATTCCGGTTCCTACGCTTCCAGTACCGCATACATTACCGGTAAAGCCGTGGAAAAAACGGCACTTCATCTGATCGAAGAGATGAAGCAGACAGCTGCACAGATGCTGGAGTGCGACGTGGAAGACACTCGCTTTGAAGGAGATCATGTAAGCTGCATTTCCACTGAAAAGTCCGTGACCACAGCAGAAATTGGGGTACATTCTATGTGTGCAAATAATCATGCACTTCAGGTAACGGAAAGTCATTATTCTCCGGTTTCTCCTCCACCGTTTATGGTTGGCATGGCAGAAGTGGAAATTGATAAAGAAACCGGTGAACTGGAACTGATCGATTATGTGGCGGTGGTTGACTGCGGAACACCACTGAACCCGAACCTTGCAAGAGTTCAGGTAGAAGGCGGTCTCGGACAGGGCATCGGCATGGCACTGTATGAGAATGTACAGTATACCGATTACGGAAGAATGATGAACAATTCCCTGATGCAGTATAAGATCCCTGCCCGTGTGGATCTGTGCAAACTTCGGGTAGAGTTTGAGAGCAGTTATGAACAGTCCGGTCCCTTTGGCGCAAAATCCATCGGAGAGATCGTTATTAACACACCGTCTCCGGCACTTGCACATGCAGTTGCAAATGCAACCGGTATCTGGGTGCGCGAACTTCCGATCACACCGGAGAAAATTGCCATGGGTACACCGGAAGAATAGAGTAAAAATCGGTGCATTTCCTTATAAAAAAGGAAAAGAATGTGAAAAAGACTGGTAAAAATCACGTTCAGCACTACCAAAATGCCTTAAAACTTGGTACAATAAGTTTTAAGGCATTCTTTTACTT
>JALESO010000022.1 GCA_022781925.1 Lachnospiraceae bacterium
ATCAGCGGGATATAATCGGAATAGTTGCTCAGGCGGCTCACCGCCAGCTCCACCATGTAAAAACCCTCTCCAAATACTTCATGACTGAATTGAAACGCTGAAACAATCTCACCCATCATTGTCACCTGGTTGTTTTCAAACAATTTATCTGTCATAATTGTGCTCCCTTCTTCACATGTATCTTCCTACATGTACTTCCTTGTGTTTTCAATCTATTCTCTTTTTCTTTTTTTAGAACCTGAACTTCCTGCAAAAACCTGTCTGATCTGACATTTGCGGTCTTTTGCAGCAGCTTTTGTCAGCCGGCTCCCATAATGTATCATTTATCAAATGAATATTATAGTTGTTTTTGTCGATAACCTTTTTCATTCTACCCCTTGTCAAATTCCGATTTTGTGATAAAATAAATTGGTTGCACTAATGAAAACTATATTTTTTCTATTAATATGATAGGAAAGAATAAAACAACTGATCTGAAATAATCTTCAGAAGGAAGGATACATGTAATGAAAACAAAGAGAGAGGACATTCGTAATATTGCTATCATCGCTCACGTAGACCACGGTAAAACAACACTGGTAGATGAGCTGCTGAAACAGTCCGGCGTCTTCCGTCAGAATCAGGAAGTGCAGGAACGTGTCATGGATTCCAATGACATCGAGCGTGAAAGAGGAATCACGATTCTGTCAAAAAATACTGCAGTATTTTACAAAGATACAAAAATCAACATCATCGACACACCAGGCCATGCCGATTTCGGTGGCGAGGTTGAGCGTGTCCTGAAAATGGTAAACGGCGTTATCCTTGTGGTTGACGCATTCGAGGGCGCTATGCCGCAGACAAAATTCGTTCTGATGAAAGCACTGGAGCTGAATCTGCCGGTTATCGTCTGCATCAACAAGATCGACCGTCCGGAAGCAAGACCTGACGAAGTCATCGACGAAGTTCTGGAACTGTTCATGGATCTGGATGCTTCCGATGAGCAGCTTGACTGCCCGTTTGTTTACGCATCCGCAAAGAACGGTTACGCTACATTAAGCCTTGATGACGAGCCGAAAGACATGATGCCGCTGTTCGAGACCATCTTAAACTACATTCCGGCTCCGGAAGGTGACCCGGATGCAAACACACAGGTTCTGATCAGTACCATCGACTACAATGAGTACGTTGGACGTATCGGTGTCGGCAAAGTCGACAACGGATGCCTGCGTGTCAACCAGGATGCCATCATGCTGAACGCACACGATCCTGAGAAACAGAAAAAAGTCCGCATCAGCAAACTGTATGAGTTTGACGGATTAAATAAAGTAGAAGTAAAAGAAGCAAAGATCGGTTCCATCGTAGCGATCTCCGGTATCGCTGATATCCACATCGGTGATACGATCTGTGATCCGGAAAATCCGGTAGCGATCCCGTTCCAGAAGATCTCCGAGCCGACCATCTCCATGAACTTCATCGTAAATGACAGCCCGCTGGCAGGTCAGGAAGGTAAATACGTTACTTCCCGTCATATCCGTGACCGTCTCTTCAAAGAGCTGAACACCGACGTTTCCCTCCGTGTAGAGGAAACCGAAAGTGCCGACAGCTTCAAAGTATCCGGTCGTGGTGAACTGCATCTGTCCGTCCTGATCGAGAACATGCGTCGTGAAGGTTACGAGTTTGCTGTAAGTAAAGCAGAGGTTCTGTACCATACAGACGAGAACGGCAAAAAGACAGAGCCGATGGAAATGGCTTATGTGGATGTACCGGATGAGTTCACCGGTGTGGTTATCGAGAAACTGAGCCAGCGTAAAGGTGAGCTGCAGAACATGGGAAGCATCAGCGGCGGTTATACCCGTCTTGAGTTCAAGATCCCGTCCCGTGGTCTCATCGGTTACCGGGGAGACTTCATGACAGATACAAAGGGTAACGGTATCATCAATACCATCTTCTGCGGATACGAGCCGTACCGTGGAGATATCCAGTATCGTAAACTCGGTTCCCTGATTGCATTCGAGTCCGGTGAGTCCGTAGCATACGGTCTGTTCTCCGCACAGGAGCGTGGATCCCTGTTTATCGGACCTGGCGAGAAAGTATATTCTGGAATGGTTATCGGACAGTGCTCCCGAGCAGAAGATATTGAGTTAAATGTATGCAAGAAGAAACATCTGACCAATACACGTTCCTCTTCCGCTGACGAGGCACTGACACTGACACCACCGAGAGTTCTGAGTCTGGAGCAGGCACTTGATTTCATCGATACCGATGAGCTTCTGGAGGTAACACCGGAGAGCCTGAGAATCCGTAAGAAGATCCTTGATCCGACTTTAAGAAAACGTGCTTCTTTCAAGAAGTAAATTTTGAAAAAACGTTAAGTAGTGAACAAAAAAGAGCAAAAAACATCCGGCAGCCTAAGACGGCTTGCCGGATGTTTTTTTGCTCTTTTTTATTTTACGTTATCTGAATTATGTTATTTTATTATCTTATAAATCTTCCGTTTTGAATATGGTATATCCTTCGTAATAATAACTGTGGTCGATCCCTTTCATGTAGACTTCACGGCTGTTAATCTCATCTGTCAGAGCTTTCCTCAGAACATGCTTGATCTCGATATCGCGGATCGGGCTTCTCTCCATGGCAAGCAGGTAATCTTCTTTGTCTACTTTACTCCAGTCGACAACTTTTTGAAGCTCCGCCTTCAATATATGATCCAGCCAGATCCGTGTACTTCTGCCATTGCCCTCCCGGAACGGATGCGCAATGTTCATTTCCACATATTTTTCCACAATCTCGTCAAAATCAGACTGTGGCATTTTATCAATATTTTCCAGCGCCGCCTGCAGATACATCAGCGGTGCAAAACGGAAATTGCCCTTTGCAAGATTCACGGTACGGATTTTTCCCGCAAACTCATAGATATCCTCAAAGAGATATCTGTGAATTTCCTGTAACGTTGAAAATTTTCCCGGTGTCAGTTTATCAAGGATTCCTTTTTCAAACAGTTCTACCGCCTTTTTCTTGCTGATACGTTCTTCTTCACGTGCAAGGTCAACAGAACTGGTCAGTCCCAATTTATTTTCAAGCATATGATTTCCTATAACGCTTTGATGCGCTCCAGTGCAGCAAGTGTATTCTCATAAGTTCCAAATGCTGTCAGTCTGAAGTATCCCTCACCGCTCGGTCCGAATCCGGATCCCGGTGTACCTACGACATTTGCTTTCTCAAGCAGGTAATCAAAGAACTCCCAGGATGTCATCTGATCCGGTGTCTTTAACCAGATATACGGTGCGTTCACACCGCCGAATACCTCGAATCCTGCATTCTGCAGTCCGCCTTTGATGGCTGCTGCATTTTTCATGTAATAAGCAACCTGCTCTTTTAACTGTGCTTTGCCTGCCTCGCTGTAAACGGCCTCACCGGCACGCTGTACGATGTACGGAGCTCCGTTGAATTTGGTTCCGTGACGTCTCGCCCACATCTGATGTAAGGAGACCTCTCCGCATTTCAGATCTTTTGGAACAACGGCATATCCAAGACGTACACCGGTAAATCCGGCATTCTTGGAGAAGCTCTTCAGCTCGATGGCACAGGTTCTTGCGCCTTCGCACTCATAGATGGTGTGAGCTACATTGTCCTCGGAAATATATGCTTCATATGCACCGTCATAAATGATCACCGCACCGATCCGGTTGGCATAATCAACCCACTCCTGCAGCTGGTCTTTTGTGATGGTGGTACCTGTCGGGTTATTCGGCAGACACAGATAAATGATGTCCGGATTTTCCTTCGGGAACTCCGGTACGAAATTGTTTTCTTTTGTGCATGGCATGTAGATGACATTGCTCCACATCTCGGTCTTCGGATCATAAGTACCGGTTCTGCCAGCCATAACATTGGAATCCACATAAACCGGGTAAACCGGGTCACATACTGCGATGCGGTTGTCTACGGAAAAGATCTCCTGGATATTTCCGGAATCACTCTTTGCTCCGTCAGATACAAAGATCTCATCTGCGCTGATATCACAGCCTCTTGCTTTATAATCATTGTCCGCAATGGCATTGCGCAGGAACTCATATCCGAGATCTGGTGCATAACCGTGGAATGTCTCTGCATTTCCCATCTCTGTCACTGCACCGTGCATCGCTTCGATAATTGCAGGTGCCAGTGGCTGGGTTACATCACCGATTCCAAGACGGATCAATGTTTTCTCCGGATTTGCAGCCTGGTATGCACTTACTTTTTTTGCGATGGTGCTGAACAGATAGCTGCCCGGAAGTTTCTGATAGTTGTCATTCACTTTAAACATCTTCTCAACTCCTAACTAAATATATCTCTGAATTTCTATGGAATCCTGCCTGAAAACAGGAAACATTTATACAATCGGACTTAGTATAACATAACTGATATAAAAAAAGCAACCGCATTCCATCCAAAGACAGAATCCGGCTGCCATCTTAAAAAATCCCGTGTTTTGTCTGCACACGGTCCAGCTTTTCTCCCAGCGGTTTCAATCCGATCATCAGGAATACCACATTGGAGGACATGTACGCGATGATATACGGTACTGCCGTGCTGAGCGCCATGAGATACCGTTTCCAAGACCACATGCCCGTCAGATCCAGCACCGTCCAGATATCCATGATACCGGAATACAGCATACCCATCAGCATGCCCCAGAGCAGCAATGGAATACGATTACGCAGTACCTTGCGCAGTCCCGGAAGCCCGGAAAGGAATCCGATGATGCCCCAGGTCAGCATCTGGAACGGGGTCCATGGTCCCTGACCGAAGAAAATATTCGAGGTCAGAGCTGACAGGGAACCTACCAGAAATCCGCACTCCGGTCCCATGAAGATACCGGTCAGGATAATGATGGATGACATGGGTTTGAAGCCCGGTACCGCACCAAAGATCAGTCTGCTGATGACGGTAATGGTAGTCATAACCGCGATCATGACCATCCGGCGGATGCTGCCCTCTTTCCGCTCATAAGTCAGATAGAAAAAGAAGCAGGCCAGAAATGCGATCATCATGGACACCAGCGTATATCTGCGGTCGGAAAACAGCCGCACACCGAGGACGATCACTGCCACGATGCCGCCGATCATGATCACATCGTTCATAATTCGTCGTTTTTCACTGGTCATGCGTCACCTCCGGCTTCTGTGGCTGCACAGACAGAAGCAGTTTCCGCCTTTTTTCCGTTCTGTCTGCACAGGGCGATGACTTCCTCACAGGTGATGGTGTTGTCAAACGCCTGGCGGGAAATACGGTTAGCTGCTGTCGTATAATAATTGTTGTTGCAGAAAAATTCCTCCGGAACATCCAGGGATGTGATCTCATGGTCAAAAAACAGTCCGCAGCGGTCAGACACTTCTGCGGCAAACTCCACATCGTGGGTTACCATGATGATGGTAATGCCCTGCTGTTTTAACTGTTTCAGCAGAATGCCAAGCTGCCGTTTGGACCAGGCATCAATACCCTTGGTCGGCTCATCCAGAAGCAGCAATTTTGGCTGTAGAAGCAGGATCTTTCCGATGGCTGCTTTCTGCTGCTCGCCACCACTGAGGTCGTAGGGATGACGGTCCAGCAGATGCTGGATGTGCAGCTTTTCTGCAATCTCCTCTGTCTTCTGCGCCATCTCTTCCTTGCTGTATCCCATGGTCCTGCGCACTTCCGCATAATCTTCCCGCACTGTCATTTTCAAAAATACGGTCTGGGGATTCTGCGGCAGAAATGCCAGTTTATTCACATACAGCTCTTTTCCGGAATATTTCTGCAGACGCTTGCCAAATACCTCGATCTTGCCGCGGTACGGTTTGCATGTTCCTGAGATGACCTTCAATAACGTCGTCTTGCCTGCGCCGTTTCCGCCCAGAAGACTGACAATCTCCCCCTGACGGACATACAGTTCCACGCCCTCCAGTACATCCGGCAGATCCTTCTCATACCGGAAGCAGATATCCTTCATACGCATGACAAAAGGCGCATTCTCGGAAACTGTCTCATCCTTTCGTTCCAAATGCCGGATATCGTTGCGGTAATGTTTCTCCAGAAACATCCGTCCGTCACGGACCGTCAGCGGACAGTCTTCCTCTTCCACATCCAGCCCATGATAGATCCGTAATGCACTCGGCATACCTACCAGCATCTTGTGATCTGAGTTCAGTTTTTTCAGATCTCTGCCCGCCTGCCGCGGCGGCTCCATCAGAAGGACGCTGCCCTGATCCATGATCAGCGCCTGATCCGCCACTGGAAAGACATCTTCCAGACGGTGCTCTGTCATAATGATGGTCAGACCAAGTTCCTTGTTGATCTTGCGCAGGGTATTGATAAAATCAGATGCCGCAATCGGGTCCAGCTGACTCGTCGGCTCATCCAGGATCAGCAGTTTTGGCTGCATGACCATGACAGCTGCCAGGTTCAACAGCTGTTTCTGACCACCGGAGAGCTCCGTGGTCTTTTTCCGGAACCAGTCATCGATTCCGAAAAAACATGCCATCTCCGCCACACGGCGGCGGATGATCTGGGTCGGTACGCCCATATTTTCCAATCCGAATGCCAGCTCATGCCAGACTTTGTCCGTCACGGTCTGATTCTCCGGATTCTGTAATACAAATCCGATCTCACAGGCAGCTTCCCGCTCCGTCAGATCTGCCTGTTCCACCCCGTGAAACCAAATGTTTCCGGAACGCTGTCCCGCCGGGGCAAGCTCCCTTTTCAGCAGCTTCAGCAATGTGGTTTTCCCACATCCGGACTCTCCGCAGACAACGACAAATTCTCCTTCCTGCACCTGAAAAGACACATTCTGAAGCGTCGGTTCCGGCTCTGCCGCATCCGGATGCTGCTTCGGATATGTAAAAGTCAAATTCTCGACTTTAAGTAACTCCATAACACTTTCTCCTTCAATTCCAGAATACCCGGAATACACATAAATATTAATACACTCACATATCCGACAACAGCCAGATGGTCTGTCCTGATATCAGCTACATACGGATAATAATACATTTCAAAAGATCCTTTGAAAAAACAGAACAGTGTGATCACTGCCAGCACACCCATGATTCCCATTACAATGGCATCTCTGGTCTGAAACTTAAACAGTGTAAAGCTGGTTCTGCCCGGCAGGCCGTAGCCCCTCGCCTTCATGGAATCTGCCGTATCGATGGAATTTTCCATGGACCAGGCAAGCAGACTGTCAAAGACACGCATACCACCGCCGATCTTGTCCGGAATACTGTCCGTGGCATAGAGTCCCATGGTCTTCTGCGCCTGGTTGATCTTGTGGATCTGCAGTTTAAACAGCGGGATAAACCGGAAGACCATGGACAGGATCAGTCCCAGCTTCGGAATGATCTTTCCAAAAAGATACAGGAACTTGTCCGTGGTCAGGATCGTGGTATAGCATTTGCACCAGAGAAGAACCCCCACCAGCATACCGGCGGAAACTGTTCCATAAATCAGTGCTTCCAGCGTCACCGGGTTGTCATTCATAAAAAACAGAATGGTCTCTCCGCTGTGGATAAACATCGGGTTCATCACGGAAAGCAGCAGAAACAGGAAAAAGAAAAAGATCACTTCTTCCACAATTTTGCGTGGTGTGTTCCGGATACAGAACAGCAACAGTCCGCCGATAATGGATGCTGCAATCACCACAGGATGCATACTGACCATGGAAAATCCGACAGCCAGCGCATAGTACAGAAACTGGACTGCCGGATGATAACTTTCATAACCGTTCATTCTGCATCCTCCTCTCCCGCCGATGTCT
>JALESO010000029.1 GCA_022781925.1 Lachnospiraceae bacterium
AAAAGATAAAAGATAAAAGATAAAAGAAAGCCGTTCAGCGGCTTTCTTTTAATGTCGGAATCGTTCCGTAGAGCATATGGCGTTCCATCATGGTTGTGATCTGGCTGGCAGAAACAGTATCACTGTGGGAAAACCACCAGCGGACGGTGACGAGAAAGTTGTTCACCAGCAATTTCGCATACCAGTCGGCAAGCTGTTTCTTCTCCGGTGAGATCGTCGGATGATTCAGAATCTCAGCCTCCACTTTGCGGGCTCCGGCATTCATCATCTCATCGAAGACGTTTCGACCAAGCAGGTTCTGGTTCCAGAGGATCTCCAGTCTGTGTTTCTGCGTGCACAGACGGCTCAGTCCGTCCTGCAGGGAGCGGGTGTGCACTTCATCCTGGATATCCATATGAAGAAAATCTACTTCCATGTGTTCTGCAAAATCCCGGACAATCTCGTCGACAATCTCATCCCTCAGTGCATATTTATCAGGAAAATAGCGATAGAACGTAGAGCGGTTGATTAGAGCCTGTTCTGCAATCTGCCCTACGGTTACCTGTGAAAAATCTTCTTTTTCCAGACAGTCAAAAAAAGTCTGGATAATCAGTGATTTCATTCTTTCTGCGCGATGATCCATAGCTTTGTTACCCCCTTTTTATAAGTCTGAATATAACAGAATCATAGCATAATTTCCTGTACTTATACAGATGCAATGCAACAAAAACAAGTAAAATGTCGCAAAATAGAACAGTGAAAAATAAGCTGGTGTTTGAAGAACAGGGGGGAATTCTGATACAGTCTAGGTAACAGAAAACCGTTTGTATTCACAGAAAAAGTTTCGCAAAGAGAGGGGAATTTTTGACAGCGAATACGGATGGAAACCATTGTTTGATATTTTTGTTAGGTAGTTATATCAGGTATTTTCAGAAAGGATAAGGTAAGAGATTATGGCAGAAAAAAATCAGTATTTTCCACATTTGTTTGAGCCGTTAAAAATTGGTTCAAAGACAATCAAAAACCGTATTGAGGCAGCTCCGGCTTTATTTGCATTCGATCATTATATTGAGATGGATCCGGATCCATTTGGTTACACCACACCGGTTCCAGAGCGTGCGTTCCGTATGCTGGAGGCAAAGGCAAAAGGCGGTGCAGGTATTGTCTGTCTGGGAGAGTTAAGCCCGAATCATGAGTATGACAAACGTTTCCCGTTCGAGCCGTACCTTGATTTTACATCCAGATCTGATAAGCAGTTTAACATCATTAAGGAAACTGCAGAGATGATCAAAAGCTACGGTGCATTTCCGATGGGTGAGCTGCTTTCCTGTGGTGAGATCAAGACAAATATCGGTGATGGCATCAACCCGAAAGGACCGTCTGAGAAAGATCTTCCGGATGGCACACATGTGGATGCATTTACAAAAGAAGAGATCTTAAGCTGTTATCAGGATTATGTCACTGCATGTAAATGGTTCCAGGCAGCAGGCTGGGAAGGTATCATGATCCACTGCGGACATGGCTGGCTTCCGGCACAGTTCCTTTCTCCGCAGTACAACAAACGTACCGATGAGTACGGCGGATCTTTTGAGAACAGAGCAAGATTTACTGTGGAGCTGTTAAAAACCGTTCGTGAAGCGATGGGACCGGACTTCGTGATCGAGATCCGTGTCAGCAGTTCCGAACATCTGCCGGGCGGCTTAGAGCTGGAAGACGCTGTAAAATACTGCAAACTTTGTGAGCCATACATTGATCTGATCCATGTATCCTGTGGCCATTACCTGAGTTCTTCCAGAAGCTGGGAGTTCACAACTGCTTATGCACCACACGGTCCGAATATCGAGCCGGCAGCAGTGATTAAGCAGAACGTATCCATCCCGGTTGCAGTAGTCGGTGGTATCAACTCTCCAGAGCAGGCAGAAGAAGCAATCGCAGCAGGAAAAGTCGATATGGTATCCATGGGACGTCAGTTCTTTGCAGATCCGGCCTTCCCGAACAAAGCAAAAAAGGGTCATGCAGATGAAATCCGTCGCTGCCTGCGCTGCGGAAGATGTTATCCGGGTCCGTCCGGCGAGCATGAGACAGAGATCTGGACGGTAAAATTCCCACCTCTTGATTCCTGTACCATCAACCCATACGACGTATGGCCGGCTTCCCACCATAAAGTTCTTCCGGATCGTATGCCAAAACCGGAGGCAAGCCGTAAAGTGCTGGTAGTAGGCGGCGGCTGTGGTGGTCTGCAGACAGCGATCACAGCAGCAGACAGAGGACACCAGGTAATCCTGTGCGAGAGATCTGACGTATTAGGCGGTCTGATCAACTTTACCGATCACACAGACCATAAAGTAGATATCAGAAACTACAAAGATCTGCTGATCCGTGACGTGGAAAAACGTCCGATCGAAGTGAGATTAAACTGTGAAGTAACACCGGAACTCATCAAAGAGATTGCTCCGGAAGCAGTGGTACTGGCCGTTGGATCCGATGATCTGATCCTCCCAATCGAAGGAATTGAAAATGCGGTAACAGCAATGGACGTATACTACAATGATTTTGCAGGTCTTGGAAAGAGCACCATCGTACTCGGTGGCGGTCTGGTAGGATGTGAGGCAGCAGCAGATTACATCGATCATGGTGTAGAGACAACCATCGTAGAGATGAAAGGTGCTCTGATGCCGGAAACAACCGGTCTGTACAGAACCGCTGTCCATGATTTCATCGACAAAAACGGTGGCAAATACGAAGTAAATGCAAAAGTTATCAAAGTCGGCAAAGATTTTGTCGTAGCTGAGCAGGATGGCAAAGAGATCACCATCAAAGCAGATTCCGTTGTCAACGCAATGGGACGCCGCGCACATGCGACAGAAGCACTTGAGACAGCCATCAAAGAAGCTGGTATTCCGGTATGGAAGATCGGTGACTGTGTCCGCGCCCGCCAGATCGGTGATGCGGTAAGAGAAGGCTGGACCGCAGCAATGGAAATTATCTAAAAATCATCTAATACACACATAAAACAAAAGCTCTCATACCCAACTTTCGTGAGAGGGAAACTCCCGTGTTGAATGTTTCAATGCGGGAGTTTTTTCAAACAAATAAAGTAGTTGAAAAATAGAAAGAAGTATGATATCTTAAAACCACGCAATTACAGTTCTTGTAATTGCACAAATTTCTTTATATTAACCAAATGGTTTCTGAATTTCGGACGCTCATATTTTTCGGGCATTTTCCAAATGAAGAAAGACAAATCAAGAGCAGGCAGAAAAGGAAAATGTATAGGCATATCCGTTCCTTTTTGTCATGTTATGTATGCAAAAGAGAATGGAGGAATGTGATTGGATACAGAATTAAAAAACGTGATCAGGGTAACCGGAAATGAAGCAAGATATGATGAATATGCAAACGTTTATTGAGTGAAAAAATCGTATTGGCATATATCCTGGTGAAAGTAATCGATGAGTTTCGAGGGATGAAACCACAGGAAGTAGTTCAGTATATTGAAGGAGATGTGCTGATCAATAAAGTGCCGGTAGATCCTGGATTTACAAATAACAGAACCAAAAGCCGGGAGAAAGCAGATACTGAAGCAGAAGGAGCGGATTTATCAGATGAATTGAATTTCTCACAAGTAGAGGTTATATCCAGCCAAGGAACTCGAGTTGCAGGATTAAATACAGTTTACCAGGAATTGAATGAAGGAATAAATATTTTTGATATTATTTTTTATGTGAGAATCAAAAATGGGATTGCGAGGATTATTATTAACATAGAAATTCAAAAGGATGAACCTACAAAATATCATATTTTAAATCGAATCGTATTTTATGTAAGCAGAATGATTTCATCAGAGAAGCAACGGGATTTTGTACATTCTAATTACAATGATATGAAGGAAGTATATTCTATCTGGCTTTGTACGGGTGAAAAAGAAAACACTTTGAACTATATTCGATTATCAGATGAAAAACTTATTGGATCTAAAAAATGGAAAGGAAATCTGAATTTATTCAATGCGGTAATTATCGGGTTGAGTGATGAATTACCAGAGTATGATGAAACATATGATTTGCATCGGTTACTGGGGGTGATACTGTCAGATTGTTTAACTTATCGTGAAAGGGTTGAAATTATAGAAAAAGACTATGAACTGGAATTGCCAGATAAGTTGAAAGAGGAGGTTAAAACGATGTATAGTTTAGGAGCAGAAATCAGAAGAAAAGCAGAGCGGGAGGGAGAATCAAGAGGCAGAGTAGAAGGTCGGGAACAAAGCACACGATTGATATCTGTAAATTTGTTCAAATCCGGAATGTCAATCAACCAGATTGCGCAAATAGTGGAAGTAAATATAGAAAAATTACAAGAATGGTTTCAGGATGTAAAAATAAATGATAATGAATTAGATTAGGAAAGCAGACAAGCCACTGGGTAAATAAAGGGAGCAGAGAAAACTTATCCAAGCAGGCGATCGTTAGCCTACAAGGTAAGTTTTTCTGCTCCCTTCTTTTATGCAAACTGAAGCCCGAACCTTACTTCATATATGCCGCACAGAATCCGCAGACTTGTGAAAATTTATTGACAGAAAAACAAATTGTATATAAAATAATACATAAGAATGTATACAAAATACGATATAAAATAAAAATCGTTTTTTATATGAAAATGTTCATGAAAAAGAGACAGAAACGAGGGATGAAAAATGGACGAGATAAGTTTGAAAGCACTTGCCAAAATCAATCTTGGACTGGATGTGCTTGGAAAACGCGAAGACGGATATCATGAGGTGCGCATGATCATGCAGACCATTCATCTGTATGACCGCGTAGAGATCAAGAAGACACGTTCTCCGCACATTCATGTAGAGACAAATCTGTATTATCTGCCGGTAAATGAGGACAATCTGGTATACCGTGCAGCGAAACTGATGAAGGATGAATTCCAGATCAAAGAAGGTGTCCGCATCGTGCTGCAGAAGTTTATTCCGGTGGCAGCCGGTCTGGCAGGGGGAAGTTCCGATGCGGCAGCCGTTCTGGTGGGAATGAACCGTATCTTTAATTTGGGACTGAAGCAGAATAAACTGATGGAACTCGGATTGAAGATCGGTGCAGACGTACCGTTCTGCATCATGCGTGGTACTGCTCTGGCAGAAGGAATCGGTGAGAAGCTGACGGCATTGCCGCCGATGCCGAAATGCCCGGTACTGATCGCAAAACCGGCGATCTCCGTATCCACCAAGACTGTTTACGAAGGACTGAAGCTGTATGACGGTATGGAGCATCCGGATATCGACGGCGTGATGGAGAGTATTCAGCAGAAAGATTTAAAAGGTGTGGCTTCTCATATGGGCAACATTCTTGAGACAGTGACCATTCCGATGTATCCGGTGATCAAAGATATCAAGAAACTCATGATGGACAACGGCGCACTGAATGCCATGATGAGCGGAAGCGGTCCGACCGTATTCGGCTTATTCCCGAATGAGAAGGAAATCCGCCGGGCATATGATGCATTAAAGCAGTCCGGACTGGCAAAAAATGTATATACATCCGACATTCATAACAACCGAAGATAAACACGAAAAAGAGGGGGGAAACAGACTATGACAGACAATTTGGAATTACAGATGGATGCCTATCTGCCGCTTCGTGATGTCGTGTTCCAGACATTGCGCGGGGCTATTTTGAAAGGTGATCTCAAACCGGGCGAGCGTCTGATGGAATTACAGCTTGCATCCAAGCTGGGCGTAAGCCGTACACCGATCCGTGAGGCGATCCGTATGCTGGAGCAGGAAGGTCTCGCAGTGACGATTCCGAGAAAAGGTGCGGAAGTGGCGAAGATGACAGAGAAAGATATGGAGGATGTACTGGAGATCCGTCTTTCCCTGGAGGGACTGGCAGTGCGCCTTTCCTGTGAGAAGATCACACCGGCAGCATTGCAGGAACTGAAAGTAGCCATGGAAGATTTTGAAGAAAAGACAAAGAGCGGACAGTTTGTAGAGATGGCAAAAGCAGATGTGAAGTTCCACGAGATTCTGTACAAAGCATCCAACAATCCGAAGCTGCAGCAGCTGCTGAGCAATCTGAGAGAGCAGATGTACCGTTACCGTGTAGAATATCTGAAAGATGATTCCATTTATCCGAGACTGATCGAGGAGCATCAGAAAATGTATGAGGCACTGAAAGCGAAGGATTCCAAGCTGGCGGTATCCTATGTGGAGCGCCACCTGCATAATCAGGCAGAGTCGGTAAAGAAGATCATCCGCGAGCAGGAGTAAAGAACAGGAATAAAAATCAAAAATATGAGCATAGTAAAGGGCAGACGGGCGTCTGTCCTTTTATTATGCGCATTCACACGAGAAGAAATGATTGCTTCGCAAACGTGTTCGGCGCGGACAGGAAAAATGTGCTTTTCCCTAAGTGTCAAACGATGCTCCGGGATAAAAAATCAATATGCTGATAAGCGGATAAACGAGGTGATGGTATGCAGGATCAGGCCGTTTCGAAAAAACTGGATGAAAATATCGCATGGTGGAAGCAGCAGTTTTCCGACTGCGCGGATATCAAGATGTGCCCTATGTGTCTGGGGCGGGACATGAACATCCGGGCATTCTTAAGCTATATCGAAGTGACCGGTGGGAAAAATATGATGGAGGATTCCGTGCTGGGCAAAATGCTGAACCGGCTGGATACCATGGAACCACAGCAAGTGTACGAAGCGCTGCAGGAAAACGGTCTGGGTGTTTCTGATGCCACACCTTTTGCACAGATGTCGGAGGCGGCAGGCGGAATGCTCACCGGTGATTCCATTCTGTTTGTGGATGGATTTGACCGGGCACTGAAAATCCCGGACAAGGGTTATCCGGGGATGTCCCTGCAGGAGACAGAGTCGGAAAAAGCAATCCGTGGAAGCAACGAAGGGTTTGGCGGTTTCATCAAGCAGAATACCGCATTGATCCGGAAGCGGCTGCGTTCCGTAGATCTGAAGGTGGCAGAGTGCAAATGCGGCAGACGCACCGGCACGAATGTGGATGTGATGTATCTGGATGGAATCGTGCGTCCACAGGTGGTGACGGAGATGCAGCAGCGGCTGGCGGAATTTGACATTGACGGCATCGGGGACAGCGGTGTCATCGAACAGCTGACGGAGACGCAGTGGTTTTCCCCGTTTCCACAGTATCAGACCACACGGCGTCCGGACCGGGCAGTGATGGCACTGCTGGAGGGCCGGGCGGTTCTGCTGGCAGATAACTCTCCGGAGGCATTGATTTTTCCCACGGATTACAATTCCTTTATCAAGACGACGGACGACTATTATACGAGATGGGAAATCGCGACATTTACCAGAACGCTGCGGTATGTGGCGGCATTTCTGTCCATGATCCTGCCGGGGTTATATCTGGCGATGACAAATTTTCACACGCAGCTGCTGCCTACCAAGCTGCTGCTTTCCTTTGCAGCGGCCAGGCAGGGTGTGCCGTTCCCGGGGGTGGTGGAAGTGCTGCTGATGGAACTGTCCTTTGAACTGCTGCGGGAGGCCGGGGTGCGGCTGCCCGGAGCCATGGGAAATACTATCGGCATCGTGGGTGGTCTGATCATCGGACAGGCGGCGGTGGATGCCAATATCGTCAGTCCTATGGTGGTGATCGTGGTGGCATTTACGGCACTGTGTTCCTTTGCAATCCCGAATGAGGATTTTGCCACGGCATTCCGCCTGCTGAAGTTTGCTTTTATCGGATTGTCGGCGGCACTTGGTTTTTATGGATTCCTGCTCGGACTGCTGATCCTGCTCATTCATCTGGCGCAGCTGGAGAACTTTGGCATGCCGTATCTGATGCCATTTGTGGGAGCAGATCTGAATGATTATCAGGACGAACGTGACACTTTTGTGCGGCCGCCGCTGCAGACGCTGACGCACAGACCTTTTTATGCGGATCCGAAAAACCGTGTGCGGTTGCGGATGAAGCATAAAAACAGATAGAAAAATGAGAAGTACAACTCAGGCTGAGATAAAAATGCAGATGGATACAGAGATAAATATAGAAAGGGAGTCGGAGGATGCAGGAACCACATTTTATGAACAATCAGAAAATATCTGCCCGGCAGGTAAAACGCACGCTTACGCTGGAACTGCTTGGCATCAGTACGCTGTTGCTCCCGTCGTTTGTGGCGGCATGCAGTGGTGTGGATGGATTTTTTGCACTGGCAGCGGGCGGTGGCTGTGCGTGGCTGCTGCTGAAATTCTGGCAGAAGTATTTTCGGCAGCAGGATTTCTCTCAGCGGCTGGAACAGATGGCAGGCGGTGTGCGTGGATGTATACAGGTGATTTATGGTGTGGGATTTCTGGGGCTTGCAGGGTATGTGTTTTTTGTTATGACAGCCCTGGTGGAGCAGCAATTACTGGGGGCTGCCTGGGAGCCGGTGATCGTGCTTTCACTGGCGGCAGTGGCATTTTTCGGACTGGTGCGTGGCCTGGAAAGCCGGGTGCGGGTGTATGAAGTGCTGTATTGGTTTCTTCTGGTTCCGCTGCCTGTGATCCTCCTCATTGCATGTGCGGGTATTGATACTAATGCCTGGACACCGGTGGCGGCATCCTCTTTTCCGAATTTTATAAAAAGCAGCTATGTGAGCTTTCTGTTTTTCTCCGGAGCGTCACTGTATGTATTTTTCCTGAAAAGCTGTCAGAAAAAAGAGGCGGCATATGCGGGCACGCGGCATGCGCTGCTTGTGGTACTGGGGCTGAATCTGGTGATCTATCTGATCCTGCTCGGGGTATTTCACAGCGAACTGCTGGCGCACCGCAGATGGCCGGTTATTGATCTGATGGCGGTGGTGAAACTGCCGGGAAACTTTCTGGAGCGGCAGGATGCGCTGATGGTGGGAATCTGGTTTTTCTGCTTGTTCGCATTTCTGGATTCCATGCTGTACTATGCGGTGGATTTTTTTGCGGGAATCTTCTGCTCTCAGAGCGGCAAAGCCTTGCAGACAGAACAAAATGCTTCGGAAACCGAGAGCAAAAAGCAAAAACGTAAAAGTCAGAAGGAGCCGAAAAATGAGAAAGTAACAACAGAACATAAGACAGATAAGAGAAAAATCGTGCTCACGGCAGTGCTGGTGGCGGCGGCAGGAGGTATCGGATGTTTCCTGCTGCATCGGGAAGTGGCTGCGGAGCGGATGTTTTACAGTTATCTGTATGGCATACTTCCATTGATGCTGCTTCTTCCGGTGCTTTGCAGAGACAGAAGGTAAAGACAGGAGCAAACTGGAGAAAACCACGAAAATAGAAACTAGCCGCAGACCGGGAAAAATGGAAGAATGATTTTTTATGACAGATCATAAAAGACAGCTAAGAAAAGGATAGAATAGCATAGATGGATAATTCCTTACTGGATGTAAGGAATATTATATTAACCATAAATATATTGTAGAAAGGCGGGGATATCGGATGGAGCAGAAAAAGGAGAAACTGTATCGGGGAAAACGAACGATTTTGCTGGCGGGAATGATTTCCTGTATCCTGTTTTTCCTGATCTGCCTGTGCGGCTGCGGTGTCAACGAACTGGAAAATCAGGCATTCCCGCTGACCATGGGCGTGGAGGCGAAAGAGGATGGCAGTTTTCAGCTTTATCTGGCTTATCCGAACCTGCAGGACGAGAATGCTTCCGAAAATGCACTTTCCTCGGATGTGTACTGGGAGGGAACGGTGCCGGATCTTTTTACAGGAATGCGGCAGATGTCGGAGAACAGCAGTAAAAATCCGGATCTGAATCATCTGAAAGTGTTGCTGCTGAATCCGCAGATGTTTGCCTCCGATGCGGCGATGGAAGCGTTGCTTTCCTTTTTTGAAAAAGAAACCGATGCGGCATGGAATACCTATGTACTGCTGACGGAGGAGCCGATGCAGGAACTTTTTACCGAGGAACTTCAGCTGCCGGAATGCATGGGAATCTATCTGGAAGATCTGCTGGAAGAGTGGGAACATGTGAAGCACGATTCCTTTGTGACAGTGGGAACGCTGATGCGGCAGTTTTATGAGCAGAAAGGAACGGTGTGTATACCAAGAGTCGTCCGGCAGGAAGAAAAACTGACCATAGGAGGATTTGCGGTGCTGGAGCAGCTGCATCTTGCAGGAAATCTGTCACTGGAAGAGGGATACGAGGCACTTTTGCTGCAAAATAATCTGAAAGAATATACGTTTTCCCTGGCAGACGGAACCGGCGTCACGCTGGAACAGCTTCAGGTGCAGCGCAGTGTGGTGTCAGAACAGATGAATGAAATGGTGGTACAGATTGTCATAAACGGAACGTTTGGTATCACGAACAGGCTGGAAGGAAGCACACAGAGACAACAGCTGGAGACTGCGGCGAAGCAGGAACTGGAAGCGCGGCTGCAGGAATTTGCAGAAAAGTGGCAGCAGGCAGGGTACGATGTGACGGATTCCTACGCATTACTGCCGGGAAGTGACCGTGCACTGTGGGAACAGTATCAGGACAATGAGAAACAGTATGTGGCGGATCTTATTTATCAGGTGCAGATCAGATAAAAAAAGTATTGCTGTATAATCTGGAAAAAGATGGAAACACTCTGAACATAGGAAAATGAGTATAATCAAATTAAGAAAAGCCAGGGTTCCCATTGTGGAGAGACCGGTACAGAACCGATATCTGGTGATTCATTTGATCAGGATAATATAGGATGTGAGGAGTGCAGAGATGAAAAAGAAAATTCTGGCGGTATGTCTGGCGGCAGCAGCCTGCGTACTGCTTTCCACAACGATACAGACAAAGAGCATGCAGCAGAATATGGCGCAGAAGGTATTGCGGTTTCATGTGCTGGCAAACAGCGACAGCCGGGAGGATCAGGCATTAAAACTGAAGGTGCGTGACCAGGTAGGCACACTGATGGCGGAAAAATTAAAAGATGCGGATTCCCTAAAGGATAGTGAGCAGATCGTAAAAGCGAATCTGAATGTCATCGAGGACTGTGCCGCCAAGGTGATTTCAGCGGAAGGTTATGATTATTCCGTATCGGCGGCACTGGAGAACTGTATGTTTCCGGAGAAAACCTACGGAGCGTATACATTTCCGGGCGGAGATTATGAGGCTCTGCGGGTGGTGATCGGATCCGGGGAAGGGCACAACTGGTGGTGTGTCATGTATCCGAATCTCTGCTTTGCAAACAGCATGTATGAGGTGGACGATTCCACCGGTGAAAAACTGCGGGAAGTATTGGATCCGCAGGAGTATGCTTCTGTTTTGCGGCAGGGGAATTATCAGGTGTGCTTCAAATTACTGGATTTTCTGAATCATGTGCTTGAATAATTGAGAAAAAACCTTTACAATGTGTGGGTATTACAAAAAATATTATTTTTAAAGCAAAATAATTGACAGATAGAAATATGTGAGGTCACAATATGACAAAAGATGTATTGATCACCATCAGCGGCGTACAGAAGATAGACGGAGAATTACATGATCCCATTGAGACAGTCACACCGGGAGAATATTATTTCCGAAACGGCAAGCATTATATCTTGTACGATGAAGTACAGGAAGGCGTGCCGGGTGTGACAAAGTGCATGATTAAAATAGGAGAAGACATGGTGGATCTCTCCAAAAAGGGAGCCGCCGGGGTACATATGAGTTTTCAGAAGGACAAGAAGACACGGACTTCCTACCAGACACCATACGGAAGCATGATGCTTGGTTTTGATTCCCGGACAATCCGGTTGATGGAGACGGAGGATATGCTCCACCTGAAACTGGAGTATGACATGGAAGTGGAAGAGGAGCATCTGGCAGAATGTACCCTGACCATGAAAGTCAGATCAAAAGGAACGAAAGGAACAAAGGGGAATGACAGATAAATTAAAAGAAAAAGACGAGTTTCGCTATGCACCCATCGGTGTATTTGATTCCGGTGTGGGAGGACTGACTGTGGCCAGAGAGATCATGCGTCAGATTCCAAATGAGCGGATCATTTATTTTGGCGATACCGCGCGCGTACCGTATGGAAGTAAATCCAAAGAGACGATTATTCGTTTCTCCAGACAGATCATCCGTTTTTTACAGTCAAAAGGCGTAAAGGCGATCGTCATCGCATGCAATACAGCCAGTGCACTGGCACTGGAGACGGTACAGCCGGAATTTGACATCCCGATCCTGGGTGTGGTCAAGGCAGGCGCAAAGGAAGCTGCAAGAGTGACAAAAAACGGAAAAATCGGTGTTATCGCCACAGAGAGTACCATTGAGAGTCAGCTGTATACACAGGAAATTCATTCACACAAACCAAATGCACAGGTGCTCGGCAAGCCATGTCCGTTGTTTGTACCGCTGGTGGAAGAGGGCTGGCTGAAGGATCCTGTGACGGTGGAAGTGGCAAACCGCTATCTGGAGCCATTGCTGGAGTCTGGCATCGACACGCTGATCATGGGCTGTACCCATTATCCGCTGCTTCGATCCACCCTGCGTCAGATCATGGGTGAAAAAGTAAATCTGGTAAATCCGGCTTATGAGACGGCGCGGGAACTGAAATCCCTGCTGGAGCGGGATGGGCTGAATAATGACGGAAAGCAGAGTTATGAGGGCGCGATGCACGAGTTCTATGTCAGTGATGCAGCAAACAAGTTCAAAAATTTTGCCAACTCCATTCTGCCATATGGCGTGGATACCACACAACTGATACATATCGAGGATTATTGATAACGGTATGAAATAATTCTGCCGGCATTCCTGAAATAGGAAACGATTTCAAAAATCATTCGCAAATAGTAAACAGTTTCAAGAATCATTTGTATAATTATCATACAGATAAAAAACGAGCGTGATGAAAAGCAACATTCATCACGCTCGACGTTTTTCTTTTTTTATGATGTAAACTTACCTGTTTGTCTGATTTATTTCTGACCAGTAAGTTTTGCGAAGAAACCGCGTTTCTTTTTCTCCGGTTTCTCTAATGGTCCACGAAGACCGCGAACATCAGAAATAAAGAGACCGCTGACGGAAGCTTTTACTTCTTTTTTCACCGGAATCTGATCGTAAATCTGGTTATCTGCGATCAGAACCATGATCTGTGGTCCGACTTTGGCTTTGACAACCGGTACTTTTGCCAGTCTTGCAAACTTCGGTGTCTGGTCAATGACCTGCTGTGGCAGACCGGACTCTTTCATGCGAAGTTTTTTCTTGTCGATGATCAGCATGTTGACCCACTGTGCTGCTTCATCAATGGCAGCCTGCTGTTCGTCACGCTTTTTCATGTTTCGTTTACCCATGAAGTAGAGTATGATAAGAGCGGCAGCACAAGCAGCAAGAACAATGATAAGTGTAATGATCTGTGGTGACACGGATATATTTCCTCCTTTATCGGTATTTTGTTCATAGTAAAACTAAGTCTACGAGATATTGTATCATTGATTATACGAAAACTCAAGAAAAAAATAGAAGAATCACTTTTCATTTATAGGAAAATATGGTATCTTTAAAGACAGTGATGCCTTTTGAGAGAAGCGCAGACAAGGGGATGAATTATGGGGAAAAGATTCATTCAAAGAAAGGAATATTAAAAAAATGAAAAAGAAACTCGTAATAGTATTAATGGCAGTGATGGTTGCAACAGCAGCACTGGGCGGCTGTGGCCAGAAAGGTGCATCCACAGACAGCAGCGTATCCGCAGAGGAAGAAGCAGATGTGGAATATTCTGCCAAGGAATTATTGAAAGCTACCGATTATGATGTAGCGAAATATGTAAAGTTAAATGACTACATGAATATGACCGTAGAACTTTCTCAGGACTATTCTGTCGGCGACGAGGATATCCAGTCTTATATCGAGTATCTGATGTCCATGTATCCGTCTTATGAAGTCAGTGACAAGCAGACCGTAGAGAGCGGAGATGTTGTAAACATTGATTATGTGGGAACCATCGATGGAGAGGAGTTCTCCGGCGGAAGTGCCACAGAGCAGCATCTGGAGATCGGATCCGGTTCCTTTATTGATGGATTTGAGGATGGGCTGATCGGCAAAAATGTCGGCGAGACCGTAGAACTGAACCTGACATTCCCGGAGAATTATACAAACAACACCGATCTGGCTGGCAAAGATGCAGTATTTACTGTAACCATCAACAGCATCGATACAGAAAAAGAAATGGTATATGATGATCTGACGGATGAATATGTCAGCGAGAACTTCGGAAGCAGTGGAATCACAACTGTGGATGACCTGAAATCACAGGTAAGCAACGTACTGGAGAACCGTAATTACTCCAATAAAATGACAGAGATCCAGAGCGGAGTTCTGGAGAAACTGATGGATGAGTGTGAGGTAACACTTCCGGACGGACTGTTAGATCAGAGAATTGCAGAGTACAAAGAGCGTGTCAACAAAGCCGTAGAAGAAAGTGGACAGAGCTTTGAAGATTATATGGGTATGACTGAGGATGATTTCAATGATCAGGTAAGTGACTACATCGAAGAGAGTCTGAAACAGGAGCTGATCCTGGAGGCTGTTGTAAAAGATATGAAACTGTCTGTGTCCCAGAAAAGCTTTGAGGAATTTGTAGACAGTTATGTATCCAGCTACAATATCGCAGACCGTGATACTTTCTATGAGGAGTACGGCGGAGAGGATTATGTAAGACTGAGCTACGCAGAGAATCAGGCATTATCCAAGATCATGGACAGCGTAAAGACAAAAGTTGCTGACAATACCGATTCTTCTGACGATGCAGACAGTTCTGCAGATGCTGAATAATCAGCGCATGATCTTCTTGATTGAAAAAACGTGATGTTTATAAAGTGATTTTATTTTGATGTAAAAACAGCTGAGGGGCTGAGATTTGGGAGGCAATCACATGGAGTTGACAAACATCCGGGAATTATTCCGGGACAAAGAAACGTATCTTGACAAAGAGATATCCATCGGCGGATGGGTTCGTTCCGTTCGCGGATCCAAGAAATTTGGATTTATCGTAGTAAATGACGGTACTTTTTTTGAACCGTTACAGGTCGTTTACGGTGACCATCTGGAGAATTTTGCGGAGATCTCAAAATTAAACGTAGGTGCTGCGATCATTGTAACCGGTAAGCTGGTAGCTACACCGGAAGCAAAACAGCCATTTGAGATCCAGGCAGACAAAGTAGAGATCGAGGGCGCATCCGCACCGGATTATCCGCTGCAGAAAAAGCGTCACAGCTTTGAGTATCTGAGAACAATTTCTCATTTACGTCCGCGTACCAATACTTTTGAGGCAGTGTTCCGTGTACGTTCTCTGATCGCATATGCAATCCACAAATTTTTCCAGGAGCGCGATTTCGTCTATGTACACACACCACTGATCACAGGAAGTGACTGTGAGGGAGCCGGTGAAATGTTCCAGGTTACGACTATGGATCTGAACAATGTGCCGAAAAAAGACGACGGAAGCGTTGATTTCACACAGGATTTCTTCGGAAAACCAACCAATCTGACCGTAAGCGGACAGTTAAACGGTGAGACTTATGCCATGGCATTCAAGAACATCTACACCTTTGGACCGACATTCCGTGCAGAAAACTCCAATACGACACGTCATGCAGCAGAGTTCTGGATGATCGAGCCGGAGATTGCTTTCGCAGATTTGAAAGATGATATGGTTCTTGCAGAGAGCATGCTGAAATATGTTATCCGCTACGTGCTGGAGCACGCACCGGAAGAGATGGAATTCTTCAACAAATTTGTAGACAAAGGATTACTGGATCGTCTGAACCACGTATTAAATTCCGATTTCGGACATGTTACTTATACCGAAGCCATTGAGATTCTTGAGAAAAACAATGACAAGTTTGATTATAAAGTATTCTGGGGTGCAGACCTGCAGACAGAGCATGAGCGTTACCTGACAGAGGAAATCTTCAAACGCCCGGTATTTGTAACCGATTATCCGAAGGAGATCAAAGCATTCTACATGAAACTCAACGAGGACGGCAAGACAGTAGCCGCTATGGACTGTCTGGTTCCGGGCATTGGAGAGATCATCGGCGGAAGCCAGCGTGAGGATGACTACGACAAGCTTCTGGCAAGAATGAAAGAACTCGGACTCAAAGAAGAAGACTATGACTTCTATCTGGATCTGAGAAAATACGGTTCTGCAAGACATGCAGGATTTGGTCTGGGATTTGAGCGCTGCGTCATGTACCTGACAGGTATGGGAAATATCCGTGACGTAATCCCATTCCCAAGAACAGTTAATAACTGCGAGTTGTAATCATTCAGAGCCAAGGCAATTTTCAGTAAATATGTGAGTCATGCTTGCATGAGTGAGCATATTTATGAAAATTTCTTTGGCGAGAAGCCAAACATGAGCAAAAGGAAAGCTTTGGAAAAGCGATTTTGCGAATGTGGCTCTGAATGATAGAAAGTGTAAAAAATAAAAGGGGAGGTTTGGTCTGCACCGAACTTCCCCTTTATCAAACAGGAAAAATATATGGCAAATTATAAAATAATCATTCAATACGATGGAACCCGCTACAAAGGCTGGCAGCGTCAGAAGACCACGGACCAGACCATTCAGGGGAAGATCGAAGCGATTTTAAGCAGACAATATGGACGTACCATAGAGATTGACGGCTCCGGGCGCACGGATGCCGGTGTGCATGCCCATGGACAGGTGGCGAATTTCCGGATTCCGGATGCCTGCTGTGAAGGAAAGGCACCGGAGGAGATGTGTGAGGAACTGAGGCAGATGTTTGTACAGTATCTGCCGGAAGATATTGCCGTGACTGAGGTGCGGGTGGCATCCGAACGTTTTCACAGCCGTCTGAATGTGGTGAAAAAGACTTATGTGTACCGCATCTGGGACGCAGATTATCCGAATGTATTTGAGCGTAAATACATGCTGCATGATAACCGGGCGATGGATGTGGAAGCCATGCAGCAGGCGGCGCAGTATCTGCTTGGCAAACATGATTTTGCGGCATTTTGCGGAAATGCCAGGATGAAAAAATCTACGGTGCGTACCATTCATGAGATCGACATCAGACGGATCGGTGAAGAAATCCGTTTTACATATACCGGAAACGGATTTTTGCAGAATATGATCCGTATCGTGACAGGAACTCTGGTGGATGTGGGCTGCGGTGTCTATCCGCCGGAACATGTGGCAGAGATTCTGGAGTCAAAAGTACGGGCAGAGGCAGGGCCGACCATGCCGGCTCAGGGGCTGACCTTATGGGAAGTAACCTATTAATAAAAATAATAAAAACAGGAGTGACTACGTGAAAGAAAAATGGGTAGTTTCAGCGAAAAAGGCTGATTTTCAGGCAATCGGACAGCACTTCGGCATTGACCAGGTACTGGCAAGGATCATGCGGAACCGTGGACTGACCGATCTGCAGGAAATGGATCTGTATCTGCATGGTACGAGGGCTGACCTTCATGATCCGCATCTTCTGAAGGATGTGGAACCGGCAGCGAGGATCCTGAAAGAAAAAATCGAAGAAAAGAAGCATATCCGAATCATCGGAGATTATGATATAGATGGGATCCAGTCAACCTATATCCTGTACTGTGCCCTGCGGCGTCTAGATGCAGTGGTGGATTTCGTGATCCCGGACCGGATTCTGGACGGATATGGTCTGAATGAACATCTGGTGACCCGGGCAAATGCAGACGGTGTTGATACAATCCTGACCTGTGACAACGGAATCTCCGCCATTGACCAGATCCATCTGGCAAAGACACTGGGAATGACGGTGGTGGTCACAGATCACCATGAAGTCCCTTTTACGGAAGTGGACGGTGTCCGCAGGGAAAAAGTCTGTGAGGCAGATGCGGTAGTGAATCCAAAGCAGCAGGAATGCCGTTATCCTTTTAAGAAACTGTGCGGAGCGGCGGTTGCCTTCAAACTGGTGCAGGTACTTTACGAAGTCTTTGGACTGGATGTGTCCGAGGCAGACTGTTTTATCGAAAATGCCGGTTTTGCCACGGTGGGGGATGTCATGGACCTGCAGGGAGAGAATCGGATTCTGGTAAAGCTGGGGCTGGAGATGCTGAACCATACGACAAATATCGGAATGAAGGCACTGATCCTTCAGAACAAACTGACGATGGGCGCCATCAAATCCCATGACATCGGATTTCGCATCGGGCCCTGCCTGAATGCCAGCGGCAGACTGGACACGGCACGGCTTTCTCTAAAACTGCTGCTGTGTGAGTCCGAGACGGAGGCGGCGGTTCTGGCAGAAGAGATCGTGGAACTGAACGAGAGCCGGAAGCTGCTGACCATGCATGCGGTGGAGCAGGCAAAGGAGATTGCGCAGCAGGAGGAATATGTCAATGACCGTGTGCTGGTGATCTTTCTGCCGGACTGTCATGAAAGTCTGGCGGGGATCGTGGCAGGGCGGATCCGGGAGGCCTATCACCGGCCGACGCTGGTGATCACCCGGAGTGAACACGGGGCAAAAGGTTCCGGCCGTTCCATTGAAAGCTATTCCATGTATGAAGAACTGTGCAAATGCGAAGAATATCTGACACAGTTTGGCGGTCATCCGATGGCGGCTGGATTTTCCTTAAAGGAAGCGGATATCGATGTATTCCGTCGGAAATTAAATGCAGTGTGCACCCTGACGGAAGAGGATCTCAGACCGAAAGTGGTCATCGATGTGCCGATGCCCATCAGTTACATTACGGAGCGGCTGGTCAATCAGCTGACCTGTCTGGAACCTTTTGGAAAAGGAAACGAGAAACCGGTGTTTGCGGACCGGAACCTGGTGATCGAGCGCCTGCGTATCTGCGGAAAAGAAGGCCGGGTATTTCAGATGAAGGTCAGAAATGCGGCAGGTGTTTCCATGGATGCGGTATATTTTGGGGATTCGGAGGATCTGCTGTTACCATTGGAAGAAAAATATGGTAAAGTAGTGGCACAGGATACACTGGCAGGCAGATGTATCCATGAAGCAGCCCTGCATTTTACCTATTATCCGGAAATGGATCATTATTATGAGACACCACGGATAAAATTACGGTTGACAGGGGTATCTGCCTGAAGGCATACTGGAAAGAAAGTGAATCGAAAGGAGCAGATCATGAAAAAGGGATTTTTTCGAAGAGGGATTGCATTATTACTGGCAGCAGTGATGGTGGTTGGAATGAGTGTCAGCGCATTTGCCGCAGACAGCGATAATCCGACACAGGTTACGATCGCAGACGGAGATACGCCATACATTTCTTTTGGCGCGGATCTGCGTGCAGATGAAAAAGCGAAAGTATTGGAATTATTTGGTCTGACGGAAGCAGACCTGGAAAAATGTGATGTGAACACCGTGACCAATGCAGAGGAGCATCAGTATCTGGATGCGTATATCACAAATGATCACATTGGCAGCCGTGCCTTATCATCCGTAGCTGTGATGAAGGCAAAAAAGGGCAGCGGTATCACTGTGACCACAAAAAATATCAACTACTGTACCACCAGCATGTATGAGAATGCGCTGGCAACGGCGGGGGTAACGGATGCAAATGTGGTAGTTGTCGGTCCCTTTGACATGTCCGGTACAGCGGCTCTGATCGGCGCAGTGAAAGCGTACTCCGGAATGACCGGCAAAGAGGTGGATACGGATGTCATCGACGGAGCCATCAACGAGATGGTGGTAACCGGTGAGATCGGAGATGAAACCGGCCAGACGGATGAAATCGCCGGTATGGTGGCTTATCTGAAGGATCAGGTGGGCGGCAAGGATCTCTCTGACAGTGAACTGACAGATGCTATTGATCAGGCATCGGAAAAATTTAATGTAAGTCTGACCCAGGATCAGATCGACCAGCTGAAAGAACTGCTGAAAAAACTGCAGGGGCTGGATCTGAACTGGAGCAACATCAGAGATCAGGCGGAAAATTTATATGGAAAATTAAAGGATATGGGTCTGAAGGTTGATACCTCAGCACTGACCCAGCAGGCACAGGGATTTTTTGCAAAACTGATTGCATTTATCAAGAGCCTGTTTAACCGTTAATGGAGGAAACATGGAAGCATATACAGAATTTGCACAGGTATACGAACAGTTCATGGACAATGTGCCTTATGAAGCGTGGTGCGAGGGCATCTGTAACATTTTGGCAGAGCATGGCATCTCAGATGGGCTGGTGTTGGATCTGGGCTGCGGCACCGGAACCATGACACGGTTGCTGCGGCAGAAAGGGTATGACATGATCGGTGTGGATGCTTCGGCAGAAATGCTGGAGATCGCCAGAAACCATCCGGATGATGGCATCTTGTATCTGCAGCAGGATATGCGGGAGTTTGAACTGTACGGAACTGTGGCTGCGGTGGTGTGTATCTGCGATTCCCTGAACTATCTGCTGGAAGAGGAAGATCTGGCGGAGGTATTTTCCCTGGTGCATAACTATCTGGATCAGAACGGCGTATTTATTTTTGACATGAATACTATTCACAAATACCGCGACCTGATCGGAGATTCCACGATCTGTGAAAACAGGGAAGAGGGAAGCTTTATCTGGGAAAATTATTTTGACGAGGACAGCAGCATCAATGAATATGCACTGACGCTGTTTGTAAAACAGGAAAATGGCCTGTTTGCCCGGTATGAGGAGTTTCATTATCAGAAAGCCTATGAACTGAAGCAGGTGGCGGCACTTCTGGAGCAGGCAGGGCTGACACTGAAAGCAGTCTGCGCCGAGGGCGGTACTGAGCCTGCGGATGAAAACTGTGAACGGGCTTATTTTGTGGCAGTGAGAACCCAGCCACACATATTTTAAACGGATCGTGCAGGTGGATTGCGAATAGCCGCCTGACCAAAATTAAGAAATGAAATTTCATGCTTTCATGATGCAAAGCAGGAAGCAGTGGAAATTTGACGATACTTTAGAAAAGGAATGAGAATGATGGAAGATTATATTGTACGTGCAACTGCCGCGAACAGTTCGATTCGCGCATTTGCCATGACTTCAAAAGGAATTGTGGAGGAGGCCCGGCAGCGGCACAATACCAGTCCGGTCGTTACAGCGGCGCTCGGCCGTCTGCTCACCGGAGGCGCCATGATGGGTGTCATGATGAAAGGGGACAAAGATCTGCTGACAGTACAGATCCAGTCCGGCGGTCCGATGAAGGGAATGACAGTGACAGCAGATTCCCAGGGACATGTCAAAGGATATCCGGTGGTTGCGGATGTCATGCTGCCGCCGAACAAACAGCACAAACTGGATGTAGGCGGAGCCGTAGGTGTCGGCATGATGCGTGTCATCAAAGATATGGGACTGAAAGAGCCGTATGTGGGAACCACCGTGCTGCAGACCAGCGAAATCGCAGAAGATCTGACCTATTATTTTGCAACGTCTGAGCAGGTACCGTCTTCTGTGGGCCTTGGAGTTCTGATGAACAAGGACAATACGGTGCGTCAGGCCGGCGGATTTATCATCCAGCTGATGCCCTTTACCGATGAGAAGATCATTGATGCACTGGAGAAAAAACTGTCTGAGATCACATCCGTCACAAATCTGCTGGAGCAGGGCTATACACCGGAGAGTATGCTGGAGTATATTCTGGGGGATTTCGGTGTGGAGATCACGGACAAGATCCCGGCTTCTTTCTATTGCAACTGTTCCAAGGACCGTGTGAAAAAGGCGATCATCAGCATCGGAAAGAAAGACCTGAATGAAATGATCGCAGATGGCAAACCCATCGAGGTAAAATGCCACTTCTGTAATACGGCCTATACATTCAGCGTCGAAGAATTAAAGGAGATCGTGAAGAAATGAGACAGGGATTTATCAAAGTAGCGGCTCTGACACCGAAAGTTACCGTGGCGGATACCCAGGCAAACCGGGAGGAAATCTGTCGTCTGATGGATGAAGCGGAAGCAAAGGGCGCCAAGATACTGGTATTTCCGGAACTGTGCATTACCGGTTATACCTGTGGCGATCTGTTTTACCAGCAGGTGCTTCTGCGGGAGGCGAAAAAAGAACTGCTTGCTATTGCAAACTATACCCAGCGCAAGGACTATCTGGCTTTTGTAGGACTTCCGCTGGAATACAATGGAAAACTTTATAATGTGGCAGCAGCCGTGGCACAGGGAAAAGTGCTGGGTCTGGTGCCGAAGACCCACATCCCGAATTATAATGAATTTTATGAGCGTAGACATTTTGCTCCGGGGATGAAACAGCCGGTGCCGGTAGCGTTGGATGAGGATACCGTTGTGCCCATGGGAACCAGAGTATTGTTCCAGTGCCGCCAGATGCCGGAACTGAAGATCGGTGCGGAAATCTGTGAGGATGTGTGGGCACCGAACCCACCGGGAGTGGAGCATGCCCTGGCAGGTGCGACCCTGCTGGTCAATCTTTCTGCCAGTGATGAGACAACCGGCAAAGATATGTACCGTAAGAGTCTGGTGACCGGTCAGTCCGGCCGGCTGATCTGCGGCTATGTATACTGCAGCGCCGGAGACGGGGAATCCACTCAGGATGTGGTATATTCCGGTCATAACCTGATCGCGGAGAACGGAACCCTGCTGGCTGAGTCCAGACGTTTCTGTAACGAAAGTATCTATACAGAACTGGACATTGCCCGTCTGAATGAGGAACGCCGCCGGATGAGCACTTTTATGACTTCTGACGAGTCCTACCTTAACGTCGAGTTCAGCTTAAAAGAAGAGATGACAGAGCTGACCCGTTTTGTAGATTCTGCTCCTTTCGTGCCGGGAAACAAGGCCGATCGTGAGAAACGCTGTGAAGAGATTTTCATGATCCAGGCCATGGGACTGAAAAAACGTCTGGAACATACCCATGCAGCTACTGCAGTGGTGGGTATTTCCGGTGGACTGGATTCCACACTGGCCCTGCTTGTCATGGTAAAAGCCTTTGATCTGATCGGAAAAGATCACAAAGATATTGTGGCTGTGACCATGCCGGGATTCGGAACCACAGACCGTACCTATGACAATGCTGTGAGCCTGATCAAGTCTCTGGGTGCTACGTTCCGGGAGGTCAGCATCGTGGATTCTGTCCGGGTGCATTTCAAGGATATCGGGCAGAATGAGGCAGTGCATGATGTGACTTACGAAAACGGACAGGCCAGAGAGCGTACCCAGATCCTGATGGATATCGCAAACAAGAGCAATGGTATGGTCATCGGAACCGGGGATATGTCCGAACTTGCCCTGGGATGGGCGACCTACAACGGAGATCACATGTCCATGTACGGTGTCAACGCTTCCGTGCCGAAGACACTGGTGCGTCATCTGGTGCGTTATTATGCGGACACCTGTGGGGATGAAACGCTGCAGAACGTGCTGTACGATGTGCTGGATACACCGGTTAGCCCGGAACTTCTGCCGCCGGAGGATGGCAAGATCTCACAGAAAACAGAGGATATCGTGGGACCATACGAATTGCACGATTTCTTCCTGTATTACATTCTGCGTTTCGGATGTACACCGAAGAAGATTTATCGTCTGGCAAAATATGCTTTTGCCGGAACTTATGATACAGAAACGATACAGAAATGGCTGAAAACTTTCTATCGCAGATTTTTCAGTCAGCAGTTCAAGCGTTCCTGTCTGCCGGATGGACCGAAAGTAGGTACGGTGGCGGTATCTCCACGCGGAGATCTGCGTATGCCGTCCGATGCCAGCGCACGTATCTGGATGGAGGAACTGGAACATCTGGAAGAGGAAGATCAACCGAAGCCACAGGGTATTCTGGGCGGAAGCTGGGAAGAATTTGCAGCACGGATGAAAGCCGGAGAGTAAGTCATCCAATTATACCGGAGCACAGCCGCATCTGATTGGAAATATCAGATTGCCGGGTAATGTCCGGATTTTGCAGCAGGAGCGTGTCATCTAACGTATCCAGGATACGCCGGGCAGCACAGGCGAGTTCCGCCAGAAAGAGACGCTGGGTTTCTGTCGAGGAAAGATTTTGTTTGGGCTGGTTCTGCCGGAAAAAAGATTTCCCGCGGCGCAGTGTTTCCAGAAAACGGGCGTTGTAGGGAAAGCGCAGAACGGACTGTTCTGAAAGGCGGTACTGATGGCATAAGTCATCGGTTTCCTGTTGCAGACATGGAAAATAATCCAGAATCGCATAGCATACATTGGAAAAAGCAATCCAGTGTTCACAGAAAAAAGAATAAAAATAAGTAGAATCAGCAGGCAGACCGATCACAACAAGGTCTGCCTGTTGTAGTAAGTGCATGGTGCGGGCATCCCGGCGGGATTGAAAATCAATGCATTGAATATCGCCGAATTTCTGAAAAAGCGGTATAAAATAATCCAGACAAAACTGTGGGTGAATGGTTCGAATGGGACTCCAGAAAGCGATGATGTAAGATTTATCCATGATATGTATTTGAAAAATAAAGAATAAAGACAGTTTCATTATACGGAATGGGGGCAGTGTTGTAAAGTTTTTTTGCGTATAAAATTGACGAAATTGAGGAATCTTTTTTCTGGCGCTAGACGTTCGTTACCCTCATTTCACGCGGTTTCATCTCAATCTTCGATTGAGATAAACGCTTCGCGAGGATGTGCAGTAATTCTGAGAAGAATATGTCAGCTTACGCTGACCAGAATCACGCACCAAGTCTCACCTACGTTCGACTTGAATGCGCTCATTCCAGATTCTTGAAAATCGGTCACTCACTTAATCGCTTCCAGAAAAAAGATTCCTCAATTTCTGTCATTGTATTGATTGCAGTATTGCGTCGTTGTACGGATTGTTTCCGACCTGCTATAATGGTTCCACAGTTGAAAAGTTACTTTTGATAATAACAGGTCAGCTTTAGTAGGAGTATACTTTTTGATTGAGATAAAAGGTACAGCAAATGCATGCATTGTCTGGGAGGCAATTACTTTTACACATCAAAATTATACGTGTACTCGATTGAAAAAAGCTGGATTTACATTGACACAATTAAGGTGCTGTATCCCTTCTGGCGGAGTTCGTCCTGCAGGAGAACTGCTTCATCCAGGTTTTTCGGTTTGCCGATCCAGACACCGTAGTACGGTTCTTCGTAGTGAATGGTGCCGTCGAAACCAAGGATCTGCAGACGTTCCAACTGGTAAGCGGCATTGACGTCATATTTGAACAGGCCGGTTTGTACATAATATCGTTCCGGGATTTCCTGGGCGGAGAGAGGAATGCTTTCCTCGATACCGGCAACGATGGCATCTACAATGGCGTCAAATTTTTCATCAAAGAGTTGATTATCGATGTCACTGTTTAAAAATCCGGCTTCGACCAGAACGGCAGGCATTTCTGTTTTCCGAAGGACGATCAGCCCCGGAACTTCCTCCACACCGAGATTTTTGAAGCCAACCTGCTCCAGCTGCCGGTTGATGTTTTCAGCCAGTGTATCAACTGTCGGGTTATGTTGATAGACAAGGGTCTGCACGCCGTTGTACAGATTGTCTTCCATGCCGGAATTCCGGTGAAAGGAGATAAAATATTTCCCTCCGGAGAGGTTGGCAAGGGCAGCTTTTTCCGTAGGTGAGTTGTACACATCCGTAGTCCGGGTGTAGTAGACATTGTACCCTGCTTCTTTCAATTTTGCTCCGACAGCCAGTGTCAGCCGGAGTACATCATCTTTTTCCGCGCGTCCCATGTAGGATGCGCCGTTGTCAAAACCGCCGTGACCGGCATCCAGAATGATATCTACGTCCATACGATTCTATTCCCCCTTAAAAATGATTCACAGATATGTGATAAATGATAAGCTTCAAGTACATCAGATGTACCAGTATTCAAGTCGAACGCACGAGAGACTCGGTGCGTGATTCTGGTCAGCATGAGCATCATAGGAATTTTGGTACACTGAGTCGCTACATGTAAGTAATATATGATGCAGTTTTCAAAATAGTACATCCGATGTGATATCTCGCATCTGATATGGTCTCTGGCGGACTGCAGCGAGGTTCAGAAGAATAAAAATAGAAATGGTTCAGTGTTGACAATAAGTATGTTTTTCTGTATACTTTGAAAATAGAATGTTTTGATAATCAAACTAAATGGAGGGATAGATGAGAGCACAGATTATAGGAACCGGCAGCTGTCTGCCGGAAAAGATAGTAACAAATGATTTTCTTTCCACTATCGTGGATACCAGTGATGAGTGGATCAGCAGCAGAACCGGTATCCGTCAGCGTCATATTGCAGTGGAAGAGACTACGGCATCCATGTCCACGGAGGCTGGAAGAAGAGCTTTGGAGTCTGCAGGGGTAAAAGCAGAAGATCTGGATCTGATCATTGTGGCAACCTGTACACCGGATACGCTGGTTCCGAATACGGCATGTCTGGTACAGAGCGAGCTTGGCGCTGTGAATGCAGTTGCTTTTGATATCAGTGCTGCATGCTCAGGTTTTGTATTTGCACTGAATATGGTGGATGCCTATATGCAGGCAGGGGTACACAAGACCGCTCTTGTCATCGGTGCAGAGACGCTGTCACGTATTGTGGACTGGAGTGACCGTTCCACCTGCGTACTGTTTGCCGATGGAGCCGGTGCGGCAGTTGTCCGTGCGGCAGAACACGGTGTGATCGCATCTACCCAGAGAAGCGACGGAACCCGTGGCGGTGCGATCTATGTAAAAAACAGAGAAAATTATAATCCTTTTGTGACGGAACAAAAACCAATGGATTATCTGTATATGGATGGCGGAGAAGTGTTCAAATTTGCGGTGAAAAAAGTACCGCAGTCCATTATGCAGACACTGGAAGCTGCAAACCTGACCACAGAGGACATCGACTGGTATCTGTTCCATCAGGCAAATGCCAGAATCACGGCAACCATTGCGAAACGTTTGAAAGTGCCGAATGAGAAAATCCCGATGAATGTGGACAAATGCGGAAACACCTCCGCAGCCAGTGTGGCAATCCTTCTGGATGAGGTCAATCGTAAGGGAATGCTGAAAAAAGGCGATAAGCTGATGCTGGCCGGATTTGGTTCCGGACTGACCTGGGGAACCATGGCAATCGAGTGGGGAATTTAAATTCTTGTGTTGTAAAAACGCCAATCATCAATCTTACTTCTGCTACTATTAATTCACTGGCGGAGGAAAGATTGCCTGACTGGCGTTCTTTAGTTCCCAGAAAATTAGTTTTCGGAATTCTTTTTGTAATCGTCGACAGAAATATTAGCGGCATGGCAGGCCTGCTCGATGGAAAAACCAAAATCTTTGATTAAATTTTTCACTGTTGCAACGGCATTTGCTAATTTCCCTCTTTCTTCAATCATATCAAGTGCTTTACTTCTCATGATTACTTTCCCTCCTTCTACTGTTTCGGTCATTTTACTCCATCTTTCATCTACATAATAACTAATTGCGTCGGCAATTAACTTATCTATCGCTGTCATACCAGTAAAAATTTTTGTTAGTTCTGCCTCGTCGTCTTTGTAACGGATACTTTGTAAAAGTTTGCCAAAATCAGATTGAAATTTGTCAAAATTATCAATTTTATTTGGTTCAATCAGATTGATCTTATAATCTGGAACACATTCTAAAATTTTTTCATCAACATCTTCCGAAAACATATCGTGTAGAGATTTTGCACCTGTCCACTCGTCTGTTCCATAGTAAATTACAAGTGTAATGACCGGTATCAGGTTATCTGTGTATTTCCAGCCAGATAAAAATTCTGTTCGGGTCATTTTGGGGGGATTGCCATTTTTTCTCTGTTTGCGATAGTCTGCAGCAATATCTTCTGCTTGTTTTGTGTAACGAATTGCATCGTATAAAAATGAGCGTAATGGCATGGCTGTATGTATTTCTGTCTGATTTTCTACTCCGAGCAATATAAAATAATTTTTCCCATCCGTTTTAATAAGTGCTTTCTTTAATACATCTCTGTATTTGTTAAAAAATGTATCGGTTCCCGTTTCTGGATCATCCAATTCAATCTCAGCAGGATCAATTTCTGAAAGATTAGTCGAGTCTATAAGTGTTTCCCCACCAAATAATCCAGCATTAAATGCATCCGCAAAATATGTGTTATTACACATTAATTTTTTCCCAATAGCGTCTGATTTTCCCATATTTTTTCCTCCTTGTAAAAAATTGAGAACAATCTGCGTTTGAGGTTATTCCTGCCATCACGCAAAAAATTCTCATGTAAATTTTCCATCATGTTTGAATCTCTCCGCCGATACGGCATGAATAAAATTATGAGATATGCATTGCAGATTTTTGAGTTTGCAGAAAATGCTTGTGATAATTATATAGAACATGTAATTTTCTGAAAATGTGTTTAGAAATATACAAATCTGACATTTTGATGTTATCGTCAGTATAAGCTGAGAATTTGTTGTATGTCAACCATATTTTTTTTATGAAAAATCTCTTTGTACAATATGACGAAAGGGATAAGAATGCTCTAAATCTATATATTTTCTGAATTTTGTGAGTTTAATGAGCACCGATGGAACTCGTTGTGTCATAAAGTTGGGGGTGATTTTTGTTTATAATGCCGATATTGTCGCTGGACAGAAAATCATGTTGTTGTATCGTGGGAGTGTATGATATACTGTTTATATGGATAAATGAAAAAATAGTTGTCGTATGATAAGGGGGGATTTTATGAAACGAAAGAGCATAAAATATATTGGCCTGGTACTTCTTTGCGTGGCGGGATGTATGTTTGTGACAGCGTGTGGCCAGGATAAGGATCATACGGCTAAGAAGGATGAAAGCGTTATCAGCAGTGAAGCAGAAACCTCGGATGCGGAAAAGAGTACAGATCCGGCGGATTATGAAACAGGCACCAGGGATCATTACCTTGCTGTATGGGCACAGGAGAAGGGGTTGTCTTATGCGGCAGCAGAAAGTCAGGAACGTCTGGAAACTGACGAGATTGCACTGGGGGAAGATGAAGCGATCGGATATGCGACAGTGGACAAGGAATGTGGTTCTGTTTCGAATGGAAACGGTTGTAATGAAAAACAGCATTTTCTGCGGATGTCCGTTATATTTACCAGAAGACGGATGGCACGATCACAGCGATTGACAATCTGGCAAATGTAAAAGTATATCTCCCGGAAGTTCCGGATGCAACGGCACAGCTGTCAGATCCAAATATTTATCAGGAAGAGCATGGTTACCGCATCAGTGTGACAGGAACGTTAAGTTTTACTCTGGAAAATGCAGATGTGACGCAGGGTGGAGAATTTGCCTCTGTGGAAACTTCTGGAAATCAGAGCGACGTTATCACAACGGCGAAAACATTTGCGATTTTATTTCAGCAGAGCGATGTACAGAAATAATATATAGGATAAAAATTGTAAAATCATGTGGACCTTTTTAGTGTGCACATGGTTTGAAAAGAGGATACCAGATATATGATGCATATTGAGAGTAGATAGCATTTTTTATCTATTACATAGCGTAAATCAGAGGGCGCTGGAAATTTTTTCTCTGAACGCGATTGTTAGTGGAGGAGACAAAATTTCAGCGCCCTCGTTATACATAAAATGAAAAACATAAAATCAAAAGAAACAGAGACATTTTTCCGGCATCACCGCATAGATTAGTGTAAACATGATTTTGTGAGGGTTTTATGCCGGACAAAGGGTTACGCGTACAACAAACAGAAAATGTGGACAGAGGAAGGCTGCAGGTCAATGTGACATCGACATTGGGACTGCAGCCTGTTGTGAATGCACGGGTGAGCATTGCATACACAGGGGAGAGTCAGCGCCCCTTGGAAGAACTGCAGACAGATTCCTCCGGTCAGACGGAGGCAGTGACGCTGGATACACCGCCGGTGGAGTATTCCCAGGAGCCGAATCAGCCGCAGCCTTTTTCGGAATATACGGTGACCGTGCAGGCAGATGGCTATCGTCCTGTGGAGGTGTCCGCAATCGATGTGTTTCCGAATGAGACGGCTCTGCAGGAGATACGGATGGAGCCGCTGGATATCTCCCAGGGCGAGGGAGAGGAAAATATTGTGGTTCCGCCGAACACGCTGTGGGGAGATTTTCCACCGAAGATTCCGGAGGAAGAGGTAAAACCGGTGAATGAATCCGGGGAGATCGTTTTAAGCCGCGTGGTCATCCCGGAGTATGTGATCGTCCATGACGGGCCGCCGACGGACACCCGGGCGCAGGATTACTATGTGCGTTACCGGGATTATATCAAAAATGTGGCATCCAGTGAGATCTATTCCACCTGGCCGGAGGCCACGCTGCGGGCCAATATTCTGGCGATCATGTCCTTTGCTTTAAATCGTGTATACACGGAGTGGTACAGAGGAAAAGGATATGACTTTACCATTACATCTTCCACTGCCTACGATCAGAAATGGTCTTTCGGCCGCACGATCTTCAGCAATATTTCCCGGATCGTGGACGAAATTTTCAATAATTATCTGTCCCGGCCGAATGTGCAGCAGCCGATCCTGACCCAGTATTGTGATGGGAAAAATGTGACATGCAGTGGATGGATGACCCAGTGGGGCTCCCGTTATCTGGGAGATCAGGGATACAGTCCCATCGAAATCCTGCGTTATTATTACGGCAGCAGTATTTACATCAATTCTGCGGAGGAGATTGCGGGGATTCCGTCTTCCTGGCCGGGCACAGATCTGGCGGTGGGGTCTTCCGGCACAAAGGTGCGGCAGATGCAGCAGCAGCTTGCCCGGATTTCCCAGGCATATTCGGCGATTCCGACCATTACCGTAGACGGCATTTTCGGGGAGCGCACCCGAGAGGCCGTGGAAGCATTTCAGAGGATCTTTGATCTGCCAGTGTCGGGTGTGGTGGATTTTCCGACCTGGTACAAAATTTCCCAGATTTATGTGGGTGTGACGCGGATTGCGGAACTGAGTTAAATAATATAGTTTATCTATTGTTATGTAAGCAGAATCATTCCCTGAATAATATGTGATGAGTAAACTGTAAATAAAAGGTGTAAATAAAATGCCGGAGAGATCATAATTCCTCTGGCATTTTTCTTTGATTTCATGTAGAATAGGGCATAAACGACAGAATATATAGAAAGATGAGAGGATAAATGATGGAAGAGAAAAAAAACATTATGGATTATGACACTGTTTCCTTAGATGATGAAAACAGCGCCGTAGTTATTATCGATCAGACAAAATTACCGGGAACCACAGAGATCATTGCATTAAAGACCGCACAGGAGATCTGGGACGCAATCTATCTGCTTCAGGTGCGTGGCGCTCCGGCCATCGGTGTGGCAGCAGCTTACGGTATCTATGTACTGGCAAAAGGTATTGACACAGACAATTATGACGAGTTTTATGCAGAGTTCAAGAAACAGAAAGAATATCTGGATTCTTCCCGTCCGACCGCAGTCAACCTTTCCTGGGCATTAAACCGTATGGAGCAGGTGGTATTAAACAATGCAGACAAGTCCGTTGCTGAGATCAAACAGCTTCTGAAAGAGGAGTCCATCGAGATCCAGGACGAGGATATCCGTGTGTGCAAAGCCATCGGTGAGTATGGTCTGACTCTGGTAAAACCGGGTGACGGTATTCTGACACACTGCAACGCAGGAAAACTTGCAACAAGCAAATACGGTACAGCGACAGCTCCGATCTATCTGGGACAGGAGCGCGGCTACAATTTCCGTGTATTTGCAGATGAGACCAGACCGTTGCTTCAGGGCGCACGTCTGACTGCTTTCGAGCTTCAGTCATCCGGCGTTGACGTAACACTGATCTGTGATAACATGTCCGCAACTGTTATGAAAAACGGCTGGGTAGATGCAATTTTCGTAGGCTGTGACCGTGTGGCAGCAAACGGTGATACCGCAAACAAGATCGGTACTTCCGTAGTTGCAGCAGTTGCAAAACAGTACAATGTACCGATGTATATCGCAGCTCCGACTTCCACCATCGATATGAACACACCGACCGGTGATCAGATCAAGATCGAGCAGAGAAAACCGGAAGAAGTGACAGAGATGTGGTACAAAGAGCGCATGGCTCCGGAAGGTGTCAAAGTATTCAATCCGGCATTTGACGTGACAGATCATGAGTTGATCGCAGGTATCGTAACGGAGTTCGGTATCGCGCGTCCGCCTTATACAGAATCTTTCAAAGAGATTTTTGCAAAAAAAGAGGCAGCGCAGAAGAATAAATAAGAAAAACAGACTGTGTTGTATAAAAAACCTGTAATCCTAGTAAAATATAGGAAAATAATCGCTTCACTTTTTCCATAGAGTGGGGTATAATAAACAGTAATGGTTCAGCGGACATGCCCGCGTTTTTGAGGACAGAATCAGTGTCAGACCGGGCAGTATGATCTGCATCACAGAACAGATCGGTGCTGGATCATTACAAGTTTTAACGGAAATCATAGGAGGTAGCATTATGGCAGACAGTGCATGCAGCAGCTGCAGCAGTGCGGGAAGCTGTTCTTCCGAGAGCTGTGAAGGATGTCCGAGCAGCAAGCAGCCGCAGAGCTTTCAGGAAAAATTAAATGAGTATTCATCTGTAAAAAAAGTGATCGGTGTTGTCAGTGGTAAAGGTGGTGTCGGAAAATCATTCGTAACCGCATCTTTGGCAACCGCAATGCGTAAAAAAGGATACGAAGTAGGTATTCTGGATGCAGATATCACAGGACCGTCCATTCCGAAAATGTTCGGTGTACACGGACCGGCTATGGGCAGCGAGATGGGAATCTTACCGATTGCGGCAGAGGACGGCACAAAGATCATGTCCATCAACTTACTGATGGAGGATGAGGAAGCTCCGGTTATCTGGAGAGGCCCGGTCATCGCAGGAACCGTAAAACAGTTCTGGAGCGATGTAGTCTGGGGGGATCTTGATTATTTATTTGTGGACATGCCGCCAGGAACCGGTGACGTTCCGCTGACTGTTTTCCAGTCTCTTCCGGTAGATGGCATTGTGATCGTGACATCCCCGCAGGAACTGGTTCAGATGATCGTAAAGAAAGCCTACAACATGGCTGGTATGATGGATATTCCGGTACTCGGTGTGGTAGAGAATTACAGCTATCTGAAATGTCCGGACTGCGGAAAAGAGATCAAACTGTTCGGTGAGAGCCACATTGATGAAGTCGCTTCTGAGCTGGCAATGCAGGTTCTTGGCAAAATGCCGCTGGATCCGGCTTACGCAGAACTGGCAGACCAGGGATTATTCTACAAAGCAGATAATCCATATCTGGAAGATGCCGTAAAGAAAATTGAAAATATGTAGTAACTATTCAAAGCCAAGCAGTTTTTCCAGTAAATCTATTTGGCGAGAAGCCAACATGAGCAAACGGAAAGCCTGCAAAGGCGAGTTCGCAAATGGACTCTGAATAGTTACAATATGTAAGTGAAATTGCAGAAATAAAAAGGTGTGCTATTTTCTTCTTTCATCTATACGAAAGTAAGAATCAGCACATCTTTTTGATTTTCAGAAAGCGGGCACTTTCTTTTTCCTGACAGCAATAGGAAGCTTACTGTCAGGAGAATTCCTTGGCAGCCCGGAACTGCGCTATGAGATTGCAAAATATCTGTATCATAACCGGGGGATGGTGGTGTCCCCGGACTGCATCACTATCCGTTGGGAACGGTAATGTCCGCCAGACGCCGTCAGGAACTTTTGAAATGGCTGGAGGAATCTGCCGACCATTATATTATAGAAGATGATTATGACTGTGAATTTCGATACAGTGGCCATGCGATCCCGGCGCTGTATGGTCTGGACACAAGCCAGCGCGTGATCTACATGAACACTTTCAGCAAGACACTGAGCCCTGGGATTCGGATCAGCTACATGGTACTACCGCCGAAACTGCTGGATCAGTATGTCAATTCCGCCAACTTTTTTTCCAACACTTTCAGAATTCTGTATCGGTGAAAAAGAAATGTATCGACATATACTGGTGCTGAATTATTCCGGTCTGGAGGAAGCGCGGACGCTGGAAGTCGTCCGGGTACTGGGGGAGATATTCAGACCTGTCCCGCCGGAATCCGTTTCTGGCGCCGCCGTTCAATAGCTACGGAGATGGAACCATAGCACACGGAATACATAAAAGCAGCCAGTGCAAAGGCTGTCAGTACATCAAATACAGAATGTTGTTTTAAAAACATAGTGGATAAGATAATGCAGATGGTGAGAACCAGTGCTGTGTTTTTTATCCACTTTTTATTTTGCAGTTTTTTGCTGTGTGATAGTCCGAAATAAATGCCCAGGGAATTGTACACATGGATGCTTGGGAACAGGTTCGTCGGTGTATCCGTTGCGTACAACCGCTGCACGATGTGCACAAAAATATTATCCCTTGCGAATGTCTCCGGGCGGAGCAGCTGTCCGTTCGGATATACCGTCGAGATAAAGAGGAATACGGTCATGCCAGTGATCAGGAAGATGCCGAGCCGCCAGCACAGTTTTCCATCTGTAAATGCGATAAAGATAATGCCAACTGCCATGTACACGAACCACAGGTAATAGGGAATGACAAAAAATTCGCAGAATGGAATGTAGTCATCTAAGGCCATGTGAATGACATGGAAGTTTGAATTGATAGTTACTTTTTTCTCCAGCCAGCAGAACCACGGGATATAGATCAGTGCGTACAGCAGCAGAAAAAAGTGGGTGTTGTGTCTGAGATATTCAAAAATTTTTTTCATACTCAATATTGCTCCGATGTAATTGTAATTTTTTTGCTCTCAAAACTGTGTGCTCTGTGTAGTTTGGACACAGTTCTTTTCTTAAAGGTTTATAGAAGAGTGTAGCACCATAGATAGAAAAAAACAACGTGGAAAAATCTTAAATTTATGTAAAGATTGATAAAAAAATTCCGAAAAATCGACGTTTTGTGCATTTTCTACTATAACCGAAAAAAATAACTGCTATGTAAAAAAGATAGAAATGATAGGAATTATATTGTATGAAAGTCTTTCATGATATTGAGAAATTAATCCGTTTTTCAAATAGAAAAGTTCACGTTACAATAGAATCAATCCAGTTGGCCAACGGAAATAGATGATCAATCACTAATCAATAATTAATCGAAGTAATCAGATAGTGTCAAATGACCTATGAAAAAGCAGAGCCAAAGAAAAAGGCTCAATGAACCTTGAAAATTGTAGATATTTTTAGATAGTGGTGATCATCCGCCACCCTTGACAGCACGAAAAAGAACCGCTGTAGGTTTATCACC
>JALESO010000050.1 GCA_022781925.1 Lachnospiraceae bacterium
ATAGTTCCATGCATTCTGCAGACGCATCTCAAAAAATGCCTCATCAATCTCCTGATCCACATGTCTCGTCAGCAGACGCACACGGATCTTGGAATTCTGATTGATATAGCCTTTTCCCATGGGATAACCGTCAAAATCATGCACGCTCACAATATCACCATTATGGAAACGTCCTGTGATCGTCTCAATCTCATTATTAAAAACCCAGGCTCCGCCTGCTTTGATTGTGCGTCCCTCGCCTTTTTTCAGTGTTACAATTGCCAGCTTTTCCTGTTTTATCATATTGTTTTCTATACTCCTACCGCTTTTTCTTACCTGTCTGTTATCTGTTATCAATTATATTTTTTACCATTTTATACTTTTGCAGTTTTCTTTTTCACTTACTCAGATATTGCATGTGTGATGCACCGGTTCCTCCGTCTTTTTACAGGCAGAGATGTCCGTGCTCTGTCATATCCTGCTTAAACTTGCAGATCATCTCATTGGTCAGTGCAAAATTATCCGGAATCTCAAAAATTTCTTCCGGTGTCACCCATTTTGCCATCGCCAGTTCATCTTCCTGAATGACAATATCGTCTACCCCGTCCAGTTCACAGAAAAATCCGAACAACAGGCTCTCAGAATAAGGCCATGGCTGACTCTTATAATATCTCAGATTTTTCACATGCAGATGGGTTTCTTCATAAACTTCCCGGGCAACGGTTTCCTCAATGGTCTCGCCGATTTCTGCAAAACCGGCGATCAGGGCATAATGATCCCGAAATCCGTTTTTATACCAGCTTACCAGAATCTTTCCCTCATGCATCACACCCACGATCACACAGGGGCAGATCTTGGGATATTCCATCTGACCGCAGACCGGACAACGCATCATCCGTTCCCGTTCATCCGGAATCATCCGGGTACCGCAGCCACCGCAAAACCGATGTGCCGCATACCATCCTGCCAGCTGCGCACCCACAAGTCCCGCATAACACAGATGCTGTGGCGCAGCACCCCGGAGATACCGGGTCGTTTCATAATGAAATACCATCGCTTCTGTCAGAGTCTCTCCCGGTTCTGACACGGCCTCTTCCCGCTGTGTTGCCGCACTCTGACAAAGATGTGTCAGATTCAGTTCTTCCCGCTCCTTATACTGATGCTGCTGGTAAAGAAAAAAACGTTCCTCACCAACAGCAAACAGATACACAAACCGATCTCCGTTCTGTACCTGCGGTTTTATCTGTGCATAACGTGGAAAACAAATATCATTCTGTGTGCCACGCACCAGTATCTTCCGATCCTGCATGCAGATTATCCAATCATCTTTTTCCGGCTGTATATTATGCCATTCATTGTATAAATGCAATGGTGCGATATCCTGTATCATCTCTTTCGTTTACCTGCCTTGTTCTTATTCCATTTCCCATTGTATCAATATCCAAAGGTTCCAGCCAGCGATTCGTCATCATCGATCCACTGCTGCACCCGGATCATCCGGTACTCATCCTTGGAATCCCGGATATATACCCGGTCGATACCTGCATTGATGATCATTCGCTTACACATGGAACAGCTGTTGGAATTTTTGACATATTCCCCGGTATCCACTTCTTTTCCCACCAGATATAAGGTACTTCCGATCATTTTGCCTCTGGAAGCACTGATAATGGCATTTGCCTCCGCATGCACACTGCGGCAAAGCTCATAGCGCTCTCCTCTGGGCACATTCATCTTCTGCCGGATGCAGACGCCCAGATCCGAACAGTTTTTTCTGCCCCTTGGTGCTCCCACATAACCGGTGGAAATTACTTCATCATTTTTCACAATGACTGCACCGTAATGCCGGCGCAGGCAGGTTCCTCTCTGTCCGACGATTTCAGCCAGATCCAGATAATAATTGATTTTATCCCGACGTTCCAACGCTTACTCCTTCCTACTACTCCTTTATTCCCCTTGTCATTCTGTGAATCTTTCGATCTTCTTAAATAATATCTTATAAAATAACAATCTTAAATAATATAAACTCTGTCCTGATTTTTCTGCAAAACAACTTTTCCGTGCATTACCGCCACTTGTTTCGTTCCATAATATCCTTACAGATAGTTTGCAGCAACCGCATCGATTCCTTCCGGATTCTGTGCTGCCCATTTTTCATAATCCATACCGGAAGCTGCTACCGCCTGGCCGAGTGCTACCAGAAACTGCGGTATCACAGCCTCTTCCATCGTTCCAATCTCACGGCCCATTCGCTCTTCGCCCTGACGCTCCGCGCCGTTTGCAAACAGCACAAATGCATTTTTCGGCTGATCATCCACTCGTTTTACCGCTCCTCTGAAACCGATCACACCGGTCTGATGTGTACCGCAGGAAGACGGACAGCCGGATATATGGATCTGCGGCAGTGCGCCATTCGGTATTTCCGCTTCTCGCACTGCTTCCACACATGCACGCAGCAATGCCTGGGAATCACGCAGTCCCACCTGACAGATGGATGCGCCGATACAGCTGACACTTGTCTCAAAAATGCTCTCTGCACTGTCAGGTGTTGCAGCCAGCACCTTCTCAGCTTCCGCTCCGGTCAGATTGATGATATATGCCGTCTCATCCGGAGCAAGACGGATTTCCACATCCTCCATGTCCTGAATCGCATCAGAAAGTGCACACAGTTCTTCTACTTTCGGCTGTCCTCCGATCGGATGCCAGATAACGGTATACAGCATTTCGTTCTGTTTCTGTGGTAAAATACGCGGACCGGAAACGCGGACGCCATCCCCTTTTTTGGTAACCGGCTCTTCCTTCACGGATATTTTCAGATCTTCCCCGGAAGCTAACACCTCAGCCAGTTTTTCCTGATATGCTTTCACATAATTTTCCGCACCGCCACAGATTTCCTGCATATAGCGGGTTCTCGCCTTTCCGCGGTTCTCATAATTTCCATGCGCACGGAATGTCAGCCACATTGCTTTGATGTAATACAGGATCATCTCCGGTTCCACCGCTTCTGCCACCTTTACACCAAATCGCGCATTGTTGCCAAGGCCACCGGCACTGTACACATCAAATTTTCCTTCTTTTGTTGCCACAAAACCAAGATCACGATACGTTGCATGTGGAATATTTTTCGGGGAATTTGAAAAACATACCTTCAACTTACGCGGCATTTTCTCTGCATTAATAAACGTCATCAAATATTCTCCGGCAGCTTCCGCCCACGGACGCACATCAAAATACTCATCCGCCTCCACGCCGGATAGCGGGGAACACATCACATTTCGTGGGAAATCTCCGCCGCCGCCCATAGTTACAATTCCAACATCCAGTGCATCTTCCATGATCTGGCACAGTTCCTCTTGCTGCAGATCATGAAGCTGGATCGTTTCACAGGTAGTAAAATGTGCTTTTTTTACATTGTATCTTCGGATAGACTCTGCGATAAATGCAAGCTTTTCCTTCGTCACCCGGCCTGCCGTCATACGCAGACGCAGCATACTTGCTTTTCCATCCTTCTGGGCATAACTGCCATATCGTCCGGAATATCCCTTGTAATCCCCTTTGCTCATCTCTCCATTATAAAACGCTTTTGTTTTTTCCCTGAAATCCGGCATATCTGCCTTCCATGACTGTGCATCTATTTTTTTCATGTATTACGATTCCTCTCTGTTATTCATTTTTTATCTTTCATTTTCTTTATTATTCATTTTCTCGATCAGTCATCTTCTGTGGCATTCGTCTTCTCTGTGATCAGGCCAATCTGTCGAAAAATCGGATACAGATAGCTTGCCCCGAACGTGCCTATCTTCTTTGGTCCGCTGATCACCGCTCCCTGTGCCTGCTTCTCCAGCACACGTCTGGCCGACAGCACGACCGTGGCCTGCGTGATCGATTTTTCCTTGCGGTTCACAAACATCTCGTGTCCGTTGATAATATAAGTAAAAGGGATCCCTTTCACCGTACAGAAATAAGTCTGTTCCAGTTCGCATAAAACCTGCCACAGAACTTCTGCGGATAAATTTTCCGGACAATTTCGTATCTCAGATAAATGTGTTTTCCATGCGTCCAATACCTTATTCACACGCTCTGAATCCATTGTATTCTTATCTTTCCTATCAGAATATATATCAGATCTTATCTCCGCACTCATATACTTCTCTTTTCCTTCGATTGCTTCTAATTTTTCTCTATTCTAACATGATTTACAGGGGTTGTAAAATGGGAGATCTTTGCATAACAGAAGATGATTGCTAAATAAAAAATACTTACAGATAATATGAGATAATACTCTGAATACCAAGTAAAGAAAATGCACCAAAGCACATTTTCTCAATCACTTTGATGCATTCGATTTGAATCAGATATGATGTTGATGAAGATATTTTTCTCTCGTCGCCATTCCCCCACGAATATGACGCTCAGATTTGTTGACATCCAGAACAACTCTTGTCTTTACAGCCAGAGCCGGACTGATCTGTCGAAGACGCTCGGTGACGTCTTTATGTACCGTCGACTTACTGATTCCATACTTCTTCGCAGCCTGACGCACCGTTGCATTGTTGTCTATGATATATCGCGCAATTTCCATTGCCCGTTCTTCGATATAACCTTTCACTCAAATCCCCGCATAGTTTGCTTTTTTACAATCTATGCGGGGAGATGTTGATGTATGTCTACCGTTACCCCTTATAATTCAAAAATTATAAGATAAAAAATTTCTTTTATAAAAAGCATTTCTTCTGTTCTTCCGGCAAATACTTCGCCAGCTCCTCGACTAACTCATACACTGTCGTCCCCGGTGCTATCTCCGTCGGTGTCTTCCCTTGTCCATCTTTTATGATTCGTTTCGCATACCGAATTGCTAACTTTGGACTTCCTGCATTCATTAGCACATCAAAAATATTTTTCATGTTTTTCTGATATTTTCCTATTCCCAATTCCTGAAACTTGTCATTCAAAAACTTTATATATTCCGTTCGATGATTATTTGAAACATAATATGCAAAATGCAGCATAAACCAAAATTCAATACATTCATTGCTCCATGCAGCATGATATTGAATATCCGGATTGATTTGGTTCAATTGTTCCGCCCGATGCACAACTCCATTGAAATCCTTTGCCGGGAAACTATCCTTATCATACACACACCAGATCTGTCCCTTTTCCAATTTGTTTTTCTTCACATACTTTTCTGCCTTACCGATAACCCGCATCGTTTCTGCCTGACATGGTTCAATTTCAATCAAAACCATATCCCGGTAAATCGGACTTTCTTCAATATAACGTTTAAAGCCTTCGAAGTATGATGGTTCCGTCTGCTGCCCCTCACAAAAAATATAATATCGAAATTCTTTCTTTTCCAAATATTCCTGTCGGCGTTTTTTCTTCCAGGTATCCTTCTCTTTATAGCTTCTTTTAGCCATTCACCGTCCCCCAATCTATAATTTTTCTGAGGTAAGGATCTGCACCGTATTTTCCCTCCAAATACTGCTTATCAAACTTAGCATCTTTACGTACAGATTCCCCCTTCTTATTTTTAAACTCTACAAGAGAATATAATTTTGAGTTCTGGTGATTTCCCTTTGCTACAAACCATATTTCATCTCTTCTGAAAACATCACTGTTCATTGTGGATAAATCATGAGATGTAAAAATAAGCTGCGCACCTTTTTTATTCTTCTCCATATTGCTGAACGTCATAATAAGATACTTGAGCAAAACAGGATGAATCTTTGCATCCAATTCATCAATTACAAGTGTTGTTCCCATCAACAAACTTTTTGCAATAAATGGGAGTAGACCAAATAGCTTTCTGGTTCCACTGGATTCGTCAAGCAAATTCAATTCTGCTTCGTATTCATCTACTATATGTTTTGTAAACACTTCAATCCGTTCATTTTCTTTTTCTTCCACACGAAAATCTACGATATCCAAATCCATTTCCTGAATCATCTGAAGCATTAATTTTTTTACATCTTCTGACTTCGAAACCGCCATCCGCAATTCCTGCACTGGATTTCCATAATTCAGAAAATCAATTTCTTCATCGAACCAGTCAAGTACATCTCGAACTACCTCGTTTTTCTTGTAAGTAATTCCAAGATAAGATAATAATGGCAATGTATCAGACACTTCATCACTGGTCTTTAGCTTTGCGAATGCACCTTTTAATACAATTTCATCTTCATCTCGTTCAAAAAGTGCTGATCTGCGTCCTGTCTCAAGCTTTATACGATCCAGTCTTTCGTACTCGATTACCTCTTTCTTCACAACCAACGCATAACGGTATTCTGCCAAAGCAGTTCTGAAAAATAATTCAAATTCTGTTGGTTCATTTATTGTTTCTTCCTCAAAAGCAAATGGCTCTATTACCAGCTTTTTCATATTTATTGCAATGTCTTCATTGTTACTTGTTGCATATAATGGTCTCAGCACTTTTGAAACCATACTATGCAATGCTTCAAGAACATTTGATTTTCCACCACCATTTGGTCCATAAATAGCAGATACAGGCAAATACAACTCGTTATCCACATCTTTTATAATTCTGTCTTCGTGCTCAGAAATGGCGGCAGCCTGCATGTCAAATGTTACCTCATCCCGAATACTTTTAAAATTTTTCACTGTAAATTGGCATAACATTTTCTTTACCTCCATTTTTCCAAACTTCTTATCTATATATCTTTATTATATCCTCATTTTATGTTTTTACAACATATATTTGAGATAAAATCTCATATTTTTTATTATAATTTCATTTTTAACATTTTAGATCAAACTAAAATATCAAAAAACTGTTTTTATTTTTTGAAATACTCTACTCTAATCCGCTTTTGAGCAAATTTTCGACCTTCTCCGTCATCTGTTCCATTTTTTCCTTTAAAACCTTTTCCACCTTCACTGGCACACACATTTGCAGTTGCATTTATAGTTGACCACTTCCGCAACTCTCCTTCGCATAGAGCTTTTTCGTCTGTAATAAGTACATATATATGTTTAGGCTTTGAAAATCCACTAAATTTACGAACAATCCAACCAGCATCTTCCAGTTCTTTTAATGCATTTTTTACTGAGGATCTGCATTTACCCATTTTCTCAGATAGTTGCCTCATATTTTTCCATATTAACAGTTCCATTTGCAACCATCTGCTCCGACCAAAGCTACAATGTCTCAACAGTAATAGCGATCTTTTCCAATTCATTCTGGATATCTACGAAATCTTCTATCTTTGAATCATCGATTATTCCATCATCAGTTATTCCTATTAGTCTGCGCTGATTATACTGAACAGTATTCAGAGAATCTACCAGGCATAGTACAATTTTCGAAAGCTCCTATATCTTAACTTCTGGAACATACTGCCGTCCAATCGGACATTGATTAGAACAATAATAATTGCATAATTCCGGTAACTTATACTTTTTAAAAACTATCTTATCATTTTTCCGTAGAAATAGCGACCCTTAATATTTCAAATCTAGTTTTTAGTAAATTATAAACAACCATCTTACTCTAAACTTCAAACACAAAACAAAAGCAAGCTTAAAAGAACCTCTCCCCAGAAATATCCCTTCAAGCCTGCTTTTTCCACACCTTATTTAATTGAATATATCATATTCACATTCCGTTCTATATCGTTACAACCGCATGTACCGTCGACTTACTAATGCCATACTTTTTCGCAGCCTGACGCACCGTTGCATTGTTGTCTATGATATATCGCGCAATTTCCATTGCCCGTTCCTCGATATAACCTTTCACTCAAATCCCCGCATAGTTTGCTTTTTTATAATCTATGCGGGGAGATTTTGATGTATGTCTATATTGAAACTTAATCTCACCTATCCTGGCCAGTATCTGTTGATCAACCGCAGCATATTTTCTCTGCCAACAGGATTCATCGTATGAAGTTTCACTGGATAATAAAAACGATTTTCTGCCAGCCAATCTAACAACCTAATCCCATCCCCGCCATCATAAGCAAAATCTCCAAGATCATGATCGCAGTCAATCAGCAAAATCGGTTCCTCTGCTGATACAATAATCTGTTTCGCAGCATTTACACTTTTACACCAGATATACCCTTCTGGTGCAGGACGTATATCATCCAGCCATATTTTCATACAATCACCTCACATCTCTCCTGCCATACTCTCACTTTCTCTCATCCATGCGTATCAGCTCTCCAGCCCTTATCCAGATGTGATTTATAATGGCTGCTGTTATCATAAATTATTTTTGATACGGATATCAGGCCAAATTTCTTCATTATTTCGTCAATGTATTCTTCCCCTATATTGGGATTCATATATATAATACACAGCTTTTTTGAAGTAATCTCAACACGACCTCTCGGATAATAATTATAAGGATACCGACACTTTCGCGGTTTTATTTCCGCCCAGATTTTTCTATGCACATAAGAATCTCCTGACTTCGAAATCCCATGTTCATATTTTTGCTCATCAAATGGAACTGCCCGGATTTCTCCGTCTATTAACCAGAAAACTCCTTTATGTGGTCCTTCTAACATTCTTGTTTTCTCCTGACATAATCATCCCAATCCAGCTCATCCTTCGAAACAATCCTTACCCTATATAACGGGGACAAATACTGATATTTTTAATTGTCATATAGATTTATTTTCCTCTTTCTCTGATCACATTATTTTCAATTCCGTATTTTTCAAGGGCATCATAGACTTTGTGGTATACCATCTGATTGGGATAATATCTGTAATCTGCAAATAAATCGATACCATCTTTATAGAAATATTCATGGATAGCCGCCGCACATCCGGAACTTCTGCTTTCACCATATTCACATTGACAGATGATATCCTTTCCTTCTTTTTTCGCAGTGAAAATAAATTTTGCCAGGTCATCTGCTTCCGGAAAATATGTCTCATAGGTCAAATGATATTTTGGCAATACCGTCAGGTCAATGTCATGCAACGCGATTTGAAATACACAATCGGTCCTCGCAGAATAATCCACCGGTTGGTAGTCCGCATCGCGAAAACTTCCCAGCGGATCATAAAAACTGATCACCGCTACATTTTTCGGAAAATCATTTTCCAATAGTTCTTCTATTGTTTTTCTTGAATAAATGAATATTTTCACTTCTTCCTCCATTATTTTTTATCTAAGATTCTTTGTATTTCATCCACACGTTCATTTAATGTAGGTGTTAAATTCGTTATATCATGATAATCATTACACGCAAAATTTCTTTTTCCAGCAAAAGCTTTTATAAAATCTTCTGCTGCCATAATTTTCTGCATCTTATCCCATACAACAAAATCTAATTGCAAAGGCGAAATTGATTTTTTCAAATCTTCATCACAATATTTTTTTATAATATTGTGATAAAATTCATACGGATACTTCTTTCTTTGATAACTATCGTGCTCTTTTACAACTTCCACTGAATGCATAGAACTCCATGAACTTATTGAATCCGTTTTCAGCTCTCCACTATTTTTAAAAAGGTAATCCGGCAGTTTCGACTTTTCTTTCTCTCCCAAATAGTTTTTCCATTCTGATTTAAAACTTCTTTTGAACCATTCCAGACTAAAACTATCCAACGGCATATGGCACTCACTAAATTTATCTTTTTTATTTTCAAGCCTTCCATTTCGATCATAAATACAATACAAATATTTGAACGCCATATTAATTATTTTTTGAGCCTGACCATATGTAATCCCACCTTTTATATACTTTTCATATTTCTCAATCAAATCAGTACACCATTTTTTATGCTCAAATATCGAGTCCTCATTTTCCAAATATGCCTTGATTTCCTGTGCTGTTTGTTCCAATGGTTCTCTGCCAGGATTATTCTTTTTTTCTGTGCTTTCATGAGATGCTTTTTTATCCCATTCTTTTTTTCTCTTTAATAGTTCATTGTTTTCGTCTGTTTTCCAATGAATGGTTCTACATGCATCCAAATATCCCTGATACAGAGCATCTATATAAAGTTCAATATCTTCCCTGTTGTCTATCTTTCCTGCATCAGTTCCAAAGTACACTACACACGGTTCCTTTTTAATCATAGCCTTAAAATTTTCCACTTCACACGCTAACTCTTTTTGTATTGTCCCAATCTTCTCTTCGTTTTTCGACTCCATTTCCATTCTCCTTCTTCTAGTCTGATCCTCTGTGCTTTTTATATTTCGCTATATCACCTCAATCATTATACACTTCCCAGGATTTTTTCAAATCTTCCCGCAATTTATCCCTCAATCGCTTTGGCTGTAATATCACCACATCTGGTACATAATTTTTTGCAAACTGTTCTGCTGCACGTTCATTGACATGTACACTTACCGACACATGCGTATCCGTCTCGTCCGAAAAAGTCACATCTTTTCCAAATAAATCGATCACATCCGAAATCATCGCTTTTACGATTCGGAATTTGACAAACGCATTTTCACTGGAATACATATACACATGTTCTTTCATATATTCATTGGTTGATGCCCAGACCATTTTAAAGTTTCAAATGGCTTTCCTTTTTCCTCAAGGATCTGTATATTTCGGATTCTGTCTACACGGTAATTCGAGATATCATCATACTTATCATAATTGCAGATCAGATAATACTTTCCTTCCTGCGCAGCCATTTGATAAGGTGTCACAATACATTCCCGCACCCTGCCATCGTTCCGCGTTTTCAAGTGCATTTTCTTATCCGTGTGATATTCCGCATATTCAAATAAAACTTTCTGTTTTTTGCGGATTGCTTCATCCAATATGCCAATGTTATAAAATACCTGTTTATTGTCTGTCCTGTCGCTGGGCAGTGGATAAATATACTGCGCACGTGATTTGAAATATATATTAGATAACGATTCTAATTTTACGATCAGATCCTTTGCCTGACGATAAGGTATATCTGGCATACATATTGCTCATAAGCCACGTAGAGAATAAAGTAAGGCAGAGCAAAACGGCAAATGTCCGCGTGACCAGTCCGCTGATATCTATTTTTTCTCCATATTCCTCTGCCTCCTTTTCGTTTCCTATGTTTTTTAATGTTTTAAGCTGTAAATTTTCTGTTTTATGAATTTTTCTACCTACATGCTTACATTTCTAGTAAATTTTGTCCGTATTTTCCCTAAAAAACAAATGTACAGCAATCCTGTGTGAATGTGAAATCTTCCGCTTTAATGGTTGACAATTCTTCCACTCCCGGATCACTCACCTTTATCACTCTTCTTGCATGGTTCATGACCAGATCATCATACAGATTTCTTACCAGCCTGCCATTTGCGAAATTCTCATCTTTTGATGTAGTCTGCTCCTCGAAATACAAATGGATTTTTTGCGCTGCCTCTTCATCCAGAGTATAGTCATTGTTCTTACACATAGAAACCAGTATCTTGTCCAGTTCCGTCGGGCTATAATCATCAAATTCAATAAAGGTATTGAATCTGGATTTCAAACCGGGATTTGATTCAAAAAATCGCTTCATCGGCTCCGTGTAACCTGCAACAATTACCACCAGGTCTTCCCTATAATCTTCCAGAGCCTTGGTCAGCTCCGTTAAGCATTCCCTGCCATAGGAGTCAGAGTGTTCATTTTCCGTGATACTGTAAGCCTCATCGATAAACAGGACACCGCCTTTTGCCTTTTCAATTACCTTTTTTACTTTCAATGCCGTCTGTCCCTGATAGCCGGCGATCAGATCCGTTCTTGAGACCTCAACAAAATGCCCCTTCGAGAGCAATCCGATACGCTTGTAGATTCTTCCTACAATACGCGCCACCGTTGTTTTTCCGGTTCCCGGGTTTCCCGTAAAAGCCAGATGCAGGGTATTCTTTGTCGAATGAAGATTCTTCTCCCGACGCATTTTCTGGACTTTCTGATACACGATCAGATCGTGCACTTTATTCTTTACTTTTTCCAGCCCTACAAGTGCATTCAGTTCATCCAGTAATTCATCGAGTGTTCGTGTATCTTCCTCTGTTTCTTCTGGCTGATTACAGATTTTCTGTATAGCTGCATAGCCGTAAAGCCCGATCAAATTGGATTCCGTAACCCGTACAAGCTTTTTCACTTCCGGCTTGTATATCGTATTATCAGCTATCTCTGAAAATTTCTTAAGAAGTGCGATCGTAGCTGAGTCACTGTTCTGTTCAACGATCATGGAAGCCAGTTTTGTTATTTCCCCACAGGATTCCGTGACCGCATCCAGCTTTGACGCATTATTGATCAATGCCTGTTCGTATCTGTTCATCACATCACCTTCACAAAAAGTAAAATCAATTCAACCACGGCAAGTCCCACAGAACCGCCGGCAATCCAATACGCGTATTTCACCTTCTTCGTCAAAGATGCAATCGCCTCATTGGATTCCTGCGCTGCTTTGGCAAGCTGCTCATTCACTTCTTCTCTATTCTTTTCAACAATTTCTGTTATTTCTTCCTGGTTTTTCTGTATAACCGCTTCTGTCTCTTCTCTGTTTTTCTCAACAGTTGCTGTTATTTCTTCCTGATTCTTCTGTATAACTGCTTCTGTCTCTTCTCTGTTTTTCTCGACAGTTGCTGTTATTTCTTCCTGATTCTTCTGTATAACCGCTTCTGTCTCTTCTCTGTTTTTCTCGACAGTTGCTGTTACTTCTTCCTGATTCTTCTGTATAACTGCTTCTGTCTCTTCTCTGTTTTTCTCGACAGTTGCTGTTATTTCTTCCTGTTTTTTCTGTATAGCTGCTTCTGTCTCTTCTCTGTTTTTCTCAACAGTTGCCGTTATTTCTTCCTGATGTTTCTGAATGGTCGCGGTGAGTTCCCCGACACTTCGTTCAGATTTTGCTAGTCTGGAGGTATGCTCCGCAACGTCTTTCCACATGCAGTCGACATCATTCAAATGTTCAATCGCCGATACACCTGCTTGGAAATCCTGTAACTCGCTAATCAGCTTTCTGCTCTCCGCTGCATATTCTTCTGCATCTGTGAAATCTTTTGACAGTACAGCGATCGATTCCGAATGCTTCATTAAATCTGTCCACATGTCGTCGATATCCTGTAAATGCTCATACGCTTTCAGGGCGGCAACAAAGGAATCTATTTCTTCTGCATGCTCCTGCATGTTCCGAATTTCTTTTTCTATGTTCTGCAAGCTGTTTTCAATGGTGTTAAAATTTTCTTTAACCGCATTCACCTGTTCCAGCAATAACTTATTTCTGTTATCAACCTGTGCAACATCTTCCGATACCTTCTTCGAAAGTTTTGTGATGCTGTCTGACACGACTCTGACTTCGTTTTGTATCCGTTTGCAATCATTCCAGATGTTGTCAACATCCGTCAGATGTTTATAGCTTTCAAGTTCCTGCTTGAATTTTTTCAATACTTTAATGATCGCTTCGGTGGTTTCTAAAGAATTATCTATTTCTGCCTGATGCGCTTTCAGCTTATTGTGCTGATTCTTAAGTTCTTCATGATGCTGATCCAGTACATTCTGATGGATTCTTACATCATTACTCGTTTTTTCTATTGCTTTTACATTGGCAATAATACTTGCAATGTAATCCCTGTCAAGTACATTAAGCGCATTGTAAACTTCCCGGAATTCTTTCACTATTTTATTGTTTGTTGTATACACATCAATAAAATAATTCTGAATGGTTTCAAGTCTTCCGTTCAGTTCATACCCGGTTACTTTATGATCGGCAAAACCAAAAATTCCTCCGTCGGTCTTAACTTTATCTATTTGAAGTTCCGTCCCTGATCGTTCAGAAAACTCCTTCAAGCGTGCTTTTGCCTGATCAAAGCTGTGTCTCTTTATCTCCATCTCGTTCATAGTATTCTACACTCCTACTTACTTTAACAGGTCAGCCAAGTCATCTAAACTCGTACCCTGTCTCTTTATAGCCGCAACGTCTTCATCGTCTAGCACAACATCTTCTTTCCCATCCTCTTTCTCAGAAGGATCATATGCAATATCCTCCATGACATTACTGAGTGATTCTTTCATCACGGACTCTGCCGCTTTATGTCTGTCTACGATGTCAGATTGTGCATTTTCTTTGTCTCTTTCGAATAAAGCGTCATTCACAATCTGAAGTTGCTGTTGTTTGGCAAGAATCTGGTTTCCTTTTTCGATTGCGGCTGCCTGTGCATCTCGTTCCTGCTTTTTCGCAATAAATTTGTCAATGAGATTCATTACGACAGCACCGGCAATTCCACTTATCAGACTTCCAAGGAACATACCGATTATATTTGCCAGACTGCCAAGCAACGGTATTTCTATCTGCATTCCCGGCAATGTCCAAAGCGTTTTTTCAAACACTTCTCCAAGAGCAATCGCACCACCGCCCACCAGACCTGCAGTAACGATTTTACCAACCTGCGCGATTTTAATGCTGAAAGGCTTATCCCTGTTTTCTTTTGCGCCAAGATATCTTACCGCTTCCATTACAGATGAGACACCCTGTTTGATAAAGCTGGCCAGTTTCTTAAATGTACTTACGATAGGTCCGAAGATCTCGGTCACAATGGTACCAACCACACTGGATGCCCCTGTTTTAAAAATACTTGTTATATTCTGGAAAAATGAGGTAATTGCCTTTTTCATTTCTTCCAGAAAGTTCTTAAAGGATTTTGCCTTGCTCTTCAAAAATGCCACAAACCCTTTCATGATTTCCTTAAGCAGGGAGAACAGCGCAGATACCGCCATCTGCTTCAGGGCATCTTTGGCGGCTTTTTTTGCGGTTTCTTTTGCTACGCCTTTTGCAATATCTTTGTTGATCGCCTTTCTTGCCTCTTTATCGGCTTTCTTCATCAGTTCTTCATCTGCATCCAGCTTATCCTGTAAACGTTTGTTATTCTCTTCTTTTGCCCTTTGCTTTTCTGCATCAGACATATTGGATTCATCAATCTTTTTATTGGCACGCTCGTTTTGTTCCCTGAGATCCTTTTCTCTCTGCTCCTTGCCTTTCAGATAGTCATCCATGCTCTTTGAACCTTTGCTCTTATTCAAAGATTCATTGGTCGCTTTCAGGTTTTCCTCTTTATTCGCAAGGTCTTCCGTGTTGATTCCCGCCTGTTTTCTACGTGCATTTTCATATAGCTCTTTTCTGGAAACCACATGATCCAGATTTGCATTATCGTTCGGTCCCAGATTTTTCCCTGTATATGCATCTTTCAGATTACCGGATTTCTGCTGGTCCCTCATAGCCTTATTGGCATCTTTGTACCTCTGGTCCTGCATGACCTTTTTGCCGACATCTGCATACGTTTCACCCTGATGCTCTCTGTCATATTTCTGGTTTAAGGTCTCATTGGTCATATCCAGTCCGATCTGATTGCCGAACTGTTTCCATACTTCATCCAGTATTACTTTTCCCAGAGCATCCGGATTTCCGATTTTTTCTCTTTCCTCTTTTAAAAATTCCAGATTGGAAAATTCTTCTTCCAGTTCACCCTGAAGCTTTTCTTCTAATTCATCGAAATCGAAGGATTCCGAAAACTCCTCATCTAATATTCCCTCGTCATTAAGGATTGCATTTTCCTTTGCCACAATTTCATCCTTTCTTACTATAAATCATTAAAAATCAATCGATTATAACATTAATTATACACGTTTACGCGGCAAAAGAAAGAGGGCACAGAAATTTTCCCCGCAAACAAAAAAAGAACTGATCAGCATATCTCAGCTCACCAGTTCTTTTTATTAAAAACATATATCTGCTATTACACCTGCACTTACTTACAATTCAAAAATTGCAATCCGTTCCCTCGGATCATTCCCCGGGAACAAATCTCTGCAGTTGATCTCATCTACGAACATCAATTCATCCACCGTCATCATATAGGAAATATTTTCATCCGTGGGATAGTAAAAAAATAATTTCATCTTTCGTGGATTTGCATAATAAGAATCCAGAATACGTCCCATGACTCTCTTCAAAAGTTCCAGTGAAAACGGATTGAAAAAATAACACCGGTCAACTGTTTCCGGCACCTCAAAGGTTTCCGCATTCGCCTGCACAAAATCCACCCGCCCGGAAGCCACTGAGTCTGCTTTGTTTTCCAGTGCACGTGCAAACACTCGCTCATCGTATTCAACACCCAAAGAATTGCATCTGGTCTGATACGACAAAAAGAAATCTACACGGCCTTTTCCGCATCCATAATCGATCACAGTATTTTCCTTGCGTATGTAACCGGAATTGGCCAGACGCTCCAACACACAATACGGTGTCGGCTCATACGGAAATCTATGCTGATCGGAATGAGAATCATCCCGCCCCATCGTCCGGATATGTAAAAGCTTGTCCCATCTTGTTTCATTTTTATCTTCTCTCATAAGTTTGCTCCACTCATTTTTATATCGTTCGTAAATGATCCATTACGCGTTCTACCTGACGGATTGCTTCCGACACCTGATCTTTTGCCTTGTTGATCTTGTCCTGTACCATCCAGTCTACAAAAAATCCATCGAAAAAGTAATCTGCAAAGGAAAGAAAACTTCCCACTTCAATATTCAGATCACAATTCATGCTGACATCCCGCAATTCCTTACTGAAATTCTTCAAATCATATTTTGCCTGATCCATATTACTCTGCGCCTGATCCATCTTGGAACGTTTCATCATTGTGGTGAAAAATCCGCCGCCCAGCATATCTACAATGCCCCAGTTTCCTGCGCTGTTCAGATTTTCCTTTGCTTCGCTCAGACTTCTTAATGCCCGATAACCTGCATCTATCGCTTCCTGTTTTTCTTTTTCCAGATCATATGCCATAATCGGTACTCCCTTCGTTCTCTGTCTTCTGTCTTTTCTGACTGTAACTTTAATCGCTTAACCTTATATATACTTTATATATTTATCTTTCCTTATCTTCTTGCCACCAATGAAATCAGTCCCAATACGATCAAAATCGGGAATGCAATGTAGAGCAGTCCGCCTGCTACCAATGCGATCAAAATAATTGGTAAAAATACGACGGTGAGTACGATTTTTGAAATTCCCCATGCTGCTCTGATTCCGAAAACAAGCAGTTTTCCAAATAAGAATAACATACAGATTCCAAATAATAACGTCAACATAATTCCTCTTTCTATCAGGTTCATGCCTGATGCATAAAATTGTATTAAAATTGTATTTCAAGCTTTTTCTTTTTATAAGCTTGCTGCCTCTTGATATTTCAAGTATAATATTTCCTGGTGTATTCGTACATACCGATTTCGGGGAAATAAATACTTCTATTTCCCCCTTTTAGGGAATTCTGCCCATAAAAGTACACCCGTCAGAAACATACAGATACAATTTACAGAAGGATCATAAAAATATTATGGGAAAACAATCAAAACGTGAAAATAAAACCATTTATCAGTTATGCCGCGAAGAATGTGGTCTGACCCGTGATCGCGCCAGCGAACTGATGGACGGTGTCTCTGCCGCCCGCATTGAAAAATTTGAATACGAACTTCAGGAGCCGACGCCATATGACATTCTGCAGATGGCAGACTGCTACAAGCGCCCGGATCTGTGCAATTATTACTGTTCACACAAATGTGCCATCGGAGACCGTTACGTCCCGGAAGTAGAAACTTCCGAACTTTCCAGTATCATTCTGGAAACAATCGCCTCCTTAAATGACATCAGCCCTCTGACAGACCGGCTGATCCAGATCACCCGGGATGGAAAGATCACGGACGATGAGATCAAGGACTTTGCGCTGATCAGCAAAAAGCTGAACGATATTTCTCTGGCCGTAGATGCCCTGAACCTCTGGGTGGACAAAACCGCCAGCGAGAATAATATCAATATCAAACTTCTGGAAGAAGAAATAAAGAAACTGCAATAATTATACCTCTTTTTGCGGAATCCGTTTCCGATAAGTATCCGGTGTCATTCCCTGATGTTTCCGGAAGACGCTTCCAAAATAGCTGGGACTTTCAAATCCACATTGCTTTGAAATCTCAGCTACCGTTTTTTCCGGAAAACAATTCAGCATGACGCAGGCATTCATGATCCGGATATCGCACAGCACCTGCATGATCGTCTTATGCATCTTCTTTTTGAAATAAGAACACATATACTCTTTGCTCCATCCGGTAACGCTGCTCAATTCATCCAGCGTAATGGCACGATAAAATTCCTTCTGCAGATAGCTGATGATTTTTTCTATCGTCTCGTCTGTCACAGACATCTTTCCTACATCAATCCAGTCCATATGTTCAAACAGTTCCAGCAGACAGGCATAACACATTTTTGAAAGTTCCTTGGCATTCCTCTCACCATATTTCTCAATGTATTCGTAAATCTCCGTTAATTCCTTCAGGAATTCTGTATCTGCTGCCACCTGAAATGCACCCGATGTTGTCAGTCCACAGGATTCCAGCAGTGATTCACAGATATTTCCCTGAAATCCCAGATAACTCACCTGCCAGTCTTTGCTGATTCCATAATAACTGTGTGGCACATTTGGCTGCAGAAAAAAGCCACTTCCGGATTCAATCCGATATGTTTCCTCCCCGATGGTCAATTCTCCCTCGCCTGAAGTACCGTAAAACACCTGATATATTGGAAGTCCATGCGGTCGCACGATCGGATGCTGATGCTCCATCAGGCCTATCGTACTGACTGACAGCGGATATCCCCTTTTCCATATCATATGTTCCGTTGTTTTCAAAATCGATTTCATCGCATGCCTCCAGAGAAAACACAATTTTTCTCTTTATCTTAATTTTATTATATAAATATTATTATATTATTATATACAACATACTTCAAACATTTTATACTAAATATCGGAAATGAGGTTTATGAAATATGAATAAAATTTGTAAAAAAATTGGAGCTTATCTGATTCTGATAATTGCTTCTTTTTGCTTTTTACTGCCATTTTATCCGCTGCTCTGCAGTGCCAGTGGCGGTAATATTTCAATGTCAGACGGACTGGTCCTTCCGGGGCCGGATCTGTGGAAAAACATCTATATAATCCTGACTGAAACAAAATTTCTGAGTTCTCTCTGGTTTACACTCCGTTACACCGTCCTGCAGACAATACTGACCCTGTTGATTTGTGGTCTGGCTGGTTTTGCCTTTGAAATTTACCAGGATAAATACAAAGATATTTTATTTAAAATCGTACTTTTTGCCATTATGATCTCCATCACGCCACTGATGGTTCCACTCTATCAGCTATATATGCGTTGGGGGATAATTGACACGATGTGGGGATTGATGGCACCTTTTATCGCTTCACCACTGATTATTATGATTTTCCGACAGAACTCAAGAGGTTTTCCTTATGAACTCATTGAAGCCGCCCGATTGGACGGCGTAAGTGAACTTGGTATCTTCTTTCGGATTTACCTGCCCTGCATGAAAGGTACGTTTTCCTGCGGTACCATCATTGCATTTTTAAATGCGTGGAACTCCTATCAGTGGCCACATCTGATCATGTACGATGAACACAAAATACCAATGACGGTATTTCTGACTCTTGGTATGAACGGCAACAATATGACAGTTGTACTGATGAGCATGCTCCCATCCATCATCGTATTTTTCATCTTCCAGAAATTCTTCGTGGAAGGTATGAATGGAGCATTGAAATAATGGATAGCATAAAAACCTTCCAAAGACAGATTCGATGCATAGTTACCACCACATCAGATCTGTCTTTGGAAGGTTTCTTAGTTTAGTATGATATAAAATTTTCAACTATCATATTTTTATGTATTCTGCGGCCAACCCACTTCACAGTTTACACATATCTTCTGACTCATAGAATCCGTTTTTGTTAAATATCTTCTCTGCCATATTTTTTCCGCAAAACCAGTAACAGCAGAATCATCAGCACAATACAGATTGGCAGTGCTACCCATGCTGCACTCAACAGACCAACTGCATTAAATATACCCATGATCGCATATCCGACACAACAGATTGCCGCTACGGTTATTGCATATGGAATCTGTGTGGTTACATGGTTAATATGGTGACAATGTCCACCGGCGGATGCCATAATCGTCGTATCAGAAATCGGTGAACAGTGGTCGCCACATACCGCACCTGCCAGGCAGGCTGAGATAGAGATAACCATCATCGTTCCTGACGGGAATACACTGATAACGATTGGAATCAAGATTCCGAATGTTCCCCAGGAAGTTCCTGTTGCAAATGCCAGACCTGCTGCCACCGCAAAGATGATCACCGGCAGGAAGCCCTGCAGAGAGTTTGCGGAACCAGCTACCATATTTGCCACAAACACGTTTGCACCAAGAAGATTGGTCATGCCGGACAGTGTCCATGCAAAAGACAGGATTAAAATTGGCGCGATCATCGCTTTAAATCCTTCCGGAATACACTCAGCAAATCCCTGGAATGAGATAACATCCCGAAGCATGTAATATACAAACGTAAATGCAAGTGCAATAAATCCACCAATTACCAGACCAACAGATGCCGAAGAATCTGAAAATGCAGTGATAAAATCCACACCCTCAAAGAATCCACCGGTATAGATCATACCGATAATACAGCCTGCGATCAGCACAACAACCGGAAGTACCAGATCAAGCACGATACCTTTGCTATCCTCCACATGCTCATCTGTTTCATCATACGGACGCTCCGGTGTGGTAAACAGATCTCCTTTGATGGCATTTAATTCATGGGTACGCATCGGGCCATAATCCACACGGAACACCACAAGCCCAATGATCATGATCAGTGTCAGGATCGCATATAAGTTGTACGGAATCGTCTGTAAAAATACAGAAAATCCGTTAATTCCGGAATCTTCCGGTACAGAAGAAGTAACCGCTGCCGCCCAGGAGCTGATCGGTGCAATGATACATACCGGAGCCGCTGTGGCATCAATAATATAGGAAAGTTTTGCTCTGGACACTTTGTGGGTATCCGTTAACGGACGCATAACACTTCCTACTGTCAGACAGTTAAAATAATCATCCACAAAGATCAAAATACCAAGGACCATCGTGGCAAGCTGTGCACCGATTCTTGTTTTGATCCGCTTGGAGGCCCATTTACCAAAAGCAGCCGAACCACCTGCTTTGTTCATCAACGCAACCAAAATACCAAGCATAACAAGGAAAATCAGGATACCGATATTTCCGCCATTTGCCAGCTTGTATACCATTCCGCCTTCTTCGTTGAAAAACATCGTATTCATCATCAGTTCCAGATTACCGTTACTGTACAGCAGCGCACCTACGACAATTCCGGTAAACAGCGAAGAATACACTTCTTTCGTGATCAGTGCCAGTCCAATGGCTACCACTGGTGGCAGTAAAGCAAATACCGTCGCATATGCCCCGCTGGTGTAATTCTCTGGATCGGCAATTTTGCCCGGTGTCACCACTGACACACCGATCAGTACAGCGATCACTACCAACAGACAGATCACTACCACGTTTTTTCTTTTTCGCATACCTAAACACCTTCCTTTCTTTGTTTCCCCACAGCCATATCCGTCTGAGAACCGATGGAATTTTATCTTTGTCTCCATCCATTGCCCCCGCATTCCTTCTCAATCTTCAAGCTTCTGCAGAGAAAAACCCCGCCTATGTTTCGTTGTGACTACCATATGGCAGTCTCGATGAAAAGCCACAAACTGCTGGCAAACATCTTCTTCTCCAGTCAGAACACCTGCCGGACTTATGACAGAGAAATAATCCATCCCCTGTACCAGTCCGACACCTGTATATTTTACATAACTTTCTTTGTATGCCCATAATTTGCAAAATTGCGCATATCCGTTTTTCTCCAGCCATGCCACCTCCAGCGGATGAAAAAACCGTCTGGCCAGACGTTCTGCCCGACAGTCCTGCTCCTGCTGGATATCCAGTCCGACTTCTTCCCTGCCGACTGCACAGGTCCACCAGTCTCCGCTGTGTGAAATGGAAAAACAGATATTTTCTGCATTTTGAAACCGGGGCTTCTGATTGCGGTCAGCAGCTTTCAGTATCAGTTTTTCCGGAAGCGGTAAGGCATTCTTCCGCGCATACTGACGTACTGCCTGTTCTAAAAGTGCATGGGAATTTTTCTCCTTCTCATTCCACTTCTGATAATAAATCTCTATATCCATATGTACTTATTATGTCGCTTCTTAGTTACTGTTTAGTAACTGGTTTTGTGTTCACATTATAACACTATTTCTGGTATTTGTCATATAGTTTTTTAAATGCAGGCACACTTCTTTTTGCGACCTCTGCCGGCACACAGTAAGACACACGTACCCAGCCCGATCCGTAGAAGGCAGTACCCGGTGCCATCAGGATTTTCTCTTCTTTTGCGCGCTCGCAGAACTTTGTATCATCCTCTTCCAGTGCTTTTACAAAGAGGTAAAAAGCTCCGTCCGGATGGATACAGGTGTATCCGATCTCTGTCAGTGCATTGTACAGAATGTCCCTTGTCTCCTGATAAATACTGATGTCCACAGACGCATCCACACATTTCAGCAGCATTTTCTGCTGAAGAGACGGTGCATTGACATAGCCCAGATAACGCATGGAAGCTGTCATTCCTGCGATCAGATCTTCATAATCCTGTACGCATGGCTCCATAGCGATATAACCGATACGCTCACCCGGGATGGACAGTGCCTTGCTGTAAGAATATACCACGATGTTATTCTCGTAGTAATGGGTCAGATACGGTACTTCAATATCGTATGCCAGTTTACGGTACGGCTCATCGGAAACCAGATAGATCGGATGGCCATATTCCTCCTGCTTTTTCTTCAGGATATCTGTCACCATACGGATGGACTCTTCGGTGTAGACTGCACCCGTCGGGTTATTCGGTGTGTTGATCAGCACAAATCTGGTCTTCGGTGACAGTGCTGCCTCGAAAGTCTCCGGATCCGGCTGTAATGTTTCCATGTTGCACAGTGCCGGTACGAGTTTGCCGTACATGGTCTCCACATAGCTTTTGTACTCCCAGAAATAAGGTGCAAACGTAACGACTTCATCGCCATCATCCAGCAGAGAGTTGGCAATCACTACGATAGCTGCTGCCGCACCGCTGGTCATAATGATGCCCTGCTCGGTATAATGACAGTCATATTTTCCATTTAAGTAATTTGCGATGTGTCTGCGTACTTCCGGATGTCCCACATTAGCCGGATAGCCGTGCAGTGCCAGCGGTTTTTCTGTATCCAGGATCTCTTTCATGGCCTCGTTTACTGCTGCAGGCGGCTCCACGCTCGGATTACCGATGGTAAAATTAAAAATATTCTCTGCTCCGTAAATGGCAGCCAGTTTTTTACCTTCCTCAAAAATATCACGGATGCAAATGGATGAATCCAGTGATGCTCTTAATCGTTTTGATATCATGATCTATATCCTCCAAATCCCCTGTTCTTTTTCACGTCAACGCTTTAAATCGTTATACTTTTTATATATTAGCACACTTCATAGTAAAAAAAAAGGTTTCTTTACATCCAATTAGTTTTTTGCTATACTTTTTACAGAGCAGAACTCAACACACCATTTGTATACCACTGGTTACCATGTGTGTCTGAAGTCTCGGAATAAGATCACTCCACCGTTCCAGGACGTGATCAGAAGATGCAGGGATTTTTATATTTTTTGAAACAGGAGAAGGTACATGACAAATCAGGAAACAAGCAAATACGATGCGCTGAATCAGCCATCCGAAAATAAACAACAGCAGGCTTATCAACAGATCAAGCAGGATATACTGAATAATACTTATCCGGAGGGAACCGTCATGGTAGAACGCAAACTGTGCGATATTTACCATGTCAGCCGTTCACCGATCCGCAATGCCCTTCAGCAGCTGACACACGAAGGTCTGCTGTCCTTTGTTCCGGGCAAGGGAACCGTGGTGGCATCTTTTACTACGGAAGACATTCTGGAAGTGTATGATCTGATCGAACTGCTGCAGGTCTATGCCGTAGCAGCATTTCTCAACAAATATAATGAGCAGGCAGTCAATGCCATGGAAACTGCGCTTCAGAACATGGAGAAATCACTGAGTGAACACGACGTCTTCCAGTGTACCCGCTGGGATCAGAAATTCCATGAACTTCTGATCGGTTATGCCGGTAACAAACGTCTGGAAACAATTTATGACCAGTTGGACTGTCAGCAGATGCTGTTCATCTCCACCATTCTGGATGATACCGAACGTGCCAGCCAGTCTTTTGCAGAACACTCTGCCATTCTGGCTGCCATAAAGGAAAAAGATGTGCAGACGGCGCAGGACTGCATCCGGAAGCATTATTATCATATCAAACAATACTATATCAACAAACTGCTTAGCAGAATTCATATTTAATTTCAGGAGGTACTATCATTATGGAATTACAGACATTACAAAAAGACATGATCGCAGCGATGAAGGCAAAAGACAAAGTCCGCAAAGATGCTATCTCTTCCCTGGTATCAGCAGTCAAAAAAGTGGCTATCGATGAGGGCTGCAGAGATGATATCAAACCGGAACTTGTTGATCGTGTGATCTTAAAAGAATTAAAGAGTGTCAAAGAACAGGTGGATACCTGCCCGGCAGACCGTACAGATCTGAAAGAAGAATATCAGGCACGCTATGACATCATCAACGAATATGCACCGAAACTTCTGTCTGCAGAAGAAGTAAAAGTCATTCTGACCGAGCGTTTCGCCGATGTCCTTGCTACCAAGAACAAAGGCCAGATCATGAAAGCAGTCATGGCTGAATTAAAAGGAAAAGCAGACGGCAAAGTTATCAATCAGGTCGTTGCTGAACTCTGCAAATAAACTTTTTTGAATGTTCTTATAAGAATTTCATCCCCGGCTCACACCATTATCCAGATGTGCGTCGGGGATTTTTCACAAAAGTGTGTTATCAAGAATGTGTGCTGAAAAAACTCCTCCGGAATTCTTACCTTCCAGAGGAGTTTCTATTTTCTCTTATTTCAATCAAATCCAATCAACAGATTAGAAAATTCTTCTTACTGTTAAGATTGTTTTGTAATGTACGTTTCCGGAGATCTTAATACCGGTAGACGGAGAACTTGCATGAACGATCTGACCGCCGCCCATGTAAATTGCTACGTGTCCACTGTAACATACGATATCACCCGGCTGCATGTCGGATACGGATACTTCACGTCCTACGCTTCTCATTCCAGCGGAAGAATGCGGTAAGGATACTCCAAAGTGTGCATATACACTCATGATAAATCCGGAGCAGTCAGCACCGTTTGTCAGACTGGTTCCTCCCCATACATATGGGTTACCAACGAACTGACATGCATAGTTTACAACTGCGGAACCGGAACCGGATCCTGAGCTTGTGCTTCCGGAATCGGAAGAACTGCTGGATGATGAGCTGCTGCTGTTACTACTGCTATTGCTGTTGCTGCTGGAATTTCCAGAATTAGAACTTGTTGTGTTATTCTTTTTGCTGCTGGATGTTGTGGAAGAATTATTTGCCACACTGGATGCACCTGCAGTTACTCTGACTGTCTGTGCTGCTGCCAGTTCCTGAGCAATGATCGCATTCTGCTGATCAATGGTCTGTTTGTACTGTGCTGCCAGTGACTGTGCTTCTGCCAGTTTGCTGTCAAAATTATCCATCTGGCTGCTCTTCTCAGCTTTCAGTGACTCCAGCTGCTGCTGCTGTTCCTGATATGTAGCCTGGTTTTCTTCCAGCTCCTGTTTCTCTTCCTCTACCTGTGTTACCAGATTCGCAACCTCTGTCTTGGTATTCTGATACTCAACCAGAAGGTTACGGTCATAATCATATACTTTTGAGAAATTCTCAACTTTATTCAATACATCCGCAAAGCTCTGTGCTCCTACCAGTGCATCCAGGAAAGAACTGTCACCGTTCTCATACATATAACGGATTCTTTCTTTCATGGAGCTGTACTGCTCTGCTTCTTTTTCTTTTGCTGTCTCTAAATCTGCTTCTGCCTGTGCCAGTTCTACTTTCTTGTTCTCGATCTCGCTGGCTACAACGTCCAGATCTACCAGTACCTGTACCAGATCTGCATCTACCTGATTGATCTGTGCCTGCAGTGCTGACTGCTGACTCTTGATACTGTCAATCTGACTGTTTACTGAATTCAGATTACTCTGTGCCTGACTTTTCTGATTCTTTGCTTTTGAAAGAGTGGTCGCACCTGCCATCTGTGTACCAGAAAGTGCAAGAACAACAACCAGTCCCATTGCAATTAATTTCTTCTTCATATATTAAAATACTCCTTCGTAAGTGTTCCTATTTTCGTTACCTACTGGATTATAACATCTCTTTGTCATAATTTCAACCGCAAGAACACCATTTCAGAAATATTTCATACTTTTTCGTAATATTTTTGTAATATTTGAATTCTTATTTTTTCACGATCAGAAGTTTTCGCCCCGCCATACTGTCTTCCGCCGACAGTTCATTGATTTCTCTGATATCCTGTACCGTTGTATGATATTTTTTTGCAATCTTCCACAGGTCACCGGCCTGCCACAGGCGGACACCCGCGATCCCCGGAATCTGATTCAGTGCAGCTTCCTCATACTCCGATGCCTCCACTCCGGTAATGATCTCTGATGTTTTTCTCTTCGTAACAAGGACCTCCACATTCACCACCGCCTGTACTTCCAGTTCCGTTCCGCTCTTCATCAGAAACGTTAGATGCTCCAGACCGGTCTGCAGTTCAATCTGATAAAAAGGCTGTATTCCCGGGATCTCGATCTCACACTGAAACGGTACCAGACCTTCCACAGCTCCCACCGGTGCCACATCCGAGCTGGTCAGATACAGGACGCTGACCCGCACGGTTCCTTCCATATGGACTCCATTCTCCGTAACTTCCCAGTGTTCCGGCTCCACGGTGCCGAAGCCCGCTCCGATCTGCAGGATCTCCGCTTCCTGATTCTGGATCTCAATGCCGTCATTGATCCGGCATCTCGCCTCATTTTTCATATGAAGCTGCGAGATTTCTACCGGTTCCCGCTGCAATTGCAGCTGTTTTTCCAGGGAATAGGCATCCATCAGCTGTTCCCGGCTCACTTCCCGGTAAAGCCGCAATTCCATCGGGGCATCCGTCTCCAGCACAAGCATCCGCTCTTCTCCGTCAGCATCCTCCTGCACCCGGCAGACGATCACCGGTTCCTGTCCGGACATACACGGGATCATGCCACTCTCCGCCTCTGCCACCTCCAGTTCATACTGATATGGAACCCGCAGATCCAGCCATTGCAGCCGGTCTTCCTCCATCCCCAGATAGATCAGAAACAGCTGCACCTCCCCCTGCACCTGCACCGTTCCCTGGTTCACTCTTATCTCCCTGCCCAGAAGCTGATGCTGCTGCCAGAGCAGCTGGCGGATATTCGGTTTATTGGAGGGCAGCCGCACTTCCTCCCGCATCTTCCAGTTTTCTGTGCCGCGATAGCAGAGTTCCAGAAAATTTTCTGTGTTATGTAACTCCTCCAGCGGATGTTCACAGTTGATCGCCACCGGAATATCCAGTTCCCGCCGCTCCCGCGCCCACACCGTGATTTCTACCAGTGCACGGATGTTCAGCTTTCTCGCGTTCATCATGCGCACCGTCAGATCTTCCAGCACCGCCTCGGTCTGTGCCATGTCAAATTCCTTTGCCTCGTCCAGTGCCAAAGTCTCCCGAAATGGAAATTCCCCCTCCAGACTGCAGATATTCCATTCACTCTGCCCGGTCCGGTATAACACCCGAAACTGCAGTGCCCCCTGCACCTGCACATGCCCCTGGCTGCATTTTGCCTCATCCATACGGATCTGTCCCCGGCTCAGGATCACAGAGAAAAAATCTGGAAGATAATCCGGAAGGTGATACGTCTCATCAAAGGTCAGCTGTGTTGTCGCCGGTCCCTTTTTCTCTTCTGTATACACTTTTTCCGTTCTCAGTTCCATGCCTGCATCCACTCCTATTTTCTTATTCAAATACCACATTTTCCGTCAGCCGCTCCGTCTTTATCACGATGTATGGATAGCTGACACTTTTTTCCACCTCGGCACCATTTTCCGGTCCGATCAGATCTGCCTCAAAATAGATGGCATTTTCCGCCAGATACAATGCCTGCATCTGAATGCTGTAACCGCCGGTCTCCTGCATGCCGAAACCCCGGACGATATACAGTGCATCATCCAGCAGATACGTCATCTTGAAATCTCCGGCTTTTCGGGACTCGATCTCCGCCTTCAGTTCCTCCGGTAGTTCCTGCTCTCCCACCACGGTATAATCCAGATCCCGCAGTTTCTCTGCACCGGTCTTTTTCAGCCCGCATCCGCCGATGCAGACACTGACCAGACACAAAAAAATTGCTGCCAAAAGCACAAAGTTCCTCCGTTTTCGCTGTTTTGCATCCAATTGCTCCATCGTTCTTTTTCTATACGCCATCATCCTCATCTTTCTATCCATCTGCTGTCCCACATGCTCTCTTGGTCTATTGTATTTGCGGAAATGAAAAATATGCATGGATTTATGAAAAACTATCTGTTATACTAGATAGGTATTTTTGAATTTAACATTTGGAGGAAATATTATGTTTCGAACAATTCTCGCCGTTTTGTTCGCTGTATGTTATCTGATTCTCGGCATTCCGGTTCTGTTTGTGGAATGGCTGATTGGAAAGAAAAATCCGCATCTGCGTGATATCAGCAGTCTGCGGATGGTGCAGTGGGCATTTCGGGTCATCTACCGGATCTGTGGCGTCAAGCTGACCATCATCGGCCAGGAGAACGTTCCGAAAGATACACCGGTGCTGTATGTGGCAAACCACAACAGCTACTTTGACATTATCATTACTTATGCACTCTGCGAAAATCTGACAGGCTACATTGCCAAGGATTCTCTGGAGAAGGTACCGCTGCTGAATATCTGGATGAAACGGCTGTACTGCCTGTTTCTGAAACGTGACGATATGAAAGCCAGTCTGAAAACCATTCTTCAGGCCATCGACTATGTCAAACAGGGCATTTCCATCTGCATTTTCCCGGAAGGAACCCGTGGAGACAACGATGAGATGGCACCGTTTAAAGAAGGAAGTCTGAAGATTGCAGAGAAAACCGGATGTCCCATCATTCCGATGGCGATCTCCCATACCCGCGACATCATCAAGGATCACATGCCCTTTGTAAAACCAACCCATGTCACGATCCAGTACGGTGCGCCGGTCTATCCGAAAGAACTGCCAAAAGAGGAAAAACGTGCGCTGGGCCGTTACACCCAGAATATTATTCAGGAAATGCTGGATAACGAAAAAAACGGAAATTTATAAATTTTCATTAAAAAAGAACCGGAAGTAAGACACGGCATCTACCGTCGTCCTGCTCCCGGTTCTTTTTTCTTCCAGCAACCTATACAGTTTCTATAAATTCACTTGTCTGTTTCTATTCTTCCCATGCTTTGCGGATCGCTTCCACTACTTTCGGGAATTCCATAAAGTGAGAAGCTTTTACCAGAACGGTATCTCCGGATTTCAGATACGGGATCAGTGCCAGCATCATCTTATCCAGTGTTTTAAAATACATGACCTGTGTATGTCCCCGCTGGGCGCCTTTTGCCAGTTCCTCGCTGAGTGTTCCACAGCAGAACAGAATATCCACGCCTTTATTTGCCGCATATTTTCCTACTTCATAATGCAGTTCACGCTCGTTCTCACCCAGTTCACCCATATCTCCGAGGACAGCGATCTTACGGCCGTCCGCCTGGGAAAGCACATCCAGAGATGCCTTCATGGATACCGGATTTGCGTTATAGCAGTCATCGATGACCAGCAGTTCACCCATGGTGATCAGGTTGGTACGTCCGGCGATGGTTTTCGCATGACGGATTCCCTCGCAGATCTCCTCATTAGTCAGTCCCATGATACGGCCCACACAGGCTGCCGCACAGGCATTGTATACATTATGTACACCCGGGATCGGCTCATGGATCTCACAGGTTTCCTCTGGGAAATGCAGCACTGCATCCAAGCCGCGCAGTCCCTTATTCTCAATCCCGTCAGCAGTCACTTCATAAGCAATCTCTGCTGCCGGTGCCGTGCCATCTTCCACATGATAAAATACCGGTTTCACGCCATGTACTTCAGAAACAGTGATAAGCTTGTCGTCATTTCCGTTCAGCACGATATGACCATCCGGTTTCAGGAAATCAAAGATCTCCGATTTTGCCCGGAGTACACCATCACGGTCGATGAGATTTTCCAGATGACACTGACCGATATTTGTCATGACACAGATGTCCGGTTTTGCTACTTTTGCGATCCGGTGCATCTCTCCAAACTCAGAGATCCCCATCTCGACAACAGCCACTTCATGCTCTCTGCGGATCCGCAGGATCGTCAACGGAAGTCCGATCTCATTATTAAAATTTCCCTCTGTCTTCAGCACGTTGTATTTCTGTCCCAGAACAGCGGAAATCATCTCTTTTGTACTTGTTTTTCCAACACTTCCGGTAATTCCGATAATTTTGATGGAAAGTGTGGAACGGTAAAACTCAGCGATATCTTTTAATGCCTGCTCACTGGATGCCACCTGGATATACGGACCTGCCGGATTCTCCAGCGGTTCCTCGGACAATACCGCCAGCGCGCCTTTTTCAAATACATCCGGGATAAAACGGTGACCATCCACACGCTCGCCGCGGATCGGGATATACAGATACCCCGGCTTCACCTGACGGCTGTCAATGACTGCGCCGGTGATCTCGCTGCCACGCAGGGCATCCTCTCCCACATAAGTACCGCCACATGCCTTTGCGATATTTTCCAGTGTCATCTGCTGTAATGTATGATTATTCATGTTTTCCTCCGTATTTTTCCTGTGAAATCTGGATCAGACGCTCGCACAAATCTTCATACTCGATACCGATCACCGCAGCTTCCTGCGGAAGCAGACTGGTGGCGGTCATACCCGGCAGTGTGTTTGCCTCCAGGCAGAACATCTCATTGTTCTCATTCAACAGGAAATCCATTCTCGCATAGGAATCCAGACCAAGTTCGCGGCAGACTGCCACTGCATGCTTCTGCATTTCTTTTGCCACATCTTCCGGAATATCAGCCGGGCAGGTCTCTACGGCACTGCCTGCTTTGTATTTGTTTTTATAATCGTAAAAGCCTTCTACCGGTGCGATCTCGATAACAGGAAGCGCCTGCATGTCGATGACACCTACGGAAAACTCACGGCCACAGATGTAATCCTCGATCACAATATCATCTTCGTATTTGAACGCCTCATCCAGTGCAGCTTCATATTCATCAGCAGTACGCACGATGGTAACGCCGATACTGGAACCGCCGCAGCATGGTTTTACCACACACGGAAGGCTTAATCCGGTCTCTGCAAACGGTGTCTGGTGCTGTGCCTTACTCATGGAGATACCGTGCGGTGTCGGAATACCTGCCGCCTCAAACATCTTTTTGGAAATTCCCTTATCCATGGCAAGGGCGCTTCCCAGATAACGGCTTCCGGTATACTGGATGCCAAACAGATCAAAAGCGGCCTGGATCTTGCCGTTCTCTCCGTTTTCTCCATGCAGTGCCATAAATACAATGTCTGCTGCCTGACAGATCTTAATCACATTCGGTCCGAAGAAACATGCCGACTGATCTTTTCGCATCGCCTTTACCTGTGCGATATCCGGTGCCTCACCCGGAATCTGCGCAACATCTGCGCTGGCCTCTTCTGTATGGTCAAAAATACCTGTAATATCTTCCTCTTCATCATGATATCCCATAAAAACATCCAACATGATAACTTTATGTCCTTTGGAACGCAATGCCTTACTTACCATTGCACCTGTGTTCAAAGATACATCTCTCTCTGTGCTGAGTCCACCAGCCAAAACTACAATATTCATACTATATTAATCTCCTTAATATTATTTTTCTATGTCCTGCTGCAACGGTTCAGAACCATATCTGCTCCATTGCACTTCTCCTTAGTTTAGCACATTTTTTTTATTTGTGAATGCCGCATATATAAAATATTATAAATTTTTCTAATTTTCCAGTTATGCTATGGATGGCAACTACAAACTACTGTAATATATTATCTATAAACTTCAGCAGAGAACTCTTTTCTGCTAACATTTTATCAATGATACAGGCATAGGCTTTCGCCTCTCCTGCTCTCTTCGTATCCCCGCGTTTTGTCATACCGGAAGCCAGCAGGGACAGCAGCATCGGAGCAAACTGAAATTCCCCAAGCTGCATACACAGATCCAGTGCATCACGACAGTATCTGACAGAACCGGGATACTCTTCCATCATAAAACTGAGATCCGCCAGCTGATAACAGACCGAGATATACGCCAGTTTTTTCCATCTCAGATTCAGGTCTGCTGCTTTCAGATACTCCAGCAGTCTGCGGAGCTGCAGAATATCTCCGTCGAACTCCCGCAATGTGCCACGACAGGCGATCAGAAGCTGCCGGATCAGCACTTCACATGCCGTATAACTGCTGACTTGTTCTTCACCATCCGTCAGATCCATTGCCGTCATCCGCAGTACACGCTGCAGCAACAGCTCGATATCAGAAGCTTCTCCGATAGACCACCAGTGGAGTACAGCTTCTCCCAGACTGAGCCACTGCTGTTCCTGCCGATTGTTATCCCCGGACAGTTTCCGGTACAACTCCAGCTGCTGTACCAGATGCATCCGGTCCCCAAGCCGTATGGCCAGTGCAATCTCCTCCTGGATCCGCTGCCGCTGCAATTCCTGTGCCCCCACAAGCAGGATACAGCGCCCGGGCAGTTCTCCCATCCGTTCCATCAACGCCTCAAAGGTTCCGATCTTCGGATTACAGATACCACGTTCGATCTTTGACAAGGTGCTCACTGCGCAGATGCCAAAGGCCAGCTCCTCCTGCGTCATCCCATGCCGTATCCGTGCAGACCGTACTACTGTTCCAATTTCATAACACTTCATTACAAAATCCTCCTGTTTTTTAACTAATTATATCATTTTAATGTTTTTGCAAATATTATTCAGTTGCACGGCATTCCTTCTTTTCTGTACAAATCTGTCCTGGATTTCTGAAATCCGATTTACAACCTTCCTCACTTCACACATTTCAAACCGCAATTTTACACAGCGCAGCTTCTGTGGTACACTGGCATCAGATTTGCAAAATGTTGATACGCTATCATGTGATGCTGACTGATACAGCCAGCTTCACACATCCATGCACTTTAAATCGTACAGACAGAGAGGTTTTTATGAAAACAGTATTGATCACCGGTGCTTCCCACGGAATCGGGAAAGCCATCGCCGAAAAACTTGCCGCCGGAGGCATGCGGCTCTTCTTAAACTGCCGTTCCTCGAAGGAAACCATGTATGACTATGCCACCCGGCTGTCAGAAACATATCGGATACCATGTACACCGCTTATTTACGATGTCTCAGATCATGCACAGGTACAGACCATGTTTGAAGAAATCCATGCCTGTGGGGAAAGCATTGACATCCTGATCAACAATGCGGGTATCTCACACATCGGACTGCTCCAGGACATGAGCATTGAGGAATGGAATCGGGTGCTGAATACCAACCTGACTTCCGCTTTTTCCTGCAGTAAATATGCGATTCCGGATATGGTCAGCCGCAAACAGGGAAAGATCATCAACATATCCTCCATGTGGGGACTCTCCGGCGCTTCCTGTGAAGTGGCCTACTCCGCCAGCAAAGGCGGGCTGAACCTGTTCACCCAGGCCCTCGCCAAAGAACTTGCTCCCAGCAACATCCAGGTAAATGCCATTGCCTGCGGTGTCATCGACACCCGGATGAACGCCTGCTTTGATGCAGAGGAACGGGCAGAACTGGAAAACGAGATTCCGGCAGGAAGATTTGCGGATCCGTCCGAGGTGGCGGACTTTGTACAGCAGCTCATTGATGCGCCGTCCTACCTTACCGGACAGATCATCTCCTTCGATGGGGGATATCTGTAATTATATAAAATGAAATCGGAGAATCTCTCCACGATAGCCAGATGTGCTTATCGTGGAGAGATTCTCCGATTTCGCTACTACACTATTTCTCATTTTAAATAGTGTAAAATTACCCTTTTTAAACGGTACTCTCTTTCGTCCAAAAGTGCCGTTTCCCGGCTTTTTCTTTTCTTCTGGACAATTTCTCTTTCTGCTTTTTTTCTTTTCGATTGATCTGTCTGCTGCGAATCGCTTCATCCAGTTTCCGGAAACGCTCTTCTTCCTGTTCCTCCTGCTCCAGCATCAGGTAGTTCATCTCCTTGATGACTTTTTCCCCGACGTGCTCGGATACAGCCTGTCCCAGTGCCTGATTGTTTTCCGCAATGGCATTCCGCACGATATCATTCATCATCAGCTGAAACTGTTCCAGTTTTGTCAGGCCTGCGGCTGCCACATTCTTATTGGAAGCCGCCACATGCATCTGCTGTTCCTCCGTTTCCGGCTCACATTCTGTTTCACTGTGCATGGTGACGGCATGTTCCTGCAGTTTTGCTTCTTCCAGATCCGGATTCTCATTGTGAAGCATCATCTTGATGGCTTTCAGCTGATACCCTTCCTCTTTCCATTTCTTGATCTGTCTGAACTGCTGCATATTCTCTTCGGTATAGTAACGGTGCCCCATCTCATTGCGGGGGACATCGAGTTCCAGTTCCTCTTCCCAGTAACGTAACACATGCGACTCTACCTGCATCATATTCGCCGCATCTGAAATCATGTATCGTACTTTTTTCACGATAGAATCCTCCTTTATTACTGTTACAATAATTGTAGCACAATCATGACAGTTCTCAAGAAAATCTCATCGTAAAATTTCGACATTCTTCTTGAACGTGATCGTTACTTTAAACAGATCACCATCCAGATACAGATCAAAAGTTCCACCCTGCATTACCGTCAGGTTGCGGGCAATCTCCAGACCCAGGCCGCTGCCCTCGGTACTTCGGGATACATCGCCCCGGACAAAACGCTCCAGCAATTCATCTGCCTTGAAGTTCAACGGATTCTCAGACACATTTTTCATGGAAAAGACTACGGTATCTCCTTCCAGACTTCCGCTTACATAGACTCTGGTTCCCGGCATTGCGTATTTTGCTGCATTGTTATACAGGTTTTCGATAACACGGAACATCCGGCGTCCGTCCGCCATGATCAGCATCTGCTCTTCCGGCAGATCACAGATCAAATCCAGTTGTTTCGCTTCAAATTTTTCTTCAAATTCACCGTTTGTCTGCTTGATCAGCTGTTTCAGATTGATCTCCTGCATGGTCAGGGTGATGTTTCCGGAACTGATCTTGGAAGCCTCCACCAGATCCTCTGTCAGCTGCTTCAGACGCAGTGCCTTGCGGTTTAAGATCTCGATGTAACCGGCGATCCGCTCATCCTGAATATTTTCACGTTTTAAGATATCCACATAATTGATGATGGATGTCAGCGGCGTCTTGATATCGTGTGACACGTTGGTGATCAGATCCGTCTTCAGACGTTCACTCTTCATCTCCGCATCCACGGCTTTTTCCACACCGTCACGGACTTTATTGATTTCCTCAGCCAGTTCCAGATTTTCTCCGGACATATGCTCGGTGTTGATACGGTAATCCAGATTTCCTGCTGCCAGCTGCTGGATACCGTCCTTGATGGCTTCTTTTCCGCTGGTGCTCTTCAACATTTTCAGGTATACAAAAATATCAAATAAGATCATCAGTATAAAGAAGAGAAAAGCTGCTCCTCCCATATAATCAAAGCCAAAGGCACAGATGATCCACATAAAAATGGTCTGTATACCAAGCAGTACCACATAGGCGATCAAAAGCTGTTTATTTGCTTTCTGCGCACGGTAAGAGTCCTGAATGGTTTTTCTGGAAGCGTCCACGGTTCTCTTTATCGCATGCGCGATCCCGCCGATGATACTTCCGCCAAGTTTGCGCTCCTTGATCCTGCGGCCATAGGTTTTCACATCCCATGCAAAGAGTGCTGCTGCCAGGATTCCGCAGACGGTACATCTCGCCATGATATTTTCCAGTGTATAGGGCAGCACGCTGTAATAATATCCGGAATTATTAAAGATACGAACAACGCCTTCCATGTACACAACCAATATCACAACCCACAGAATAATATCCTTGATCATCAGAAGTTCGATAGGGAACTTATCCATAAGTACCGGATGGATCTCATCGTCCTGCGGTCTGCGTCCGGTCTGCATTGCGATCATTACGCTCATTACGATCGCGATTGCCAGAAATACCCAGGTAGCTACGAAAACGTTGATGCGATGTTCACCGGATCCAAAGTTAAACGTGATCTGCGAAGAGATATCCTGGTACGCAGCATAATACATGGAATCATAATAAGACTGTGAGGATCTGCAATGGTAATTCGTATCCAGTCCGGCAAAAATCCTCCAGTTTCCATCACCCATGGCATCGCTGACCAAGCCCTTTATTTCATCTGCCATAAATGTTACAGATGCATAACTTTTTCCGGCTGCTTCATCCACCATCAGATAAAGGTATTTGCCCTCTGCGGAATAATCTTTTGTCAGATACTGTTCTTCCAACTGGTCAAGCGACATTGCCTGTTCTGCGCTCCATGCCGGAACATTGGTGTATACACTGCCATCATCTTCATTTACCAGATATACATATACATTCGTATTGTCAAACTGTTTCTGAATGTCCTGTGTCTGATTTACCAGATCATGCACCTGACTGGCTGCATCCAGCAGATCTTCGTAATAACCGGAAAGCAGGTTCAGCTGATTATTCTCCATGGCATACGCTGCCAGCGTTACACCATTGATATTTTTGATAAACTTCTGCTCAATCTCAATTCCGTTTGCATACAGTACATCCGGTCCATTATTGTAACACTTCACCTGATAGGAATCATAAGCTTCCGGATGTCTGTTGTCACCGGTACTGCCATCGCTGTCATCAAACCAGTCGCTGACATCCACCGTCTCTATATTCACCGGCTGCGGAATGCCCGCAGCAGATGTATCCGTCGTGGATTCTACCGTGGATTCCGTTGTAGTCTCCGTGCTGGATCTTGAGCTTTCATAGGCTCCGGTATCTCCATCTACCTCATCACCTTCGTCGTATACATCATACACATATTCATGTTTCGTCTGTGTCAGCCAGCGAAGCAGCGGATAACCGTCGGAATTGTAAAATGCATCCAGATCAGACAACTTGTATTCCAGATTCTGATCTTTGTTTTCCGCATCCACGCCATCGTTCAGATTGGAAATGTCTACCGTCATCTCTCCGTCATAGACTTTTCCGTTCAGGATCTTATTTTCGGAACTGAAGCTATCCAGCTGATCCATCAGCTCCCGTCTCACATAACGTTCTGCCCTCTGACTTTCCTCGTAAGAAACCGGATTCATAATCTCATGGACGTTCATGCCTGCATGCAGTCCGACAAGGCTCCATCCGGCACAGATACCGGTCAGGCCACCGGCAATCAGCAAAACTGCCGTTGTCAGCGTTTTTGCCCATGCGCTGTAAAAATGTTTTTTCTTCATAAAGGATCTCCTGTTCTACTCGACTTTAATATCCTCCATCTTGTAGCCGATTCCCCATACCACCTTCAGATAACGCGGTTCCTTCGGATTGATCTCAATCTTTTCCCGGATATGCCGGATATGTACCGCCACCGTGTTATCTGCATTGATGGCATCTTCATTCCAGATATTTTCGTAAATCTGTTCAATGGAGAATACTCTTCCCTTATTTTTGGTCAGAAAAAGAAGGATATTATATTGAATTGGTGTTAATTTTTCTACGACTCTGCCATCGACTGTGACTTGTTTCATATCATCGTTGATCTCAAGTCCGCCGTTTTTATAGACATTCGATGTCGGCTCCTGCGTCATCGTCCCCAACTTTGTATAGCGGCGCAGCTGCGATTTTACCCTTGCCACAAGTTCCAGAGAATTAAATGGCTTGGTCACATAATCATCGGCTCCTACATTTAATCCAAAGATTTTATCCGTATCCTCCGTCTTGGCTGACAGGATAATGATCGGAATATTGGATTCTTCACGGATCTTCAACGTTGCACGGATTCCATCCATACGCGGCATCATCACATCCATGATCAGAAGCTGTATATCATTATTTCGCATCATTTCAATGGCCTGAATACCATCATATGCTTTTAAAATATGGTATCCTTCCGGAGCCAGATAGATCTCAATGGCATCTACGATATCTTTGTCATCATCACATACTAAAATATTTATCATAATCTTTCACCTCCCCGTTATTATACTCGATTTGCATGCATTCGAAAAGGAATGTTTCCCGCAATTCCTTTATACTGACACTTTAACAGACAATTCTTTCCGGAAACCACGCCAAATTCTTAACGATTTATGAAGATAAACGGATAAAAAATGATCTGCCGCCCTTTCCTTATTCTCCTTGTCGGCTCTCGTGGGATAACATTCACCCCCGCTTAATCTGTATTTTGAATTTATATAATATAGAAACAACACCACATTCAGCATTTATGCACAAGTGGACTATCACATCTTTATATTTTCAACATTGTTTCTTAATGAATCGTTAAGGATTGCCGCCGTAAATCCTAACATTTGCCTGTTATATTAGGTATAACAAAAAAACGCACAGGGAGGAAACAATTATGTTAGTTACAATCACCCGTGTGATCAACTGGTCAATCTTATTTGCATTCATCGCATGTTTTTCTTATCAGATTTTCTATTTGATCGCACCTTACATCAAAAAAGAAAAACCACACAAACCGTTACAGCTTCACCGCTACGCGGTACTGATTGCAGCAAGAAATGAAGAAAATGTCCTTGGCGGACTGCTGGACAGCATCCACGCGCAGAATTATCCATCCGAGCTGGTTGATATTTACGTCGTTGCCGACAACTGCACAGACTCCACCGCAGAAGTTGCTTACGCACACGGTGCTTATGTCTATGAACGTTTTAACCGGGTTCAGGTTGGAAAAGGATATGCCTTAAAGTACCTCTTAGATCAGATTTCCCTCAGTGACAATCTGGAAGATTACGACGGATTCTTTATTTTTGATGCAGATAACCTGCTGGATGAAAATTACATAACAGAAATGAACATGACCTTCAATGACGGGTATGACGCAGTCACCAGCTACCGCAATTCCAAAAACTTTGGCGATAACTGGATCTCCCACGGTTACGGTCTCTGGTTCTTACATGAGGCACAGTTCTTAAACCGTGGCAGAATGCGCACCGGCAACAGCTGTATGGTATCCGGCACAGGATATATGATTTCCCGTGAACTCATTGAGAAAAATGACGGCTGGAAGTTCTTCCTCCTGACCGAGGACATTGAATTTACCGCTAGCTGTATCGCAAATGGTGTAAAGATTGGCTACTGTGAGCGTGCAGAGTTCTACGATGAACAGCCGACAAAACTTTCTGTATCCTGGCATCAGCGGATGCGCTGGGTAAAGGGCTATTTCCAGGTATACAGAAAATACGGCAGACAGTTGTTATCAAAAATCGGTAAAAAGGGTGGCTTCTCCTGCTTCGACATGCTCATGTCCAACCTGCCGGCTTTTATCCTGACCATGGTGGCTACCTTCGCAGGTCTGACACTGACTATTCTGGCACTGGTAACCGCACAGGATTCTGCCTCTGCCCTGCTCTGTGTCGGCAAGTTCACCGTCAACACATCTGCAGCAATGCTGGTACTTGGTATCTACACCACACTGACCGAGTGGAAACACATCCACATGGCATGGTATAAGAAAATCGGCTATATGTTCACATTCCCGATTTATATGCTGACTTATATTCCGATTGCCTTTGTGGCAATGTTCAAGAAAGTAGAGTGGAAACCGATTGCACACGGTTCCAGAGTGACAAAAGCTCCGGTTCGCAGAATCGCGTCCTGATCGTCCACATACGAAATTGTTTCCTGGTGTTTTTAAAAATACAATAAAGCTTTAATATTTAAATCGAAATCCGGTATTTTGTCTCAGCGGCTAACAATCGCCTTCTGAGAAAAAATGCCGGATTTCTCTATTTACATATCGAATAAGATTTCATAATGTACACTGCGCCACTGTGTAAGTAGAACAAGACAAAAAACTCCAACATGGACACGGACAATTTCTATCTTCGTTGCGCCGCTTATTTCCGTCCGCTCCCGCGAACTCGCACGCAAAATCAGCGTGCTCAGACACACTCACGCGGACGGGCTATGCTCACTCCGATAACGAAAATTGCCCTACCGTCCTATGTTTGGAGTTTTTCTGCTCTGTTCCATCTACACAATGGCAATTCAAACAATATCACTATTCTAATGTTTCCAAATAAAACCAACACAAAATATCCAAATTAAACGCACTTGACACCTAGTACGTGATCCTGGCTTGCGTAAAACCATTGTCACCCGGACAACATGCTCTCTGCGGAACGTCGCTTTCAATTGAGTGTTGTAAAGTAAATGACGAAATCGAAGCATCTTTCCTCAATGAGCGATTAAGTGAACGACCGCGTTTCACGAGTTTTGCGCGAATGGGAGCGCCCTCTTTTTCAGGCGCGGGAATGAGCGCGATAAAACCGACGTGAAACAAGGGTAGTGAACGTCTAGCGATTGAGGCAAGATACTTCGATTTCGTCTTAATTTATAATTTATTTTACATATTATTTATAATTCACTATGAAGGCTCAACGCTTCGAAGGCAACACCGGAATCTGTAAGAAGGACGGGTACATTTCGCCGCAGTAAACACTGTTCTCGGATCCTTTGCGGTACGTCTCTTCAAAATCAATCCAGCGATTGGACACCGGATCGATCTCAAGCACCAGTTTCCATCCTTTGCGGATCAGTCCGCTGGTGGGGAAGGTTCCGACTTCGCAGTACACGACTTCATTCGGTGTCAGCGGTGCATACGCTTCCTTTGTATGCAGATGAATCGGGCAGTAATCCCGGCTTCGTTTTTCATCCAATGCACGGTGTGATACTTTCAGGGAACCAAAACCCAGCGGCAGTCCCCGCTCCATGCTGGTGTATGCCGGATAGATCACTTCCTCGTCTTTTTCATCCAGTACCCTGACATTGATATGCACTTCCATATCCTCTGTGGTGGAAGATACATACAGCCCCGCCTTGATATAACCTGCCAGCTCCACATCCTCTGTAAACGGTGCCGTTACAAATGTGGCTCCTGAAGTACGCCGCTGCTCAGAACGCTTTACATCTGCCGCATAAGTCACACTGCCTTCCATGACCGGCACTTCCGGATCCAGAGAATCCATCCCAGCATTCAGGTACAATTTCCGGTACTTCGTGCCCGGCACCGGCCAGTCCGCCTCATGCCGCCAGTAATAATTACCGTTTCCGGTACGGATCTGGATATCCACCGGCGGTTCCTCCATAATATCATTGTCGATATCCTTCAGCCAGTGATCAAAAAATGCCCGGTAACGGCTGATAAACTCCTGACCGTACATCCAAAAATGAATACCACAACCGTTCAGAAGCATGAATTTTTTATTTTGGGAAGCACAGTTAATGTAAGCTTCCGAACTGCCCAGTCCATGAAGGCTGGCATCCGGTTCCGTCGCCGGCCAGATCGGATAATCAATCTGACTGATATCCGCACTGGACATGTACTCGCCCTCTGCACCGTAAGTCTCTTCATTCCAGAACGGCTGCTCTTTGGCACGGTTCATAAAACTGTATTCCTGCGGCGGCACCGCCAGATCCATATTGTCCGCACGGTTAAACAGCCCGCCACCGCTGTAAATATAATGGCGATAGGAATCATAATCTCCCATAATCGGGATCATAGCGGTAAGTCCTTTCGGATGTCTCTGCGCCGCCAGATACTGCGTCATGGCAAAATAGGACGCTCCATACAGTCCGACTTTTCCGTTGGACCATTCCTGGGAAGCCGCCCACTCGATGGCATCACAGTAATCCTTCGCATTCCGCTCCCCAAACTGCTTCTCCTGATCGTTATTTTTGCCGGTTCCATACTCTTCCACCAGCATGACTGCATAGCCATAAGGTACCCAGTCATCCGCCGTCACCTGTTCAAAGGCACTGGACACCGGTACCAGGCATGGTGGCGGTCCGTCCGGATGCTCTGGTTCCTGTTCCAGATCAGGGATTGGAAGTGCAGAGCCAAAACAAGGCCCCATCCGCCGAAAGAACGTTCCCTGCAGCATTTTCTTCGTCTCCGGTGCCCCATAAGATTCATAAAAAGCATCCTCGACCGCATCAAAATATGCCTCGTCTTCCTCATTCATGGTAAATCCGTTGATAAAAGACTTTCCAAACGCGCCCATGCTCATAACGACCGGATATTTCCCCGGAACCAGCGGGTGGTATACATCAGCCAGCACATAACGGCCGTCTCTGGTGGGTACTTTCACATCCGTCTTTTTTAAGATTCCTTTCAGGCACCGACGCACAATGTTGTGAGTGCGCGCCACGGAAATCAATGCCACGTTCAATTCTTTCAGGCATTCTGCCATGGATGCCTCAAACTGCTCCGGCTCCTGTGAAAACTGGATCCGGCTGCGGTATTTCTCCATCACCGCCACACGTTTCTCACAGAAATGTCCCACCGAAAGCAACAGTCTCGCCACATTCGTCACGGTATAATGTGTCACCGCCTGCAGCCTGCTGGTGGCCTCTGCCACCAGATCCACCGTACAGATCGTTGGTTTCGCCTTGCAGCTTCCCAGCATCAGACCACCCACGGAAAATGTAATGTAGTCTCCTTCCTCATACAGAAAACATCCCTGCTCATCCAGCACACCTTCTGAGCCTGCACCTTTTGCACCTGTGCATTCATAGCGGATCCCGGTAATGGATCCGTCCATAAAAATTCCCTGTTTCATATTCCTTCTCCTCCATGATTCCCTTCGGCTTAAATGTTCCTACTGCTTTTACCGGAACCAATTTTATTTTGTTATCATCTTATCGAACCGGTCTTACCAGTTATATAAAATTTTAGTACAAATTATCTATAATTTCAATTTATTTTTCAACTTTCCCAACATATCCGCTGCACTTTTTTAAAAATCTGAAAATATATCCGATGCGATCTTTTTTCATTACATCCCCCACAACTATAACAAGCAAAAAAACCGCAGTGACAACGGTATTATCTGTATCCATCAGATATCTGCCATGCCACTGCGGCTCTATATAAATTATACTCCCATATATTTACCGGAAAACACGCTCTATTTCCCGGCAAATAAAAATCCTTTCGGATTTTCAAACAATATTTTTAAACGTTTCAACAACTGTAATGTATGTAGCTTATGATTACTCAGATTTTACGAATTCGTGTGCTTCTTCCTGTCCGCGCAGTACACGAAGTCCGCCAAGTGCCAGAGATTCCATCTCGTTCTCACCCGGATATACGATGACCGGTGCGATCCACTCTGCATTTTTCTTCACTTCATTTGTGAAATACTCAGAATAAGCGATTCCACCTGTCAGGATGATTGCTTCCACATCACCTGCAACCGTTGCAGCTTCCTCACCGATCTTGCGGGCTACGTTTAATGCCATTGCATCATAGATCAGTTTTGCATGCTCATCGCCATTCTCGATCATTTTCTCTACTTCACGGCTGTCGTTGACACCAAGATGTGCTACGAGACCGCCACGGCTCTTCATTTTCTTGAGCATCTCTTTTGCAGTCATACCGCTCTGTCCGAAATATTTGATCAGAGACTGGGAAGGAAGGCTTCCTGCACGCTCCGGAGCAAACGGGCCATCCTCATCGTTGATGATATCAGCTACTTTTCCGCCGTACTGTAAAGTTACGGAAATACCGCCGCCAAGATGTACCACGATCAGTTTACAGTCCTTATACTCTTTGCCGTTCTCACGAGCATATTTCATAGCAGCTGCTCTTGTATTCAGGTTGTGTCCGATACCTTTTCTGCTGATCTCTTTCAGACCTGTGATCTTCAGGATCGGCATCATCTCATCAACAGTTACACCATCATAAATAAATGCCGGGATTCCAAGTGGTTTTGCGATCGCATCCGCGATAACAGCACCAAGGTTGGATGCATGCTCCATCGCCGGTTTGTTTTTCAGCTGCCATACCATATCGTCGTTTACACGGTAAGCACCTGCCTGAAGAGGCGGAAGTAAACCACCGCGGGCAACGATTCCTGTCAGATCTTCCAGTTTTACATTTTTCTCTTTCAGAACTTCCATGATCGTGTCTTTACGGAACTCGTACTGGTCAACGATCAGGTCATATTTTGCGATCTCATCTGCGGAATGGGAAATGCTCTCTACAAAAATCTGCTTCTCATCCTCATAGTAAGCAATTTTAGTAGAAGTAGAACCCGGATTTAAAATTAATAATTTCTCCATTATCGTAATCCTCCTGCTTTTTTATTTTGCACTCTTATATGTCTTATATTACCATATATCATATATCTTGCACAATATATTTTTTCAGAATTCTGTGTTTCTTTTTTATACATGCAATAAGAAAAACTTATTCCCAGGGAACCAGCTTTTGATACATTCTCAGCACTCAGACCTCATCTTATCATACAATGCTATAAAAGTTCCAATTTCATCCACATCATCGGAAAACAGTACATGTTTCATATTTTCCTGATACAGAAAATCAACCGCTTCCATCCGCTCAAACAACGTCTTCAGGGGTTCATAAAATCCATTTCGATCAAACAGGATGCAGGGTTTCTGAAATACTCCAATCTTCGTCAGTGTGATTACCTCTGTGATCTCATCCAACGTACCGATTCCACCCGGCAGGGCGATAAACCCATCTGCCAGCTCCAGCATTTTCTGCTTGCGCTCACTCATATTTGCGGTGGTGATCAGTTCTGTCACATAAGGCTGGGGCCGGTCTTTGATAAAGGCTACATCTCCCGGAACCACACCGATCACTTCCTGCCCCTGCGCATGCACTTCCCGGGCAACCATCCCCATCAGGCCGGATTCGCCTCCGCCATACACCAGGCTGTGACCACATTTCCCGATCCACTGCCCCAGTTCTCTCGCTGCATTCTGATAAGCCGGTTCTTTTCCAAAATCTGACCCACAATAAACTGCCAGTCTCATCTGTGCTCCCTCTCTTTCTATACATATATCTGTCTGTATTTTTCCATATGAAAACAAAAAATACGCAACCGAAAAGGGCTGCGCACTTTTTCGGATCATCCGCAATCACACGAAATGCACCGCTAAGCCTACGCTATTGAAAAAAGTGTCGTGGATTAGACAACTGCAAGCAGAAGCCCTCTTCCCGAACGGATCATCCTTGTCTATTGTAGCACGAATACAATTACATGAAAAGAGCTTACCACATAAAATTACAGAACCATCCCAACACAAAAAGATGTGAGTTCCGCGTGTCATCAGAACTCACATCTTTTTATATTCCATGAATTTGTTTCATCAATCCATAGTTACCATTGCTTTTTCCCGCATGGTCCGCTTCTTCTTTTTCTCCGGCTTTGCAGCTGCCTTATGGCTTCCCTTCTTATGATATTTGGAATCAAAAGAAATCTTCTCCAGCTGCGTTAAAATCCGCTTCTGGCCTTTCTTTGGCTTTGCCATATAGACCACTACAAGGATTGCAAGCAGTACCGTCGCCACGATGGATACCTCGATATCCCGTCGTGCGGTTGCGCCGATGATGGCTGCAATGCAGAGCGCTGCTCCCATTCCGAGAAACAGGTTTGCGGAATGTTTTTTCCCAAACTTTCCTACGATCTTACAGCCCCGCTCATCATCTTCGATCCGGCCATTGAAATAAAGCCCCAGGCTCATTCCCTTGATCTCGAATTCCTTATGATGACAGATCGTAAAATCCCTGTCATTTTTAAAGTGGCCCCAGTAACAGTTTTGCTGCTGGTAAGCCCGCATATTCTGTTTGGTATCTTCCACCACTTTATCCTCCCAGGATTTTTTCCACTCCTGCGGGGTAAGGTGGCTGACAATCGTTACATTTTCCATACGTTCAAAAACAATCTTTCTAAATATTTTTACATATTCAATTTTTATGATCTACATCAGATTATGTAAATCTCATCAAAACTCTGTGGTTATCGGTTTTGCATCAATTATGCTTCATTTTATGCCAGCAACGGTACCAGGAACAGAAAACCAAGTGCTGTCACGATACCGGATGCAATCAGTACGATTGCACAGTAACCCATGATATCTCTTGCGCCAAGACCAGCGATACCAAGAGCCGGAAGTGCCCAGAACGGCTGCAGCATGTTTGTCCATGCATCACCCCAGGCAATACCCATAGCAGTAACGGCCGGTGTAACACCAAGTTCCAGACCAGCAGGCATCATGATCGGACCCTGAACAGCCCACTGACCGCCGCCTGACGGTACGAAGAAGTTTACGATACCGGCTGCCAGGTAGCACAGTACCGGAAATGTACGCGGTGTGGAAATACTTACAAATGCGGTACTGATAGCAGATGCAAGGGATACGCCGTTGGAACCTACGGTTACCATCATACCCTGGATACCAGCGTAGAACGGGAACTGTAAGATGATTCCTCCTGCACTCTCTGCAGACTCTGTGATCGCTCTGACATAACTGATCGGTGTCTTATGGAACGCGATACCAAGGATCAGGAAGATCAGGTTTACGATATTCAGTGATAATGCGTTCAGAATAGATCCTGCGTTTACAAAATAGTAAATCAGATAAATTGCGCCGATAACAACAATGATGTAAGAAAGAATCATGCTGTTCTCCAGTTTCTCTGCCGGAGTCTGATCTTTTCTTGCTTTTACTTCTGTGTTATCCGGTGCATCCTCTAATAATTTCGGATCGATAGATACAACATCTTTTGGATCCGGATGCATCTTTGCGTTTACAAATGCCACAACAACTACTACTGCAGCAACCATAATCAGGTTCCATGCAGAGAAAATTGTCTGAGAGGTCGGTACGATCTCTGTAACAGCGCCTGCAGTGTTATCTACAACACCGTCTGCGTTTAAAGCTGTCATGCCAAGCGGAATAGATCCTGAAATACCTGCATGCCAGATAACGAATCCGGAATATGCAGCTGCAATGATCAGACGATAATCAAGACCTTTGATCTTCTTTGCAACTTCTTTTGCAAGCAGTGCTCCGATGATCAGACCGAATCCCCAGTTGATAAAGCAGCAGATTGCGGAAATAACTGTAACAAAAGCAACTGCTCCTACCGGTTTTTTCGGTACGCCTGCAAGTTTGACAATAAGTTTCTTGATGGCAGGTGCGTTTGCAAGTGCACTACCAAGTACCAGTACCAGGGCCATCTGCATTGAGAATGCTAACAGTCCCCATACACCGGAACCCCAGGCATTTGCCACCTCAATCGGATTCATACCAGCCACCGGCATTGCGGCGATAAATACGACGATCGTCAGGATGATACAGAAGACGAAAGCGTCCGGCAGGAATCTCTGCACGAGTTTTACGCAGCCATTTGTGAATTTCTTAAACATTTTCCCCACTCCTTTCAATTCACCTAACCACGAAATGTATTATACTACTTTTTTTCTCAGT
>JALESO010000056.1 GCA_022781925.1 Lachnospiraceae bacterium
TAGACTTTGACTTTACCGGTATTGCCGGAAATCAGTATGGTGCATGGTATGTCCGCAATGGAAAAGTAGACTTTGACTATTCTGGCGATGCCACTGTCAGAGTTGAAAAAGGAAAAGTGATCGGATAAAAAAATCCCCCGGAACAAAACCGGGGGAACAATATCGTATCAAATTCATGGGGCAGCTATGGGGCAGAAAATAGTATTTTTTCTGCATTGATAAAACAACAAAAAGCCCGCAAACCCTTGATTTTACTGGATTTTTCACTTTTGAGAAAAATGAAAAAAATGCAACCGGCGGGAATCGAACCCACATTGCAGGAGTCGGAGTCCTGTGTTCTATCCGTTAGACTACGGTTGCATAACTGGTTGATTGATTCAACGGAAATTATCATAACACAGAACCTGAAAAAAATCAAAACATTTTTTAATTAAATATGAAAAATTCTGTGACTATTTCATAAACTTTTCGGAAAATGCCTAGACGTAGTTTTTTCCCTGTGGTATGATGTTAGGCGAAATATCGGAGGTAAAAAATGTCAGATTTTGATAAGAAGAAAAGTACAACGAACGATAAGAAAAACAGTAATATTAATATAGATAACATAGATGAAGATGCTTATGAGATCCCGGATATTGTGAGCAGTGGAAAGAAGAGTAATAAAATGGAAGACAAAAAAGAGAAAAAGAAGAAACCGGAACATACACAGAAACATGTATTTGAGAACCGGCTGCATCATCATAAGAAAGAGAAGGAAAAAACGGACATTCTGGAGGATCTGGAGTTTATTTCAGAGGAGAGCGTAAAGGACAAGTCCCGGATGGCAGAGGGAAAGCCGATTTCCCATGAATTTGTGTCAAAGAAAAAGACACTGCGAAGAAGTGTAGACGCAAGAGAGGCGAAAAAGGAGAAATCCGTTGCATTTATGCGTCGGAACATTGCTTTTGTAGGCATTGGATGTCTGGTGGTGGTTGTCGGTGTCTGTGCCATTGTGATCGGCGTTAAGAGCATGAAGGCGAAAAAGGCGGCAGCAAATAAGAACCAGGCGCTGTCTTCTCAGGAATATGAGACAGATCAGAATGAAGAGATCAATACGCTGATGGAGAATTATTATTCCGCTTATGTATCCGGAAATACCGGTGAGATGATCGAGTTCGCAAATCCGATTTCCGATAAAGAGAAAAGCTACATCTCCATGTACAGCCAGTATATTGAAAAATATAATAACATAACCTGTTATACAAAAGCGGGAGCAGATGACAATTCTTATATTGTCATAGCGGCATTTGATATCAAATATAAAAATGTGGATACTGCGGCTCCCGGTCTTGACTGTTTCTATATAAAGACCAATGAGCAGGGCAAGTATTATATCGATAACGTATACAGCCCGTTTAACATGAGTTATCAGGAGAATCCGATCGATGATACGATTCGTCAGCTGATCGCTGATTTCCAGAATGGATCAGATATCATTGCATTGCAGGCAAATGTGCAGACACGTTATGAAGATGCTGTAAATGCGGATGAAAATCTGAAAAATATGGTGGAAGTAACGATCCCGAATGCTGTCAGTGAGTGGGAAGCACAGCAGCAACAGCTTGAAGCACAGAAAGCACAGGAAGCTGCGAACCAGGTGGCACAGCAGGATCAGACAGATCAGCAGGTGCAGCAGCCGGATACAACCGTACCGGATCAGCAGGTACAGCAGCCGGAAGTGACACAGCCGGATCAGACACAGACACCGGTTGCAGATACCACAGAGGTTGAACAGAAAGCGTGGGTATATGCAACGGAGACCATGAATATCAGACAGGAGCCAAACGAGCAGTCTGCGGTACTGGCATCTGCATTCCAGGGTTCTGAACTGCGTCAGCTGGCAGTGACAGCAAATGGCTGGGTGAAAGTTAAGACCGGTGATATTGTGGGATATGTAAAGAGCGAATACATCACCACACAGCAGCAGTAAGTGAAATAGCAGAAAGAGGGGACAGGTCAACTGTTCCCTTTTGATATGTAATTGGAATCGATAAAAATAGTCATTAATGTGCAAATTTGATGGAATCTGCATAGTTTTTGTGCCGGAAGACAATACTAAATCAAAAAGAGGAGGTATCTGTCATGACACAAAACGACGAAAATCATCTTTTACATGAAATTTGCAGAAATTCCAGTATGGGTGTGGAAGCAATCCATCAGGTGCTGAAAGATGTCTATGACGAGGAATTTGCCTATGAGCTGAATGTACAGGCAGACAAGATGGAGCAGTTTGCCCGGAAAGCCGGGATGCGGCTGCGGGAAAACGGCAGTGAACCGTCGGAGCCAAAGCCCATTGCCACGGCGATGCTGAAAACCACGATCCGGATGAAGCAGGCATTGCAGAACAAGACAGAAGATGTGGCGGATATGATTGGCAAAGGGAATGAACGTGGTGTAAAAGAACTGAAGCATGCGATTCACAAGTATCGGAATGCCGGGATATATGCCACAGAGCTGGCAAAGGAAATGGCGGATTTTGAAGAAGATAACCTGAGAAAAATGAAGACTTACTGCCAAGATACGGAAGATTCGGATAAAAAATAGAAGAACTTTTTAAAATGAATTTTACTAAATTACTAAAACGAGAAAATAGTAGAATCAGAGAAGAACGAAAACAGTAAATCAATCAGTCAGAAAGAGAAATTCAGATGGATACAGAGAAGAAAGAAAATCAGGCGGGTGTCCGCATTAACAAGTATCTGAGCGAAGCCGGGGTATGCTCCCGGCGCGCGGCAGATCGTGAGATAGAGAACGGTAATGTATGGATCGACGGCCGTCAGGCAGTGAACGGGGACCGGGTGCTGCCGGGAATGAAGGTCGTTTTCTGCGGAAAAGAAGTGCATCCGGAGACGGAAGAGATCATGATCGCATTTCACAAGCCGGTAGGCATTGTCTGCACGGCAGAAAAACGGGAAAAACAGAATATCATTGATTTTATCAATTATCCGAAACGGATCTATCCGGTGGGACGGCTGGACAAGGACTCGGAAGGGCTGATCCTGCTGACAAATCAGGGAGACCTGGTAAACAAAATGATGCGGGCCGGTAATTATCACGAGAAAGAATATGTGGTGACGGTAAATCAGAAGATCACACCGGAATTTTTGCAGCAGATGCGGGATGGCCTGTATCTGGAGGGACTGGATGTACATACGAGACCGTGCAAAGTGACCAGAGTAAACGAGAAGACCTTCCGCATTATACTGACCCAGGGCTACAACCGTCAGATCCGCAGAATGTGTGAGACCTGCGGGTACCGGGTGACACGGCTGGTTCGTACCAGAGTGATGAATATCCTGCTTGGAGATCTTGCACCGGGTACTTACCGAGAACTGACGGCAGCGGAGATGCAGCAGTTGAAAAAGCTGACTGCACAGTCATACAGTGCGCCGAAAGGACATAAGAAGGGAAGAGAGGGGAAACGATAAATGGAGCAGACAATGGAACAGGTGCAGGCTCAGGTAGAGGAACTGCGTCGGAAAATCGAATATCACAGCAACCGCTATTATAATATGGATGATCCTGAGATCACAGATTATGAATATGATATGATGATGCAGGAACTGAAAAAACTGGAAAAGGAGCATCCGGAGCTGGTGACACCGGATTCCCCGACACAGAAAGTCGGTGGAATGGCAAAACGTACCGCAGGTGTGCTGGTGCGGCATAATGTACCGATGCTGAGCCTGCAGGATGTGTTTTCCAAAGAAGAAGTTTATGCCTTCGTAGAAGAAATGCAGCAGCAGCTGGAGCATCCGGAATTCGTGGTAGAGTACAAGATCGACGGACTTTCCATGGCACTTCGCTATGAAGAGGGTGTGTTGAAACTGGCGGTGACCAGAGGCGATGGCATCATCCAGGGTGAGGATGTGACAGCCAATGCAAAAGTGATCCGGGATGTAAAGAAGAAAATGAAAGATCCGCTGCCATATATTGAGATCCGTGGAGAAGTATATATGAAGAATGCGGATTTTGAAAAAGTAAACGAGACACAGGAGATGCTTGGCAAAAAGACCTTTGCAAATCCGAGAAACTGTGCGGCAGGTACCCTGCGTCAGCTGGACAGCAGCATTACAAAACAGCGAAATCTGTCCATGTTTATTTTTAATGTGCAGGAAGTCCGTGGCAGAGAATTTAAAACCCATGTGGAAGGGTATGAATACCTGAAAAAGCAGGGCGTTCCGGTCATTGATGATTACCGGGTCTGTCATACCGCAGATGAGGTCTGGGATGCCATTTGCAAGATTGGTGAGAACAGAGGAAATCTGACCTATGACATTGACGGCGCGGTAGTAAAGATCAATTCCATCGCAGACCGTGAGATCCTGGGAGCGACCTCCAAAGTACCGCGCTGGGCCATCGCGTACAAATATCCGCCGGAGGAGAAGGAGTCAAAGCTTCTGGATATCGAACTCTCCGTTGGAAGGACCGGAAGAATCACGCCGACAGCCATTTTTGAACCGGTGCGCCTGTGTGGCACTTCCGTGTCCCGTGCGACACTGCATAATCAGGATTTCATCGATGATCTGGATATCGGAATCGGAGATACGATCGTCGTATACAAATCCGGTGAGATCATTCCGAAGATCAAAGAAGTGCGCAAGGATAAACGGCCGGAAAACTGGCAGCGGTTCCGGATACCGGATACCTGTCCGGTCTGCGGTGCAAAAACCGTTCGGGAGAAAGATACCGCCGATATCCGCTGCGTGTCACCGGACTGCCCGGCACAGTTAGAACGGCATATCATCAACTTTGTCGGAAGAGATGCCATGGACATCAAGGGCTTTGGAACGGTTTACATCGAGGAACTGGTGCGCAGGGGATATCTGAAGGATATCGCAGATATTTATGCGTTAAAGGAACACCGGGAGGAACTCATTGAGCAGGGAATCATCGGAAAAGAAAAAAATACGGATAAACTGCTGGATGCGATTGAAAACAGCAAAGAGAATGAGCCGTTCCGTCTGCTCACCGGTTTTGGCATTCAGAATGTGGGAAAAGCGGCGGCAAAGGCGATCATGCGGCAGTTTGGCAGTATTGAAGCATTGCAGAATGCCGATAAAGAAGAACTTCTGGCGGTAAATGATATCGGAGAAGTCAGTGCGGAATGCATTTTAAAATATTTTGCAAGTAAAAAAAATCAGGAGATCATTGAACGGCTGCAGCAGGCAGGGGTCAATATGAGCATGTCCGAGTCTGAGGAGATCGGCGATACGCTGGCAGGAATGACTATTGTTGTGACCGGTACACTGCCAACCCTTGGCAGGAAAGAGGCGCAGGAACTGATTGAGAAAAACGGCGGAATGGCTGCCGGAAGTGTTTCCAAAAAGACAAGTTATGTGCTGGCAGGTGAAAATGCCGGAAGCAAACTGACCAAGGCACAGGATCTAGGTATCCCTGTGATCAGTGAAGCAGAGTTTTTACAGATGATCGGACATGAAAACGCATAAAAATGAAGAGAAAGAAACGAAACAATGACAAAAATCTGAATATGAAAAAACTGTTGTCTACCATGTTTAAGATCGGCTGTATCGGATTTGGCGGCGGAACTGCGCTGGTCCCGGTGATCGAATCCGAAGTGGTGTATGAAAAGAAGCTGATCGACAAGGACGAGTACACGAAAGATGTGGTTGTAGCAAACATTACACCGGGGGCATTACCTGTGGAGGTGGCTGCCGGCGTGGGCCGGAAAGTGTGTGGCATTCCGGGCATGCTCCTGTCAGCCCTTCTGATGGGACTTCCAGGGACTTTTCTCACAGTGCTGCTTCTGATGATGATCAACAGTTCCGGTGAGCGGGTATTGCAGCAGATCCTGTTTGCTTCCGCCGGTGTGACGGCTTATATCATCTACATGTTGCTGATGTATGCCAAAGGAACCTTCTGGGAATGCCGGGAGAAAGGTATGGCAAAGAGCGGAACGGTTTTTATGTTTCTGGTATTTTTCCTGACTTCCGGAAAAGATGTGTTTCAGCTCCTTGGTATTACCCGGACACCGGTATTTGATATATCTACCATCGATGTGCTGTGTGCGGCATTTTTCATTATTTTCTTTACCGGAGGCAGATTCCGGTGGAGCAGGATCATTCTCTCGACGGTGATCACGGTGCTGTACTGCCTTTGTGTGGGGCAGATGCATCTGATCAGCAGTCCCCGGATATTGTTGATTCTGCGGCTTGTCATGATCGTGCTGTCTATCTACGGACTGCGCAGCGGGATTGAAGGGAAAATCCCTTTTTCCTGGAAGGCGTTAAAAAAGCTGGTGCGGGAAGAAATCGGATGGGCCGTATTTTTTCTGCTGTTGTCTGTGCCGGCGCTGATCTGTTTTGGTGATACGCTGCGGTTTGCTGCCAGGGGACTGATCTCAGCGGTCATTTCCTTTGGCGGTGGTGATGCCTATCTGGCGGTGGCCAACGGAATGTTTGTAAATACCGGTATGATCAGTCACGATGATTTCTATTTTCAGATCGCTTCTGTGGCCAACGGATTGCCCGGATCTATCCTGTGCAAGATCCTTGCGGGAGTGGGATACATACTTGGCTGTCAGGACGGCGGTGTCTGGTGTGGCATTTTTGTGGCACTGTGCGGATTTGCCTGCAGTATTGCAGCTTCCGGAGGTACTTTTTCCGCAGTGGTATATATCTATGAACGCTTTGAAAATCTGCGGATCTTTCAGGTGCTGCAGACTTACATGCGCCCTATCGTGGCAGGACTTTTGCTCTCTGTTGGTACGTCCATGCTGTATCAGAATATGAATATCGCATGCTGGTACGGCTGGCCGGCGACGGTGATGGCGCTGCTGACGCTGGGTGTTATCCTGCTGAATGTTTTCTGGCGCCGGCGGGGTGTGGTCCGTCCATTACAGAGTGTGCTGTTTTCAGCGGCGGCTTCTCTGATCATGTGTAATGTGTTTGCGTCAATCCCGTAAAAAATAAGTTTTCAAATGGGAAATAATTTGGTATACTAATTAATAATAATCAAAAATGAATTTAAAATAGGAGGTTTTTCCATGGCTGAAGATAGAAAAGGTTTAAAAATCAAAGAAGACGGACTTGGTGAAGTGCAGATTGCAGAGGAAGTCATCACGATCATTGCAGGACTTGCTGCCACAGAAGTAGAGGGTGTGTGCTCTATGGGCGGAAACATTACAAAAGAACTGGTAAGCCGTCTTGGAATGAAAAATTTGTCCAAAGGTGTCCGGGTGGAAGTGACAGAGGAAGGCAAGATCGAAGTATTTGTAACGATCAATATTGCTTACGGTTATGCAATCCCGGCTGTATCCGGCAATGTACAGGAAAAAGTGAAAGTAGCAATTGAGAACATGACAGGGCTTGAAGTATCCGGTGTAAATGTCAGAATCGCAGATGTTGACATGAAAAGTGCAGTCGAGTAGGGCAACCTACTCGATTTGTGAGTAAAGATTTGCCATTTGGCAATGGCGGGAACAGATTCCCGACTGAGATAAAATAGGGAGGATAACATGAGCCGAAGAGAACAGAGAGAACAGATTTTTAAAATTCTGTTTGGAGTAGAATTTCACAGTGCGGAGGAACTGGATGAACAGATCGCACTGTATATGGAAGAACTTGGAGAGATCCGTCAGAAAGAATCTGACTATATTTTGAATAAGGTACACAGCATTGTGGAGCATCTGGATGATCTGGATGCCAGCTTAAACGCTGCATCCAAGAACTGGAAGACAACCCGTATGGCAAAGGCAGAGCTTTCTATTCTGCGTCTGGCAGCCTACGAGATCAAATACGAAGAAGATATTCCGGTATCTGTTTCCATTAACGAAGCAGTAGAACTGGCAAAATTATACGGTTCTGACCAGGGACCGGCATTTGTAAACGGAATTTTATCCGGACTGGCATGAGAAGGAATGTCTATTCTGTGGGACAAGTGAATTCTTATATTCAGAATATGTTCGCACAGGATTTCATGATGAGTCATATTGCGGTGCGGGGGGAGATCTCCAACTGCAAATATCACAGTTCCGGACATATTTATTTTACCCTGAAGGACGAGACCGGTGTACTGAAGGCAGTTATGTTCCGGGGAAGTGCGGCAAAAGGGCTTACGTTTCATATGGATGTGGGAGACCGTGTGGTCGTGCTGGGCGAAATCCGCATTTACGAGCGTGACGGACAGTATCAGCTGTATGCGCAGCAGGTGACCCGTGACGGTGTTGGGGTTCTTTACCAGAAATTCATGGAACGGAAGAAGGAACTTGAGGAGATGGGAATGTTTGCGCAGGAATATAAGCGTGACATTCCACGTTATGCCTCACGGATCGGTGTGGTCACTGCACCCACCGGAGCGGCGATCCGTGATATACAGAATATATCCCATCGACGGAATCCTTATGTACAGCTGCTGCTTTATCCTGCACTGGTACAGGGCGAGGGTGCGGCGGCATCGATCGTGCAGGGGATTTATGCGATGGAGCAGAAAAATGTAGATGTGATCATTGTCGGACGTGGCGGTGGATCGATAGAAGACCTGTGGGCATTTAATGAAGAAATTGTCGCACGGGCTATTTTTGAATGTTCGATTCCGGTGATATCGGCCGTTGGACATGAGACGGATTACACCATTGCCGATTATGTGGCGGATCTGCGTGCACCGACACCTTCTGCGGCAGCGGAGCTGGCAGTTTTTGACTATGCACAGGTGAGGGAACGACTGGATATGAGCACACAGACGATGCTGTACCGGATGAACCAGCGTCTGGAACTGGCGAAGGGAAGCATCCGGGAATATCAACTGCAGTTAAAAGCATTGCATCCGAAAAATCAGTTACTGCAGAAACGTCAGTATCTGACGGATCTGGAGGAAGATCTGGAACGGCGGATGCAGGAACTTTTACAGAAAAAACGGCATAAGCTGGAGATGTATGCGGCAAAGCTGGACGGATGTTCTCCATTGAAAAAACTGCAGGGGTCTTATGCATTTTTGAGCACGGCGGATGGCAGACCGATCCGGTCCGTGACGCAGGTGCAGGTGGATGATACGATCCAGGCGCAGTTGCTGGACGGAAAGATCAGGGCAAAAGTCTGCGGAACCGAAGAGAACGGAGTGGTGTAGATAAATATGGAAACGATGGAAACAACAGAATCATTAGAGGAACTGTTTGAACAGCTGGATACCATTCTTGCAAGTATGGAAGATCCGGAACTTTCCTTGGAAGATGCATTTATGCTGTATGAACAGGGAATGAAAAAGATACAGACCTGTAATCAGAAGCTTGACACCGTAGAAAAGAAGATGTTTCAGATTGCAGAAGACGGGACAGAAGTTCCCTTTGAATAGAGAGGTGCGGATGATGGATATAAAAAAAGAAATTGCAGAGCATACCAGTCAGGTAGAAACAATCATTAAAAAATATCTGCCGGAAGAGACCGGATACCAGAAAACGGTGATGGAAGCTATGAATTACAGCTTTCTGGCTGGCGGAAAGCGGCTGCGTCCGATGCTGATGCAGGAGACCTACCGGCTGTTTGGCGGAGATTCGGATATTATTGAACCGTTTATGGCTGCGATTGAGATGATCCATACCTATTCGCTGATTCATGACGATCTTCCGGCCATGGACAATGACGATTATCGGCGTGGAAGAAAAACAACGCATGTCGTTTATGGAGAAGCCATGGGAATCCTGGCGGGAGATGCGTTGTTGAATTTTGCCTTTGAGACAGCCTGCAAAGGTCTGATGCAGGACATTGGCAATCCTGCTGTGGCAAGGGCGGTTCAGATCCTGGCGCAGAAAGCCGGTATCTATGGTATGCTGGGTGGCCAGGTGGTGGATGTGGAATCCGAAGGACAGCCACTGGAGCGTGAAAAACTGGATTTTATCTATGATCTGAAAACAGGTGCGCTCATTGAAGCATCCATGCTGATCGGTGCAGTGCTTGCAGGTGCTTCTGAGAAGGAACAGCAGATCATCCAGCAGGTGGCAAAAGATGTGGGACTGGCATTCCAGATCCAGGATGATATTCTGGATGTGACCAGTGATATTGAGACACTGGGAAAACCAATCGGCAGTGATGAGAAAAATCATAAAACGACGTATGTGACGATCCGGGGGCTTGCACAGGCCGAAAAGGACGTCGAGGAAATATCTGAGCGGGCATTAGAAGGAGTGGCATCGCTTTCAGAGGAAAATGTATTCCTGAATGAATTGATCAGATATTTAATTCACAGAAAAAAATAGGGGATAAAAATGGTACTGGATCGAATCAATCAGGCAAATGATATAAAATATTTAAGCGAGGCACAGCTGGAGGAACTGCCCGGGGAAATCCGTCAGTTTCTGATCGAGCATATTTCAAAAACAGGTGGTCATCTGGCATCAAACCTCGGTGTGGTGGAACTTACCATGGCGCTTCATCTGGTGCTGAATTTCCCGGAGGACAAGCTGATCTGGGATGTGGGACATCAGTCCTATACCCATAAGATCCTGACCGGCAGAAAGCGGGAGTTTGAGCATCTGCGTCAGCTGGACGGCATGAGCGGTTTCCCGAAACGTTCCGAGAGTGACTGCGATGCTTTTGATACCGGACACAGTTCCACTTCCATTTCCGCGGGACTGGGTTATGCGAGAGCCAGAGATCTGCTGGGAGAGGATTATCATGTGGTATCTGTCATCGGTGACGGTGCCCTGACCGGCGGCCCGGCTTTCGAGGCTTTGAACAATGCGGCAGAACTTCAGACGAATATGATCATCGTGCTGAATGACAATAAGATGTCTATTTCGGAAAATGTGGGCGGACTGTCTCAGCATCTGGCATCCCTGCGTACTGCGGAAGCATATCAGGAGTTCAAGTCCGGTGTACACAATTCTCTGGAGCGTCTGCCTTACGGAGAGCGTGTGGTCCGCAGGATCCGGAAGACAAAGAGCAGTTTAAAGCAGCTGCTGATTCCGGGCATGATCTTTGAAAATATGGGGATCACCTATCTGGGACCGGTGGACGGACACAATCTGCCGGATCTGGTACGGATCTTACGCGAGGCAAAAAAAGTCAACGGTGCGGTGGTTGTGCATGTGCAGACGGAGAAAGGACGGGGCTATCAGCCGGCGGAGGAACATCCGGATCGGTTTCACGGCACAGGCCCCTTTGATATACCGAGTGGCCAGCCATTAGTGAAAAAGGAAAAACCGAACTATACGGATGTATTTTCCACCGTCATTACAAAGATTGCAGCGAAGGACGACCGGGTGGTTGCCATCACGGCGGCTATGGCGGACGGAACCGGCCTGAAGCGGTTCCGGGCAGAATATCCGGCACGGTTTTTTGATGTGGGAATTGCGGAAGGACATGCAGTGACATTTGCGGCAGGACTGGCAGCAGCCGGGCTGCATCCGGTGTTTGCGGTGTATTCTTCTTTCCTGCAGAGAGGTTTTGACCAGATCGTTCACGATGTCTGTATGCAGAATCTGCCGGTGGTATTTGCCGTTGACCGGGCAGGTCTGGTAGGCGCAGACGGTGAGACCCATCAGGGTGTGTTTGACCTGTCATTTCTGGGGATGATCCCGAATATGACGGTACTGGCACCGAAGAACAAGTGGGAACTGGCAGACATGCTGCGGTTTGCATTCCGGCAGGAAGGCCCGGTAGTACTGCGTTATCCACGGGGAACCGCATATGATGGTCTGAAGGAGCACCGTGCCCCCATCGTCTACGGACAGAGTGAATGGATCTATGAAGAGCGGCAGATCGCCATCTTTGCGGTGGGAAATATGATGGAAGAAGCGGTAAAGGTACACGAACTGTTGCATGAGCGGGGATATGACTGTTCCCTGATCAATGTGCGTTTTGTAAAACCGCTGGATCATGAGGCATTGCGCAAAGCGGCCAGTGAGCATCTGCTGGTGGTCACCATGGAAGAAAACATCCTGCGGGGCGGCTTTGGTTATGCGGCGGCAGCATTTTTAAGTGCAGCGGATGAAAATGTAAAAGTGCTGCATTTCGGGATCGACGATCAGTTTGTACAGCATGGAACCGTATCACAGCTGCATGCACGGATTGGACTGGACGCTGGAAGCATGACAGATAAGATCGTTGAGACGTATCAGAAGCTTTAAAATAAAAAGACAAAATTTGCGATACGCGGATAAAATACAATAAGAATGACAGAATCACAGGAAGCTGAAACGTAAAAAGCAGCTTTCGAGGAAAAAAGGAAATAGATAACAGATATGAAAGAAAGACTGGATGTATTACTTGTAAAACGAAATCTTGCTCCTTCCAGAGAAAAGGCGAAAGCCATGATCATGGAGGGCAATGTGTTTGTAAATAATCAGCGGGAGGACAAAGCAGGTTCTTCCTTTGATGAAAATGTACCGATCGAGATTCATGGTACGACCTTAAAATATGTCAGCCGCGGAGGTCTGAAACTGGAAAAAGCCATGAAGGAGTTTGACCTGAATCTGGACGGTGATATCTGTATGGATATCGGAGCATCTACCGGCGGTTTTACGGACTGTATGCTGCAAAACGGTGCTTCCAAGGTATACTCTGTGGATGTGGGATACGGCCAGTTTGCATGGAAACTGCGGCAGGATCCGAGAGTGGTATGTATGGAAAAGACAAACATCCGCTATGTGACACCGGAGGATATTGATGACGCACTGGATTTTGCTTCCGTGGACGTGTCCTTTATCTCACTGACAAAGATCCTGGAACCGGCGTGGAACCTGTTAAAAGATGGCGGCCAGATGGTCTGCCTGATTAAACCGCAGTTCGAGGCCGGACGTGAAAAAGTTGGAAAAAAAGGTGTTGTGCGTGACAAGGCGGTACATCTGGAAGTGGTAGAATGCATCGTTACATTTGCACTGGAGCATGGTTTTTCCGTGCATCATCTGTCCTATTCCCCAATCAAGGGACCGGAGGGAAATATCGAATATCTGGTGCACATCCAGAAGACTGAGACAGCGGTAAAGGAGGAAGGCGTGGATCCGGTGGCAGTGGTGGAAGCTGCCCATGCAGAGCTTGACAAGTAATATGAAGAAGTTTTTTATTATTACCAACGAACATAAAGATATGAATCTGGCAGTGACCAATGCCATTTCTGATTACATCATTGCAAAAGGCGGCACATGCATGCATTATGTCAGCACAAAGTCCGGCTGGAGTGATCGTAACCTGCGTCGTTTTCAGCCATCGGATATCGATGCGGACTGCATCATCGTCCTGGGTGGGGACGGTACATTGGTGCGTGCTGCCAGGGATATGGCAAGTATCGGGATTCCGTTGATCGGTGTGAATATGGGAACCCTCGGCTATCTGTGTGAACTGGAGCGCAGTACGGTATATGATGCCATAGACCGGCTGTTCGAGGACCGCTACGAACTGGAAGAGCGGATGCTGATCAAGGGAAGCAGCCAGAAGGATGGTTCCGGAAAGGCGACGTTTGCGCTGAATGATATTGTCATCCACAGAACCGGACTGCCGCAGATCGTCAATCTGATCGTGTCTGTCAATGGTGAATATCTGGCTAATTACAGTGCGGATGGCATCATCATCTCCACACCGACAGGTTCCACCGGATACAGTATGTCTGCGGGCGGACCGATTGTGGATCCGAAGGCGGATCTGATGCTGATCACACCCATCAACCCACACAGTGCACTGGCAAAAAGCATTGTGGTCGGTTCCGATGCAGTGATCGATGTTACCCTGGCAAAGCGTCGGCAGGAAGAGGATGAAGAGGCGGAGGTAAGTTTTGACGGAGACCGTTTCGTACACATGAAAGTGGGAGATAATATCCGTATTCAGAAAGCCGATGCACATGCAAAAATTTTGAAATTAAATCAGTTGAGCTTTTTACAGATCCTGCGCAAAAAAATGCAGGAATTCCATTAGGAGGTGCCTAGTTGAAAGCAAAAAGGCATGCGAAGATTCTGGAGATCATTCGCAAATATGATGTAGATACACAGGAAGAGTTGTGCGTCCGGCTCAATGAAGCCGGTTACAAAGTGACGCAGGCAACGGTATCCCGTGATATCAGGGAGTTAAAATTGACAAAAGTCGCCATCAAAGGGGGAAAACAGAAATACACATCGCTGTATGATGCCGGAACCGATCTGGAGGAAAAATACAGCCGTGTGTTCAAAGACGGGGTAATTTCCCTGGATATGGCGCAGAACATTCTCGTGATAAAGACCGTATCGGGAATGGCCATGGCAGTTGCGGTTGCGCTGGATGCCATGGACTGTAATGAAATCGTGGGAAGCATCGCCGGAGACGACACCATCATGTGTGCGGTGCGGACTGTGGAAGACACTGCGGCTCTGATGCAGCGGCTGCGGGCATTGCAGAGAGAGTAGAAGGAGTAAAGAAAACGAATGTTATTAAATCTGCATGTAAAAAATCTGGCATTGATCGAGGAATCGGAGGTAACTTTCGGTCCGGGACTGAATATTCTGTCCGGTGAGACCGGAGCAGGAAAATCCATCATCATCGGTTCGGTCAACTTGGCACTGGGTGGAAAAGTATCCCGTTCCATGCTGCGGGAAAATGCAGAATATGCACTGGTGGAACTGATTTTTTCCATAGAAAATGAAAATCAGGCGGATGTACTGCGGACCCTGGATATTTTCCCGGAAAACGGGGAGATTATTATGAGCAGAAAGATCTATGCCAGTGGAAGAAGTGTCAGCCGGATCAATTCCGAGACGGTTTCTGCATCTCTGATGCGTCAAGTGGCATCTCTGCTCATCGATATCCATGGTCAGCATGAGCATGAATCCCTACTGGCGAAGCGGAATCATATGAAATATCTGGATGATTTTGCAAAACGTGCACTGGCGGATTCCAAAAAACATCTGGCGGAAGTTTATGAAACGTATACATCCTGCAGAAAGAAATTGGAGGAAGCGTCACTGGATGCCGAACAGCAGGCAAGAGAGCTTTCTTTCTTACAGTATGAAATCGATGAGATCGGCCAGGCAGATCTGAAACCCGGAGAGGATGAATCTCTGGAAGCAGCTTTCAAGAAGATGTCCCATGGGCGGAAAATCATGGAAGCCATTGCGGAGTGTCAGGAGTTATGCTCCGAAGGAAATGAGAATGCGGCAGATCTGATCGGCAGATCCGTGCGAGCCCTTCATATGGTGGCGCAGTTTGATACATCCATGGAGGCATTGTCCGGTCAGCTGGAAGAAGTGGAAAATCTCTTCAGTGATTTTAACCGGGAATTGTCCGGCTATGCATCGGAATTGAATTTTTCTGAAGAAGAGTTTCAGCAGATCGAGGACCGGCTGAATCAGATCAATCATCTGAAAGCGAAATATGGCAAGACCATTGAGCGGATTCTGGAAGCGCGGCAGGAAAAGGAAGAAAAGCTGGATCAGTTGCAGCATTTTGAGGAATATCGTCAGCAACTGCAGGAGAATCTCAGTCAGGCAGAAGAAAAGTTGGAACAGCTGTGTCAGGAAGTGACCGAGATCCGTAAGACTTACGCAAAAGATCTGACGGCACAGACAACGGCGGCATTGCAGGATCTGAATTTCCTGGATGTCCGGTTTGAGATGGAATTTTCCAGACTGGATCATTTTACTGCCAATGGATGGGATGAGACGCGGTTTATGATCTCCACGAATCCGGGCGAACCGTTGAAACCGTTGGATGCAGTAGCTTCCGGTGGTGAGTTGTCTCGTATCATGCTGGCACTGAAGACGGTTCTGGCAGAACATGATGAGATCGAGACGCTGATTTTTGATGAGATTGACAGTGGAATTAGCGGCAGAACCGCGCAGATGGTGGCGGAGAAGATCAAGATGACAGGAAAGAATCATCAGATCATCTGTATCACGCACCTGCCACAGATTGCGGCGATGGCAGATTATCATTTTTTAATTGAAAAAACTTCCAGTGCGGACAGCACGATCTCCAATATCAGATCATTAAACAGGGAAGAAAGCATTCAGGAACTTGCGCGGATGCTTGGCGGTGTCAAGATCACAGATACTGTACTGCAAAATGCAAAAGAGATGAAAGAAATGGCAGATGCGGTAAGATAATCCCTGTGTGAAATGGCAGAATATCCATATAATAAAAACAGAAGACAACAGCTGTGAACATGAAGGATCATGAACAGATAAAAAAAGATACCTGATAAAAAGGGTATCTTTTTTTGATGGGAAATGATGTGACAGCATACTTTTTGTTTTTCGAAAAGGGACTGTTGATCACGGATCTTTATGAAGTGTGTATTTCTGAATGGGTAATGGCATGATTTAATTTACGAAAGAAGGGTGTGAGAAAATGTTTTTTTTGAACACTTATCAGAAAAGTAGAAAATGGCTCGCTGCGGCCGGGATGGCAGTCTGGCTGACATCCGCATATGTGTGGATGCTGGATGGGATACCGGGGGCTGTCTGTGTGGCTCATGGTCAGTCACTGGATATCACGGAAGGGCTTCCGGTCACCAGCCGGATCCGGAGCGCAGATGGAACCGCTATCTCCACCGGCACCATGCCGGGTGGCAGCTATAAGATGGAATGTAAGCTGTTTGGCCTGATCCCGGTAAAAGAAGTGACGGTCCACATTGTGGAGGATACCGAGGTGATCCCCTGTGGGATTCCATTTGGCATCTATATCGAAATGAGAGGCGTCCTTGTGGTGGAACTGTGTGATTTGGAGGAAAACGGCATACCGGTGGCAAGTCCGGCAGAACATATTTTAAAGCCCGGGGATTACATTACTGCAGTAAACGGAACGACCGTTACGGACAAGAAAGATCTGCAGAAGGCAGTTGCAGAGAGCAGCGGTAATGTGTTGCAGCTCTCGGTGGTGCGTGATGGAGAATTGTTTCAATGTAACCTGACACCGGTCTGCACAGACAGCGGAAATTTTCAGATCGGCGTCTGGGTGCGGGATGATCTGGCAGGGATAGGAACGCTGACCTATATCGACGGAAAAGGAACCTTCGGTGCATTGGGACATGGAATCACCGATACGGACGTGGAACATCTGGTCAGTATGTTGGATGGTACCGTGTATCAGGCAAATATTCTCAGCATTATCCGGGGAGAGCAGGGAAAACCGGGAGAACTGGTGGGGCAGATCCACTACAATGCTGTCAACCGGCTGGGACAGATTACAAAAAATACAAAAAACGGAATCTTCGGGCAGATCGAAAACCTGCCGGATTCCCTGGCGGATGCACTTCCGATGGAAATCGGTTTTAAACAGGAAATTGAGAACGGGCCGGCGCAGATTCTGGCAACCATTGCGGACCGGCCGGAACTGTTTGATATCCAGATCACAGATGTGGATCTGAATCCGAAGGAATCCAACAAGGGGATCCGTTTTCAGGTGACAGATGCACAGCTGATCCGGGAGACCGGTGGGATTATCCAGGGACTCAGTGGTGCGCCCATTCTGCAGAATGGAAAAGTCATCGGTGCGGTAACCCATGTCTTTGTGAATGACCCAGAGATGGGATATGGGATTTTTATTGAAAGTATGCTGGATCAGGAAAAGTGACAATAGAATTGAAAATCAGGTTCCGCTCCAAAGCCTGTGTATCAGCCTTGGAAGCGTACTACTGATTATTTTTATCACGATGTTTTATACCACCGGTAAATTAAAGAAAGAAAATATCATTGATGCCCTGCGGGGCGATAATATTTAAGCTGGATGTGTCTGCTCGATTTTTCGCATCACATAGAGATAGGAAACACCGGTAAATACAGCGGCTGCGATCCAGGCGGCCGGGTCACCGAAACATGCCAGGCGGAAGTTCAGGATCTTCATGGCAAAGATGGAAACCACCAGTCTGGCCAGAAGTTCCGCCACACCGCCCATCATCGGGAGAAAGCCGTAGCCGCAGCCCTGCATGGTGTTTCGGAAAATGAAAATCGTGCTCAGCGGGATGAAAAACATGGCACACATATAGGCATAAGTCTGTGCCCAGGGCAGCATGGCTGACATATCCACATCTCCGGAGAAAAACAGGTGCAGTGCCGGTTTTAACAGGGAGCACATCAGTACAGTGACCACAATGGCGTAAACCAGTGCAATACCAAGTGCTGTCTTTACACCGGATTTGATCCGTTTGATATCACCGGAACCGAAATTCTGTCCGCTGTATGTGGCCATGGTCTGTCCCATGGCGATCATTCCCTGCATGAGAAGGCTCTGCAGTTTACCGGTAGCCGTAAACGCAGCCACTGCGGTAGAGCCGAACAGGTTGATTGCGGACTGCATGATCATGGTGCCGGAAGAAGTGATGGCAAACTGTAAAGCCATGGGAATACCGGCTGCCAGCTGATATTTTGTATCCGCCCGTGAGATGCACCAGTGGCTTCTGTGCGGTTTCAGATCCGGGATCTTACACCAGATATAAATGGCACACAGCACAGCGGAAATAGCCTGCGCCAGATTGGTGGCCCATGCGGCACCTGCCACGCCCATCTGCAGTCGGATGATAAAAAACAGATCCAGCAGTACATTCAGGCAGGCGGAAAACACAAGGAAAAACAATGGAACTTTGCTGTTTCCCACTGCCCGCAGAAAGGCAGAAAGCAGGTTGTAAAAAATATTTGCAACAATACCGGCGGTGATGATCATAATATAAGAATACGCGTCGGCAAAAATATTTTCCGGTGTGTTCATGACCGTCAGAAGCGGTTTCATCAGAAACAGACAGGAAAATGTCAGAATCAGAGTGAACAGAACGGACAGTAGTGTACCGTTTGCAACTGCTCGTTTCACCCCGTCAGAATCCTGTGCGCCATACCTCTGTGAGATCAGTATGGCAAATCCTGCGGTAATTCCCTGGGAAAAACCGGTCAGCAGAAACATGATCGTTCCGGTGGAACCGACGGCGGCCAGTGCATCCGCACCGACATAGCGGCCGACGATGATGGTGTCCACCATATTGTACAGCTGCTGAAAGATATTTCCAATGATAAGCGGAATGGTAAATTTGAGGATGACCGGAAGCGGTCGTCCTTTTGTCATATCTAATTGCATGTGTTATCTCCCCTTGATAATGAATGGTTTCAAAAAAGTCCAAGCACTATTGTATCGCATTTATTTATTTTTTCAATATAGAAAATGCTTTCATAGGAAAAAACTTTTTCTCAAAATGTATGATATTTGCTATAATAGTAAAGAATGATTCTGCCTGAAGGTCATTTGAGCTTACAAACATATACCGAATAAACATATCGAAAGAAGGCAGAGTATTTTTGGATATATATAAGAGTGAAAGAGATGCGAGGGGATGGAGCAATGGGAGATAAAATTACATTTTGCAAAGGCGGAGGCTGTACGGCAAAGCTGGGTGCCGGCATTCTGAGCCGTGTACTGGAACGTCTGCCGAAAGGACCGCAGGATCCCAACCTGCTGATCGGTTATGATAGCAAAGATGATGCAGCGGTATATCAGGTCAGCGATGATATTGCCATTGTGCAGACACTGGACTTTTTTCCACCGATGGTGGAAGATCCGTATACCTTTGGAAAAATTGCGGCAACCAACGCTTTGAGTGACATTTACGCCATGGGTGGTGAAGTAAAGACCGCACTGAACATTGTGTGTTTTCCGGAGCAGATGGATCTGAACATTCTGGGTGAGATCATGCGGGGCGGATCCGAGAAGGTCATTGAGGCGGGCGGCACGCTGGCCGGCGGTCATTCCATCAATGATACGGATGTGAAATACGGATTGTCCGTAACCGGTGTGGTGCATCCGCAGAAAATTTATCCGAACAACGGTGGAAAACCCGGGGACAAGCTGATCCTGACCAAAAAACTCGGTGTTGGGATTATCTGTACTGCGAACCGCGTGCAGGAAGCTTCAGAGGAAGCAATGCAGGCGGCGGTCATATCCATGACCACATTAAATAAATATGCGGCGGAAATCTGCAGAAAATATGAGATTCATGCCTGCACGGATGTGACGGGGTTCAGTTTCCTCGGACATCTGCATGAGATGATGGATGGCGCGTTAAGCTGCAGGATCGATGGTTCGGCGGTACCGGTATTTCCGGAGGCACTGGATTATGCGGATGAGTTTCTGCTGACTGCGGCAGGACAGCGGAATCGAAATCATGTGCAGGATTATGTGAAGTTCGTCAATGTGCCTTTTGCCATGGAAGAAGTGCTTTATGATCCGCAAACTTCCGGTGGACTTCTGACGGCGGTAAATGCGGCACAGGCAGATGCATTACTGCAGGAACTGCGTGAGGCAGGACTTCCGGCGGCGATTGTCGGGGAAGTGACAGAAAAAGAAGCCGTGGAGATCACGGTAGAAATGTAAGCATAATAGAGCCAGATATGCGAAGTATAAAACAACTGTTCCGATGAATACGCGGCACAGCGTATGTTATAAAAACAAAATAGAACATATTGTATCTAGCAGGAGGAAAATGAAATGATCAAAGTAGACGCAATGGGCGATACCTGCCCGATCCCGGTTGTAAAAACCAAAAATGCCATCAAAGAGTTAAAAGGAAGTGGCAAAGTACAGACACTGGTAGATAATGAGATCGCGGTGCAGAACCTGACAAAAATGGCAAATCAGAAAGGCTATGGTGTGAAATCTCAGAAGCTGGAAGAAGGAAAATATGAAGTCATCATGACTATTTCTGATGGCAATGCAGATGCTGCTGCCCCAGTAGAAACTCTGGCGGAAGAGGAGCAGACCGTATGCTATCCGGATGCCAGAAAGAAAAATACCGTTGTGGTATTGTCTTCTGCAACAATGGGTTCCGGAGATGAGGAACTGGGCGGAATTCTGATGAAGGGATTTATCTATGCCCTGAGCCAGCAGGAAGAATTACCGGCTACCATTCTCATGTATAATGGTGGTGCGAAAATTTCCTGTGAGGAATCTCCGTCGCTGGAAGATCTGCGTTCTCTGGAAGCACAGGGGGTAGAGATCCTTACTTGTGGAACCTGCCTGAACCATTATGGACTGACCGATAAACTGAAAGTCGGAGAAGTGACAAATATGTATGTCATTGCAGAGAAGATGACACAGGCGGATTTGATCGTGAAGCCTTGATGCGAATGATGAATTCTCAGATATGAAAATAAAACCTGATTTTTCTTGTCTCTCCAGCTAGCAATCGCTTGTCGAGAAAAGAAAAACCAGGTTTTTTATATGCTAATATATGAGAATAACGTATTCTATCATGTCGTATAGCGAATAATTTTGGCCGGATTTCCGACAACGACGGCGTTATCCGGAATGTCTTTTGTCACTACGGAACCGGCACCTACGACGACGTTGTTTCCGATGGTCACACCCGGCAGAACGACACAGTTGCCGCCGAACCAGACGTTGTCTCCGATGGTGATAGGCTTACCGTATACATAGTTGGCTACCCGGGTTTTGGAGTCCATCGGATGGCTGACGGTGTAGAGACAGGTCTGCGGTCCCATCAGACAGTTATCACCGATGGTGATCGGTGCGGCATCCAGCATAACGCACTGGAAATTGGCAAAGAAATTTTTACCGACATGGATATGAAAACCATAATCACAGTGAAAGGGTGGTTTGATGAAGATGTCATCGTCACAGTCACCGAATAATTCTTTCAGAAGAGACAGACGTAATTCACTTTCATCTTCTGTGGTTGCATTAAAGCGGTCGGCAAGTCTGCGGGCATGTTTTTTCAGTTCTCCGATTTTGGAATCACTGTTCCAGAACATTTCGCAGGCTTCCATTTTTTCAAATTCGGTACGGGTATCTTTTTCCATAAAATTGTGCCTCCATATAATCCTTATAATGAGATACTCCCAGAACTTTTAAAAGAAAGGATTCTGGGAGTATTTTTAGTCCAAAAGTAACAGGCTGATCGTATTATCGGGCAGAAGATTTCCGTCGGAAAGCTTCTAGTGGAATCTGGGCGAGAATAACAGCTGCAAAGATCAGTGCGCAGCCAAACAGCTCCCGTCCATTCAGTCGCTGATGCAGAATGACCCAGCCGCCAAGCACGGAAAATACAGATTCCAGGCTCATCAGCAGAGATGCCACCGTCGGGTTCAGTCCTTTCTGACCAACTACCTGAAGGGTGTAGCCTGCACCGGAGGAAAGGATTCCGGCATAGAGCAGGGAAATCAGAGCAGCCGGCGCACCGAAGGTAGCCAGTGTGGATGGGATATTGGCAAATGAATGCTGCATATCAATAAAAAATGCAGGAATCAGTGAGACAATGCCTGCTACCAGGAACTGGACACAGGAAAGCTTGATGCCATCCACAAGCGGGGAAAAATGATCCACACATAAGATATGGAAGGAAAATCCCAGAGCACATAAAAGCAGGAGCAGATCCGGCAGCTGCAGGGAGAAAGAACCTTTCATACACAGCAGATACAGACCGATCAGTGTCAGCCCGATGCCGACCCAGATGTTCCATCCGCATTTTTTTCCCAAAAACAGACCAATGATCGGTACAATTAAAATATAACAGGTAGTTAAAAAACCGGCTTTTCCGGCTGCTGCTCCATAGAAGAGAGCCAGCTGCTGCAGGGTACTTGCGAATCCGAGAATGATACCGCAGGCAATTCCGCCGGTGATCAGATGTTTTCTGTTCTCCGGGGTTGCTCCTTTTTGGTTTGGATTTTTTTTGCTCATAATCAGGATTACCGGACATAAGACAGCGGCACCCAGTAAAAAACGGATGCCGTTAAATGTATATGGTCCGTATTTGCCGCCTTCGCTCTGTGCGACAAATGCAATTCCCCAGATAAAAGCTGCCAGAACAAGCAGAAATGAGTTGCGTCTTTGCAATGCTTTTTCTTTCATATTCATAGATCCTTTCATCATACGTGGTTATTCACATACATGTTCCAGACCCTGAGCCATGATGGTTGCCACATGATCGTCTGCCAGGGAATAGTAGATGGTTTTTCCATCCCGGCGGAACTTGACCAGTGCGGACTGTTTCAGAATCCGAAGCTGATGTGAAATAGCGCTCTGTGTCATGGACAGTGCATCTGCGATGTCCTGCACACACAATTCCTGTTTGGAAAGAACTGATAAAATTCGTATTCTGGTCGGATCTCCAAATACTTTAAATAAATCAGCAAGCTGATATAAAGTGTCGTCATAATTGGAATCATCCATATTTGCTATCCCCATTGTATCATATCCTCCAAATCGAAATTCTAGCTGTACTCTGCAAAGCCCAATCGTATCAATTGTCCGATCGTGCGATACAACAGACTCCTGCATAGTATTTTCATTGTAACGTAAAATGAAAAGCAAGTCAAATAATTATCGGTGGTTTCTCTGTGCTGTTGAAGGTAATCAGATCTTAACAGCAGAAGAAAACCACCGAAAGTTTACTTAATATAAAGTGCGCGGATGGAATTTAATACACAGATCATGGCTACACCAGTATCTGCGAACACAGCCATCCACATATTTGCATGTCCGGTCAGTCCGAGGATCATAACAGCGATCTTGATGACAAGTGCAAAGACAACGTTCTGAATAGCAATACGGTTGGTTGCTTTTGAAATGTTGATGGACTGCGGAATGGCTTCTGTGGAAGAGGTCATAAATACGACATCAGCGGCCTCGATGGCAGCGTCAGCACCACTTCCCATGGCAGCACCTACATCGGCACCGGCCAGTACAGGCGCATCATTGATACCATCGCCGACAAACATGACAGAGCCATATTTGCTGCGGATTTTTCCGAGCTCATTTAATTTGCCTTCCGGAAGCAGTTTTGCATGCACTTCGTCAATGCCGGTAGCAGCAGCCACAGCATCAGCTCCGGACTGGGAATCGCCGGTGAGCATAACAGAATGCAGGCCCAGTGCTTTTAATTTCCGGATAGCAGCCACAGCATCGGATTTGATGGTATCGGAGATCACCATGTATCCGGCAAACGTACCGTTTACTGCCAGAAATACTTCGGAACCGTAGGAATCCGCAGTCAGTTCCGGCATGGAAATATGATATTCATCCATTAATTTGTGGTTTCCACATAAAACCGTGCCATAGGAGGTCTCTGCGACAATGCCGTGTCCGGCGATCTCGGAAAATTTTTCCGGTTCTGCGATGGTCAGACCTTTTTCTTTTGCGGCAGCAACGATGCTGACAGCAATCGGATGTGTGGAATGCTGTTCGCATCCGGCACAGAGCGCGAGCAGTTCATCTTCAGAAAGAGATCCGGCAGATACTGTTTTCTGAAGTTTGAAGTTACCTTCTGTGATCGTTCCGGTTTTATCCATAACGACGGCACCAAGTTTGCTTAAGGATTCCATGGACAGTCCGCCTTTGAAAAGGATGCCTTTTTTGGAACCGGCACCTATTCCGGAGAAGAATGCCAGCGGTACGCTCAATACAAGGGCACATGGGCAGCTCATTACCAGGAAGGAAATTGCGGTGTAGATCCAGTAATTCCAGTTTCCGCTTACAACAGACGGAAGAACGGCAATGATGAGAGCTGCGAATACCACACAAGGCGTATATACTTTTGCAAATCTTGTGATGAAACGGTCGATCTTCGGTTTGCTTGCGGCAGCGTTTTCCATGGATTCCAGAATACGGGAAACCATAGATTCTGATAACGGTTTTTCTACACGCATTTTTAACTGTCCGGAGGTATTGACACAGCCGGAAGTGATCTCGTCACCGGCAGATACACCTACCGGAACCGGCTCACCGGTGATCGGAGAAGTATCGAGACGGCTTTCTCCTTCGATGATCACACCGTCCAGTGGGATTCTGTCGCCCGGGCGGATCAGCAGGATATCACCGACTTTTGCGTCTTCAGCAGGAATTACCGTAGTGTCGTTTCCGAATACGAGATTTACTACTTCCGGACGCATATCAACGGCATCCATGATCTGGCCACGGCTGCGTTCCACCGCTTTATCCTCGAAGAATTCACCGATGCGGTAGAAGAGCATAACGCCGACAGCTTCCGGGAAATCACGGATTGCAAAAGCGGCAAGAGTAGCCACACCCATTAGGAAGTTTTCGTCAAATACCTGTCCATGGGAGATGTTTTTGGCAGCTTTCACCAGAATCTCTCCACCAAGGATGACATAAGCAATCGCAAAAACAATAAAAATGGCAAGTGTACTGTCGATGGTGTGATTTAAAATAACACCGATGACAAAAAGGATCGCACCTGAAATAATACAGCCAAGTTCTTTCTTGTCATCGCCATCCCCGTCGTGAGAATGACCTTCGGCAGAAGCCTGTTTTTTCTCTTTTTCCAGTGTATCTCTCGGAACAACTTTTACCTCTGATTCGATGGAAGCACAGATTTTCTGAACTTCCGGAAGATATTTGTCCGGATCAGCAGCGGAGAGACGCAGCTGTTTTGTAGTATATGTGATCGTGGCAGCAGTAACACCCGGCAGATCGTTGATCTTGTCTTCCATCTTTGCTGCACAGTGCGCGCATCCAAGGTTCTGTAAGATATAAACTTTGCTGTTTCCACTGTGGACACGCTCGACATGATGCTCGTGTTCATGGTGGTGATGGTGCTCATGGTGATGCTCGTGGTCATGACAGCCACAATCGCAGTCATCATCATCACAGCATCCACAGTCGCAGTGATCGTCGTCATGGTGGTGATGATGATGTTCATGCTCGTGTTCGTGATGATGGTGCTCGTGGTCATGACAGCCGCAGTCGCAGTCGTCATCATCACAGCATCCGCAATCGCAGTGATCGTCGTCATGGTGATGGTGGTGATGATGTTCATGCTCGTGTTCATGATGATGGTGTTCATGCTCGTGTTCCTCTTCATGCTCACAGCAGTCATCATCATGGTTATGTTCCTGTTCTTCGTGCTCATGGTCATGATCGTAGCATCCGCAGGTGCAGGAATCCGCTTCTTTATGCAGATGTTCTGATTCATGCTCGTCTTCTAATTTATGCATATGGAAATCCTCCTGTATGTATTGTTGAATATATGATTAATTATTCATATGAGTATTAAAACATATGAATGCATACTTGTCAACCGTATATTTAATTTATACAATGAAAAAATTGCAATCTGCGTCTTACTGTGATAGCATATTAAATCATAAACACAAAATGAAATTTATAGACAGCAGTCGACAAAAAATAAGATTTCCTGTGTTTATAATACATTTGTTCGCAAAATATAAATCACTAGGAGGTAATTATGAGTAAGCTGAATGTCGGAATTGCAGATGATAATGAATTAATGGTGCATCTGTTGTCAGATATTGTGGCACGAGATGAGGAATTACAGGTGGTTGGAACCGCATGTAATGGTGAGGAAGCGTACAAAATGATAAAAACAAAGGAGCCGGATGTCGTTTTATTAGATATCGTGATGCCAAAATTAGATGGATTGGGTGTAATCGACAAAGTGAAAAAAGATAAGACATTAAAGAAATCTCCGACTTTTATCATGGTCAGTGCGATTGGTCAGGAACGTGTGACGGAGGATGCCTTCAAGCTTGGTGCGGACTATTACATAATGAAGCCTTTTGACAGGGAGATGATCGTAAATCGGATCAAAATGGTTCGGCATCATGAAAACAGAAAGACTTTTCATATGCGGCGTTTAGGTCCGGGAGAGAATCCGGAACAGGTACAGAAGAGTCTGGAAAGTCATGTCACCGATATGATCCATGAGATCGGTGTACCGGCGCACATCAAAGGATATCAGTATCTGCGTGATGCGATCATTATGTCTGTAAACGATATCGAGATGTTGAATTCCATTACAAAAATTCTGTACCCTACCATTGCCAAAAAGTATCAGACAACCGCAAGCCGTGTAGAACGTGCCATCAGACATGCGATTGAAGTGTCCTGGAACCGCGGAAAAATGGATACGATCGATGCTTTATTCGGCTATACCATCAATAATGGAAAGGGAAAACCTACCAATTCAGAGTTTATCGCGCTGATCGCAGACAAAATCCGTCTGGAAAACAGTTAAATATTAAAAAGTATAAAAAACAGGAAAAAGAAACTGAGAAAAGCAGTTGGTGAGGTTCGGCAAATGTGCTATAATATTTTACAAATATACTACCTACAATGAGGATTGGGGGAACAGGATGAAAAAAATATTATTTGCATCATCGGAAGC
>JALESO010000061.1 GCA_022781925.1 Lachnospiraceae bacterium
CAAAGGACGGATCACCACAATTAATCATACGGTCAACATTTTCGATGACGGACTTGCGTGGATGTAAGATATAAAGCATTTCTTCATAATGGTCTTTGAAAATATCCTGTAATACATTACTCATGAGACTATTATGAATGATTATTAATAAAAAAGAAACCCCTTACCCCTCATGATTGAGGGGCAGGGGAGTTGAAGTGTCGAAGACACTTTTTTACTTGATAGTTTGTTTTATGCGATCTCGCCAAGCTGCTGTAACGCATTTCCACGGATAATCTTCTGGAAATGTTCCTCATAAAATGCCTGAACCCCTGCAGTGTATTTCTGTGGCTTCAGATAGGAGCAGATCAGATTGATCACGCGGTTGAACTCAGCAATCGTATGCTGACTTTGATGCACGATCAGATGATAGGTGTGGGTCTGAGGATCTTTGTACAAGGTATTTTTGCCCTGATAAAATCCGTGCAGTGCTTCCGCGGCCTGGATAATGGTATCAAGGTCAGCGCAGGTGAACATGCGCACCAGATTGGTGGGCAGTGCTTTTGCGGATTCGACGGGTTCTTTGCCTTTTTCCTCTGATTTGGCGGCATTCTGTTCCTGTCTCAGACGCTGTAAAAGCTGCAGAAACTGCATTGCGGTGTCGTCGACCTCGGAGGTTGCGTCGCCGAAATCGGAGTCCAGATCAAATGGAAGACCGTCGTCTTCGTCCTCTTCTTCAGCCTCAAACTGTGTGAAGTTTGAAAATCGTGTATCCAGTTCGTCCGGGGATTCTACTTTTGTGATGATGACAACAATTTTTTCGGAGGAAAGCGGGATCGCTTCCACCATTAATGGAATATCTTCTGCCTCGAATCCAAAATCCATGGCAGCCTGCTGCATCATATCCCGGAATAAAGCCCTGGTCTTTTCGGAACCATAGGCGAGTTCACTTAATTTTATATTGCGTGTAGCCAGATCTTCGCTGGTCAGTGTGCAGCGAATCTGATGATCGTTCATTTTTTCAATTTTCATGCTATCACTTCCTTTTACCTGTTAGAAAAGTATATATAATCTTGTGTTTTTCGTCAAGCATCCATTCATAAAGAATCCATGAAATTATTGTCAATTTTTTTATTTAATTAAAATTTATAAAATAAGTTGAATTTTTGATCCGGATATGGTATATATAATGCATGAGTTATCCGTGCATACGGACAGAGAGACCACATATTGCAGCAGATTTTTCATGAAGTCAATGCATCGTACAATTTCTGTACGTTAAGAGATGCAGCTGTTGCAGAGAGGGATTTTTCCCGTTGATCGATCTAAGGTGATACACCTTTCTAAGTTTTTCCAGAATTTGTGTAGAAAATAGTTTGAGAAGCAGATTTTTTCGTTGTTTTGTTATGGTCAGATTGCAGACAGAAATGTCATAGCTTTCGTTGGATTGTCTGACCGTGCAGCCCGATATCTGCAGGAAGAAAACGCTGTCTGTACCGGAGGACTCTTTCAGATCAGTTTTTGTTAGTATATGTGAAAACCACAGAACTGACAATGAAGGAAAGGGGGAATGTACGGCACTGTGCCGTATTCGGAACAAAAACCGGTGGAGGAAAACAAAAAATCCTGCCATTTTTGCAGGTGCTAAAAAATACGGAGGTAAAAAGAAAGATAAAGACGAAGACAGTATCAAAGCCGGTGGCTGTTCCGGGCGGGAACAGTGCACTCACACACAGCTATGCCAGTAAATTTTAAGTTCAATAATGATTAGCGGATTTGTATATCACGACTTACTTCCGCACAGGTCAGAGAAGAGGTATTTTTATGCAACAAAAGTATGCAGATTCCGGACAGACTCTTCTGATCGAACTCCAAAATTATGAAAAACAGGGCATTTCTATCTGGCTGGAGGGACTTCCAAGCAGTTCTTCGGAAGTGTCAGAAGTCATGTGTGTCCGGGAAGACACGAATTATATGAGGGATTATGTGTTTCGGCAGGGCGCATTGTCCCAACTGAGATTTGACAAAATTACAAAAAAATAAGAAAGCAGGATTTCTCAAATACCGGAAGAACCCTGCAAAAAAAGAAAAAGGCGTATGCTGCCGTAAGGATGCGGACCGTTATGGATGAGTGAACTGCGAGGGGAAATCTAAAGCATTCATTAAGTCTGAATCAGAAAGGTTGCATCGCCTTTTTTTTTCATGTATACTGATTGCAAAGACTTTGTAACATATGCAGAAGAAAAGGAGGAAGCAATGGCTTCACAGAGACAGGCGCACAACAGAAAGAGACAGAAGGCGATTCTGGTGATGGCAGTGGCATTGCTGATCATTGTGGTGATCGTGATCGTCGGGCTGACCACTTTTTTGAAAAAATATTCGGCTTCCAAAGAAGTCACAGATTACAGCAAGTATTACAAACTGGAGCAGGAGGACGAGATGTTCGTTGTCTTCGACAATGAAAAGATGGAGCAGAAAGCGATCCTGCAGAATGATGAAGTGTATGTGGATTATCAGATCGTACACAAATATCTGAATAAGCGGTTTTATTGGGATGCCACCGAGCAGGTGCTGCGCTATGTGACGCCGGAAGGACTTATCAATGTGACACCGGATACGACCTCTTATTTGCTTGGAAAGACGGCGCAGACAGCGGATCATGTGATTGCTTTTGTGCGGGATGGTGAGATGTACCTGTCCATGAGCTTTGTGCAGAACTATACAGACATCCATTATGAATCCTATGAGGATCCGAATCGTGTCGTGATCTCGGATCAGTGGGATGATGTGACATATCAGAGCATTAAGAAAAAGACACAGATCCGGCAGAAGGGTGGCGTGAAGAGTCCGATCCTGAAGGAAGTGAAGAAAGGTGATCTGGTGACGGTTCTTGAGACCACCGGTTCCTGGAGCAAGGTGTGCAGTCAGGACGGATTTATCGGTTACGTGAAATCCAAGACCGTAGGCGGAGATCAGGATGTGCTGTATGATCACAATTATACAGAGCCTGTATTTTCACATATCAGCCGTGAGTCACGGATCAATATGGCATGGCATCAGGTGACGACGCAGGCAGCGAATGCAAATGTGGCAACGGTGCTTGGCAAGACAAAGGGCGTAAATGTGCTCTCTCCAACCTGGTTTTATCTGAATGACAACAATGGCGGCATCATGTCTCTGTGCAGCCAGGATTATGTAAACTACTGTCATCAGCAGGGCGTGGAAGTCTGGGGACTGGTCAGCAATCTGGAAAACCAGGATGTGGATGATACCAGTGTATTCAGCGTGACATCCAGCAGAGATAATCTGGTCAACAATCTGGTGGCGGAGGCCATCAAATACGATCTGGATGGCATCAATCTGGATTTCGAACTGCTTCCGGCAGAGGCGGCGGACGGATATCTGGAGTTCATCCGGGAGCTGTCCATCAAGTGTGAAAATAATGATCTGGTGCTGTCTGTGGACAATTATGTACCGGCAGCTTATAACTCTTATTATGACAGGGAAGAGCAGGCGGTGTTTGCAGATTACATCGTTGTGATGGCATACGATGAACATTACAATGGATCAGAGGAAGGATCTGTGGCATCCATCGGATTTGTAGAACAGGGAATCGAGGATACGCTGAAGGAAGTTCCGGCAGAGCAGGTGATCCTCGGTGTGCCATTCTACACCAGAGTCTGGGAACTGACACCGGTGACGGAAGGTGCGGATACCCAGGTCAGCGAGGAAGATGCAGCAAGAGGCTATTCCATCAGCAGTGAGGCAGTCGGCATGAGTGAAGTGGACAGCCGCGTGGCAGCAAACGGCGTCAACCTGGAATGGCTGGCAGACTGCGGACAGTATTATGCAGAATACCAGTACGATGGCAAGACGTATAAGATCTGGGTAGAGGATCAGAAATCCATCGGAGAAAAGCTGGATGTGATGAAAAAGAATAATCTGGCAGGAGCCTCTTTCTGGAAACTTGGATATGAGAAAAACACCATCTGGGATACCATCGTGGAATATATGAATTAGAAAAATAATATGCTTTTTAACCCAAATTATAATCTGCATTTTCGAATACATGATCTGAGATACGATCGTGGAAGTCAGAAATAAATTTAACCATAAACAGTTATTACAGTCATATTGAAAAAGTGCCCGAATACATTGTAAGTGAGATTACATGTCTTCGGGTATTTTTTGTGAAAAAAAGAATCGGTGTGGGAATCGTGCTGGCAGTTCTGGTGATCGCAGGAATCCGCGTGTCCGGGTCTGCGCAGTTTGCAGTTATGACAAAAAAGGCGGATCGGGCAGAATATATGGTGTGTATAGACAGTGGACACGGCGGAAACGATCCGGGCAAGATCGGTGTCGCTGGGACAAAAGAAAAAGAAGTCAATCTGGCGATTGCACTGAAGCTGAAGAAGCAGCTTGAGAAACAGAACATCCGGGTTATCATGACCCGGACCGATGACCGGAATCTGGCGGATGCAAATGTGAAAAATGAAAAAACATCGGATATGAAAAATCGTGTGGCAAAAATGGATTCGGAACAGCCGGATGCGGTGGTCAGTATCCACCAGAACAGCTATACAGACAGTTCCGCAAAGGGCGCACAGGTATTTTATTATGAAGGATCCGAAGAGGGAAAAGAACTTGCGGAACGGTTGCAGAAGAGTCTGATCGAAAATGCAGATCCGGAAAATCACCGAATGGCGAAGGCCAATACCAGCTATTATATCCTGAAAAACACATCGGCTCCGACGGTGATCGTGGAATGTGGTTTCCTTTCAAATCCGGAAGAGGAAAGCCTGCTGATAAGTGCGGCGTATCAGGAAAAACTGGTGGACGCCTTACAGAAGGGGATCTGCGCGTATCTGGTGGAGCGTTGACGAAAATTTTACAACGATCCTTTTGTTGGTATTCGTTTCAATTTTGTCCCATTTACACATCGGTATCCAAATGTCATGTATACCCGTTATGAAACTATAAACCATATGTGTTCGCCGGAGGCGGCATGCAGCGTTCAGATAAACGTTATGCAAGGGTTGTACATTGCGTACATTGTCTGGGAGATAATGGCTTTGCGCCGACCGAAACGGAGTGTAGACTTGTAGAAATGCACAGAAGAATATGCCATGGTGGAAAATTGGCTGATTTTATACGGTGTAAATAGAGAAAATGAAAAATTCTGTCAGGGGAAGCGATTAAGAGAACGACTGAGTTTCACAAGTTTTTGCGCGAGTGGGAACGACCTCTTTTTCAGGCGTGGGAACGAGCGCGATGAAAACGACGTGAAACGAGGGTAGTGAACGTCTAGCGACCTGACAGAATTTTTCATTTTCGTATTATAATATTAAATTTTCAACCAATACCCTAGTATTCCCAGGAGTGCTTCTCATACGCATTGATGATCTGGGTATTATGATACTGCATGGTGCGCTGCAGGGAATGATCATACTGCAGATGCATATGTCCATGTACCATATATTTTGGCTGATACTTGTCCAGTAGAGCCAGAAATGTTTGATAGCCCTGATGTGCATGGTCATCGCCGTCGCCAAGTCCCTGTGCGGGCGCGTGGGTCAGCAGGATGTCAAAACCCCGGTAGAAGATCAACTGGTGTTTGATATGTAACAGGCGTCGTTTCATTTCTTTTTCCGTGTACATATATTTTCCGGGCTTGTACGGCATGCATCCGCCCAGACCAAGGATGCGGATGCCTTCGTGTACATATATTTTATCATCGATACAGATGCAGCCTTCCGGTGGTGTCTGATCGTATTTCTCGTCATGGTTGCCGTGCACGTACAGCAATGGGATGTTCGTGCAGCTGACGAGAAAGGACAGATATTGCGGATTCAGATCGCCGCAGGAGAGGATGAGGTCTGTATTGGTGATCTTGTTGCTGTTATAGTGATCCCAAAGAGCCGTGGATTCTGTGTCTGAAACAGCTAAAATTCTCATGTCGTCGGTTCCTCCTTGCGAATGCCTTCCTGGCGTACCACATTCTGTGCGTCTTCCCGCAGTTCATTGGCAGTCGGAATACGTCCGATGATGTTGTCCAGCAGCCAGTCGATGGAAATGATCTCCCGCGGAGTCAGCGTGTGGTTGACATCCTTTGAGACAAGCCCCTGCTGTGCATGCAGGATTCCGTCAAATGGGTTGAAATCATAATTGCGGATGGCATTGCGCAGCGTATCAAGCAGATGGCGGGTTTCGTCCGGTACCGCAGAGGACCAGATGACATCGATGACGTCTGCGGACATGCCCCACCAGTAGTGGAGCGCCTTGTTGGCATCGGATTTTTCTTCTGTGTTCCAGATACCGTTCTGCACATTCCGGATGATACGTTCATAATATTTTCCCCAGTTCCATGCCGGAAATGCCAGGTTCACAGGAGTTTCCCCATTGACCCGGAACAGTCCGAACTGGCGGGAGATTTTCCGTGGAATGATCATATCCTGATGGGAGATATAGGTGGCTCCCAGGGAATACAGTTTTGCGGTGAGATCCACATGCTCATTTTCCTTCAGGGTGGACCACTCCAGATGAATTTTTGCCTTGGGGTTTACCATTTTGACACCAAGGGCAAAGGCGTTGATGTTGGCTGTCATACCGTAGATTGGATAGTCTGCGATATAACCGATCTTGTTCGTGTCAGTCATGATGCCGGCCAGAACGCCGATGAGGAATTTTGCCTCATACATTCTGCCATAGTAGGTACGGATGTACTTGTGGGATGCGTTCAGGGAGCAGTTCAGGATCTTGACTTCCGGATGGTTGACTGCAACCCGGAGACTGGCACTTAAAAATTCCGGTGAGGTGGTAAAAATCATCTCATTGCCGTCTGCGATGGCCTGCTCAATGGCTGCCACAGCATCTTCCGTACCGGAAATATTGTCGTAGGCTTTCGTGCGCACACTGCCGTGAAAGGCATCTTTCAGATAGAGCCGTCCAAGCTCGTGTGCATACGTCCAGCTGGACGTTTCCGGTGTCTTTTTGTTAATAAAGGCAATGTGGGTGACGTCCTCTTCCTCGGAAGCTGTCAGGAATTTGGTCAGGATATTTTTCTTCTGCTCCGGTGCCGGATCGAATTTGACAGAAGGCTTTTCCTGGGCGTTTTTCAGTTCAAACTCCGCCCACATTTTCTTCAGGTTTTCCTTGATCTCAGAAGGTGTCTCATCCACCAGCTGGCTGTAATCGAACAGATCCAAGTAGATGAGTAATGCGTCACCGGTGGTCATGTGCAGCCTGTCGCCGCCCAATTCCTTGAAGGCATCGGCAAAGCGGTTGTAGCAGGAGCGGAATAAAATCCGGTCATCCATGCTCCAGCGCTCATACCGGCGGTGACCAAGGTGGAATGCTAGGTGGGCATAAGAACCTTCCTTACTGAAAAACAGGTAGTTGATGTTCGTTGCATTGTAAAATTCCAGAAATTCGTAGTAAATACGGCTTTCCGGTGTATCCTCACGGGCCGGGATGATACGGGTCACATAGCCCGGAATGCTGATGGCACCGAAATATTTCAGGACGCTGACACGCTTGTTGCCTTCCTGGATATAATACCGATTCATGTATTCGTATGCCACGATAGGATCCCGGATGCCTTCCTTTAAGTGTGCATCACACAGGGAAGCCCATTTTGCCGCAAACTCTGTATTTTCTCCAAGGATCGGCATAAAGTTGGGCGCAAAGGAAGAAGCGCGCCCGCAGGTCTTTGTGCCGACAATGAGTTCCGTAGGAATATCTACCAGTCCGAGAGGGACTTCGCCGCTGATGTCCACATGATCCAGAATGGTATCCAGAGCAGGCATTTCGACAGGAAGTTTCTGTGAGGTCCGTGTCTGCAAGTCTTTTTTTCCTGCCCTCTGGGCAGCACGATAGTGTTCCATTGACATCAAAAATCACTCCTTATCGTTTGGAAGCTGTTACGGAAAAATGAAATAATGTTTTGGATTTAAAGGTATCTCCTGCTTTCAAAATAACAGAAGGGAAATTCGGGTGGCTGGTTGCATTCGGAAAATGCTGTGTCTCCAGGCAGGCGCTTCCGTAAGCCGGATATGCGATGCCGTTTTTGCCGTGCTCTGCCGGGGACTGTGCCGGTACATATAACTGTACGCCAGGCTGGTCGGTAAAGCAGGTCAGACGGATGCCGGATTCCTCTGCATATAATGTTGCGGCCTCTTTTAAACCACTGCCGTTTAATACGAAGTTGTGATCGTATGTTTTAGAATATTTTAACTGTGGATGATCGGCGAAAATATCCTGTCCGATCGGCTTCGGTGTCCGGAAATCAAACGGTGTGCCGGTTACGTCGGTGATCACACCGGTGGTAAGATCATTTTCGTCAGTCTCAGTGAAGGAATCCGCATTGATCATCAGAACATGTTCCAGCACGGAACCGGATGCCTCGCCATTTAAGTTAAAATAGGAATGGTTGGTTGTGTTGAATACGGTATCTTGGTCGCTGGATGCCTCATAGGAAATGGAAAGTTCATTATCCTCACTCCAGGAATAGGTGACACTCATGGTCAGGGTACCCGGATAACCTTCCTCGCCGTCCGGTGAGACACGGGTAAAACGCACGGAATTGCCGGACTGTGCAGATTCCCAGTTGTAATAGTGGAAACCGCGGATGCCGCCGTGCAGATGGTTCGGCCCGTTGTTGACTGCAAGCTGATAAGTTTTATCATTTAAAGTAAACACACCTTTTTCGATGCGGTTTGCATGTCTTCCTACCACAGCACCGAAGCTTGCGGTATCTTTTTCATATTCTGCAAGTGTGTCGTAGCCCAGGCAGACATCACGCAATTCGCCATCTTTGTCCGGCACGCAGATGCTGACGATGCGGCAGCCGTAGCTGGTAATTGTCACGTAAGCGCCGGATGTGTTTTCCAGACGGTAAAGAAAAGCTTCTTCGCCGTCGCTGGTGATTCCAAAAGAACTTTTTGTAATAGCCATTTCAAAACCCTCATTCTTTCTTTTTATTCAAGTTGAACCCACGTTACACTTTTCATTTGTGTACGGGCATACCTAGAGTATACTCGCAGGGGACAGGTGCTGACAAGTAAAATCTTTTGTGGTATACTGTTTCTCATGAATACGTTAAATAATAATCAGGAAAACAAAATTCTGACACAGGTAAAAAAAGTGGATGCACAGCATCCGGATATGAGTATTATACGGGAAGCCGCTGAAATTATCCGCGCAGGCGGACTGGTTGGTTTCCCGACGGAAACAGTATATGGACTGGGAGCAGACGCATTACTGCCGGAAGGGGCGAAAAGAATTTATGCAGCAAAAGGGCGTCCGTCTGACAATCCACTGATCGTACATATTGCCGAGTTTGAGGCACTGGAGAAGATCACGGCAGATATTCCGCCACAGGCAAAGGCACTGGCCGATGCATTCTGGCCGGGACCGTTGACCATGATCTTCCGGAAAAGCGATGCGGTGCCATATGAGACCACCGGCGGACTGGACACGGTGGCTGTCCGCATGCCGTCACATCCGACAGCACTGGCACTGATCCGCGAGAGCGGCGGCTATATCGCAGCACCGAGTGCAAATACATCCGGCAGACCGAGTCCGACATTGGCGGAACATGTCTATGAGGATCTGAACGGCAAGATCCCGATGATCCTTGATGGCGGAGCCGTAGGCATCGGCATTGAGTCCACGATCATCGATCTGAGCGAAGAGGTTCCGATGATCCTGCGCCCGGGTTATATTACAAAAGATATGCTGGCTGAGGTGATCGGTGCAGTAAAGGATGATCCGGGATTTGCAAGTACGGATCCGAATGTACATCCGAAGGCGCCGGGCATGAAATATCGTCACTATGCGCCGAAAGCAAATCTGACCATTGTCTCCGGCGAGGCAGAGGCTGTTGTGGCGCGCATCAATGAACTGACCAGAGAGCATCAGGAAAAGGGCGAGAAAGTCGGCATCATCTGCACAGATGAAAGCCGTGCACAGTATATCGGCGATGTGATCGAGAGTACGGGAAGCCGTCAGGACGAGGACAGTATCGCGCAGCATCTGTATGCCATCCTTCGAGATTTTGATGAGAGGGATGTCAATGTCATTTTCTCGGAAAGCTTTGCAACACCGCGGATCGGACATGCGATCATGAACCGTCTGCTGAAGGCAGCCGGACATCAGGTGATAGAAGTATAAAGAAAATAATTTGCAGTCTGAAAAGAGGTGGAAGTTTGGATAGAATCGAGAAGATAATTTTTGTGGGGAAACGTGCGATCTGCCGGGAGCCGATGGCTGCGGCGATTCTTCAGCGGGAGCATCTGAATTTCCCGGTGGAGATACTGGCGCGGGGCTTTGTGGTATTATTCCCGGAGCCGTTGAATCAGAAGGCGGAGGCCGTGATGATCAGCAACGGTATTGCACTGGAAAATTATATGTCCAGTCAGTTGGAACCGACAGATTTTGGGGATACGACACTGATACTGACATTTGATCAGGCAGCGAAGGAAAAAGTGCTGGAGATGGAAGGCGAACAGAATGTGGAAGTGCTGACAGATCTGACCGGCGATGAACTGGAAATCCTGGATCCATATGGGGCGGAGCTGGTGACTTATGGGATCTGTTATGAGACCTTGTCCAACACGATCCATAAGCTGGCGGAAGTATTGAATCAGCAAATATGACAGAAAGAGTAGAAGATGATTTAGATCAGTTTATCCAGTATCTGCTTTTTGAAAATCGTATGATGTAGTTGAGGTTATAGAGCATAAATGAAAAAGAACTAATTATTTTGCTGTACGCTATATTGTATTTTTCAAAAACTGCCATGTGAAAGTATAAATACAAAACGTAAATGAAAGAGAGCAGGCTATTTTTTCTCAAGGAGCGATTGTTAGCGATTGAGACAAAATAGCCTGCTCTCTTTTTTTTAATCTACAACTTAGCTACAAAAGAAGCTAGGAGATCAAAGCACACTTTCCAGTCCGTACAATGCCGCACCCAGCGCCCCGACGATTTCTGGTTCCTCGGAGATATAAAGTGGCGCTTTCAGCTGTTCTTCCAGCACTTTCACGACACCCGGATTTTTGGCGACACCGCCGGTCATCATATAGCCCGGTTCCAGTCCGACACGGCGCATCAGGGAGATCGCTTTTGCTGCGATAGCCATATGGATGCCGTGGGCGATATCGGATGTCTCCTTGTTTTGTGCGATCAGGGAAATAACTTCCGATTCTGCAAACACGGAACACATGCTGCTGATCTCAATATTTTCTGTTGATTTCAGAGACAGTGATCCAAGTTCTGAGATATCCACTTCCAGTGTACGTGCCATCATTTCCAGAAAGCGGCCGGTTCCGGCAGCACATTTGTCATTCATGACAAAATCAGTCACATCTCCTTTTTCATTCAGATGGATGGCTTTGCTGTCCTGTCCGCCGATGTCGAGAATGGTGCGGATCTGCGGATTCAGATAATGTGCACCTTTTCCATGACAGCTGATCTCTGTTACGTTCTCATCTGCAAAAGGGATGCTGACACGGCCGTAACCGGTGGATACGATCTTAGTCAGGTCAGAGCGCTGCAGGTTTGCTTTCTGTAAAATTTCTTCCAAGATACGCTGTGCACTTTCGCCACTTTTGGCTCCAGTGCGGATGACTGCGGATGCGATCAGTTCCCGGTTCTGATTTAAGATCACCGCATTTGTGGACGTGGAACCGCTGTCGATCCCCATGACATAGACCGGGGCAGAAGCGGAAGCTTCTGTGGCATGATTTGCGTCTGCAGTTTTATTATTTGAGCGGTTGTTGGCAGCCTGCTGTGGAAAGTTTTTGTTTCCCGACGGCTGTCGTTTATTTTTAAATAACATGGTTTCTCCTTTTTGTGCACGAAGAGATTCTAAAAATGCTTCCAGACGGGTCAGGATCTGACCGGCGCACTGTGCGGTGGCATCGGTTTCAATCTTCAGAATCGGCAGATTGGAGGTCTCGTGCAGTTTCGTATATTCATAGGCATAGATATCACAGAATTTCACGGTGTGATAAATGATGCCGTCGATGCGTTTTTCATAAGCTTCCAGAATCCGCTGCCGGTTGGAAGCTGATGCCATGCGCATGCAGGGAAGCTGATCCAGCAAGGCATGTGCATAGGCAGGCAGAATCTGTTCAGAATTCAGATCATAGCTGCGCTGAATGCCGGTGCAGGTCAGATCCAGAACGACTTCTGCCTGATGGTCTGTGATCAGCTGCCGAATCTCGGATCCGGGGCGGGCACCGGCCAGGGCGATGCGGAGTCCGCCAGTTTGTGAAGCTGTGGACGGATCAGCCATTGAGGTTGTTTTCTGCTCTGTCATACGTTTTTTACAAATTTCCAACAACTTCTGCTCCGAAAAAGTTTTCCCGGAAAAATCCGCATAGGCGTCTATCAGCTTTTGCAGCTGTCGTGTGTAGAGTGTGACCGCAAAGTCATTGATCTTGCGGGGCAGATCCAGACAGAAGAAAAACCTGTCCGGGAACTGGTCACGGAGAATGTCATACAGGCGGCGGGAGCTGTCACAGCAGGTGGTAAAGATCATGCCCTCATAATCCTGTTTTTCAAATTCTTCCAGAACAGCTTTGGAAAAGGAGCACATATTTGGATGCATCAGGGCATCTGCCTGGGTGAAGTTCGTTACATGAGGTTCCAGACAGGTGATGTCCGTGCCGAAAGCCTGAAATAATTCTTCCGGAACATATTTGCAAAAATAAGCCAGCATTATGCTTCCTCCTTTCTCTGCCGCAGCACTTCGAGAAATGCTTCAAAGCGGGTGCGGATCTGACCGTCGTGACTGTTGCGGCGGTCCATGCCGTCGCCGTCCAGAACGAGGAGCGGAATATTTTTCCGGTCCAGTTCTTCTTTCAGCAGTATGACTCCGCCGGAGGACTGCTTGCAGCCCCAGTGACAGAAATTGATGACACCGTCAGAATGCAGATCCTGTGCCAGTTCGGACACCAGTTTTGCTTTGCGTTCATAAGGACCGTTGTAGACATTCTGAACCATTTTTTCCGCCAGTGCCTCCAGCGGATGCTCTGTGTCCAGAGGTGTACGATAATCCAGGTTCATTTCCATGGCCTGAATCTGGTAATCATCCGTCAGATTAAAATATTGTTTCAACGTCTCCTGATAATAAGGGATCAGATGTACCCAGAGGATATTTGTCCCGTGAAATTCCGGGGCAGCGGCGGCTTCTGCTTCCATCTGCTGATAAAAATGCAGGATTTCCGGCGTTCCGATATTCATATGGGAGGCAAACAGCATATACATTTCCAATGTCAGGGTGGACGGATAGTGATGTGTCTGTATGTGTTTTAAAAACCGCTCATAACAGGCTTTGGATTCATTTTCCCGCTGCAGTGCGGCAGACAGTTCTTCCGGCTGAAATTTTTTGTGAAAGGTATCTTCCAGCATGGAGATTAGTTCCTTTAACTGTTCCGTGACGTATGCTGCCGCATCCGGTGTATCATACTGTGGGATGTCCAGCAGGAAAGACGGCACATGATGTTTTTCGGACAGATGTCGGAATGTGTTGACGTTTCCATCACAGATGGTGGACGTGGTGACAGCAAAGGCAGCAGGCGGGATGATGCCGCTGTCGATGGCACCGATGAAATTTTTGTGATAAGAACACAGCGTGGATGCCAGTCCTTCGTTTTCGGCATAATCAAGGAAATAGTCCTCGATGGTGAACCCGGATAAAAAGGAAGACAGACATTCGATGGACAGGCTGTGGAGGCCGAAGCATTGCAGCAGTTCCACCGGGGCAAAAATATTCGCCCAGACGGAAGTCTCCGGATGCTTCAGTGCCTCCAAGACTTCGCCCACGGCATAGGTGTTCAGATGCTGGTAAGCGCCGGGCAGTCTCTTGTCAGCAAGGTGTCTGCTGCGAAACTGTTCCAGTGCCAGACCGGCTTTGATCATGCGAAACGCAGCCAGTGGATGGTCCGGGGCATATTTTTTTATGATGTTTCCATAAGTACGAATTACTTCCATAAAATTACAGATTCTCTTTCTTTTGTTAATACTAAAATAATATTGAAATGATTGTTGCTGAACATTTATTTCCATAGCATTATACAGGAAAACCATTTATTTGGCGAGAGATACTTGTGTTTGCTTTTTGGCGACAGGAGTTAAGAAAAATTTAACTGTAAAGAAAAGAGCGGTTATGGTAAACTGTAAAAAAGTGTGTATAAAAAACTCATGTTGAAACATATGTGGAACAGACCTGAGATCAGGACGCCACAGATAGGAATGAAAGGGCACAGCATGAGAAATGGAATTTTAAGTGAGGAGTCAGGACAATGGAAAAATCAAAGGTATATTTTACTTCATTTAAAACAAGTTTTACGGAAAATCTGATGCAGAAGCTGGCGCGTCTGGTAAAGACCGCGGGCATTGAGACCATTGACTTTCAGGATCATTATGCAGCGATCAAAATTCATTTTGGCGAGTATGGCAATCTGGCGTTTTTGCGGCCGAATTATGCGAAAGTCATTGCAGATATTGTAAAAGAGCAAGGGGGAAAAGTGTTTCTCACAGACTGCAATACCTTATATGTAGGAAGCCGTAAAAATGCGGTGGATCATCTGGAAACTGCATACATGAATGGATTTACTCCGTATGCCACCGGATGTCCGGTCATTATCGCGGACGGACTGAAAGGTACCGATGAGGTGTTGGTTCCGGTGGATGGCGAGTATGTCAAAGAGGCAAAGATCGGCCGTGCACTGATGGATGCGGATATTTTGATCTCACTGACTCATTTCAAGGGACATGAGGCCACCGGTTTTGGCGGAACCATCAAAAATATCGGTATGGGCGGCGGATCCCGTGCAGGTAAGATGGAGCAGCACAGCGCGGGCAAGCCATATGTACGTCACAGACTCTGCGTGGGTTGTGGCATGTGCACGAGAGTATGTGCCCATGATGCCATCACCATCGATGAGCGCAAAGCAGAGATCAATCATGATAAATGTGTGGGCTGCGGCAGATGTGTCGGTGTCTGTCCGAAAGATGCAGTGACACCGGAGTTTTCCGAGTCCAATGATATCTTAAATTGCAAGATGGCAGAGTATACGCTGGCAATCTGCAAGGACCGTCCGTGTTTCCATATCTCACTGATCTGTGATGTATCACCGAATTGTGACTGTCATGCGGAAAATGATCGTCCGATCATTCCGAATGTCGGTATGCTGGCATCCTTTGATCCGGTGGCTCTGGATATGGCATGTGCGGATCTGTGCAACCAGCAGCCGGTACTGTCCAACAGTGTACTGGCAGAAAACATGGAGCAGCATAAGCATGAACATGGGGAATGTGACTGCGGACACGGACACGATCATTTCTATTTTACACATCCGGATACCAACTGGAGAAGCTGCATCGAGCATGCGGTAAAGATCGGACTGGGTACCGACCAGTATGAACTGATCGAAGTGTAAAAGTCGAAATACATCAAAAAGAAATATATAGTATATATAAAAGAAGAAGGAAAGAGGACAGGAAACTATGAGCCCACAGGATAAAGTAGAGCGGGTGTTAAAAGAGATCCATGTGACATTTTCCAAAAGTGAAACGTATAATGGACACCCGGATAAAGTGATCATAGACCGCAAGCAGTTTCTGAATCTGCTGGACCGGTTGAATCAGGGGATTTACGATATGATGGATCAGTACGAGCAGACGCGGCAGAGCAGAAACAATGCGGAGCGTGCGTTTCGCAAAAAAGGGGATGAGATCATTGAGGCGGCCAATGCAAATGCGGAGGATGTGTATGCGGCATCTGTCATTTATACCGCGGATATGATCGGTGCGATCCGGGAACTGATGGACCGGACCAATGATTCCATGAATGATCTGTTTTTGCAGTTCCGGAAGGATATGCGGGAGCAGAAAGACAAGCTGCAGTCCCACGAAAATGAACTGCAGGGACAGCTGGCGGATCTGGCGGACACAAAGAAATATCTGTCCATCATTGATGATATCAATAAAGAGCGGGCACGGAAAAAACGGGATCTGGATGCAGAACGGGAAGCCGGAGTACAGTATGCAAAAAGCATGATCTACACACCGCCTTCCAGCCCGGAGATCAAAGTGAATGAGCAGTATTTTGAAAATTCCAGAATGAAGAAACCGGAGGAGATGCTGCGTGAGCCGGTACCGGCGGAAAAACCGGATATTAAGATCAATACCGATGCGGCGTATTTTAAATGGCGGGAAAGTCAGAAGGCAAAAGAAAATGGACAGGAGCAGACTGCAGATGCAGTGGATACCTCCGATGGAGATGTGGAACATCCGAATCCGGAATTCCCAGATGAAGAATCCATCCGTCAGGCGGTACTGGCAGATGAATTTGCAGCGGAGCAGGCGCAGAATGCAGCCCGGAAAAAGGAAAAACGGGACGCAGGTTCTCTGCTGAAAGACCTGATTTTCGGAAAAGAATAGCAACAAGATGGATAATTCCTTACTGGATGTAAGGGATATTAATCATAAATATATGTAGTAGGAGTGATTTAGGTGAACAACATATTAGTGTGTGATGATGATACAGCGATCGTGGACTCCATTGAGATTTATCTCCAGCAGGAGGGCTATCATGTGTTTAAGGCATATGATGGTGTGCAGGCACTGGAGGTACTTCGCAAGGAGGATATACAGCTTGTTATCATCGATGTGATGATGCCGCGGCTGGACGGAATCCGGGCAATCTTAAAGATCAGGGAAGACAGCAATCTGCCGATCATCGTGCTGTCTGCAAAGACGGCAGATTCGGACAAAATCCTGGGCCTGAATGTGGGAGCGGACGATTACGTGTCCAAACCCTTTAATCCGCTGGAACTGGTGGCAAGGGTTAATTCCCAGATGCGCCGTTACACAAAGCTTGGCAATGCGGCGGAGTCCAGCAAAGTATTTCAGACCGGAGGACTGGCCATCAACGATGACCTGAAGGAAGTCAGCGTGGACGGCAAGGCAGTCCGCCTGACACCGATTGAATATAACATTTTGCTGCTTCTGGTGAAAAATCAGGGCAAGGTATTTTCCATCAATCAGATCTACGAAAATATCTGGAATGAGGAAGCTATCGGAGCGGACAATACCGTAGCGGTACATATCCGGCACATCAGGGAAAAAATTGAGATTAATCCAAAGGATCCACAGTACCTGAAAGTGGTCTGGGGCGTTGGATACAAGATTGAAAAAATAGAACCGAGGTAATCGATGGAACAGAACAGAAAGCGCTATTCGTCACTGGCAAAGGCGATCGTGATCGGGCTGCAGATGATCGCAGCCGTCGTGGCCTCTGTCAGCATCGTGCTGTTCAGTACCTGTGTCAACCAGAACATGCTGAACATGGGTGATCTGCAGAATTCTTCCTTTGTGGAATCTGGTTATTTTGAGCGGACGTTTTCGAGACAGATGATACAGCTTCTGGATTATCTGAATCTGCGGGAAGCCTTTGAGACGGACGGAGTATTTGATGAGAACCGTCCGGAGACGGTGAACGCATCGCCGGAAAAGATTGCGGACTATAAAGTTTACAACAATAAATATGACCAGAATAATACCAACGTATATTACTGGCTGGGAGATCTCAAGGATAACACTTATGTGACAAATATGAAGGAGATCAAAACCCAGGAAGATGCCTATGACCGGGCGGTAAAATACGGACGATATCTGAGTTATAATAACAAAACCTTCCGTTTCGAGACGAACATCGGCGGAATGGAAAATAACTATTATCAGAACATGGCGCAATACAACGAACTGCAGAAAGGAGACTTCAGCCTGATCGTTGCGGTGGACGTGAACTTCCCCCAGGAGGATGATCTGGCTGTGGCCAAACGGGAGTTTGATAAACTTTATCCCTGGGCACAGCGCAGTCTTGTGATGGCAGCAGTCGGCATTGTGGTATGGCTGATCGGACTGTGCTATATGACAGTGGCTGCGGCCAAACGGAGCGAGGATAAGGAAATACATCTGATGAATTTTGATAAGATCCGGACGGAGATCCCCATCGCCCTGCTGTTCGTATTCAGTATCTGTCTGACGGCGCTGGGGATGCGGGTGCACAGCCAGAGTTATGGCGTCATGAGCCGCATGGTCATCGTGGGAACCTTTGCGGTGCTGGGCGACTGCTGCTTTATGGGCATGTATCTGAGTCTTGTGCGCCGGGTAAAAGCGGATACCTTTTTTGAAAACAGTTATCTGCACTGGCTGCTGGTCAATCTGAAGGATACTATGCACAACCGTTATCTGGGGAACTGGATGACACTGGTGATCTGGGGAATCGTACTGTCGGATGTGGTCATTGCCTATCTGGCATTTCATTGCGGATATATCTGGGCATACATTCTGCTGGTGATCTTCCTGGTGTTCACACTGATCTATTTTTCACAGCGTGTGATACAGCGCAGGAAAATCCTGGAGGGTATCGAACAGATCACCCAGGGAAAATTTGACTATAAGCTGAACCTGGGCGAGTATCAGGGCGATGAATACCAGCTGGCAGAGGGCATTAACCATATCAGTGAAGGTCTGGCAAATGCCATCGGTGAGAGTGTGCGGGACGAGCGCATGAAGGCGAATATGATCACAAACATTTCCCATGATATCAAGACACCGCTGACCTCCATCATCAATTATATCGGATTGCTGCGCCGGGAAAAAATCGATAATCCGAATGCGGAATCTTATATAGAAGTGCTGGAATCCAAAGCGATGCGCTTAAAGCAGCTGATGGAAGATCTGGTGGATGTGTCCCGTATTTCTTCCGGCAATATCACTTTGCAGATGGATGACATTGATCTGGTGGAACTGGTGCGTCAGACCGGTGGTGAATTCAATGAAAAACTGGAACAGAAAGGGCTGAATGTCATCAGCAAATTCCCGAAGGAAGCGGTGATGATCTACGCAGACGGCAGACAGTTGTGGCGTGTCATCGGAAATTTGTATAATAATACATCGAAGTATGCGATGCCGGATACCAGGGTGTATGTGGAAGTGGCAAAGGAAGGCTATGAGGCCACATTTACCATGAAAAATATTTCCGAAAAATTGCTGAACGTGGATGCGGACAGCCTGACGGAACGGTTTGTCCGGGGAGATGAATCCCGCAGCACCGAGGGCAGCGGACTGGGACTTTCTATTTCAAAAATGCTGACAGAGCTTATGGGCGGCAAATTTGAGATTGATCTGAAGGATGATCTCTTCCGGGTGAAGCTTACGTTTCGGTGTAAAGAGTAATTTTTATGTTGCAGTTTATAGCGTTACATTATAACGTTACAATTCATAACTTTAACGGGTTGAAGTGAAAAACCTTGCTTTTTATTATCTGTCTTATTATAATGGAAAAGAAATCGTGTCAGAAAACGGCACATAAGAGAGTGTAAAAAAGAATTTTCTAAGGAGGGCACAGAACCATGAAATTACATGAGAATGGTGTATATCTGCTCAATGGAACGGAGATTATCGAAGATAATCAGGAGGCTGCAGCATGTCTTGCGGCAAAAACAGGAAAAACAGTGACCGCTGCAGAAGCTGCAACCGGCACAATGGCATATCGTATTTTAAAAGCACACAATACTTCCGGAAATATGGAACAGCTGCAGATTAAATTTGATAAGCTGACTTCCCATGACATTACCTTTGTTGGTATCATTCAGACCGCCCGTGCATCAGGACTGGAGAAATTCCCGGTTCCGTATGTACTGACAAACTGCCACAACAGTTTATGTGCGGTTGGTGGAACCATCAACGAGGATGACCATATGTTTGGTCTGAGCTGTGCAAAGAGATATGGTGGAATCTATGTACCGCCTCATCAGGCAGTAATCCATCAGTTTGCCCGCGAGATGCTGGCAGGCGGCGGAAAGATGATTCTTGGTTCTGACTCTCATACAAGATATGGTGCCCTGGGTACCATGGCAATGGGCGAGGGTGGACCGGAGCTGGTAAAACAGCTGCTCTGCAAAACATATGATATCAAGATGCCGGGTGTGGTAGCCATCTATCTGACCGGTGAGCCGATGAAGGGTGTCGGACCGCAGGATGTGGCTCTGGCAATTATCGGTGCCGTCTTTAAAAACGGTTATGTAAACAACAAAGTCATGGAGTTTGTCGGACCGGGTGTGGCATCTTTGAGTGCTGATTTCCGTATCGGCGTGGATGTTATGACCACAGAGACCACCTGCCTGTCTTCCATCTGGGTAACCGATGACAAGATCAAAGAATTTTATGATATCCACGGCAGATCTGCAGATTACGCAGAACTGAAACCGGAGGCTGTTGCTTACTATGACGGCTGTGTAGAAGTGAACTTAAGCGAGATCAAACCAATGATCGCAATGCCGTTCCACCCAAGCAACACCTACACCATTGATGAAGTAAATGCAAACCTGGAAGACATCCTGGCAGAAGTTGAGAAAAATGCTCTGGTAAGTCTGGATGGAGCCGTAGAGTACAAATTACGTGACAAGATCCGCAACGGAAAATTGTATGTGGATCAGGGTATCATCGCAGGATGCGCCGGTGGCGGATTTGAAAATATCTGTGCAGCAGCGGATATCCTGAATGGAAAGAGCATCGGCCCGGATGAATTTACGTTGAGTGTATATCCGGCAAGTATGCCAGTTTACATGGAATTAGTAAAAAATGGTGCGGCAGCGAAGATCATGGAGACAGGTGCGATCATGAAGACAGCATTCTGTGGCCCATGTTTCGGAGCAGGTGACACACCGAACAACAACGGATTCAGTATCCGTCATACAACGAGAAACTTCCCGAACCGTGAAGGTTCCAAACTCCAGAACGGACAGATCGCTTCCGTAGCGCTGATGGATGCACGTTCCATCGCTGCAACCGCGGCAAACAAAGGATATCTGACACCGGCAACCGATCTGGATGTAGAATACACAGGACCGAAATATTTCTTTGATAAATCTATTTATGAAAACCGTGTATTTGACAGCAAGGGTGTGGCTGATCCGGATCAGGAACTGAAATTCGGACCGAACATCAAAGATTGGCCGGCAATGAGTGCACTGACAGATAATCTGGTACTGAAAGTGGTATCTGAGATCCACGATCCGGTTACCACAACGGATGAACTGATCCCGTCCGGAGAGACTTCTTCCTACCGTTCCAATCCGCTGGCACTGGCTGAGTTTGCCCTGTCCAGAAAGGATCCGGAGTATGTCGGCCGTGCGAAAGAAGTACAGAAGGCAGAGAAAGCAAGAGTCAACGGGGAAAAACCGACGGATGCATTACCGGAGCTTGCACCAGTGATCGAGACTATCAAGACAAAATATCCGGATCTGAACCGTGAAAACTTCGGTATCGGAAGTACGATCTTTGCGGTAAAACCAGGTGATGGTTCTGCCAGAGAGCAGGCTGCGTCTTGCCAGAAAGTATTAGGCGGATGGGCAAATATCGCAAACGAATATGCGACAAAACGTTACCGTTCCAACCTGATCAACTGGGGTATGCTTCCATTCCTGATCCCGGAAGGAGATCTGCCGTTTGCAAACGGTGATTATCTGTTTGTTCCGAATGTACGCAAAGCCATCGAGGACAAGCTGACAGATATCGAGGCATACGTGGTAAAAGACGGCGAGTTAAAACCGTTCACACTGAAAATGGGTGATCTGACAGACGATGAGAGAACCATCATTCTGAAAGGCTGCCTGATCAATTATTACAGAGATTAAGATTCTCAAACAGAAAATAAAGAATTTATAAATATCTGATGAATAAAGTCAAAAAGAATCCTGGAAACGGGATTCTTTTTGATTTTTTTGTGAACAATTCTGTTATGTGCAGAAAAAGTATGGTATACTTATTTCAGCTATCGCAATTGAGTTTGAGAGAGTTATAACCATAGCGAATGTAGCGGTTGAGGGGATGCATTCGGTATTTTTAGAAAGGCAATTTTATCATGCAGGAAGAGACAAAAAAAGAATACTCTGCAACTGAGAAACAACCGGAAAAAAAGAAAGTTAATCTGGATATCCGCCCCTATTTGGCGATTGGGCTGACTGCCATTTTGGTGGTTATGGTCTGCATCGCAATCTTTTTTGTGGTACTTCGATTTGACGGATTATTTTCCGGATTCCAGAAGATTTTTCAAAGTCTTCAGGCCATCCTGGTGGGATTGATCGTGGCATATCTGCTCAATCCGATCATGAAATGGTTTGAACGTTTTTTATATAAAAGAAACACACAGAAGTCAAAAGAACTGACACATAAGCAGTGTCAGAAGATCCGGGCAGCATCGGTGGCTTTCGCCATGGCCGTATTTCTGGCGATCATTGTGGTGCTGATCTGGCTGATCATTCCACAGCTGGTGGTCTGCATCGAAGATATTGTCCTGAGCATGAATGAGAAGGTGCAGAGCCTGACCGAGTGGGTGGACCGTCTGCTGAAGCAGGACAGTCCGCTGGCGGGACAGCTGGATACATTTATTGCAGATGCGTCCAAATATCTGGAGGACTGGCTGCGCAAGAGCGTATTGCAGCAGTCTGATTTTATTGCCAGCATCACGACCGGAGTTTACAACGTGATCAGAGCCGTCTTCAATGTGATCATCGGCTTTATCGTTTCCGTATATGTCCTTATGACAAAGGAAAAATTTATCGGACAGTTAAAGAAAATCATTTATGCGATCTTCCGTCCGCGTTACGGCAATGTAGTGATGGAAGTCATCCGCAAGGCAGACGATGTGTTTGGCGGATTTTTCATCGGAAAGATCATTGATTCCCTGATCATCGGATGTATCTGTTTTGTCAGTCTGGCAATCCTGCGGATGCCGTATGTGGCACTGGTCAGCGTGATCGTCGGCGTGACGAATATCATTCCGTTTTTCGGACCGTATATCGGAGCGATTCCGAGTGCGATCCTCATCTTCCTGGTAGATCCGATGAAGGGCATTTATTTCATTATCTTTATCATTATTCTGCAGCAGGTGGATGGAAATGTCATCGGACCGAAGATCCTTGGCAATACGACGGGACTGTCACCGTTCTGGGTTATTTTTGCAATCCTGCTTTTTGGCGGAAGTTTCGGCGTGATAGGAATGCTGTTTGGCGTACCGATTTTTGCGGTACTGTACTATATCATAAAACGAGTGGTAGAACATGTGCTGAGAAAACGGCGGCTGCCGGAACAGACGGATGAGTACATCGAACTGGATACGGTGGATACCGTGACCAATCAGGTGAAGATGAAAGATCCGGAGGCAGAATTTGCAGAAAAGGCAGAGAAAAAAGAGCCAAAAGAAAAACATTTTAATTTTAAAAAGAAAAAATAACATGTGAAAAATCAGTAAAATACAGACATGAGGTGAATAACGGTGGATAAGTATGAGTATAAACTGAAACTGGAGCAGATTCAGAATCTGTACGCTGCAGGAGATTATCTGACAGCAGCGGAGATGGCAGATACCATCAACTGGAAAAAAGTCCGCAGCAGCACAACGCTGTGCATGGTTGGCGAGATTTATGAAAAAACAGGCAAATATGATGCATGCCGTGAAGTATTGTTGCAGGCATATGACCATTCTCCAATCGGCAGAAATATCGTGTGCCGTCTGGCAGAAGTGGCCATTAAGGCAAAACATGTGGATGAGGCTGAGGAATACTATAATGAGTTTCTTGAAATCGCACCGAAGGATAATATGCGCTATGTGCTGGCCTATGAGATCAGCTGTCTGAAAGATCAGCCGCTGACAGACCGTATTGCAATCCTGGAAGAACTCAAAGAGCATGAATATACAGAAAAATGGGCCTATGAGCTGGCTGTCCTGTACGGACAGGCTCAGATGCGGGACAAATGCGTGGAGACCTGCGATGAACTAATCCTCTGGTTCGGTGACGGAGAATATGTGGAGAAAGCACTGGACCTGAAACGGCTGTACCAGCCGCTGACCCCGGCCCAGGAGGACAAATACAAACAGTTCCGTGAGAAAAAAGGTATGGTGGAGATCAGCCTGCCACAGAGTCCGGAGCGGAAGAATGTCATAAAAGAGATGGTGAAGACACCGGAAAGTACATCCGAAGACTCTTCTGAGACAACGGTAACCGCAAGCAAGTTCAACACATCCAAACTGCAGGAGGAACTGGCAAGAAGCATGCGCCAGATCATGAATGCCACGGAGAAGGAAACCGTTGCGGATACCATGGAGAACATTAAAAAGATTGTCAATGATATCCCGTATCTGAACGGTGAGCATGAGGAAGAGACGGAGCATGCCTTTGATCAGGAAAAGATTAATGCACAGGTAGACCGTTCCCTGAAAAAAGATTTTCATGAGCTGATGCAGGAGCAGGCAGAGCCGGAGAAAGAAGAGCAAGAGCAGCCGGAGCAGGATCCTGTAAAAGAAGAAGCAATACCGAATGCAGATGCTGCACAAAGTGAGATAACAGAGATCAAAAATACCGGAGAAAAGACAGATGCCGAGGAAGTCGCTTTCGCACAGGCAAGCATTGAGGAAGTGCTGGAAGAGTGGAAGAAGACAAAACGTGCGGCAGAGGCTGCCATGGCAGCGGCAGATCAGAAGAAGCTGGAGATGTCCAAGGAAAATGCACTGCTGGAGGCAGGTCAGATCATGGAGCGTCTGAAAACACTGATCCCGATCCTGTCCGCAACACCGGGAGAAGATCTGCCGGTTCCGGAAGACACCGTAGCGGCAAAACTCGCTTCCGATGATACGATGAAAACTTCTGCTGAGAAAACAGCAGAAGATGAGAATGTAGCAGATACGGAAGAAACAGAAACTGCCGGCGGATCCGCAGCGGTACAGAGTGAGGCGGCAGAAGAATGTGTGTCTGCTTCTGATGTGGATATTCCAGAAGCAGCATCCGAAGAAAACAGTACAGATCGGACAGAAGCATTGTCTGCCGGTGAAACTGCTTCTGATCAGACAGATGGAGCTGCACCGGACAACAGTGAAAATAAAGATACAGCCAGTGATAAGGTGTCAGCAGAAGCATCTAATCACACAACAAAAGAAGATACAGCCGCAACTGCATCAGATGATCTTTCCAACGCAGCTATGTCCGGTGCGACAAGAGAAATGCCGGACCTTTCCGCATACCAGAGCAGAGTAAGTGCAGAAACCTCTGATGCGGTTACAGATACAGAAACAACTGATAGCGATGCAACGTCAGAAAACAGTGCATCTGGTGCAACGGAAGATGAATTACATGTAGTAGAGTCCACACCGGATGAAGAACTGGAGAAGATGCTGGCACAGGCGACACAGATGTTTGTGGAGAATTCCAATGTGGAAGTACCGGTAGGCAAAGCAGCATCTGTTTCACAGGATACCGGTGTGCTGCCGGAGATCAAACTGCCGGATGATCTGCGGGAAGAGCAGAAAGAATATGAGCTGACAGAAGAACAGAAAGAACTGTTTTCTTATTTCCTTCCGGTTCCGGGCATGGAAGATCAGATCCGTCAGATTTTGCTGGGAGCAAAATCCAGACTTGGCAATTCCGTCACATCTCTGACCGGCAACATTCTGATCCAGGGTGAGGAAGGCAGCGGAAAGACTGTATTTGCTACCAGTCTGATCAAAGCCATTGAGAAAGAAGTAGGAAACGAAGATGCCAAGATTGGTAAGATAAGTGCGTCCTCTTTAAACGGTAAAGATTTTGCGGCACTGATCCCTCAGATCGATGGAGGCTATCTGATCATCGATAAGGCAGGAGAACTGAACCGTGAGACGGCACTCCGTATGTCTCAGCTGATGGAGCAGAATACGAGAGGTATGGTAGTCCTTCTGGAAGATACGAGAGCGGGAATCCGCAAGGCAATGCAGCTGGATTTCGGTTTTGCAAAGAAATTTACCGAGAAAGTAGATATCCCTATTTTTACCATTGATGAGCTGGTAGAATTCGGAAAATCCTATGCAAAAGAGATGGAGTGCACCATTGACCAGATGGGTGTGCTTGCATTGTATAACCGCATCAACAATATCCAGAAGCTGGAGCGGGCAACCACACTGGCTGAGGTCAAGGACATTGTGGATGAGGCCATTGAAAATGCAGAAGGCGGCGGAATCAAAAAAGCCTTCGGTTCTATTTTCTCAAAAAAATATAATGAGAATGATTATCTGATTCTTCATGAAAAAGATTTTGAATAATCGAAATAAAAGTGAGTGGTTTTAAGGAGGAAAACACTATGGGGAACATTTCTAAGTATGATATGTATCTGTTCGGCGCAGGTGTACATTATGACATGTACATGAAACTGGGGGCGCATCCATGTAAAAAGGGCAGATGGCAGGGTGTCAATTTTGCAGTATGGGCACCGAATGCAAAACGTGTATGGGTCATTGGTTCTTTTAATGACTGGAATGAGACTTCTCATGAAATGAAACGCCTGGAGCCAAATGGAATTTATGAACTGTTCATCAGCAATGTGAAGATCGGTGACATGTACAAATATCTCATCGAGACACAGGATGGCAAAAAACTGTACAAGGCGGATCCCTATGCAAACTACGCGGAGATGCGTCCGGGTACCGCTTCCAGAGTGGCGGATATCAGCAAGCTGAAATGGTCCGATGAAAAATGGATGGAAGCCCGTGCGGCACACAAAGATGAGGATGTATACCGTCAGCCGATGTCGATCTATGAAGTACATCCGGGCTCCTGGAAACGTCATCCGGGCTACGATGAGGATACCGGCTTCTATACATACCGTGAACTTGCGGTAGAACTGACAAAATATGTCAAGAAAATGGGTTATACCCATGTGGAACTGATGGGAATTTCCGAATATCCCTTTGACGGTTCCTGGGGCTATCAGGTAACCGGATATTTTGCACCGACCTCCCGTTACGGAACGCCGGAGGACTTTGCATATCTGGTCAATTACCTGCACAGACACAAGATCGGTGTTATCCTCGACTGGGTTCCGGCTCATTTTCCGCGGGATGCGCATGGTCTGGCTGAGTTCGACGGAAGCTGTCTGTATGAATATGCAGATCCGCGCAAGGGCGAACATCCGGACTGGGGAACCAAGATCTTTGATTATGGCAAGACGGAGGTGAAGAACTTCCTTCTGAATTCCGCATTATTGTGGGTGGAGAAATATCACATCGACGGACTTCGTGTGGATGCGGTTGCCTCTATGCTGTATCTGGATTATGGTAAAAAAGACGGCGAGTGGGTAGCCAATGAATATGGCGAAAATAAAAACCTGGAAGCCATCGAGTTCTTCCGTCATCTGAATACACTGGTCTGCGGCAGAAATCCGGGTGCGGTGATGATCGCAGAGGAATCCACCGCATGGCCGATGGTAACCGGAAAAGCCGAGGACGGCGGACTGAATTTTACCTATAAATGGAACATGGGATGGATGCATGATTTCCTGGATTACATGAAATTGGATCCGTATTTCCGAAAAGACAACCACAACAAGATGACATTTGCCATGAGCTACAATTACAGTGAGAAATACATCCTGGTACTTTCCCACGACGAGGTCGTTCATCTGAAATGCTCCATGCTCAATAAAATGCCGGGACTTGGCATCGACAAATACCGCAACCTGATGGCCGGTTATGCGTTTATGATGGGACATCCGGGCAAAAAGCTGCTGTTTATGGGTCAGGATTTCGGTCAGCTCCGGGAGTGGAGTGAAAAACGGGAACTTGACTGGGATCTTCTGCAGGACGAGAAACACAGCCATTTGCAGGCATTTGTGAAAGAATTGCTGACGATTTATAAAAAATATCCGGCAATGTACGAACTGGATGACCGGATGGAAGGCTTTGAGTGGATCAATCCGAATGACGGATATCGCAGTATTTTCAGCTTTGTGCGCCATGGAAAATCCGGCAGAAACAGCCTGCTGTTCGTATGCAACTTTACACCGATGGCACGCCCGGATTATCGTGTGGGTGTACCGAAAAAGAAAAAATATACGTTATTGCTGAACAGTGATGATGCAAAATTCGGCGGCGAAGGCGCAGAGCGTCCGACGGTTTACCAGTCAGAAGCATCTGAATGTGACGGCAGACCGTATTCCTTCGCATATGAACTTCCGCCATACGGAGTGGCAATCTTTAAGTTCTGATAAATATGAGTCCCACTGATACCAGATTTGTACAGTGGGACTTTATTTGATCAATGGGAGGAATGAGAAGAATGATAACGCTGGATACCGTTATTCAACAATTAAATCTATGGGATGGGCAGCTTTTACTGTTTATCCAGAATCATCTGCGTTCGGAAGTTTTAAATCCGATCGTGATCGCCATCACGAATCTGGGTAATTCCGGAATCGTGTGGATCGTGCTGTCTGTCGTTTTGCTGTTTCCGAAAAAGACCAGACGTGCAGGACTTCTGTCCCTGCTGGCATTGCTTGGTTCCCTCTGTGTGACGAATTTCCTGTTGAAAAATTATGTGGCGCGGGTTCGGCCTTATGAAGTGGTATCGGGACTGCAGTGTCTGATCGCGGCACAGCCGGACTGGTCATTCCCTTCCGGCCATGCATCGGCTTCCTTCGCATCAGCAGTGGTGATCTATAAGAGTTGTCCCCGGGAAATCGGCGTACCGGCGCTGATCCTGGCCTTTGCGATTTCATTGTCCAGACTTTACGTGGGCGTGCACTATCCCAGCGATGTCATTGTGGGTATGGTGATCGGAACGCTGATCGCGCTGATTTTGTTCTGGATCTTCGGCGAGAAGAAATATAAGGCGCGGGCACGGCGGCGTTAAGAGACGTGGCTAAAATTTAATATTAATAAAACGAAATCGAAAAATCCTTCTGCAATCGCTAGACGTTCGTTACCATCGTTTTGCTTCGGTTTTATTGCGCTCGTTCCCACGCCTGAAAAAGAGGTCGTTCCCACTCGCGCAAAACTCGCAAAACTCAGTCACTCACTTAATCGCTTATTGCAGAAGGATTTTTCGATTTCGCTGTAAGCTATGTATTATTCTTATACAGCAATTCTGAAAAAATATATCAGTTTATGCTGTCAAAAATCGTGTATTAAGAGTTATGTGTGTGCGAATTAAAACATGCTTATATGTTTATTTGCGCGTGCGGCGTAGTGCTGGCAGGGCGATAATGTATATGCACGCGCGGCACGGTGCCGTTGCGTAAATAGAACAAAGATAAAAGAAAAACTCCAAACATAAGACCATTGTAAAATTTTCGTCGTGGCCGTAAGGCTAACCCGTCCGCGGGAGTGTGTCTGAGGCTGCTGATTTTGCAGCCGAGTTCGCGGGAGCGGACGGAAATAAGTGGCGCAGCGGCCACAGAAAATTTTTCAGGTCTATGTTGGAGTTTTTCGTTATCTTGTTCTTTACGAAACAAAAATTAGCACTTTTCCGGTTCCGGATATTCTACACCAAATGTCTCCACAGTGACTTTTGCCATTTTCTGCTGAGCCATCGGGCGGTCACTGTAATCACAGCGTGTCTCTGCGATCTTGTTTACATTTTCCATACCTTCAATAACTTTACCGAAGCCTGCGTACTCGCCGTCAAGGTGAGGAGCAGCTGCATGCATGATGAAGAACTGGCTTCCTGCGGAGTTCGGCATCATGGTACGAGCCATGGAAAGAACACCCGGTGTATGTTTCAGGTTGTTGGTGAAACCGTTGTGAGAGAATTCTCCGCGGATGCTGTATCCCGGTCCGCCGATACCGGTTCCTTCCGGATCACCGCCCTGGATCATGAAACCTCTGATGACACGGTGGAAGATCACACCGTCATAAAAGCCTTTGTTTACCAGAGAGATGAAGTTGTTTACTGTATTTGGGGCGATTTCCGGGTAAAGCTCTGCTTTGATGATATCGCCATTTTCCATTTCAATTGTTACGATTGGATTCTGTGCCATAATTTCCTCCTTATAATTGCCAAAAATTATAGTAAATTGGCAGTTCTATTAAGCATTGTATATGAAAAGTGGGTTGTTTTCAAGAAAATTCAAAAAAATGGCTATTTTTTTGCGGATTCGTGTGATACTCTAAAAAGTAACAGTCATGATACTGCCAAAAGGAAGCGAACAGGCAGTATGACAGGCGGCATCTGCATTTGGAAAGCGTTGCAATTTATGACAAATTTCATTATAATGTTGGAATAGGTGGGATCGAGATGGAAACAAAAGAAAAAAAGACAATTTCAGAAAAAAATAACATACCGCAGACGAAAATGCAGATAGATGAAGCTGCCCTTCAGTCAATTGAACCGGCAGCAGTTCTGGACTCGGCGATCGTTCCAATCAGGGATTTTGTCAGCCCGGAGGAATTGCATAAGGATCTGATCAGAATCATACAGATGTACCATCCGTCAGCAGATATTTCCATGGTGGAAAAAGCATATCAGATCGCTGCGGAAGCACATAAGACACAGGTGCGCAAGTCCGGAGAGCCGTACATCATCCATCCGTTATATGTGGCCATTATTCTGGCAGAACTTGAGATGGATAAGGAAACGATTGTGGCCGGACTGCTTCATGACGTAGTGGAAGACACGGTTATGACAGACGAGGAGATCAAGGAAGAGTTTGGACCGGAAGTGGCACTGCTGGTTGACGGCGTCACAAAGCTGGGACAGATTGCCTATGATGCGGACAAGATTGAAGTGCAGGCAGAAAACCTGCGAAAAATGTTTCTTGCTATGGCAAAGGACATCCGTGTCATTATCATCAAGCTGGCAGACCGTCTGCACAATATGCGTACCTTAAAATACATGAAACCGGAGAAACAGAAGGAAAAAGCCTGTGAGACCATGGACATCTATGCGCCGATCGCACAGCGTCTCGGTATTTCCAAGATCAAGATCGAGCTGGAGGATCTGTCTCTGAAGTATCTGGAGCCGGAAGCTTATTACGATCTGGTAGAAAAGATCGCGGTCCGCAAATCAGCCAGAGACGCGTATGTCCACAGACTGATGACGGATGTGGAGGCCTGTCTGAAGGAAGCCGGTATCAAAGCGACGGTTATGGGCCGTGCAAAGCATTTTTTCAGTATTTACAAGAAGATGGTAAACCAGAACAAGACCCTGGATCAGATCTACGATCTGTTTGCCATCCGTATCATTGTGGATGATGTGAAGGACTGTTATGCAGCACTTGGCGTGATCCATGAGAAATACAAACCGATCCCGGGACGTTTCAAAGATTATATCGCAATGCCGAAACCGAATATGTATCAGTCTCTTCATACGACGCTGATCGGCCCCACCGGTCAGCCATTTGAGATCCAGATCCGTACCGAAGAGATGCATCGTACTTCTGAATACGGTATTGCCGCACACTGGAAATACAAAGAAGCAAATAATGGAAACAGCATCAACGGTGAGGAAGAGAAGTTAAGCTGGCTGCGCCAGATCCTGGAATGGCAGCGTGACATGTCCGACAATCGGGAATTTATGAGTCTGTTAAAGAGTGACCTGGATCTGTTTTCCGACAGTGTATTCTGTTTTACACCGAGCGGTGATGTCAAGAGTCTTCCGAAAGGCTCCACGCCGATTGATTTTGCCTATGCGATCCATTCTGCCGTGGGCAACAAGATGATCGGAGCAAAGGTAAACGGACGGCTGGTAACCATTGATTACAATATCCGCAACGGTGACCGGATCGAGATCCTGACATCGGCAAATTCCAAGGGACCGAGCCGTGACTGGCTGAATCTGGTAAAGAGTACCCAGGCGAAGAATAAGATCAATCAGTGGTTCCGCAATCAGTTTAAAGAAGAAAATATTACCAAAGGTAAGGAGTTATTAAATAACTACTGTAAAACCAAAGGCATTAATTTCAGTGATATCAATAAACCGGAATATCAGGCAAAAGTACAGCGGAAATATGGTTTCCGTGACTGGGAATCTGTGCTGGCTGCTGTGGGACACGGCGGTCTGACAGAATCACAGATCGTAAACCGTATGATGGAGGAGTACCGCAAGGAGCATAAGCGGGAACTGACAGATGAGCAGGTTGTGGAGAATGCTTCCGAGCAGAAAGACAAGCATGCGGAGGCTGAGCGGACGACCCACAAGAAGAGTGGTATCATCGTCAAAGGTTTGACGGATGTAGCGGTACATTTTTCCAAATGCTGCAGCCCGGTTCCGGGAGACGAAATCGTCGGATTTGTCACCAGAGGCCGTGGCGTATCCATTCACAGAACGGACTGCGTCAATATCATGCAGCTGCCGGATTTTGACAGACAGCGTCTCATTGAGGCTGAGTGGCAGCAGGGAGCTGCGGAGGAAGAAAACGGCGGACATGGCCGTTACCTTGCAGAACTCAAAATTTATGGAAACAACCGTACCGGTCTGCTGGTAGATATTTCAAAAATCTTTACCGAGCGTGGCATTGACATTGATTCCATCAATTCACGGACCAGTAAAAAAGGAATTGCTACGATCGTAGTTTCTTTCTATACAAAAGGAAAAGATGAACTGAGTATGCTGAGTGAAAAGCTGCGTCAGATTGAAAGTGTATTTGAGATCGAGCGTACCACAGGCTGATAAACAAACTAGACAGGAGCGTATATGGCAGATTTAAGAATTGAAGAATATAACGTTGGCGATATCGGAACGAACTGTTACTTTATCGTAAACGCAGATACAAAAGAAATGGTGATCATCGATCCGGGTGGAGACGGTGCGGACCTGATCCGCCGCATCAAAGAGCGGGGATTGAAACTGCAGGCAGTGCTGCTGACACATGGACATTATGATCATGCGCATCACGCACGGATGGTTGCCGATGCATTTGGTGTTTCCGTGTATGCCAGTGAAAAAGAAAAGGATACGATGCACGATATCCAGAAAAATGTGTCCGCAATGTTTGGCAATCCGGAGATTTATGACGCGGATGTGTATACAAAAGACGGCGATGTGCTGGAGTTAGCCGGATTTAGGATCAAAGTGATTTCCACACCGGGCCATACCGAGGGCGGATGTTGCTATTATTTTGACGGAAATAAAGCGCTGGCAAGCGGCGATACCCTGTTCTGCGGATCCGTGGGAAGAACGGATTTCAAAGGCGGCAGTATGTCGGCTCTGGTGCGTTCTGTAAAAGAAAAGCTGTTTGCGTTGCCGAATGATACGGCGGTCCTTCCGGGACATGAAGCACGTACCACGATCGGGTATGAGAAACAGTATAATATGTACTTAGCATAATTTCGTATAATGAATTAAAAGGAATTTTCATGAAACAGGCAGATGCATTTGTATTTGTGGAAATTCCTTTTGTGACGTAAAAAGATACTATAATGGATAACATTTTAAGCTATAACAGATAGAAAATATAGAAGCCGGAAAATGTTTTATATGAGAGATTAGAAAAGGAAATAAGTATGATTACAGTACAGTTAAATGAACCGGATTTTGAATATGATATTCATTCACTGGTAAAAGCATTTTATCCACAGCATGATGTGCTTGTAAAAGCCATGCCGCGGGAAGAGTTTCCAGAGAGTGTATTTCACCTTGTGGTAACTTATGAAAACCACATGATTGATTTTAAATTTTATGAACGGGAACAGCAGGAAACTCAGGAAGATGATAATGTAACAAAAGAAGAAACCATTGCGCAGGATCATGAGAATCGTGCAATAGAAGAAAAAATGACCTTGGGCGGCAGCGTTCTGGTTGATTTTGCGGATCGGAAAAAGACAAAAAATGAATTAAAGCAACAGTTGTATTATCTGCTGACTCTGTATGCGAGAAAGACACTTCCTTGGGGAACCCTGACCGGTATCCGTCCGACGAAGATCCCGATGGAACTGCTGGAAGAGGGAAAAAGCGAAGATGAGATCCGTTCTTATATGAAAGAAACATACTTTGCTTCTGATGAAAAGATCGAATTGAGTCTGGCAGTTGCAAAACGGGAGCTGGAACTGCTGAGCCGCATCGATTATGAAAACGGATACAGCCTGTATGTGGGCATTCCGTTCTGTCCGAGCACCTGTCTGTACTGCTCTTTTACCTCTTATCCGCTGGCAAAATGGGCGAACCGCATGGATGAATATCTGGATGCACTGGAAAAAGAAATCGCGTTTACGGCAGAGGCTTGCAAACATAAGGTTTTAAATTCTGTCTATATCGGCGGAGGTACACCGACGACACTTTCCGCAGAGCAGATGGACCGCCTGCTGACCATGATCGGAAGTTATTTTGGCATTGCAGATGAGCAGGGCAGAATGATCTATGCGGATGAACATGTGAATGAAGTAGATGCGATAGATGAAGCGCAGAATTCTGTGGAAGAAGCTGGGGATGAAAATAAAATAGGTAAAGCGCGGAAGCAGACACAGCTTCTGGAATTTACAGTAGAAGCCGGCAGACCTGACAGCATCACCAGAGAAAAACTGGAAGTGATTCACAGACATAATATTTCCAGAATTTCTATCAATCCTCAGACGATGAAGGAAGAAACATTACGGCTCATCGGCCGTCAGCATACGGTGCAGCAGACCATCGACAGTTTCAAACTGGCCCGGGAGGTTGGCTTTGACAATATCAACATGGATCTGATCGTGGGACTTCCGGAAGAGACCATCGAGGATGTCCGGGAGACTATGAGACAGCTGGAAGAGCTGGATCCGGATAACATCACCGTTCATTCCCTGGCTATCAAACGTGCGGCCAGATTGCGGATGCAGAAAGAGCAGTATGAGAACCTGCACATCGAGAATACTGCGCAGACCATCGATCTGACTGCGGAGTGCTGTCATGAGATGGGACTGGAGCCGTATTATCTGTATCGTCAGAAAAATATGGCGGGTAATTTCGAGAATGTCGGCTACGCAAAACCGGGAAAAGCCGGTGTGTACAACATTCTGATCATGGAAGAGAAACAGACCATTATGGCGCTTGGCGCAGGTGCCACCACAAAAGTTGTTTTTGAGGATGGCAAGCGTATCGAGCGTGTGGGAAATGTAAAAGATATCACAAATTATTTGGATCGTGTGGATGAGATGGTAGAGCGGAAGCGGGAATTGCTGAAAAACTGTGGTCAGCTCTAAAAACAAATTTTATAGATAAAGTAATACACTTGAAAAATGTTTCGAACATGTATATTTTTCGAAGCTTTTTTTCAGGTGTTTTCTTTTGTTTTTAACTATATCAAATGAAATCTAATTATATCATTTTTGGAAAAATGATATAATTGACATTGATAACGACGAATCATATAATTTAATCAAATTAAGCTGTGTAACGGCATAAAAATTGGTGGGGGAAGATACACCCGATATAGCTGGAATAATGAATATAGATAGTATTCTAATACAAAAGCTATTTATGGATTATGAAAGTACAGAGACAGGAGAAAAAGCAGAATGATAACAGGTGAATTAAAAAATAAAATTGACGGACTGTGGGATATATTTGCAGCAGGTGGACTGGTAAATCCATTGGAGGTAATTGAACAGATTACCTATCTGATGTTTATTCATGATCTGGATGATTCGGATAACAGACGGGCAAAAGAAAGTGCGATGCTCGGCTTGCCGTATGAAAGTATTTTGCAGAAGAAGTCAAGATTGGTGAAAGAACCATAGATGGAACGCAGTTAAAGTGGTCTGTGTTTCATGATTTCCCGGCAGACAGAATGTATGCTGTAATGCAGGAATGGGTATTTCCATTTATTAAAACATTGCACAGTGATAAAAACAGCGCATATTCAAAATACATGGATGATGCTATTTTTAAATTGCCGACACCGCTGGTATTATCAAAAGTCGTGGATTCACTGGATGAGATTTATAAAATTATGAATGAGATACAGACTGCCGATGTGCGTGGTGATGTATACGAATATCTGCTTTCCAAGATTGCACAGTCAGGATTAAATGGTCAGTTCCGTACACCGAGACATATTATCCGTATGATGGTAGAAATGATGGATCCGTCCAGTGATGAGGTGATCTGTGACCCGGCTTGCGGTACATCTGGTTTCCTGGTGGCAGCAGGTGAATATCTGAAAGAAAATAAGAAAGAGGAAATTTTCTTTGATAAGCAGAAAAAAGAGCATTATATGAATCACATGTTCCATGGTTATGACATGGATCGGACAATGCTTCGTATCGGCGCCATGAACATGATGACGCATGGAATTGATAATCCGTTTATTGAGTACAGAGACAGTTTATCAGATCAGAATCCGGATAAAGATAAATATACGCTGGTACTGGCAAATCCGCCGTTTAAAGGAAGTCTGGATGCGGAGTCAGTGTCTGGAGATTTGCTGAAAGTATGTAAAACGAAAAAGACAGAGTTGCTTTTCCTGACATTGTTTTTGCGGATTTTGAAAATTGGCGGCCGGTGTGCATGTATCGTTCCGGATGGAGTATTGTTTGGCTCTTCCAAAGCACACAAATCCATTCGAAAAGAGATTGTAGAAAATCAGAGACTGGAAGCAGTTGTTTCTATGCCGTCTGGTGTGTTTAAACCGTATGCCGGAGTATCCACCGCCATTCTGATTTTTACAAAAACAGAGCATGGAGGAACCGATAACGTCTGGTTTTACGATATGACAGCAGATGGATTCAGTTTGGATGATAAGCGGACACCGATTGCAGACAATGATATTCCGGACATCATTGAGAGATTCAAACATCTGGATCAGGAAGCAGACCGAAAACGTACAGAAAAGTCTTTCATGGTTCCGAAAGAAGACATCGTAAACAATGACTATGATCTTAGTATTAATAAGTACAAAGAAGTGGAGTACATTCCGGTAGAGTATCCGCCCACATCAGAGATTATGGCAAATATTCATGAACTTGAGATGGAGATTGGGAAGAATCTGGCGGAGTTGGAAGAATTGTTGGGATTATAGATAACGAAGGAGAGGAATAATGACTGTACAAGATAGACTTATTGATAAAGCAAAAGAAGCTTTTGTATTAGCAATAGAAATATATAATAAGCCATCTATTAGGTATCGGTTAGAAGGATTTAGCTTTTTTATTTGTAATGCGTGGGAACTAATGTTAAAAGCACATATGATGAACAAATTTGGTGAAGATTCTATTTATTATCATGATAAACCAAATCGTACAATTACGTTAGAAAAATGTGTTCAAAAAATATTTACGAATGAGAAAGCACCATTAAGAAAAAATCTTGAAAAAGTTATTGAATTGCGAAATACCAGTACACATTTTATTACAGAGGAATATGAGGCAGTGTATATACCACTACTTCAAGCGTGTGTATTTAATTTTGTTGACAAAATGATGGAATTCCATAATGTGGATATGACACAAATTATACCTGAAAATTTTATTACATTATCGGTCAGATTAAAAGCACTTGATGAAACGGAAATTCGTGGAAAATATGATCAGCAAGTTGCTGAAAGATTATTAACAATGAACAGCAGTTTGTCGCCAATGGTAGAAGAAAACAATAGTGCTTTTGCAATCAGAATAGAACATTTACATTATGCGACTAAAAAACGGGAAGAGGCGACAGAATTCTATCATATAGAAAAAGAAGCAAAAGAAGGGGTACGTCTAATAAAAGAAGTAAAAAATCCAAATGAAACACATAAATACAATGCGAAGGCGTGCATAAGAGAATTGAATAAGCGGCTAGAAAAAAATGGAATTATTGTGTTGTTTAATGGAAAAGAGACAAAATTAAATATGTATCATTTCCAACTTTTTACAGCGTATTTTGGATTAAAAGAAAATGAAAAAATGTGTTTTACATATCAAATATCAACACAACCCCAATATAGCTATTCACAACAGGCAATAGATTTCATTTTTGAAGAAATAAAAAAGGCACCAACAACAATACTTGATGACCTAAAGGAAAAATTATCAAAAAAATAGTCAACCCCAGGAGCAAAGGATTCTAAGCAAATACATGCCTACTCCCATTCGGGAACCCAGCTTTAATCCGTCACAAGTTGACTAATTTAAATATAACATAATTATACTTTTTGTCAAGGCATCGAAAGGTATACATGGTGTTGATAAATTAAGCTAAATTGAAAAGAAAGGAAAATGCAAATCGGATAAATTCCAAGTTGCAGTGCAAAAATCACTAGACGAAATACAATTATTATTTGATTCATTAATGCAGAAATATTTTGGGTAAAATTATAGTGTATAAAAATTGATTCAGATAGCTACATGAGGAGAATTTTACATGGGAATGATGACAGCATATCATGGTGGATATCAACCAGTAGAAAAACCGGAAATCCGTAAAGGAAGAAATACGAAGGATTTTGGGACGGGTTTCTACTGTACCATTATTAAAGAGCAGGCGCAAAGATGGGCAAGAAGATACAATACAAAAATTGTTTCAGTATATGATGTTAATATCAATTCAAACTTAAAGATAAAAGAGTTTAAAGAGATGACGGAAGAATGGCTGGATTTTATTATTGCGTGCCGAAGTGGTAAAATGCATGATTATGATATTGTAATAGGCGCAATGGCGGATGATCAGATTTACAATTATATTTCTGATTATATGGATGGAGTAATTACGAGAGAACAATTCTGGATATTGGCAAAATTCAAATATCCAACACATCAAATTGTATTTTGTACAGAGGATGCATTGAAATGCTTGCATTACAGAGGCTATGAGGAGGTTGTGTAATGGTTGGAGAAGGTAGAGAATCACAGAAAGATAATGACTTATTTTATACTTGTAGCTTGATTGACTATATTGCAAGAAAAACAAAAAATGTGCGGTCCTATGTAGTCAATAAACTTGGAAAAGAGCGTTTAGAAAAAATATACGATCTTGCGGATGTGTATCATTGTGACAATATAGAACGAGTTTGTGATGATTTTATAGATGAAGCGAACATCGAGCAGGGAAATTTTGATAATGTGGCGGATTGCGGATATTCCATCCCAACTTATTGGGATATTGGAAAAGTATATAAGCGTTTGATTAAGCGCGTAGCAGAATATGAGAAGATTGATATTATAAGTGCATTGGAAAAAGTATACAATTCTTTTATTAGCCCGAAAATAGATGATTACAACAGCAGCGTTTATTATGAAAACCCGGAATATATATTTGAATGTTACAGGGAAAACCAGATGCTGTAAGAGATTTGTATAAAAATATGCAGTAAAATGTTGGTAATGATCGAGAGGAGAATACCAACATGGATGAAAAATTAGTGAATATTATCAACGAAATGGCAGAGTATCTGAACATAGCACAGATGAAAAAGTTGCAGGAAGTATTATTGAAACATTTGATAAATAGTGATGTGGAAAAAACGAGTATTTCTAATATGGAATATTTGCAAATGTTTATAGATGCGAAGCGCATTGAGGGATGTTCGGACAGAACTTTGCGATATTATCAGGTAACGGTAGAACATCTGTTGCAGACGGTTGATGTTGAGATACGAAAAATGACAACGGATGATCTCCGGAGTTACCTTGCGGATTATCAGAAGATTAACAATTGCAGCAAGGTGACGATTGATAATATTCGAAGGAATTTATCCAGCTTCTTTTCATGGCTTGAGGAAGAAGATTACATTTTGAAAAGTCCGATGCGGAGGATTCATAAAATTAAGACAAAGCAACAGGTAAAAGAAATTATCTCTGATGAAATGATTGAAAAAATGCGTGATAATTGCAAAACAAAAAGGGATTTGGCAATTATTGATTTGCTGTATTCAACGGGAATTCGTGTTGGTGAGCTGGTTCGCCTGAATATTTCGGATATAGATTTTGAAGAACGTGAATGTGTGGTATACGGAAAAGGTGATAAGGAACGCCGCGTGTATTTTGATGCAAAGGCAAAATTGCATTTACAGAATTATATTAAAAGCAGAGCAGACGATAATCCGGCATTATTTGTTACATTAGATGCTCCGTATGATCGTCTGAAGATCAGTGGTGTGGAAATTCGAATGCGTGAACTGGGGCGTATGTTGAATATTCCAAAAATTCACCCACATAAGTTCAGGAGAACAATGGCGACACGAGCCATTGATAAAGGAATGCCGATTGAACAGGTGCAGAAAATTTTGGGACATTCGCAGATTGATACAACGATGCAATATGCGATTGTAAATCAGAATAATGTAAAAGCATCTCATAGAAGGTATATCGCATAATAAATGATATTTAAGGGAGGCAGCTTTTCAATGACAAAACAAAATATAGAAAACACGTGTGAAATGGAATTTGCAATATTTTGTATTGAAAGTATTGCTCAAAAGTTAGGTGTAAATGCAAAAGACATTTATAGTGCTTTGGCAGAGAAAAGCAATATTTTAAATGATTATATTATTCCGGAATATGAGATACTTCATACACAGGGAAAAGAATATATTGTGGATGACATAATGGAGGTTATGAAAGAGAGAGGGGTTCTCAAATGAAAGTATATCATGGATCTTGGTTGGAAATTTCAAATCCTGATTTGGAACATTCAAGGATGGATGTGGATTTTGGAAAAGGATTTTACACAACATTGATCTGGGAACAGGCAGTGAAATGCTGTGGAAAATTTAAGCGTCGGGGTAAGAAAGGAATTGTTTCTGTATATGATTTTGATGAGACTACATGTCAAAATTTAAAAATTTTAAAGTTTGAGTCTTATTCAGAAGAATGGTTAGATTTTATTTTGCGTTGTCGGCGTAAAATGGATGATTCCAGTTATGATATTGTTATGGGTGGCGTGGCTAATGATAAAGTCTTTAATACAGTAGAATTGTATTTTGATCAATTAATAGATAAGCGAGAAGCAATTAATCGACTTCGGTATGAAAAGCCGAATATGCAGATATGTTTTAGAACAGAAGCGGCATTGAGTAAACTGTGTTTTGAAGGGAGTGTTGAAGTATGATGGCAAATCCGATCCTTCTACAAAAAAAATATGTGAGAATAGTTGAATTATTTGCTAAAAAGCTGGGGATTTCACTGGATGCAGCATTAAAAATTTTTTATAACTCAGAGCTATATCAGTTGATGCGTGAAGGAATATCGGATATGCATTGTATGAGTGATGGATATTTGGTAGATGAATTAGAAGAAGAATACAATAACATACATTAAAACATGATATTCGAAATTTTGCCAATTCCAATTTTTAGAAATAACTATTATTGTAATTATAAAAAAAGAAAAAACAGATAGTTTGACATAAAAGCGGTTAAATGCTAATATAAATATGAAAAAAGTGCTACCGATAGACGGTTAGCCCCGAATATGTTAGTTATGAAAATAACCGCCACAATTTTCTCAGGACTGGGCGGTTATTTTTGTGTCTTGGAATCGCTGTTTGTCAAGCTAGATGTCAGTAAAACTTTATATTTTTGTTGCTATATTTCCTCTTGCTTTGACCGAGGGTACCTGGATCAGACTAAACTGTCAATGGCAAGCGGTTCAGACCGTCGCTGCGCATCATTGACAGC
>JALESO010000012.1 GCA_022781925.1 Lachnospiraceae bacterium
GGTGAAGTATTACTGCTTGATGTAACTCCGCTTTCCTTATCCATCGAGACAATGGGTGGTGTAGCTACAAGACTGATCGAGAGAAATACAACAATCCCGACCAGAAAGAGCCAGATCTTCTCCACAGCAGCAGATAACCAGACTGCCGTAGATATCAACGTAGTACAGGGTGAGCGTCAGTTCGCTAGAGATAATAAATCCCTTGGACAGTTCCGTCTGGATGGAATCCCGCCAGCACGTCGTGGTGTTCCGCAGATCGAGGTTACATTCGATATCGATGCAAACGGTATTGTAAACGTATCCGCAAAAGACCTTGGAACAGGCAAAGAGCAGCATATCACAATCACAGCAGGATCCAACATGTCTGATGACGAGATCGATAAAGCTGTAAAAGAAGCTGCAGAGTTCGAGGCTCAGGATAAGAAGAGAAAAGAAGCAATCGATACAAGAAACGATGCTGATTCCTTCGTATTCCAGACAGAGAAAGCACTTGAGGAAGTTGGATCAGGTATTTCTGATGCTGAGAAAGCACCGGTACAGGCAGATTTGGATGCATTAAAAGCACTCCTTGAGGCTCATCCGGAAGCTGACAAGATGACAGATGCAGAGTTAGATGAGATGAAAGCTGCAAAAGAGAAACTGATGACAAGCGCTCAGCAGGTATTTGCTAAAATGTATGAGCAGGCACAGGCAGCACAGGGTGCAGCAGGCGCAGGCCCGGACATGAACGCAGGTGCCGGTCAGCAGACAGCAGGCGGCGCAGATGACGATGTTGTAGACGCTGATTACAAAGAGGTTTAATCAGAGGTGAAACGCATGCGGTTCATCGCAGTAAATGCAAATTGATAAATAACGCACCAGAGGGCGGAATGCCTTCTGGTGCATTGTTGGATTAATCTCAGCCGGTGTTTGACTGCGGGGTGAGACGAGAAGATACAAGAATAAACATAAGGGATGGAGTTCAGATATGGCAGAACAGAAAAGGGATTATTATGAGGTGCTGGGTGTAGACCGTAGCGCAGATGATGCCACAATTAAAAAGGCATACCGTCAGTTAGCCAAAAAATATCATCCGGATGCAAACCCGGGAGACAAAGAGGCAGAAGCAAAATTCAAAGAGGCTTCTGAGGCTTATGCGGTATTAAGTGATTCAGAGAAGAGAAGACAGTATGATCAGTTCGGTCACGCTGCATTTGACGGCGGAGCAGGAGCCGGTGGATTCGATTTCTCAGGCATGGATTTCGGAGACATATTTGGTGATATTTTCGGCGATTTCTTTGGCGGCGGTTCCAGAAGAGGCGCATCTAATGGTCCGATGAAAGGTGCTAACTTAAGAACCAGTGTCCGCATCACTTTTGAGGAAGCAGTGTTTGGATGTGAGAAAGAGATCGATATGGTACTGAAGGATGCGTGTACGACCTGTGGCGGAACAGGTGCAAAACCGGGTACTTCTTCGGAGACCTGTACAAAATGTGGCGGAAAAGGTAAAGTCGTATTTTCCCAGCAGTCTCTGTTCGGCATGGTCCAGAACGTTCAGACCTGTCCGGAGTGTAACGGATCCGGCAAGATCATCAAAGATAAATGTACAACCTGTCGCGGAACCGGTTATACTTCCAGCAGAAAGAAGATCAAAGTGTCTATTCCTGCCGGAATTGATAATGGTCAGAGTGTCCGCATCCGTGAGAAAGGGGAGCCGGGTGTCAATGGCGGACCGCGTGGCGATCTGCTGGTAGAGGTTATCGTATCCTCACATCCGATTTTCCAGCGTCAGGATATGAATATTTATTCTACTGCACCGATTTCCTTTGCACAGGCGGTATTAGGCGGTGAGACAAGAATCAGCACGGTAGATGGTGATGTACTCTATGAAGTAAAACCGGGTACTCAGACCGATACAAGAATCCGTCTGAAAGGCAAAGGAGTTCCGTCTCTGCGTAATAAAAATATCCGTGGTGATCAGTATGTTACCCTGGTGGTACAGGTACCGACCTCTTTAAGCCCGGAGGCAAAAGAGGCACTGCGCAAATTTGATGAATTATCCGGAGATACACTTCATACAGCTGCTGAAGAAGGTGTAAAACAGGAGAAACATCATAAAAAGAGAGGATTCTTTAAAAAAGAAGATTAATATAGGATTACGGATGTATAATAAAACAGATTTAAAAAATAAATTAGAATCAATTCATCGAAAAAGTTATCCGGCATATAAGTCACTGAGGGGAAGTTATACCTTCGGTGACTTTGTGCTGTCTATTGATCATGTACAGGGGGATCCCTTTGCGGCACCCTCTTCCCTGCATGTGGAACTTTCGCTGGTAAAGGCGGGATTCCCGGAGAAATATTTTACAGAAAGACATACAAAAACGGCACTGGAAGACCGGATCTTACGCAGATTTTCCCGGGAGTTGGATCAGTACAGTTTTAAGGCAAAAGGATCCGGAAAAAGCGGGCTGATCTCCACCAGCAGACCGGGACCGGAGATCATGCGCCGGACAGCCGTGGAATTTACTGACAAATCACTCATCCTGCGTTTTGAAGTGGGATTTCCGGCAAATGGGCGTACCATCAATGCAACGGAGCTGGAAAAAATTTTACTGGAGTTTCTGCCACAGATCGTGAAAAAGTGCCTGTTTTACAAGGCATGGGATAAAGCAGAGATTCAGGTCACTTATGAACTGGCAGAAAATCAGCAGCGGATCCGTGAAGTATTGGAAGAACGAAACCTGGTGGCTTTCTGCGCAAACGGAAGTATACTGCCGAGAAAGAGCGGCGTGTCCAGTCAGCCGTTAAAGGGCGCAGTGGCATTTGAATCGCCAAAGAGTATGGAGATTTCCATAGATCTGCCCTTTGGAGGCAGGATCTGCGGTATGGGAATCCCGGAAGGTGTGACACTGATCATCGGCGGAGGCTATCATGGAAAGTCCACGTTACTGCAGGCGTTGGAACAGGGTGTATATGACCATGTGAAAGGTGACGGCAGAGAATATGTCATTACCAGAGCAAATGCGCTAAAGCTGCGGGCAGAAGACGGCCGTGCAGTGTCTGAACTGGATCTGTCCCTGTTTATCCATGATCTGCCAAATGGAAAAGATACGCACTGTTTTTCCACGGAGGATGCCAGTGGAAGTACCTCGCAGGCGGCAGGTGTCATGGAAGGAATCGAAGCGGGAACCAGTTGTTTTCTGATCGATGAGGATACTTCCGCAACGAATTTCCTTGTGCGGGATGCTTTTATGCAGCGTGTGGTCAGCGGAGAGCAGGAGCCGATCACACCGTTTATCGCAAGAGTACGGGATCTGTATGAGAAGGCAGGCATTTCCACGATTCTGGTTGCGGGCAGCAGTGGTGCTTTTTCCCATGTGGCTGATACGATCATTCAGATGGATGCTTACCGCCCGAAGGATGTGAAAGCAAAAGTACAGGCATTGCTGCCGGAATATCCGTCAGTGGACTTTAAGAACAATGCAGAACCGTTTGTGCTTCCAACAAAGAAACGGATGTTTGTCATGGAGCGAAGGGCAAAGCGGCATGGCAGAGGTGACCGGGAGGAACGCATCAAGACAAAAGTGATGGGAACCGATGGCTTTTCCATAGATCACAATCTGGTGGATCTGCGGTATGTGGAACAGCTGATCGATACGGAACAGACAGCGGCTCTGGCGGCAATCCTGAAATATATCGTGAAAAAGGGTTCCGTTTCTGTATCGATGCAGGATCTGGCTGCGGAAATCTGTGGACTGCTTGAGAAAAAAGGAATGGCAGCTTTTGTGGATGGAACCCTTTCCTGTGGGTATGCATACCCGCGAAAAGAAGAAATTTTCATGATGCTGGATCGCTTCCGCAGAGAATAAAACAAAAAAACTCTTGTCGAATGACAGCCTTATAGGTTAATATAATTCAAGAATGCTTTCGGTATTCTTGTTGCGAGATGCACATCATGCAATGCATGATATATTCATTTGTGCATCTCTGCAATCCACCGGAGGTTATGTCAGATGAGAGATGGGGTTATCTCTCACCTGACATATCTATGCATTGATGAGTCCTGTTTCTTACGAGATTTGAAAGAAAGATCGTAGGATTTCAGGACTAATCGGCATGTTCGGAACTAAGAGGCTGTGCAACAATTCTGAGAAAGTAAGAATCGTTTACATTGATCAGAAATGGGTACGAAATCTCATGTGCGTTTAGCTTAAATAATTGTATGGAGGAATATGTACGATGAAATGGGATAAATATACGATTGAAACTACCACAGAAGCGGAAGATTATATCAGCAGTACGCTGGCAGATCTTGGCATCGAAGGCATCGAGATCGAGGATAATGTACCGTTATCCGAATCCGATACATCCAAGATGTTTATTGATATCCTGCCGGAACTTCCGCCGGATCAGGGCATCGGTTATGTCAGCTTTTATCTGGAAGCTGGGGAAGATCACAGTGAAAAATTAAAAGAAGTGGCAGAAGCGCTGGAAGAAATGCGCAGCTATGTAAATATCGGAAGCGGTAAGATCACAAGCAGTGAGACAGAGGATATCGACTGGATGAACAACTGGAAAGAATTTTTCCATTCCTTCACCATTGACGATATTCTGATCAAACCGACCTGGGAAGAACTGGATCAGGCAGATCAGGACAAGATTCTGATCGAGATCGATCCTGGCATTTCCTTTGGAACCGGAAAACACGAGACCACACAGCTTTGCATCCATCAGCTTCGGAAATATATGAAAGCCGGCGATGAAGTGCTGGATGTGGGATGCGGAAGCGGAATCCTCTCCATTGTCAGCCTGAAACTTGGTGCGGGCCATCTGACCGGTACGGATATTGACGAGGATTGTATTACTTCTACTTATGAGAATTTTGCGGTAAATCATCTGAGCAGAGAACAGGGTGATTTTTATGTGGGAAACCTGATCGATGATACCGAACTTCAGGAAAAAGTCGGCACAGAGAAATATGATGTGGTTGTGGCCAATATTCTGGCTGACGTTATCATTCCGATGGCACCGGTGATACCGGCCCGCCTGAAAAAAGACGGTGTGTTCATTACTTCCGGAATCATTGATTTCAAAGAGAACGAAGTAAGGGAAGCCATTGAAAAAGCCGGTATGACAGTTCTGGAAGTGACACATCAGGGTGAATGGGTCAGCATCACAGCGAGGAAATAGGCATGTATCAGTTTTTTGTGGATGATTGCCAGATCGGCAAAGAATATGTGACCATCACCGGAAGTGATGTCAACCATATCAAAAATGTACTGCGGATGCGCCCTGGGGAAAAAATCCGGGTCAGCAGCAGTTCCAGAGATATGTTCTGTGAGATTGCGGAACTGACAGATGAATTTGTACAGGCGGATATTCTGGATGAGGAAGCACCGGATACAGAACTTCCGTCACAGATCTATCTGTTTCAGGGATTGCCAAAGGGCGACCGTATGGAGTATATCATTCAGAAATCGGTGGAACTTGGCGTACATGAGATCATTCCGGTGGCGATGAAATACTGCGTAGTCAAACTGGATGCGAAAAAAGCAGGTAACAAGGTGAAACGCTGGCAGGCCATCAGCGAGAGTGCGGCAAAACAGTCCAAGCGCAGCAAAATTCCGGAAGTGCATACGGTAATGAGCTTTAAAGAAGCGGTAGCGTACGCAAAACAGCAGGATATGATCCTGGTGCCTTACGAAAATGAACGTGGAATGGAAGCAACCAGAGAGGCACTGAAAAAGGTAAAACCGGGACAGTCCATCAGTGTGTTTATCGGTCCGGAGGGCGGATTTTCCGAGGAAGAGATCGATACGTTACGACAGGATGCCGAGGTGCTTTCCCTTGGAAAACGGATCCTGCGCACGGATACGGCGGCAATCTGTACCATGTCCATGCTGATGCTGGAACTGGAAGAAAAAACGGAGGGAGAATGCTGACAATGGAAGCATATCTGGATAATTCAGCCACCACGAGATGTTCGGAGGCGGCAAAAAACAAAATGGTGGAAGCGCTGACGGTGGACTTCGGAAATCCGTCCTCCATGCATATGAAAGGCGTGGAAGCGGAAAAATATGTCAAAGAAGCAGCCACAGCCATCGCAAAGACACTGCGTTGTCAGGAAAAAGAGATTGTGTTTACTTCCGGTGGTACAGAATCTAACAATCTGGCGATTATCGGAACCGCTCTGGCAAACCAGCGGGCGGGCAGACATATCATTACCACCAGTGTGGAACATGCATCGGTCAAAAATACCATGCGTTTTCTGGAGGAAGAAGGATTTGAGATCACGTATCTTCCGGTGGATGCCAACGGAGAAATTTCCCCGGAACGGTTAAAACAGGAACTGAGGGAAGACACAATCCTTGTCTCCATGATGATGGTAAACAATGAGATGGGCGCGTTAGAACCTGTGGAAGAAGCAGGAAAACTGATTAAGGAATATAATCCGGCCATCGTGTTCCATGTGGATGCGATCCAGGCTTACGGAAAGTTTCAGATCATTCCGAAACGGATGCACATTGATCTGCTTTCTGTCAGTGGTCACAAGATTCACGGACCGAAGGGCGTCGGATTCTTATATATCAAAGACAAGACAAAGATCCGCCCGATCTCCTTTGGCGGAGATCAGCAGAAGGGTATGCGTTCCGGAACCATCAATGTACCGGGCATTGCAGGACTTGGCGTGGCAGCCACAGAAGCCTATGCGCATCTGGAGGAAAATGCAGAGCATCTGTATGAACTGAAAGCGTATTTTGCAGAGAAGCTGCAGCAGCTTGAAGATGTGACCATCAATGGAAAGACGGAACATGACAGTGCACCGCAGATCGTCAGTGCAAGTTTCCTGGGCGTGCGTTCGGAAGTGCTGTTACATTCCCTGGAGGACCGCAATATTTACGTGTCAGCGGGAAGCGCATGTTCTTCCAATCATCCGTCACAGTCCAGCACACTGCTGAATATCGGACTGGATCATGCACATCAGGAATCCACGCTGCGGTTCAGTTTCTGTCCGGAGACGACAAAGGAAGAATTAGATTATACTTACAGCGTTCTGGAAGAACTGCTTCCGATGCTACGCAGATATAGAAGACATTAAAATGTTACAACGAGATTTTCTGCAAATGAGCAAAAGGTATACTTTGAATCAGAACATAATTGCAGAATAAGTACGAGTGAAAATATTGGAGAGAGGAGAAACAAGTTTATGTTGTTTCAGTCATTTTTGATCAAATACGGCGAGATCGGTATCAAGGGAAAAAACCGTTACGTGTTTGAAGAAGCGTTAATGAAACAGATCGGACATGCCCTGCAACCGGTGGAGGGTACCTTTTCCGTATCCAGAGAGCAGGGAAGAATCTATGTAGATGCTGACGGCGATTACGACTACGATGAAGCAGTGCTTGCACTGACAAGAGTCTTCGGTATCGTAGGCATCTGTCCGTTAGTCAGAGTCGAGGAGAAGGGTTTTGACCAGCTGGCAAAAGATGTATTAAAATATCTGGATGATGTATATTCGGACAAAAACAAAACATTCAAAGTGGTTTCCAGAAGAGCGCGGAAAAACTTCCCGAAAAACTCCCAGGAGATCAATGCGGATCTGGGTGAGATCATTCTGGACACTTACCCGGAGATGAAAGTAGATGTTCATCACCCGGATATCATGCTGAATGTGGAGATCCGTTCCCAGGTAAACATCTATTCCATGATCATTCCGGGACCGGGCGGTATGCCGGTTGGAACAGCCGGAAAGGCAATGCTGCTTCTGTCCGGTGGTATCGACAGCCCGGTAGCAGGTTATATGATCGCAAAACGTGGTGTTACCATCGAGGCTACTTATTTCCATGCACCGCCTTATACAAGTGAGCGTGCAAAACAGAAAGTCATCGATCTGGCAAGAATCGTGTCCCGTTACAGCGGTCCAATCAAACTGAATATCGTAAACTTTACTGATATCCAGCTTTACATTTATGACAAATGCCCGCATGATCAGCTGACCATTATCATGCGCCGCTATATGATGAAGATCGCAGAACATTTCGCAAATGAGTCCGGATGCCTCGGCCTGATCACCGGTGAGAGTATCGGTCAGGTGGCAAGCCAGACCATGCAGTCACTGGCAGCAACCAATGCGGTATGTAACATGCCGGTATACCGTCCACTGATCGGTTTTGACAAAAATGATATCATTGCGATTTCTGAAAAAATCGATACCTACGAGACATCCATTCAGCCCTTTGAGGACTGCTGTACGATCTTCGTTGCAAAACATCCGGTGACTAAACCGAATCTGAAGAGTATTGAGCGTTCCGAACAGCATCTGAATGAGAAGATTGATGAACTGATGCAGACAGCTATTGAGACCACAGAGACCATCACTGTTTGCGAAGAGTAGCAAAATTGATGATTGAATAAGAATGGAAAAAGAACGATTCGTATATTGAGGGTTAGAGAAATAAAAGAACCGGGAAAAAATCGCTGGATTTTTTTCCCGGTATCTGGTTTTGAAAATAAGTATATTTCATTTTCGTCTGTATGATTTGTATAAAAATTATACAAGATAAGGTTTTAATGCTTCCATGATCTCGCCCATATCTGTATCACCTGCATGGATTGCAAGGTCGATCGGTTTGGACAGATCAAGACTGAAGATACCCATGATGGATTTTGCATCGATGACATATCTTCCGGAGATCAGATCAAAGTCAAAATTGAACTGTGTGATCGCATTGACAAAGCTTTTTACCTTATCGATGGAATTTAAAGAAATCTGTACTGTTTTCATTTACCAGCCCTCCTGAAATAATGTAGTTTATTCTATTCAATAGTAACTTTAAATTATAAAAAAGTCAATACAGTATAGGAGTTGAAACAATGAAAAAAGCAGCATTACACAGCCTTGGATGTAAAGTAAATTCATACGAGACAGAGGCAATGCAGCAGATGCTGGAACAGGCAGGATATGAGATTGTGCCCTTCCATGACAGAGCGGATGTGTATATTATCAATACCTGTTCTGTGACGAATATTGCGGATCGCAAATCCCGGCAGATGATCCATAAAGCAAAGAAGATGAACCCGGATGCGATCGTGGTGGCGGCAGGCTGTTATGTCCAGACCTCTACGGAGCAGGCAAAAGCGGATGCAGCCATTGACATTATTATCGGAAATAATAAAAAGCAGGATCTTCTTGAGATGCTGGCGGCCTATGAGGCGGATCACGGCATAGAACAGGAAGGTGTGCTGGATATTAATCATACAAAACAGGAATACGAAGAACTGACGGTGATCCATCCGTCAGAGCATACCCGTGCATTTTTAAAAGTACAGGACGGATGCAATCAGTTCTGCAGCTATTGCATCATTCCGTATGCCCGGGGCAGAGTCAGAAGCCGGAAACTGGCGGATGTGGAACAGGAAGCACGCAGACTGGCGGAAAACGGATTTCAGGAACTGGTGCTGACCGGTATCCATCTGAGTTCCTATGGCATCGACTGTGACAGCAGCCTGCTGGAACTGATCCGTACACTGCATGGCATTGACGGTATTGAGCGGATCCGTCTGGGCTCTCTGGAGCCGGGCATCATTACAGAAAGCTTTGTACAGGCACTGGTGAAGCTGCCAAAAGTATGTCCGCATTTTCATCTGTCCCTGCAGAGTGGAAGCGCAACGGTGTTAAAACGGATGAACCGCCGGTATACACCGGAAGAATATCTGGAAAAATGCGATCTGCTGCGTCAGTATTATGAGCATCCGGCTATCACCACGGATATCATTGTGGGATTTCCGGGAGAGACACCGGAAGAGTTTGAAGAGACCTGCGCGTTTGTGAAAAAAGTGGATTTTTATGAGGTACATGTGTTTAAATATTCCAAGCGGAACGGAACCGTGGCAGCCTCCATGCCGGATCAGATACAGGAATCCGTCAAAGCGGAGCGCAGCGGTATTCTGATGGAACTTGCAGAAAAACAGAAAAAGGAATTCATTCAGTATTATGAAGGAAAAAAAGTGTCTGTACTGTTTGAGGAACCGGTGGAAGTAGACGGTGTGCGCTATTTTGAAGGCCTGACACCGGAATATGTCAAAGTATGGGTACCCACAGAGGAAAACCTGGCGAACCGGATAATGAAGGTTGAATTTTTCCCCTATTTATATTAGAATGAAAGACGAGAGATTTTAACGACAGAGGTACAGTTATGCAGGATTTAAGCAGTACACAATATTTTAAAGTAGAAAAAGCACCGGAATTAAAAATCGGTGATGTTCTGGAAATCGTATACAAAGCGATGGCAGAGAAAGGATACAATCCGATCAATCAGATCGTGGGATACATTATGTCCGGAGATCCGACATATATTACAAGTTATAAGAATGCCCGCAGTCTGATCATGAAGGTAGAACGTGACGAACTCGTAGAAGAAGTTATGAAAGATTACGTTGCCAAACATGGATGGGATTAGGAAAACATATGAGAATCATGGGACTTGATTTTGGTTCAAAAACGGTTGGGGTGGCAATCAGTGACCCCTTGTTTTTGACTGCCCAGGGAATTGAGATCGTGCGGCGCAAGTCACCGGGAAAGCTGCGTCAGACGCTGGCACGGATCGAGGAACTGAAAGAGGAATATGAAGTAGGAAAGATCGTGCTCGGGTTTCCGAAAAATATGAACAACACAGAGGGAGAACGATGTGAGAAAACACTGGAGTTCAAGGAAATGCTGGAAAAGCGGACCGGACTCGAGGTAGTGCTCTGGGATGAACGACTGACCACCGTGGAAGCAGACCGTACCATGATGGAAGCCGGAATCCGCAGAGAAAACAGAAAAGAGTATGTGGACGAACTGGCTGCCATCTTTATTTTGCAGGGATATCTGGATTATCAGGGCAGACAGCACACGGAAGGGTAGAAGTGCGATGGAGAAAATTATTTTTACAGATCCGGAGAATCAGGAAGATCTTGAATTGTACCTTTTAGAACAGACATGTATCAACGGAACGACTTATCTGCTTGCGGCTGAGGAAGAAGAGGAGGATTCTGTTGCATATATTTTGAAGGAAGTACAGACGGAAAACGAAGATGTCATCTATGCAATGGTGGAGGACGATGTGGAATTAAATGCCATCTCCAAAGTTTTTGCAGAGATGCTGGACGATGTAGACATTGAAATGTAAAAAGAACGGAAATAAAACAGGAGGTGCGATTTTTGGCAAATACAAAAAAATCAAAATTAAAGATCATTCCCCTTGGCGGTCTGGAAGCCATCGGAATGAATATTACTGCCTTTGAATACGAAGACAGTATTATTGTTGTGGATTGCGGTCTGGCATTCCCGGAGGACGATATGTACGGTATCGATCTGTGCATACCGGATATCACTTATTTAAAAGACAATATTGATCGTGTAAAGGGATTTTTCATTACTCACGGTCATGAGGATCATATCGGAGCACTTCCTTATGTGCTGCGTGAGATCAACGTGCCGATCTATGCGACAAAACTGACCATCGGTATCATTGATCACAAACTTGGCGAGCATAATATGCTGAACAAGGTAAAAAGAAAAGTAGTCAAATACGGACAGCATATCAATCTCGGATGTTTCCGCGTGGAATTTATCAAGACAAATCACAGTATTCAGGACGCTGCCGCACTGGCCATCTATTCTCCGGCAGGAACGGTTGTGCATACCGGTGACTTTAAAGTAGATTATACACCGGTTTACGGAGATGCCATTGATCTGCAGCGTTTTGGTGAGATCGGTAAAAAAGGAGTTCTGGCACTGATGTGCGACAGTACCAATGCAGAGCGTCCTGGTTTTACCATGACAGAGCGGAAAGTCGGCAAGACATTTGAGAGTATTTTCAGTGACCATACCCATCAGAGGATCATTGTGGCAACCTTTGCTTCGAACGTAGACCGTGTACAGCAGATCATCAATACTGCTTACAAATTCGGCCGTAAAGTAGTGGTGGAGGGCCGCAGTATGGTGAACATCATCTCTATCGCATCGGAACTTGGTTATCTGAATATTCCGGACAATACACTGATCGAAGTGGATCAGCTGAAGAATTATCCGGATGAGAAGACAGTCCTGATCACCACCGGAAGCCAGGGTGAGCCACTGGCAGCACTGTCCCGTATGGCAAACGGTATCCACCGTAAAGTAAAGATCCAGCCGAATGATCTGATCGTGTTCAGTTCCAATCCGATCCCGGGAAATGAAAAAGCAGTTTCCAAGATCATCAACGATCTGTATCGGCAGAGTGCGGAAGTTATTTTCCAGGATACTCATGTATCCGGACATGCCTGCCAGGAAGAGATCAAGCTGATCTACTCTCTGCTGCACCCGAAGTATGCGATCCCGGTACACGGTGAGTTCAAACACCGGAAAGCACAGGCAGGCGTTGCCGCAGAACTTGGCATGGACAAAGAGCATATCCTGATGATCTCATCCGGCGATGTGCTGGAAATCGATGAAAACGGTGCGGAAGTAGTCGGAAAAGTACCGGCAGGCTCCGTATTTGTCGACGGACTTGGCGTTGGTGATGTCGGAAATATCGTTATGCGTGACCGTCAGCATCTGGCTGAGGACGGTATCATTATCGTGGTACTGACGCTGCAGGCAGGTTCCGGACAGCTTCTGGCAGGACCGGATATCGTATCCCGTGGTTTTGTCTATGTGCGCGGTTCCGAGAGTCTGATGGATGAAGCACAGAAGCTCCTCAATGAGCATGTGACCAGTCTGACAGACCGCGGTATTACAGACTGGGGCAAGATCAAGACAGAGATCAAAGATTCACTGGGCGAATTTGTATGGAAAAAGACAAAACGCCGTCCGATGATCATTCCGATTATTATGGAAGTGTAAGGAAATGGAGTTAAAGACAAGTATCGAGGAACTGAAGCGTTCTCTGCTGGAGAGTGAAGCGTTTTTGCGGTATCAGAAGATCCGTGAGGAAGTACATCATTATCCGGAAAAAGAGCACAGACTTCATGAGTTCAGAAGGAAAAATTATTTTCTGCAGAACAGCAAAGAACAGATCGATCTGTTTACCGAAGCAGACCGGCTGGAACAGGAGTATGCGGATGTGTACAAGGATCCGCTTCTGGGAGAATTCCTGGCAGCGGAAGTAGCAGTCTGCCGCATTATCCAGCAGGTGAATCAGGAACTGATCGGCTGTCTGGATTTTGAAGCGATTCTGTATGAAGAATAGAAAACAGATGGTACAGGTTGGATTATGATCGTAGATGAAAGATTTGTGACATATATCAACTCACTGAATACGGGAAATACGCCGTTTCTGGAAGAGTTGGAGAAAACAGCAAAAGAAGCTTATGTACCGATTATCCGGCGGGAAATGCAGAGCCTGCTGAAATTACTGCTGGCGATGAAACGCCCGGTCCGGATACTTGAGGTGGGCACAGCCGTCGGATTTTCCGCACTTCTGATGGCGGAGTATAATCCGGTGGACTGTGAGATCACCACCATAGAAAATTATGAGAAGCGTATCCCGATAGCAAAAGAAAATTTTGCAAAGGCAGGACGGGATCAGATGATCACGCTGCTGGAAGGGGATGCCGCAGAAGTATTAAAGACACTGCAGGAACCTTATGATTTTATATTTATGGATGCGGCCAAAGGGCAGTACATCCATTTCTTTGACGATGTCTTGCGTTTGCTGGCGGAGGGTGGTATCCTTGTGTCAGATAATGTACTGCAGGACGGCGATATCATAGAGTCCCACTATGCAGTGACCAGAAGAAACCGCACGATCCACAAGCGGATGCGGGAGTATCTGTATGAACTGACTCACAACGAAGAGCTGACCACAGCAGTATTACCGGTGGGCGACGGTGTGACGGTCAGTGTAAAGAAAGAACAACAGGAAAAGAAGTAAGGAGCATTTCATGAAACATCCAGAATTACTGATTCCGGCCAGCAGCCTGGAAGTATTAAAGACAGCGGTTATGTTTGGTGCGGATGCCGTATACATTGGTGGTGAGGCGTTCGGCCTCAGAGCCAAAGCAAAGAATTTTTCCATGGAGGAGATCCGGGAAGGAATCGCATTTGCACATGCTCATGATGTAAAAGTATATATTACAGCAAATATTCTGGCTCACAACGGTGATCTGAGCGGAGTAAGAGCTTATTTTGAAGAATTAAAAGAGATCAAACCGGATGCACTGATCATTTCAGATCCGGGTGTCTTTATGATCGCCAGAGAAGTCTGTCCGGAAATTGATATCCATATCAGTACCCAGGCAAATAATACAAACTACGGAACCTATCAGTTCTGGCATCAGCTCGGCGCACGCCGTGTGGTAACCGCCAGAGAACTGTCTATGGCAGAGTTAAAGGAGATCCGGCAGAAAGCACCGGCAGATCTGGAGATGGAGACCTTCATCCACGGAGCCATGTGTATTTCCTATTCCGGACGCTGCCTGCTGTCCAATTATTTTACCGGCCGTGATGCCAACCGTGGGGCATGCACCCATCCATGCAGATGGAAATATGCCATTGTGGAGGAGACCAGACCGGGAGAATATATGCCGGTTTATGAGAATGAACGCGGTACTTATATCTTCAATTCCAAGGATCTGTGTATGATCGAGCACATCCCGGAACTCATCGACAGCGGAATTGACAGTTTCAAGATCGAGGGCCGTATGAAGACCGCACTGTATGTGGCTACCGTAGCCCGTACCTACCGGAAAGCAATTGATGATTATCTGGAGTCTCCGGAACTTTATCAGAAAAATATGGACTGGTATCTGGATCAGATATCCAATTGCACATATCGTCAGTTTACAACCGGATTTTTCTTCGGAAAACCGGATGAAAGCGCTCAGATTTATGACAACAACACATATGTGAAGGAGTACACGTATCTGGGCATTATAGGGGAATGCACTGCAGACGGATTATACCGTATCGAACAGCGCAATAAATTTTCTGTAGGGGAACAGATTGAAATCATGAAGCCGGATGGAAGAAACATTCCGGTGATCGTCCGCAGGATCGTGGACGAAGAAGGGCAGGAGATGCAATCTGCGCCGCATCCGAAGCAGGTTTTATATATTGAACTTGCTGCGGCAGAAAATGGTGCTCTTTCCGGGGCAGATGTTTCGGAGCAGGACAACCATGCAGCAGAACTTTATGACATATTGCGTAGGAAAGAGGAGGAATAGTCATGGCAAAAGATCGTTATGTGGCATATGTCGGCACTTATACACACGGAAGCAGTGTGGGAATTCATATTTTTGATGTGGATGCCGGGAAAGGAAAAATGACAGAACGCAAGGTGGTTCCAATCAATAATCCATCGGATGTGATCGTATCTACCAGCGGAAAATTTCTTTATTCTATTGCAGATGAAGGCGTACAGTCCTTCCGTATTTTACCGGACGGAGATCTGGAACCGATTAATTCTGTGTGGACAGGTGGCATGAGAGGATGCTATCTGGAAGTAGATGAGCAGGATCGATACCTGTTTGTGGCAGGCTATCATGACGGACGAATCACCATGATGAACTTAAATGAGGACGGTTCCATCGGCGAGATCGCAGATGGTATCTTCCATAAAGGAATCGGTGTAAATATCACAGACCGCAGTTCCATGCCGCATGTAACCTGCGTGAAGGTGACACCGGATCAGCAGTGTGTCTGCGCCGTAGACAGCGGACTGGATCAGGTAAAGATTTACCGGATCGACAGAGAGCACAACAAGCTGGAACTGGAAGACATCCTTCGTTGTGAACTGGACAGTGGCCCGAAGATGCTTCGTTACGACCGTCAGCATAAATTTGCATATGTATTGTGCGAGATTGACAATGTCGTGGAGGTATATGAGGTTGGTACCCGAAAAGACGATGTGGATCCATTCAAACTGGTCCAGCGGATCAGCACTATTGAGCCGGGCGAAAAACAGCGTGCAGCAGCTTCCGGCATTGAATTTTCACCGGATGGAAATCACCTGTTTGTAACCAATGCGGGTATTAATACGGTCATCATTTATGATGTGGATAAAGAGACCGGTGTGCTTACACCGTTATTCCATTGCAAGACCAGCGGAGATTATCCGAAGGCTGTGGCGGTTATGCCGGATAATAAGCACTTTATTGTACTCAGCCATGAGACGGATGAAATCTTTACTTACAATATGAATTATGAAGATCGTTATTTCCTGCAGGATTCCAAGCCGATCAAGATCGAACAGCCGAACTGTATTTTTATACACAAGCTTTCATAGTAAAAAATGACTGTCACATACGTGACAGTCATTTTTTTATTCGTAGATTTTCTTCAGATTATCAAGTTTTGCCGTGGTATTGCGAAGCATCAGATCCAGGATCGTAATGGCAGCCATAGCCTCCACGACGACAACGGCTCTCGGTACAACCACCGGATCATGGCGTCCCCGGATGCTGATATCTACGGCTTCGCCATCGGCATTTGCTGTATGCTGCAGCTGTGCGATAGATGGAGTCGGTTTGACAGCAGCACGGAACACGATGGGAGAACCATCACTGATACCACCCAGGATGCCACCGGCATGATTGGTGGCTTTGGTCAGCGGGCCATGTTCCTGTGGTACAAAGGAATCATTGTTTTCCGAACCACGGGCAGTAGCAGCAGCAAATCCATCTCCAATCTCAAAGCCTTTTACTGCACCGATGGAGAAAATTGCTTTTGCCAGACTGGCATCCAGTTTGTCAAAGACCGGATCACCGATACCGGCAGGAACACCATTGATTACACATTCGATAATGCCGCCGGAAGAATCCTGTGCTTCGATGCACTGATCCAGAAAGGCCTGCGCTTCTTTGGCAGCCTGTGCATCCGGCATAGCCACCGGGTTCTGACTGATCTGTGCGGCATCAAAGCGGTTCGGATCAATGGAGACCGGACCGATGGCTTTTGTATAAGTAAGAATGGAGATTCCAATTTCTTTTAAAAGTTTTGCTGCGATGGCACCGGCTGCAACACGGCCGATGGTCTCACGGGCAGAGGAACGTCCGCCGCCGCGGTAATCGCGGAAGCCGTATTTTGCATCAAAGCAGTAGTCTGCATGTCCCGGACGATAGCAGCGAGCAATGTCACTGTAATCTTTGGAATGCTGGTTTTCATTTCTTACGATCATGGAGATCGGTGTTCCCGTGGTGCGTCCTTCAAAGACACCGGACAGAATCTCTACCCGGTCTGCTTCGGTACGTGGGGTTGTGTATTTGGACTGACCCGGTTTCCTGCGGTTTAAGTATATCTGGATATCTTCCTCGGAAAGTGAAAGTCCGCTGGGGCATCCGTCCACAACGACACCGACACCTTTTCCGTGGGATTCTCCCCAGGTTGTGATCTGAAAAATAGTTCCTGTATTTGAACCGGCCATAATGTTTCCTCCCTTAATAGCTAGGTATTTTCTGTTCACCTGCCTGATAACTGAATACATCTGATAAGTGAACTGTAAAAGTATTTTTGACACTTATCTTATTATATGATAAAGTTATAAACAGCGCAACGAAAAAGGAAAGGAACTTTTTATGTATAAATTATTGAAAAAAGATGGACGCGCGAAGCGTGCCGAAGTGACAACGGTGCATGGAACCATCCAGACACCGGTATTTATGAATGTTGGAACCGCAGCAGCGATCAAAGGTGCGGTATCCACAGATGATCTGCAGCAGATCAAGACACAGGTGCAGTTATCCAACACATACCATCTGCATGTACGTCCGGGGGACAAACTGATCAAAGATCTGGGCGGTCTGCATAAGTTTATGGTATGGGACAAACCGATTCTGACAGATTCCGGCGGATTTCAGGTATTTTCCCTGGCCGGACTGCGAAAAATCAAAGAAGAGGGTGTGCATTTTCACTCTCATGTAGACGGACGCAAGATTTTCATGGGACCGGAAGAGAGTATGCAGATCCAGTCAAATCTTGGATCCACCATCGCCATGGCATTTGATGAGTGTGCGCCTGCCCTGGCTGACAGAAGTTATGTACAGCCATCCGTAGACCGCACCACACGCTGGCTGGAGCGTTGCAAGAAAGAAATGCAGCGGCTGAACAGCCTGGAGGATACCATCAATAAAAATCAGATGCTTTTCGGTATCAATCAGGGTGCGATTTATGATGATATCCGTGTCGATCATGCAAAACGCATCAGTGAGATGGATCTGGACGGTTACGCAGTGGGCGGACTTGCCGTTGGCGAGAGCCATGAGGAGATGTATCACATTCTGGATGTGACGGTTCCGCATTTGCCGGAGGATAAACCGACGTACCTGATGGGTGTCGGTACACCGGCGAACATCCTGGAAGCAGTAGACCGGGGCGTGGATTTTTTTGACTGTGTTTATCCGAGCCGAAACGGACGCCACGGCCATGTGTATACCAATTTTGGTAAACTGAACCTGTTCAACCAGAAGTTTGAGCGTGACATGCGCCCAATCGAAGAGGGCTGTCAGTGCCCGGCCTGCCGCACATACAGCAGAGCTTACATCCGTCATCTGCTGAAAGCAAAAGAAATGCTTGGTATGCGTCTGTGCGTACTGCACAACCTGTATTTCTATAATACGATGATGGAAGAGATCCGTGATGCCATCGATGCAGGTAATTATCAGAATTATAAGTCTGAGAAACTGTACCGCATGGAGCATGGAGAGTAGGAAAATTTATCATGCAAGCATGATCATTCAGGGAATATCTGTGATGAGTGAACTGGAAAAAATAAAAAATATGCAAAATGGCTTGAAGAAAAGCGGTATTTTGTGTAGAATGTTAAATAGTATCGAAAAATAGGAGGAAATCAAATGAACGTATTATCATCCGGAGCAGGAATGGGTATGATGGGAACAATCATCTGGATTGTTGTTTTACTTGTATTCGTATTTATTTTTATGCTGAGACCACAGAAAAAAGAGCAGGCCAGAAGAAATGAAATGATGTCTAAAATGGCAGTTGGCGATACTGTTCTTACAAGCAGCGGTTTTTACGGCACACTGATCGATATCAATGACGATACCGTTATCGTAGAGTTCGGCAACAACAAAAACTGCCGTATTCCGATGCAGCGCGCTGCAATTGCACAGATCGAAAAAGCTGAAGACGCAGTAGAAGAGTAAACTGAAAAAAGCAAAGATCAGACAAAGGAGGGCGGGGCATGGATATCAATTGATATCACTGCCCTTCTTTTGTATATTGTGAGTGATGTCGTAAAGCATAAGTTTCTGACATCATTTCAGAAAATTTGTTTTTTGAGAGGAGAAAGAGAATGAAATACCAGGTTGGAGTCATTGCCGGAGACGGCATTGGTCCTGAGGTTGTAGCTGAGGCACAGAAAGTATTAAACTGTGTGGCTGACAAATTCGGACATGAATTTGAGTATGAAGACATTTTAATGGGAGGATGCTCCATTGACGCGACCGGAGAGCCGCTGACAGACCATGCCATTGAGCAGGCACTGCATTCTGATGCAGTTTTAATGGGATCCATCGGTGGAAATACAAGCACTTCCCCGTGGTACAAACTTCCGCCGGAGAAACGTCCGGAAGCCGGATTACTGAAATTGCGTAAGTCTCTGAACTTATTTGCAAACTTAAGACCGGCATATCTTTATGAAGAATTAAAAGAGGCGTGCCCGCTTCGTGACGACATTATTGGCACAGGTTTTGATATGATGATCATGCGTGAGCTGACCGGAGGACTCTACTTCGGAGCCCGAAAGACCAGTGAAGTAGACGGTGTTGTGACAGCGGTAGATACCCTTACATATACCGAGAATGAGATCCGCAGAATCGCCATCAAAGGTTTTGATATTGCCATGAAACGCCGCAAAAAAGTAACAAGCGTAGACAAGGCAAACGTCCTGGATTCTTCCAGACTCTGGAGAAAGATCGTAGAGGAAGTAGCAAAGGATTATCCGGAAGTTACTTATGAACATATGTTAGTAGACAACTGTGCAATGCAGCTGGTAAAAGATCCGAAACAGTTCGATGTTATCCTGACAGAGAACATGTTTGGTGACATCCTTTCCGATGAGGCAAGTATGGTAACCGGTTCCATCGGTATGCTTTCCAGCGCAAGCCTGAATGATACAAAATTCGGTCTGTATGAGCCGAGTGGCGGATCCGCACCGGACATCGCAGGACAGGGCATTGCAAATCCGATCGCTACTATTTTATCCGCAGCAATGATGCTTCGTTATTCCTTTGATCTGGACAAAGAGGCAGACGCAGTGGAAAATGCGGTAAAACAGGTATTAAAAGACGGATATCGTACCATCGATATCATGCCGCAGGAAGAGGATAAGAAATCTGCCGTAGAACAGGTTGGTACAAGCCGTATGGGTGACCTGATCTGCGAGAGAATATAAATAAAGGAGTATGTAAAAATGAGAAGTGACAATGTTACAAAGGGGATGCAGCAGGCACCTCACAGATCTTTATTCAATGCTCTTGGTTATACCAAGGAAGAATTAGACAGACCATTAGTAGGTATCGTAAGTTCCTATAATGAGATCGTACCGGGTCATATGAACCTGGATAAAATCGTAGAAGCTGTAAAAATGGGCGTTGCAATGGCAGGCGGCACACCGATCGTGTTTCCGGCAATCGCAGTATGTGATGGTATTGCAATGGGACATACAGGAATGAAATATTCTCTGGTTACCCGTGATCTGATCGCAGATTCCACAGAGTGTATGGCAATGGCACATCAGTTCGACGCACTGGTGATGGTTCCGAACTGTGACAAAAACGTACCGGGACTTCTGATGGCAGCAGCAAGACTGAACATCCCGACTGTATTTGTAAGCGGCGGTCCGATGCTGGCTGGTCACATCCATGGCAAAAAGAGAAGTCTTTCTTCCATGTTTGAGGCAGTTGGTTCCTACGCAGCAGGTACTATGACAGAGGACGAGGTAAGAGAGTATGAAGAAAAAGTATGCCCGACCTGCGGATCCTGTTCCGGTATGTATACAGCAAACTCCATGAACTGTCTGACAGAGGCAATCGGTATGGGACTTCCTGGAAACGGAACCATTCCGGCTGTATATTCTGAGAGAATCAAACTTGCAAAACATGCAGGTATGGCAGTTATGGAACTGTTAAAGAAAGACATCCGTCCGCGTGATATCATGACAAAAGCAGCATTCATGAACGCTTTAACTATGGATATGGCACTTGGATGTTCCACCAACTCCATGCTTCACCTTCCGGCCATCGCACATGAGGCTGGTGTGGATATCGACCTTGATATCGCAAACGCATTAAGCGAAAAGACACCAAACCTGTGCCACCTTGCACCGGCAGGCCCGACTTACATGGAGGACTTAAACGAGGCAGGCGGTGTATCTGCAGTTATGACTGAGTTAAGCAAGATCGGTCTGCTGGATACAAGTTGCATGACAGTTACAGGAAAGACAATCGCTGAGAATATTCAGGGTGTTGTAAATAAAAATCCGGAAGTTATCCGTCCGGTTGAGAATCCGTACAGCAAGACCGGTGGAATCGCCGTACTGAAAGGTAACCTTGCACCGGATTCCGCAGTTGTAAAACGTTCCGCAGTTGTACCGGAGATGATGGTACATGAAGGACCGGCAAGAGTATTCGACTGTGAGGAAGATGCTATTGCAGCGATCAAAGGCGGCAAGATCGTAGAGGGTGACGTTGTAGTTATCCGTTATGAGGGACCAAAAGGCGGCCCGGGTATGCGTGAGATGCTGAATCCGACATCTGCCATCGCAGGTATGGGACTTGGTTCTTCCGTAGCTCTGATCACAGACGGACGTTTCTCCGGAGCTTCCAGAGGAGCTTCCATCGGACACGTATCACCGGAAGCAGCAGTTGGCGGCCCGATCGCATTCGTAGAGGAAGGCGACATCATCAAGATCAACATTCCGGAGAATACGCTGAATGTAGATATCTCTGACGAAGAGATGGCAGCAAGAAAAGCAAAATGGCAGCCGCGTGAGCCGAAGATCACAACAGGATATCTGGCTCGTTACGCTTCCATGGTTACATCTGGAAACACAGGTGCTATTCTGAAAACAAAATAATAAGATAAGATGAGATAGAAAAGAGGAACAAAAGCATATGCAGTTGACAGGATCACAGATTGTTATCGAATGTTTGAAGGAGCAGGGCGTGGATACTGTATTTGGTTATCCGGGCGGAGCGATTTTGAACGTTTACGATGAACTGTATAAACATAGCGATGAAATTCACCATGTGCTTACGTCCCATGAACAGGGAGCTTCCCATGCAGCGGATGGATATGCCCGCTCCACCGGAAAAGTCGGTGTGTGTCTGGCTACTTCCGGTCCGGGTGCAACCAACCTGGTAACCGGTATCGCAACCGCTTACATGGACTCTGTTCCGGTAGTGGCGATCACCTGTAACGTCGGTGTGCCGCTGCTTGGAAAAGACAGCTTTCAGGAGATTGATATCGCAGGTATCACGACACCGATCACAAAGCATAATTTCATTGTAAAAGATGTGAATAAACTTGCTGATGTGATCCGCCGTGCCTTCCGGATCGCCCAGACCGGGCGCCCGGGACCTGTGCTGGTAGATATTCCAAAGGATGTTACAGCAGCTACGACGGAATTTGAATTTCAGCAGATTCCGCCGGTGGCGCGTAAGATCGACAAAATGACAGAGGCAGATCTGGAGCAGGCCGCAGCCATGATCCGTGAAGCGAAAAAGCCGTATATCTTTGTAGGTGGCGGCGCAGTCATTTCCGGAGCCAGCGAAGAACTTGCAAAATTTGCAAATCTGGTAGACGCGCCGGTATGTGATTCCCTGATGGGAAAAGGTGCCTTTGACGGAACCAATGACCGATACAGCGGAATGCTTGGTATGCATGGTACAAAGGCTTCCAACTATGGTGTGAGCGAATGTGATCTGCTCATCGCAGTCGGTGTCCGTTTCAGTGACCGTGTCATCGGTGACGCGAAACGTTTTGCAAGCAATGCAAAGATTCTGCAGTTTGATGTGGATCCGGCGGAGATCAATAAAAACATCCAGACGGATGCCAGCGTGATCGGAGATATCAAAGAAATCCTGAAACGTGTGAACCATCTGTTAGAGCAGCAGGAGCACACAGAGTGGATGCAGCAGATTTGTGAATTTAAGGATAAATATCCGTTGACTTATAAAGAAGAAGGATTGTCCGGACCATTTGTTATGGAAGAGATTTACCGTCAGACAAAGGGCGATGCCATCATCGTCACAGAGGTCGGACAGCATCAGATGTGGGCGGCACAGTATTATAAATTCTCAAAACCGCGTACATTACTGACTTCCGGTGGTCTTGGCACCATGGGATATGGTCTCGGTGCAGCGATCGGCGCACAGGTAGCAAATCCGGAAAAACAGGTCATCAACATTGCAGGTGACGGCTGTTTCCGTATGAATATGAATGAGATTGCCACAGCAGTCCGTCAGCAGCTTCCACTGATCCAGATTGTCATCAACAATCAGGTACTTGGCATGGTACACCAGTGGCAGGGATTATTTTATGAGAAACGTTATTCCAACACGATCTTAAATGATGGTGTGGATTTCGTAAAACTTGCTGAGGCTATGGGAGCCACAGGCATGCGTGCAGCAACACAGGAAGAATTTGCCGAGGAACTGGCAAAAGCACTGGAAATGAAGACACCGGTACTCATCGATTGTATCATTGACAGTGATGATAATGTTTGGCCGATGGTAGCACCTGGCGCACCGATCAGCGAAGCATTTGATGAATCTGATCTGAAGAACAGATAAATGACGCATCCGGGTGGCACTGTACAGGGAGAGCAATCTCTTTGCCGCCTGGAAGGTGTTCATAATAAAAAATCCTGCAATGCAGGAAAAATCCAGGAGGTTTCAAAATGAGCAGAGTTTACAATTTCTCAGCTGGACCGGCAGTATTACCGGTAGAAGTGCTGAAAGAGGCACAGGAGGAGATGCTTGATTACCGCGGATGCGGTATGTCCGTTATGGAGATGAGCCATCGTTCTTCCATGTTTCAGGAAATCATTGATGAGGCTGAAGCAGATTTAAGGGATTTATTACATATCCCGGACAACTACAAAGTATTATTCTTACAGGGTGGTGGAGCATTACAGTTCTCCGCAGTTCCGATGAACCTGATGAAAAACGGTGTGGCTGATTACATCGTAACAGGTCAGTGGGCAAAGAAAGCATATGAGGAAGGAAAGAAATACGGAAAAGCAGTAAAGATCGCTTCTTCTGAGGATGAGACATTTACTTACATTCCGGATTGTTCCGATCTTCCGATCGATGACGATGCAGACTATGTATACATTTGCCAGAACAACACCATTTACGGAACTGTATACCATGAACTGCCGAACACCAAAGGAAAAACTCTGGTAGCAGACGTATCTTCCTGCTTCCTGTCAGAGCCGATGGACGTAGAGAAATACGGCGTGATCTGGGGCGGCGTTCAGAAAAATATCGGACCTGCCGGCGTACAGATCGTGATCATCCGTGAGGATCTGATCCGCGATGATCTGCCGGATTATGTACCGACTCTGATGAAGTACAAAACACAGGCTGACAAAGGTTCCATGTACAATACACCGCCATGCTACGGCATCTATATCTGCGGTAAAGTATTCAAATGGATCAAGAGCCTTGGTGGTCTGGAAGCAATGAAGAAACGTAACGAGGAGAAAGCAGCAATCCTGTATGATTTCCTTGACAACAGCAAACTGTTCAAAGGTACTGTCCGCAAAGAAGACCGTTCCCTGATGAACGTTCCGTTTGTGACAGGTGACAAAGAGCTGGATGCAAAATTTGTTGCAGAAGCAAAAGCAGCAGGTCTGGAGAACTTAAAGGGACACAGAACCGTTGGCGGTATGCGTGCTTCCATCTACAATGCAATGCCAAAAGAGGGCGTGATCGCATTGGTTGAGTTTATGAAGAAATTCGAAGCTGAGAACACAAAGTAAATTTGTGATTCCTATTTGAGTTTTAGTGTGATCTGAAAATGATAATCGTTACAGTTGATCATTTTCACAATGTAAAAAGTGTGTGCCGAAAGGCAAAACTGACTGAGAAGGTGAGATGTCCTAGTCAGAAAAATTGAGTTGAAAAAAGTTGAAGAAAAGAGGAAACAAAAATGGTTCAGTTTCATTGTTTAAATCCGATCGCAGCCTGCGGTCTGGAATTATTCCCGGATACCTATGAGAAAACAGATGATTTCAATGCGGCAGAGGTTGCATTAGTGCGTAGTGCAGCGATGCATGACATGGATCTTCCGGATTCACTGCTGGCAGTAGCCCGTGCAGGTGCTGGTGTCAACAATATTCCGCTGGATAAATGCGCAGATCAGGGAATCGTCGTATTTAATACACCAGGTGCAAACGCAAACGGTGTCAAAGAACTGGTGATCGCCGGCATGCTTCTGGCAAGCCGTGATATCACAGGCGGTATCGACTGGGTAAAAGAAAACAAAGAAGATGCAGGAATTGCAAAAGCAGCTGAGAAAGCAAAAAAAGCATTTGCAGGAACTGAGATCAAAGGAAAAAAACTTGGTGTCATCGGACTTGGAGCCATCGGTGTGCAGGTTGCCAATGCGGCGGTAGCACTGGGCATGGATGTGCTTGGTTATGATCCGTATCTGTCTGTCAACGCAGCATGGAATGTTTCTACCAAAGTAAAACATGTGCTGGCAGTAGAGGACATTTACAAAGAGTGTGATTTCATCACAATCCATGTACCGCTGCTGGATTCCACAAAAGGAATGATCAGCAAAGAGGCCATCGCAATGATGAAAGAGAATGTCATCGTTCTGAATTTTGCCCGCGATACGTTAGTAGATGAGGCAGCTATGGTGGAAGCATTAAAAGCCGGAAAAGTACGCAAATATGTTGTGGATTTCCCGAATCCGACCACAGCAGGCGTGGAGAACTGCATCGTGATCCCGCATCTTGGCGCATCTACCGCAGAATCTGAAGATAACTGCGCAGTAATGGCTGTACAGGAAGTGATCGATTACATTGAGAACGGAAATATTACACATTCTGTAAATTATCCGGATTGTAACATGGGTGTGTGCACAGGTGTTGCGAGAATCGCGATCCTGCACAAAAACATCAAGAACATGATCGGCCAGTATTCATCTGTATTAGGTGAAGCAGGTGTCAATATTGCCGACATGACAAACAAGAGCCGCAATGACTATGCTTATTCACTTCTGGATCTGGATGCTCCGGCAACCGCGGACGTTGTTGAAAAACTGGCTGCAATTGACGGTGTATTAAAAGTAAGAGTGATCAAATAACAGATCATTGAGTCGGCGTGGGAACAGAGAGTACAGCTTTGTTTCCACGCCTTTTTTAACAAAAGGAGAAAAACAAAATGGCAGAGATCAGACCATTTGCATGTGTGCGCCCATGCAGAGAGAAAGCAGCGAAGATTGCTGCGTTACCATATGATGTATACAATCGAAAAGAGGCAAAAGAGGAAGTATTGCGCGAGCCGGAATCTTTTCTGAAAATCGACCGTGCAGAGACACAGTTTGACGATTCTGTGGATACTTATGCGCCGGAGGTATACCAGAAAGCCCACGATACGTTGTGGGATATGATGGCAAAGGGAGATTTTATCCGGGACAAAGAGGCCTGCTATTATATTTATGAACTGACCATGAACGGACGGACACAGACCGGTATCACCGCATGCGCCTCCATCGACGATTATGAGAATAATGTGATCAAAAAGCATGAAAACACCCGTGCGGAAAAGGAACAGGACCGGATCCGTCACGTAGATATCTGTGACGCACAGACAGGACCGATCTTTCTGGCATACCGTGATAATGCAGCAATCACAGCGATTGTAAATAAAGTAAAAGCACAGGATGCAGAGTATGATTTTACTTCTCCGGACGGCATCCGTCACAGAGTGTGGGTGATCGGGGAAGCAGCGGACATCACAGCCATCCGTGAGGCATTTGCAGGTATTGATCAGATCTATATTGCAGACGGTCATCACCGTGCAGCTTCTGCCGTAAAAGTAGGGGAAAAGCGCAGAAGCGAACATCCGGGTTATACCGGGGAAGAAGAGTTCAACTTCTTTCTGTCCGTACTGTTCCCGGAGAGTGAATTAAAGATTCTGGATTATAACCGTGTGGTAAAAGATTTAAACGGCATGACAGAGGATGCATTTTTACAGAAAATGCAGGAACTCTTTGAAGTATCGGAACTTACTGATGAGGATAAACATCCGCAGGAGAAAGGAACTTTTTCCATGTATCTGAAGGAGCAGTGGTACACCTGTAAAGTCCGCCCGGAAGATCGAAGTGATGATCCGGTGAAAGGACTGGATGTATCGCTGTTACAGGATCTGATGTTGACACCGGTACTTGGCATTGCAGATCCAAAGACCGACCCACGGATTGATTTCGTCGGCGGTATCCGCGGAACAGAAGAACTGGAGAAACGCTGCCACGAAGATGCAAAAGCAGCCTTTGCCATGTATCCGACATCCATCGGAGAACTGTTTGCCGTGGCAGATGCAGGACTTTTAATGCCTCCAAAATCCACATGGTTTGAGCCAAAATTAAGAAGTGGATTGTTTATTCATTTGCTGAGTGAATAAATTTTTATCAAATATGAGTACAGAAGAATATCGAGTGTATTCTTGAAAGAATCTTAAATTCAGAGTCATGCGTAGTTACGTTCTGACTCTGAATTTGGGTTATGAAGCAGAAAAAATAAATATAAAAAGAAATGGAGCAAATTTATGCTTAGATTTATATTATCGCAGAGTCTGGCAGACGAAGTGACGGATGTTGTATCTGACAACGTAAACTTTTGGTCCTGGGATACGATCGTGAAATATTTGCAGGATTCCTTTCCGACGGTGCTGGATTTTCTGGTAAAACTGATCATAGCGATCATTGTTTTACTGGTTGGACGGAAAGTTATTAAAGTAGTGCGGAAGTTTATCCGTAAATTCCTGAATAAAACCAACTGGGATGAAGGGGTCAAGCAGTTTCTGGACAACATTTGTTACATGGGTTTATATTTTGTGTTAATCATGTTGGTGCTTGGCAAGTTCGGTATCACCGCAAGTTCTGTGATTGCAGTGATCGGTTCCGTTGGTCTGTCCGTGGGCCTGGCATTGCAGGGAACCTTGTCCAACTTTGCAGGTGGAGTTCTGATCCTGATTTTAAAACCCTTCAAAGTGGGAGATTATATCCGGGAGGATACCCATGGAAATGAAGGTACGGTTTCGGAAATTCAGCTTTGCTATACGAAACTGCTGACCGTGGACAATAAAACCGTTGTCCTGCCAAATGGCAGCCTGTCCAATTCCAGTCTGACCAATCTGACACAGCAGGATAAACGGCGGATCGACATTACGGTTGGTATTTCCTACGATGCGGATATCCGTCTGGCAAAACAGGTGATCTCCGATGTACTGGAGAAAGAGAAAAACTGCATGACCAGCGAGGAACCGTACCATGTATTTGTGGACAGCCTGGGAGACAGCGCTGTGGTCATCGGTATCCGTGTCTGGGTAAAGACCGAAGATTACTGGGAGACCAGATGGCGGATCACGGAAAATGTGAAATATGCCCTGGATGAACATCAGATTGAAATTCCATTCCCGCAGATTTCTGTGTCAATGAAATCATAAAAGTATCATTTTTAACTGAAACAGAAGCCCCCTCTATTTATTGCATTATGCAGTTGAAGCAGGGGCTTCTTTAATTTGGTTACATGAATAAACTTCAACACAAAATTGCAAAATGGAAGTAAATTCTTGTAGCAAATGTATGCAGAATATGGTATTGTTAATGACAGTGTGCATATCAATGACATAGGAAAAGTTTTTGTTATTGATGGATGGAGATAACCTTTTGCAGAATAGCAGTCATGCTGAGGGTATTTTAGAATAAGTTTACATATCTGAAAGGAAAAGTGAGAGATGAATAAACAAAAGAAAAAACTGCCATTGGCAATGCAGATCTTTATTGCATTGATCCTGGCCATTGTCGTTGGTCTGCTGATGCAGAGTCAGGCGGCCTTTGCGGAAAATTATATCAAACCGTTTGGTACGATTTTTCTGAACCTGTTGAAATTTATTGTCGTTCCGATTGTATTATTTTCCATTATGTGTGGAATCATTTCCATGCGGGATATCAAAAAAGTAGGTGCGATCGGTCTGAAAACAGTGGTGTATTACATGTGCACCACCGCATTTGCGATTACCATCGGTCTGGTCGGCGGAAATATTTTTCAGCGTTTCTTCCCGGTCATCGCAACCACAGATCTGGCATATGAGATGCCGGAGAAAACATCCGTGATGGATACCATCGTAAATATTTTTCCATCCAACTTCATCAGCCCGATGGTGGAATCCAACATGCTGCAGGTCATTGTCATTGCCCTGTTACTTGGATTTTCCATTATCAAACTCGGCGAGAAAAATGTGGGAATCGTCAAAGCATGCAACAGCATCAATGAGATTTTCATGAAATGCATGGAGATGATCCTGAAATTATCTCCGATCGGTGTATTCTGCCTGCTTTGTCCGGTTGTGGCAAGTAATGGTGCGGCAATCATCGGTTCTCTGGCAATGGTATTGCTTGCAGCGTACATCTGCTATATTATCCATGCAGTAGTTGTGTACTCCATTGCAGTAAAAACCATGGGCGGCGTAAGTCCGGCGAAATTTTTCAAAGAAATGCTTCCGGCGATCATGTTTGCATTTTCCAGTGCATCTTCCGTAGGAACATTACCAATCAACATGGAGTGTGTGGAGAAGTTGGGCGCGAAAAAAGAAGTATCTTCCTTTGTACTTCCACTGGGTGCAACCATCAATATGGATGGAACTGCGATTTATCAGGGTGTCTGTGCGATCTTTATTGCTTCCTGTTACGGAATCCATCTGACATTGCCGCAGATGATGACCATTATTCTGACAGCGACACTGGCTTCCATCGGTACCGCAGGCGTTCCGGGATCCGGAATGGTCATGCTGGCCATGGTGCTGACTTCCGTAGGACTTCCGGTAGACGGTATTGCACTGGTGGCCGGTGTGGATCGTATTTTTGATATGGGACGTACCACCGTCAATATTACGGGCGATGCAAGCTGCTGTATCATCGTGTCCAATCTGGAACGAAAGAAAGAGCTGCGCAGGGCAAAAAAGGTACAGCAATAAGAGAAAACAGAACAAAACAGGATCATTTTGCAGAAATGTAGGCAGAAATATTGAATTCAACAGAAAAACAGCGCATGATTCGTTCATTGTGAATAAACAAATGACAGATGTTTCGTATTTTCTTGACAAAAATGTGGAATTGTGATACGTTTAGCTTGTCAATTTTGCACAGATTGTGCGCATGTTTAGGAGGAAGTATTTTATGCAACCGGGAACTGTAAAATGGTTTAATGCAAAAAAGGGTTATGGATTTATTTCAGATGCAGAAGGAAATGATATTTTTGTTCATTTCTCCGCATTGAACATGGATGGATTCAAAGAGCTGAAAGATGGGGAAGCTGTTGAATTCGAAGTGATCGAAGGCGGTAAAGGACCACAGGCTGCAAACGTAACACGCCTTGGTTAATTTGAATATAATTCAGATCGAACGTATGTGAGATCATGAGGACCCAAGGGGCTGTCCGATTGGATGGCTCCTTTTTCATGCTTTTTTGAAACGTGTAATTTCGGGATGGAGTGGATAAGAAGCGTACTCTTTACTTTTGGAAGAAATTGTGTAAAAATAAAAGATACTGGAAAAAATACTGAAAGTATCATTTTTATAGAAGAGACAGTCTGCCGGAGGGGCAGAAGAAATTGGAGGAATAATTATTTGAAACCAGAATTGAGTCAGTTAAATGCGTATGAGATCAGGGAGGAGAGACAGCTGGACGACATTCATTCCGACGGCATATTACTGGTGCACAAAAAGAGTGGTGCACGTATCTGTGTCATGTCCAATGAAGATGTCAACAAAGTATTTTACATCGCGTTCCGTACACCGCCAAAGGACAGCACCGGTGTACCGCATATCATTGAACATACCGTATTGTGCGGCAGTAAAAAATTCCCGGTGAAAGATCCGTTTATCGAACTGGTAAAGGGTTCTCTGAATACCTTTTTGAATGCAATGACTTACCCGGATAAGACGATTTATCCGGTGGCAAGCTGTAACGACAAAGACTTCCAGAATCTGATGGATGTCTATCTGGATAGCGTATTTTCACCGAATATTTATAAAGAGCAGAACATTTTCCGTCAGGAAGGCTGGCATTATGAACTGAAAAACCCGGAAGATGAACTGACCTTAAACGGTGTGGTATATAATGAGATGAAAGGTGCGTTTTCTTCCGCAGACGGCGTGCTGGACCGTGAAATCCTGCGTTCCTTATTCCCGGATACCCCATACAGCAATGAGTCCGGCGGAGATCCGCAGGTGATCCCGGAGCTGACGTATGAGGAATATCTGGATTTTCACCGCAAATATTATCACCCGTCCAATTCCTGGATTTATCTGTATGGTGATATGGATGTGGCAGAAAAATTAAACTGGCTGGATCAGGAATATTTAAGCCATTATGACAGGAACGATGTGGATTCCACCATTCCGGAGCAGGCACCGTTTGCGGCACCGGTGGAACATGAGATTCCATATTCCATCTCCAGCACAGACAGTACGGAAAATAATACTTACCTGTCCTGCAATTGGGCGGTTGGAAACAATTTAAACAGAGAGCAGTACATCGCCTTTGATATTCTGGACTATGCCCTGCTCAGCACCCAGGGGGCACCGGTTAAACAGGCACTGCTGGATGCAGGTATCGGTACGGACATTTACGGTGGATATGACAGTGGCACCTATCAGCCGTTCTTCTCCATCGTGGCAAAACATGCCAATGCTTCTGATCAGGACCGGTTTGTGCGGATTATCCGTGAAGTGCTGCAGGAGCAGGTGAAGAACGGTATTAATAAAAAGACATTGCTGGCGGCCATCAACGGTTCTGAATTTAAGTTCCGTGAGGCAGATTTCGGACGTTTCCCGAAAGGACTGATGTTTGGCCTGCAGATCATGGACAGCTGGCTGTATGATGAGAATGCGCCGTTCCTTCATATCGAAGAACTTGGTGTTTATGATTTCCTCAGAAAGCAGCTGGATACAGATTATTTCGAGCAGCTGATCCAGAAATATTTCCTGGATAATACACATTGTTCTCTTGTACGTGTCGTTCCGGAAATCGGTCTGACCGGCAAGCGGGAGCAGGCATTAAAAGAAAAATTACAGGCGTACAAAGCATCCTTAAGCGAAGCAGAGATCGCGAAACTGGTGGAAGAGACAAAAGCACTGGAAAAATATGAAGAGGAGCCGTCTTCCAAGGAAAATCTGGAAACCATTCCGCTGCTTTCCAGAGAAGATATGAAGCAGACCAGCGAGCCATATAAGAATGCAGAAGAAACCATCGGGGGCATTCCGTATCTGTGGCATGATTATCAGACTAATGGCATTGTTTATCTGGATTTGCTGTTTGATGCACATCATATTTCCGAGGAACTGATCCCGTATCTCGGTATCCTGAAAGTTCTGATGGGTAAATTAAATACCGCAGATTACAGCTATACAGATTTTACCGATGAAGTAAATCTGTACACCGGCGGTATTTCCAATGAAGTAAATGTCACCGGAGATGTGCAGCATACAAATAATTATCAGGTAAAATACGAGGTGCGTCTGAAAACACTGGAATCAAATCTCAGCCGAGGTGTGGATTTGATTCGAAGCATGATGCTTTCTACACAGTTTACAGATGAAAAGCGTATATATGAAGTGCTGGCACAGGTAAAATCCAGACTGCGCAACGAACTCAGCGACAGTGGTAATGTGATCTCAGCGACAAGAGCATTGTCCTATTATTCCAAACGCGCAAAATATGCGGACAGCATTCAGGGAATCGGATTTTATGAGAGCCTTGATCGGATTGTGTCAGATTATGAGTCTGAGAAACAGAATCTGATGACAAAACTGCAGGAAGTGTGCAGCATGATCTTCCAGCCGCAGAACCTGTTGGTCAGCGTTACCGGTGATGCAGCAGGCTATGCTGCATTGAAGGCTCTGTCCGGACAACTTACGGAAGGGTTGTATGCAGATACTGCGAAAGAGCGTGTAGAGATCTCTCTGCCGGAGCAGAAAAATGAAGGATTCCTGGATGCATCCCAGATTCAGTATGTGTCTCTGGCAGGCAATTTTGCCAAAGGAGGAGCAGTTTACCATGGTTCCATGCGTGTATTCAAGGTCATCATGAATTATGAATATCTGTGGCAGAATATCCGTGTCAAAGGCGGTGCTTACGGATGCGGCACAAATGTAGGCAGAAACGGTGATGTATGCTTCCTGTCCTACCGCGATCCGAATCTGGGCCGTACCCTGGATGTATACCGTGGTGTGCCGGAGTATCTGAAAAACTTTGATGTAGATGAGCGGGCTATGACACGTTTTGTCATTGGTGCGTTCAGTGAACTGGATGCACCGCTGACTCCGTTAAGCCAGGGCAGAAGATCCCTGCTTTCCTATCTGACCGGTATAACATATGAGATGATTCAGGAAGAACGTGAACAAGCGCTGCACACCTGCCCGAAGGACATCAGAAATCTTGCAGATACCATGCAGGCAGCACTGGATCACAGTTATATCTGTGCCATCGGAAATGAAGGAAAATTACAGGAAGAGTCAGACCTGTTCGATGTATTGGAGACATTATAAAAAATAACAGTTATATCTCAGACGTTCCCTGATGCCTCACTGGATCACCGGGGAACATGAAATCTGAGATAGGAGAATACGAGGAGATAACATATGAATGCAAATTTTAAATCAGGATTTGTGACACTGATCGGCAGACCAAACGTAGGGAAATCCACACTGATGAATCAGCTGATCGGCCAGAAGATCGCCATCACATCCAAAAAACCGCAGACCACAAGAAACCGGATCCAGACGGTATATACTGACACGGACCGGGGACAGATCGTGTTCCTGGATACACCGGGTATCCACAAGGCGAAAAACAAACTGGGTGAATACATGGTGACTGTGGCAGAACGTACCCTGCAGGATGTGGATGTCATCGTATGGCTGGTAGAGCCGAGTACCTTTATCGGAGCCGGTGAGCAGCATATTGCCGAGCAGCTGCGCAAATCCAACCTGCCGGTGATCCTGGTCATCAACAAGACCGATACCGTAAAAAAAGAAGAAGTATTGCTGTTTATCGATGCATACCGCAAACTTCTGGATTTTGCGGAGATCATTCCGGCATCCGCACTGCATGGAGATAATACCGATACGATCATTGATATGATCTTCAAATATCTGCCGTATGGTCCGATGTTTTACGATGAAGATACTGTGACAGATCAGCCGGAGCGTCAGATCGTGGCAGAGATCATCCGGGAGAAAGCACTGCATGCGCTGGATGAGGAGATCCCGCACGGCATTGCGGTAACCATCGAATCCATGAAGCAGAGAAAGAACGGTATCACAGATATCGAGGCTACCATCATCTGTGAGCGGGACTCCCACAAGGGAATCATTATCGGAAAAGGCGGAGCAATGCTTAAGAAGATCGGAAGCAATGCCCGTTTTGAGATTGAAAGACTACTGGAAGGCAAGGTCAACCTGCGTCTCTGGGTGAAGGTGCGCAAAGGCTGGCGTGACAGCGATATCCAGATGAAAAATTTCGGATACAATATCAACGAATAATCAGTCAGGGAAGAAGTGGAAACGTTTATGGGGCAGACTTGTGTTCTGACAGGAATGATCCTGAATACGATGCCGGTAGGAGAATATGATAAAAGAATTACAATACTGACCCGGGAACGTGGCAAGATCACTGCCTTTGCCCGGGGAGCCAGGCGGCCGAAAAGCTCCCTGCAGGCGGCAACGAACCTGTTTTGCTTCGGTACGTTTGAGGCTTATGAGGGGCGCAGCTCCTATACCGTCGTAAAGGCGGAGATCAGCAATTATTTCCGGGAGCTGGCCATGGACCTGGATAAGACGTATTACGGGTGCTATTTTCTGGAACTGGCGGATTATTTCTGCCAGGAAAACAATGACTGTATCAATCAGCTAAAGCTGGTTTACCAGACGCTGCGGGCACTCAATGTGCCATCCCTGTCACCAAAGCTGGTGCGGGTGATCTACGAACTGAAGACACTGGTTTACTTTGGTGTCTACCCGAATGTGTTTGCATGCACTGCCTGCGGCAGCAGGGAACGGCTCTGGTGCTTTGATGAAAAAAGCAACGGGGTCATGTGCCGGGAGTGTCAGCCGGGGCCGGTGAAATATCCGCTGGATGATGCGGCATTGTATACTATGCAGTACATAGTGACGGCACCGGTGGAGAAGCTGTATACCTTTACGGTGACAGAGGAGGTTCTCTCACAGGTGACAAAGCTGATCGAGTATTATATGAGACAGTATGTAGAAAAAGAATTAAAGACCCTTGCTTTTTTATCTTAGGAATACTTGCAATCAGAGGCGTAAACCGTTATAATTTAGAAATTGATGTGGAGCAGTACGGAGTTATTTGTGTGCCGGAAGTTATGTGTCCGGTTTGGATGGATGCCGGTCTGCTTTGCAGAGAGTACAGAATATGATGAAAATGTAGATATTCTGGATTTGGAGGATAAGATATGAAAAAAAGAATGGCGGCGATTGGCTGTTGTATCGGTATGAGTATGCTGCTTGGGGCATGCGGAGCAAAACTGGATGTACAGGAGAATACGATCGCATTACAGAGAAACGGCAGGATCCTGGAAGCAGCCGTAGAATCTTTTGATCAGTCCTATTACGACGAGGAAGAACTGAATACCTATGTGCAGAAAGCGGTGGATGAATATACGCAGGAGCACGGACAGAAATCAGTTTCTGTGACAGATTCCAAAGTAGAAGAGAAAAAAGCATATCTTACCCTGCAGTATGAGGATGCAGAGACCTTCAGTGATTTTTCCGGTATCGAATGTTTTTCCGGAAGTATCGTGGAAGCACAGGCTGCCGGCTATGATTTTGATCTGGATTTTTATCCGGTGACAGATGGCAAAGCGGATAAGAAAGCAGTAAAAGGATCTACGCTTCTGAAGGAAGATGATCTGAAAGTGCTGATCGTAAAGGCGAATTCGGATCTGATCGTTCCGGGCAAAGTTGCCTATGTATCCACGGAAGGTACTGAGGTGACATCGGAGAAACAGGTAAATGTCACACAGAAGGAACAGGATACCGATGAGGCAGTATTAGTATATGTACTATACAAATAGCCTATATTAAGAATAAAACAGATGAATTAGGAGACAGATCATGCATGCTGCGATCTGTCCCTAAAAATAAATGGAAGAAAGAGGACATATCATGGAAAAGACAATGGAGAAAATTGTAGCACTGGCAAAATCCAGAGGATTTGTATATCCGGGATCTGAGATTTACGGTGGACTTGCAAATACATGGGATTACGGTAATCTCGGTGTAGAGCTGAAAAACAATGTAAAAAAAGCATGGTGGCAGAAATTTATCCAGGAGAGTCCGTACAACGTAGGTGTTGACTGTGCGATCCTGATGAACCCGCAGACATGGGTGGCATCCGGACATCTCGGCGGTTTCTCTGATCCGCTTATGGATTGTAAAGAGTGCCATGAGCGTTTCCGCGCAGACAAGATCATCGAGGATTTTGCAGAGGAGAACCATATCGAATTAAAAGGTTCCGTAGACGGATGGACACAGGAAGAGATGAAAGACTTCATCGCTGACAATAACGTACCATGCCCGACCTGCGGCAAACACAACTTTACAGATATCCGTCAGTTCAACCTGATGTTCAAAACATTCCAGGGTGTTACAGAGGACGCAAAAAATACCGTATATCTTCGTCCGGAGACAGCACAGGGTATTTTCGTAAACTTCAAAAACGTACAGCGTACATCCAGAAAGAAAATCCCGTTTGGTATCGGCCAGATCGGTAAATCTTTCCGTAACGAGATCACACCGGGTAACTTTACGTTCCGTACCAGAGAGTTCGAGCAGATGGAGCTTGAGTTCTTCTGTGAGCCGGATACAGACCTTGAGTGGTTTGAATACTGGAGAAACTTCTGTATCAACTGGCTGAAATCTCTTGGCATGAAAGAAGAAGAGATGCGTGTCCGTGATCATGATCAGGAAGAATTATCTTTTTACAGTAAAGCAACCAGTGATATCGAGTTCTTATTCCCGTTTGGATGGGGCGAGCTCTGGGGTATCGCAGACCGTACCGATTATGATCTGACACAGCATCAGAATACATCCGGACAGGATCTGACATACTTTGATGATCAGAAAAATACAAAATACATTCCATACGTTATCGAGCCGTCTCTTGGTGCAGACCGTGTGGTACTTGCGTTCCTGTGTGGCGCATATGATGAGGAAAACATCGGAACAGAGGAGAAACCGGACGTAAGAACTGTCCTTCATTTCCATCCGGCACTGGCTCCGGTTAAGATCGGTGTCCTTCCGTTATCCAAGAAGTTAAATGAGGGCGCAGAGAAAGTGTTTGAGCAGCTTTGCAAAAAATATAACTGTGAGTTTGATGACAGAGGAAATATCGGTAAACGTTATCGTCGTCAGGATGAGATCGGTACACCGTTCTGCGTCACATACGATTTTGATTCCGAGGAAGATCATGCAGTGACTGTCCGTGACCGTGATACCATGGAACAGGTTCGTATCCCGATCGATGAGCTGGATGCTTACTTCGCAGATAAATTTACATTTTAATCAGCTTACAAAAATACATTGCTTTGATTGTGCGGATCAATAAGCAGTGGGAAGTTCCTTTTGACATGATGTTACGCATTTTATAACATGATATTGCAGCCCCTTGTGAATAGTGATGCCACGGTTCATAAGGGGCATTTTTTTATGAATGGCATGGCACGGTGATGATAATTTGAAAAATCAGGCGGCAGAGGATTCTGAAAAAAGTTTTAAAGTGTAAAGAAAAAATACTTGACAGGGTAAAACAAGTGTGATAATCTAGCAAAGGTGATTGACATGGAGAAAATTGGACGTCAGGTATTCTTATATGATTTTTATGGAGAACTGCTGACAGAACATCAGAAACATGTATATGAAGATGTGGTACTGAACGATATGTCCTTGAGTGAAATCGCTGAGGATTTAGGGATCAGCCGCCAGGGTGTACATGATCTGGTAAAAAGATGTGACAAGATCCTTGCCGGTTATGAAGAAAAACTTCATCTGGTAGAGCGGTTCTGGAAGACAAAAGAAGATGTTTCAAAGATCCGTGATCTTTCGCTTCATTATAAAGAGGACTGTATTGCACAGACAATGGAGGAGATCAATCAGATCTCCGGACGGATTTTGGAGGAATTATAAGTATGGCATTTGACAGCTTATCCGAAAAACTGCAAAACGTATTTAAGAACCTGCGAAGCAAAGGCCGCCTGACAGAAGCAGATGTAAAGGCTGCACTGAAGGAAGTTAAGATGGCTTTGTTGGAAGCAGATGTAAACTTTAAAGTAGTAAAGCAGTTTGTAAAATCTGTACAGGAACGTGCGATCGGTGCAGATGTAATGAATGGTCTGAATCCGGGCCAGATGGTGATCAAGATCGTTAATGAAGAGATGATCAACCTGATGGGTTCGGAGACAACGGAGCTAAAACTTCGTCCGGGACAGGCAACGACGATCATTATGATGGTTGGTTTGCAGGGTGCCGGAAAAACGACAACGACTGCAAAGCTTGCAGGAAAGTTCAAACTCAAAGGAAAGAAACCACTTCTGGTTGCCTGCGACGTTTATCGTCCGGCTGCGATCCAGCAGTTACAGGTCAATGGTGAGAAACAGGGCGTGGAAGTATTTACCATGGGCGACGGACACAAGCCGGTCAACATTGCAAAAGCAGCAGTAGAGCATGCGGCAAAGAACGGTAACAACGTTGTCATCCTTGATACGGCAGGTCGTCTTCATGTAGATGAAGATATGATGGACGAGCTGATCGAGATCAAAGAAAATGTGGATGTGGCACAGACCGTTCTGGTGGTAGATGCCATGACCGGTCAGGATGCAGTCAATGTGGCAAGCACCTTTGACGAGAAGATTGGAATTGATGGTGTGATCCTGACAAAGTTAGATGGTGATACACGAGGCGGTGCAGCACTTTCTATCCGCGCCGTAACCGGAAAACCGATCCTGTATGCAGGTATGGGTGAGAAACTTTCTGATCTGGAGCAGTTTTATCCGGAACGAATGGCTTCCCGAATCCTTGGAATGGGTGATGTACTTACCCTGATCGAGAAAGCGCAGGCCGAGATCGATGATGAAAAAGCTGCCGAGATGGAAAAACGTTTTCGGAAAGCAGAGTTCACATTTAACGATTATCTGGACTCTATGAGTCAGATGAAAAAGATGGGCGGTTTCGCAAATGTCCTGAGTATGATGCCGGGCATGGGCGGCGCACAGTTAAAGCAGATTGAAGATGCGATGGATGAGAAGAAGATGGCGCGTATCGAAGCAATCATCTATTCCATGACTCCGGCGGAGCGTGGAGATCCAAATCTGATCAATCCAAGCAGAAAACGTCGAATTGCGGCAGGTGCTGGTGTGGATATCAGCGAGGTAAACCGTCTGGTAAAACAGTTTGAGCAGGCACGCAAGATGATGAAACAGATGCCCGGTATGATGGGCAAAGGTAAACGTGGCGGTAAATTTGGAAATTTCAAGTTTCCTTTTTAACCATATAGCGCATATGCGCAGTGAAGTAGAAATTTGAGGAGGTGAAATGACATGGCAGTTAAAATCAGATTAAGAAGAATGGGACAGAAAAAAGCTCCTTTCTATAGAATCGTAGTAGCAGATTCCAGAAGCCCGAGAGATGGTAGATTCATCGAGGAGATCGGATATTATGATCCGACAAAAGAGCCGTCTGAGATCCGCGTAGACGAAGAAGCAGCTAAAAAATGGTTAGCAAACGGAGCACAGCCTACACAGACAGTTGAGAAAATTTTAAAAACAGCTGGTATCGAGAAATAATAGATTAGTGAGGGAAACGTGATGAAAGAATTAGTAGAAGTAATTGCAAAATCACTAGTCGACAATCCTGAGGAAGTTACTGTAACAGAGACAGAGAAAGACCGGGCAACCGTTTTGGAACTGCATGTTGCACAGGCCGACATGGGAAAAGTGATCGGTAAGCAGGGCAGAATCGCAAAAGCGATCCGTTCTGTTGTGAAAGCTGCCGCATCTCGCGAGGACAAAAAAGTTATCGTAGAGATCGTACAGTAAAAAGGCGACAAGGGACATGGTGTTAAGCTATGTCCCTTTTTTGAAAGGGAGAACATGGAAGAATTTTTACAGGTAGGTGTGATTTCAAGCACACATGGAATCGCCGGGGAGGTTAAAGTATTTCCTACCACGGATGATGTAAAACGTTTTAAAAAACTGAGAGAGGTTATTTTAGATACCGGAAAAGAACGGATGACACTTCATATCTGCCAGGTGAAATTTTTTAAACAGATGGTGATCCTGAAGTTCAAGGAATTTCAGAATATCAATGAAGTGGAGCGGTTTCGTGGAAAAAGTCTGTATGTGACACGGGAAAATGCCGTGAAATTGCAGAAAGATGAATATTTTATCGCAGATATGATCGGTATGCGTGTGGTTTCTACGGAAGGTGAGGAACTCGGTACACTGACAGACGTGCTTCAGACCGGAGCCAACGATGTCTATGTGGTAGAACAGGAAGGAGCACCGCAGCTTTTACTTCCGGCCATCAAGGACTGCATTCAGGATATCGATATGGAACAGATGGTGATGACGGTATATCTGATGCCTGGATTGAGGGATTAGTCGATGAGATTTCATATTTTGACATTGTTTCCTAATATGGTGATGCAGGGACTGAATACGAGTATTATCGGAAATGCCATAGAGCAGAATCTGATTGAAATAAATGTGATCAACATCCGTGATTTTACGAAGGACCGTCATAAAAAAGTGGATGATTATCCGTATGGCGGCGGTGCGGGTATGGTCATGCAGGCACAGCCGATCTATGATGCATGGAAGAGCATTGTGGATCAGGTGGGATATGAGCCGCGCTGTGTGTATCTGACACCCCAGGGAAAGGTCTTTGCGCAGGGGATGGCAAAAGAATATGCCAGAGAACAGGATCTGATCTTTCTGTGCGGACATTATGAAGGTGTGGATGAGCGTGTGCTGGAGGAAATCGTGACAGATTACGTGTCCATCGGCGATTATGTGCTGACCGGCGGGGAACTGCCTGCCATGGTCATGGTGGATGCGATTTCCCGTATGGTTCCGGGCGTTCTGACCAATGAGGAATCCGGTTCCACGGAGTCCCTGGAAGGCGGTCTGCTGGAATATCCGCAGTACAGTCGTCCGGCAGAATGGAAGGGCAGAGAAGTGCCGCAGGTACTGCTTTCCGGAGACCACAAAAAGATCGAAGCCTGGAGACATGAGCAGTCCGTGCAGCGGACACTGCGCAACCGTCCGGAATTGCTGGCGGAAGCTGATCTTACCAGAGCGGATGTAAAACAGATCTTAAAAGAACTGAAAAAATAAAATCCGGGTTGGATCGAGATGAAATGAACCGGTAAAAATACAATGTAAAAGTAATATTTTATGTTGATTTTTATAAATAAGTATGGTAAACTATCATACGTTGTGAATTAAAAGAGAGATGGTCCTCTGCTACATTATGTATTAAGAACATCCAAATAACAGGAGGTCACAAAAATGAACGCAAATGAAATTATCAAAAGCATCGAAGCTGAGCAGCTGAAAGCTGAAGTACCGGAGTTTTCCGTAGGAGATACAGTTCGTGTATCTGCAAAAATCAAAGAGGGTAACCGCGAAAGAATTCAGGTTTTCGAGGGTACTGTATTAAAGAAACAGGGCGGAAGCAACCGCGAGACATTTACAGTTCGTAAATTCTCCAACGGTGTAGGCGTAGAGAAAACATGGCCGTTACATTCCCCGAACGTAGAGAAAGTTGAGATCGTTCGTTACGGTAAAGTAAGACGTGCAAAACTTTACTACTTAAGAGACCGTGTAGGTAAGAAAGCTAAAGTTAAAGAGTTAGTAAAATAATTCACTTTTGAATGCTGAATGATGATAATCCCCTGAGTTGATGTGTATGCATCTTCAGGGGGTTTTTTCGCTTTTATCGGAAAATACGTTGGAAAAGGGTGTTTGAAAGTACGGTTTTCTGCTACAATAAGGATGCATGTTTTGATAAGGAGGAAAAATGATGAGGTTATTTCGTTCCAGCGGCCTGAATTTCCGCAGAAAGCGCAGAAAGATGAAGTTATCCACAGCCAAAAGTGTAGCAGCATGGGTGGTGGAGATCATAATTGTATTACTGGTGGCATTTGTGCTGGTGTACTGTGCGGGAATGAGAGTGACTGTGGTAGGAAATTCCATGGAGTCTACGATATCCGATGGCAGTCAGATACTGGTAAACCGGTTTGTTTATAATATAAAAAGTCCGAAGTCCGGTGATGTGATCGTATTTTTGCCAAATGGCAATGAGAAGAGTCATTATTATGTGAAACGTGTGATCGGCGTTCCGGGGGACAAGGTGCAGATTAAGAACGGTCTGTTATATGTCAACGGCGAACTGTATGATATGGAAGATACAGATACCATCAAAAATGCCGGTGTGGCAGAAGAAGAGATCACGGTTGGTGAGGATGAATATTTTGTCCTGGGCGATAACCGGAACAGCAGTGAGGACAGCCGTTATGCAAATATTGGCAATATCAAAAAAGAATATATCAAAGGAAAAGCATGGTTCGTGGTCCGTCCGTTTAAGGAGATGGGCCGGATCAAGTAACAGAAAGAAGGATAACAGATATGAATTTTCAATGGTACCCGGGGCATATGACAAAAGCAAAACGTCAGATGCAGGAAGATATAAAACTGATCGATCTGGTCATTGAGCTGGTGGATGCGCGGATTCCCCTCAGCAGCCGGAATCCGGATATTGATGATCTCGGAAAAAACAAAGCACGGTTGATCCTGCTGAACAAGTCGGATCTGTCCGATGAGCGGAAAAATGAAGCCTGGGCTTCTTATTTTAAAGAAAAAGGATTTTATGTGGTGAAGCTGGATGCCCGCCGCAGAAACAGTATGAAGGAGATCCAGAATGTGATTCTGGAGGCATGTAAGGAAAAAATCGAGCGTGACCGCCGCAGAGGGATCAAAAACCGTCCGGTGCGTGCCATGGTTGTGGGAATCCCAAATGTAGGAAAATCTACCTTCATCAATACTTTTGCCGGAAAAGCATGTGCAAAGACCGGCAATAAACCGGGTGTGACAAAAGGAAAACAGTGGATCCGTTTGAATAAAGATGTGGAACTGCTGGATACACCGGGAATCCTCTGGCCGAAATTTGACGATCAGATGGTGGGACTGCGTCTGGCGCTGATCGGTTCCATCAAGGATGAAATCTTGAATATCGATGAACTTTCTCTGGAACTGATCTCTTATCTGAAGGAGAACTATGCCGGTACACTGGCAGGCCGTTATGAAGTGGACGAGAATGTGGAACGTCCGGTGGAACTTCTGGAAGCCATTGCGCAGAAACGTGGCTGTGTACAGCGCGGCAACGAGATTGATTACAGCAAGGCAGCAGCACTTGTCATCGATGATTTCCGGTCCGGACGTCTGGGACGCATTACATTGGAACTGCCGGAGGGGAACTAAGATGGAAGTTAGAAAAATCGGTGAGATCAAAGAGGAGTTAAAAGCAACGGCGGATACCGATCTGCCGGAATTTATCAGGAGATATGCCGCGGATGAACGTGCCGGAGTCAAAACGGTGCTGGCACAGGCGCAGAAACGGCAGGAAAAATATGAAAAAGAACTGCTGCGTATTGACGCATTGAAAATCTATGAGCGGAAATATGCGGATTATGCCTTCATCTGCGGGATTGATGAGGTAGGGCGTGGTCCATTGGCAGGTCCGGTGGTAGCCGGCGCAGTGATCCTTCCAAAAGACTGTAATATTTTATATATCAATGATTCGAAAAAACTCAGTGAAAAGAAGAGAGAAGAATTGTATGATGTGATCATGGAGCAGGCGGTGGCCACCGGTATCGGCATGGCATCTCCGGCCCGGATCGATGAGATCAATATCCTGCAGGCAACTTATGAAGCAATGCGGGAAGCCATCAGCAAGCTGGATCCGCAGCCGGATCTGCTGCTGAATGATGCGGTGACCATTCCGGAAGTAGATATTTATCAGGTTCCGATTATCAAAGGCGACGCGAAAAGTATCTCCATCGGTGCGGCAAGTATCATCGCAAAGGTGACCAGGGACCGGCTGATGGTGGAATACGATAAAGTGATGCCGGAGTATGGATTTGCTTCCAATAAGGGCTATGGCTCTGCGGCACACATCGAGGCACTGAAAAAATATGGTGCGACACCGATTCACAGACGGAGCTTTATACATAATTTTATTACCGTATAGATTCAGAGATTCGAAGAAGATTTGAATTCCACATGATTTGAGCGGAATATATTTGAAAACTGGTGCACAGATAAACAGGAACTTGTTATTTGCCGGAGAGAGTAGAAAGGCAAAGATGAATACAAGAAAAATCGGAACTGCACAGGAACAGCGGGTGGCTGCATGGATGAAGCAGCATGGGTATTACATTGTGGAGCGCAATTTTAACTGCCACTTCGGAGAAATTGATCTGATTGCCAGAAAAGACGGCTATCTGATCTTTGTGGAAGTGAAATACCGCAGTAATCTGGCTTATGGAGAACCCTGTGAGGCAGTGGATCTCCGCAAACAGAAACGGATTTCCAATGCGGCAGCATTTTATCTGAGACGTTATGGGTATCCGATGGATCAGCCCTGCCGTTTTGATGTGGCGCAGGTGTCGGCAGATGGGATCGAACTGCTGGAAGATGCGTTTCCCTATTGTGGGATTTTTTCAATGTGACAGATACTGCGTCAGGAAGCGGAGTCTAACAATGTGCCTGTGTGGCATTGGAAACGAGAGAAGGTGAATGGATGGAACATACAAAGACAGAAGATACACAAAGAAATCATACAGAACCAGATTATACAGAAAAAGATACGATGGATAAAAAACAAAACGAGGGCATGGAAGATTTTATTGCATCAGCGATCAGACGAAAAAACGAAGAAGTGCAGACTCTTCGGCTGGAGACACATCGGCTGAAAAACGGTGCACAGGTACCGTTGTTTCATTTTCCACTTCTGGACCAGACCGGGGAGGTCCGTCATTGTTTTACCACACGATACGGTGGTGTCAGCGAAGGGATTTTCTCCAGTCTGAACCTCAGTTTCAACCGGGGAGATGTAAAAGAGGATGTGGAAGAAAATTATCGCAGAGTGGCAGAAATCCTGGGGACAGACTGTGCGCATCTGGTGTGCTCCGATCAGACACACACAACGAATGTGCGGCTGGTGACCAAAGCGGATGCAGGTAAGGGTGTGATCTCTCCGAGGGATTATACGGATGTGGATGGCCTGATCACAGACATTCCGGGACTGACACTGGTAACCTTTTATGCGGACTGTGTACCGTTGTATTTCGTGGATCCGGTACATCATGCCATTGGACTGAGTCATTCCGGCTGGCGTGGTACGGTTGCCCGTATGGGAAAATGCACGTTGGAAGCTATGCACGAGGCATTTGGAACAGAAGCTTCCGATGTGTACTGTGCCATCGGACCGTCGATTTGCCAGGATTGTTACGAGGTCAGCGAAGATGTGGCAGAGCAGTTTATGCAGGTGTTTCCGGGACATGAGTCAGAACTTCTGATTGATAAAGGAAACGGAAAATATCAGCTGGATCTGTGGAAGGCAAATGAGATTGTGCTGCTGGATGCAGGGGTACAGAAAGCGCATCTGGAAGTGACGGATGTATGTACCTGCTGCAATCCGGAGTTGTTGTTTTCACATAGAGCCAGTCATGGAAAACGGGGAAATCTGGGGGCATTTCTGTGCCTGAATGCTTAGAGTGAAAACAGGTTGATAACGAATCAGAAATGTTCTTGAAAAATAGTATGTGAGCAGACGGGAAACATTCATTGTTATGTTATGTGATAAACAGTATATTGGGAAAAGATTTTACAGGAGAAAGGAATAATAGGATGCATTTAAAAGACAGAATCGCAAATGGCATGCTTTTTTATGAGCACGGACACAAGGATCCGGTAGATATTGAACAGGAAAAGGAACTTGATGCACTGCGCAGACATTGCAAAGAGGTCATGTTTGATTATAACCATACCCGTCCGGATGATCGGGAGAAACGGCAGGAACTGTTAAAAGGACTGTTGGGGAAATGCGGGGATGGCGTGTTTATCGAGGACGGAGTCCATATGTCCTATGGCTGTCATCTCTATCTGGAAGGCGCCTTTTATGCGAATTTTAATCTGAGCGTTGTGGATGATGGTGATATTTTTATCGGAGACAGGACGATGATCGGTCCAAACGTGACGCTTTGTACCACAGGCCATCCGGCAGATCCGGAGTACCGTGAGATGGTGGCGCATTATTCTCTGCCGATCCACATTGGCAGAAATGTCTGGATCGGAAGTAATGCGGTGATCCTTCCGGGAGTGACCATTGGGGATAACAGTGTCATCGGAGCCGGCAGTGTTGTGACGAAAGATATTCCGGCAAATGTGATCGCAGTCGGAAATCCGTGCCGTGTATCCAGAGAGATTGGGGAGAGAGACCGGGAATACTATTTCCGTGATCTGAAAATGGATTTCCCGTATACCTCAGATAAGATCACATCGGAAGAATAAATCTCTCATCGGATATTATTTGAAAAAAGATTACAAATGAGGGGTCAGGTAGATGGAGAGGACAGAAAAGAGAAGTTTTTTTAGAAAGTTTATCGGAGATAAAAAGTTTTACCTGATGGTACTGTCAATCGCGATCCCGATCATGATCCAGAACGGTATCACAAATTTTGTGAGCCTGCTGGATAATATTATGATCGGCCGGATCGGAACAGAACCGATGTCCGGCGCTGCGATTGTGAATCAGCTGATTTTTGTATACAATCTGTGCATTTTCGGCGGGGTATCCGGAGCCGGAATTTTTACGGCACAGTATTTTGGAAAAGGAGATCAGGAAGGTGTCCGCAATACCATGCGTTACAAGCTGTGGATGGTGATCATTATCACAACAGCAACCATCGTATTGCTGCTGAGCAAGGGCGATGCGCTGATCCATATGTATCTGAACGGAGAAGGTACGGCGGCACAGGTGGCTGATACGCTGCGTTACGGCAGAGAGTATCTGGATATTATCGTGTGGGGACTGCCGGCCTTTATGATGGTGCAGGTCTACGCCAGCACGCTGCGTGAGTGCGGAGAAACCATGCTCCCGATGAAAGCCGGTGTGGTTGCTGTGCTGGTCAATCTGTTTTTTAATTTTATGCTCATTTATGGAATGTTGTTTTTCCCGGAAATGGGTGTAAGAGGAGCGGCGCTGGCGACGGTGATCTCCCGCTACGTGGAAGCACTGATCGTTATCGGGTGGACCCACAGGCATCGGGCGAAACATGTATTTGCGGAGGGGCTGTATCGTACCATGCGGATCCCCTGGGCAGTCATTAAACGGATCCTGATCCAGGGAACACCGCTGCTTCTGAATGAAACGCTGTGGGCGGCAGGAATGGCAATGCTGACCCAGTGTTATTCCGTGCGTGGATTAAACGTCGTAGCCGGACTGAATATCTCGAATACAGTCAATAATATATTCAACATCGTATTTATTGCGCTGGGAGATTCCGTAGCCATCGTAGTGGGACAGCTGCTTGGTGCAGGAAAGATGAAAGAGGCACGGGATACCGATAATAAAATGATCGCCTTTTCTGTGTTCTGCTGTACACTGGCGGCCTGTGTCATGCTGGTGCTGGCACCATTGTTTCCGAATCTGTATAATACGAATATGGAAGCCCGGGAACTGGCGAAATATTTTATTATCATTACGGCGATCTTTATGCCACAGAATGCTTTTTTACATGCGGCGTACTTTACCCTCCGATCCGGCGGAAGAACTATCATTACCTTTTTCTTTGACAGCGTGTTTATCTGGGTGGTGAGCGTGTCACTGGCCTTTGTGCTCAGTCGTTTTGCTGCATTACCGGTGCTTGGAATTTATACCATTGTGCAGGCGGCAGACTTTATCAAATGTATCATCGGATTTATACTGGTGAAAAAGGGTGTGTGGCTGCGTAATATTGTAACATCCTAGCAACTGCGGGATAACAAAAAAATCAGCATAGAAAAATGACAGGACCGATATCCGGAGTGGCGGAATTCCGGATGCGGTCCTGTTATATAATGGGTAAAATATATAATATACGATAGTCGAATATAAGCGGAAAATGAGCGGATAGTCACCAACTTGTTGGGTAGTGAAAAAAAGGTAATTGTTTCGTTAGAAATTTCACAAAAAAGGTTGAAATCTATAAAAATTGTGGTAAAATATAGACGAAGTTTCAGGGAAAACAAGGAACTTCATGTGAAAAATTGCTAAAAACAGCGGATGTCGAATCTGCTTGCAAAACACAATGTATATTTTAGGAGGAATTAGAAATGGCAAAATGGGTGTACTTATTTAGCGAAGGTAACGCCAGCATGCGCGAGCTTCTTGGAGGTAAAGGTGCAAACCTTGCTGAGATGACAGGTCTTGGACTTCCGGTACCACAGGGCTTCACTATTACAACAGAGGCTTGTACACAGTACTACGAGGATGGCCGTGAGATTAATGATGAAATTCAGGGACAGATCAACGAGTACATTGGTAAAATGGAAGAGATTACTGGTAAGAAATTCGGTGACAAGGAGAATCCATTGCTCGTATCAGTTCGTTCTGGTGCAAGAGCTTCTATGCCGGGTATGATGGATACAATCTTAAACCTTGGTCTGAATGAGACAGTAGTAGAGGTATTAGCTGAGAAATCCAATAATCCGCGTTGGGCATGGGATTGCTATCGTAGATTTATTCAGATGTATTCCGACGTTGTTATGGAAGTCGGCAAAAAATATTTCGAGCAGCTCATCGATGAGATGAAAGAGAAAAAAGGCGTTACTTATGACGTAGAACTTACAGCAGAAGACTTAAAAGAGCTTGCTGGACAGTTCAAAGCTGAGTACAAAGCTAAAATCGGACAGGACTTCCCGGATGATCCGAAGGAGCAGTTAATGGGAGCTGTAAAAGCAGTATTCCGTTCCTGGGATAACCCGCGTGCAAACGTTTACCGTCGTGACAACGATATCCCATACAGCTGGGGTACAGCCGTAAACGTACAGGCTATGGCATTTGGTAACATGGGTGATGACTGTGGTACAGGTGTTGCATTTACCCGTGATCCGGCTACCGGCGAGAAGAAACTGATGGGTGAGTTCCTGATCAATGCTCAGGGCGAGGACGTAGTTGCAGGTGTTCGTACACCGATGCCGATCGCTAAGATGGAAGAGGAATTCCCGGAAGCATATGCTCAGTTCGTTCAGGTTTGCAAAACTCTGGAAGATCATTACAGAGATATGCAGGATATGGAGTTCACTGTTGAGAACAGAAAACTTTACATGTTACAGACACGTAATGGTAAGAGAACAGCTCAGGCTGCATTAAAGATCGCTTGTGATCTGGTAGATGAGGGAATGAGAACAGAGAAAGAGGCAGTAGCTATGATCGAGCCGCGTAACCTTGACGCCCTGCTTCACCCGACATTCGATACAGCTGCATTAAAAGCTGCTACACCGATCGCAAAAGCTCTGGGCGCTGCTCCAGGTGCTGCTTGTGGTAAGATCGTATTCACAGCTGATGATGCTGTTGAATGGGCTGCAAGAGGAGAGAAAGTCGTTCTGGTTCGTCTTGAGACATCACCGGAAGATATCACAGGTATGAAAGCTTCTCAGGGTATCCTGACAGTTCGTGGTGGTATGACATCTCATGCAGCAGTAGTTGCCCGTGGTATGGGTGCTTGCTGTGTATCTGGATGCGGCGACATCATTATGGATGAAGAGAATAAGAAATTTACACTTGCAGGAAAAGAGTATCATGAAGGTGATGTAATCTCCTTTGATGGTTCCACAGGCTGCATTTATGACGGAGCAATCCCGACAGTTGAAGCTACAATCGCCGGCGAGTTCGGAAGAATCATGGCTTGGGCTGACAAATACAGAAAATTAAAAGTTCGTACAAATGCTGATACACCGGCAGATGCTAAGAAAGCTCGTGAGCTTGGTGCAGAAGGTATCGGACTTTGCCGTACAGAGCATATGTTCTTCGAAGGCGACAGAATTGACGCTTTCCGTGAAATGATCTGTGCAGATACAGTAGAAGAGAGAGAAGTAGCTCTTGAGAAGATCTTACCATATCAGCAGGGTGACTTCGAGCAGTTATACGAGGCAATGGAAGGCGAAGCAGTTACAATCCGTTTCCTTGATCCGCCACTTCATGAGTTCGTTCCGACAGAGGAAGAGGACATCAAGAAACTGGCAGACGCTCAGGGTAAATCCGTAGAGCAGATCAAAGCTATCATCGAAGGCCTGAAAGAGTTCAACCCGATGATGGGACATCGTGGATGCCGTCTTGCTGTAACATATCCGGAAATCGCTAAAATGCAGACAAAAGCAGTTATCCGTGCAGCAATCAACGTATCCAAAGCTCATCCGGACTGGAACCTGGTACCGGAGATTATGATTCCGTTAGTAGGCGATATCAAAGAGTTAAAATATGTTAAGAAATTCGTTGTTGAGACAGCTGACGCTGAGATCGCAGCAGCAGGTGTTGATCTGAAATACGAAGTTGGTACAATGATCGAGATTCCGCGTGCAGCATTAACAGCTGACGAGATCGCAACAGAGGCTGAATTCTTCTGCTTCGGTACAAACGACTTAACACAGATGACATTCGGTTTCTCCCGTGATGATGCTGGTAAATTCCTGGATGCTTACTATGACGCTAAGATCTTTGAGAATGACCCATTTGCAAAACTGGATCAGGATGGCGTTGGTAAACTGATGGAGATGGCATTAAAACTTGGTAAACCGGTTCGCCCGACATTACATTGCGGTATCTGTGGAGAGCACGGCGGAGATCCTTCTTCCGTAGAGTTCTGCCATAAGATCGGACTTGACTATGTATCCTGCTCACCGTTCCGTGTACCGATCGCTCGTCTTGCAGCAGCACAGGCAGCAATCGCTGATGAGAAATAGAATATATAGTTGATTCATTTGACTAATTGAACTATAATAGGCATATCACTTTGCGTGGTATGCCTATTTTTATGAAAGGATTAAGATACAGTGGCTAAAAATCAGAAGACCTATGGGATAGTCGTAGACTATTTTAAGAAAAAAATCATAGCGGGAGACTTAAAACCGGGAGAAAAGCTTCCACCGGAGCGGGAGATCGCGGAGGAACTGGGCATCAGCCGTAATTCCGTCCGGGAAGCCATTCGTTTTATGGATATGACAGGTGTTATTTCTTCCCAGCAGGGATCCGGCAATTATATTACCTGCGATTTTCAGAGCAGTCTGGAGGAAACCATGGGGATGATGTTTGCCATGGATCAGATTGATTATATACAGCTCAGCCAGATCCGTTATTCTCTGGAGCGGCTGGCCTTTACACTGGCATTGGATCATGCCTCCGAAGCAGAGATCAGTCTGATGGAGGATTGCGTGAATAAGCTGGATAAGAGCACAGATGCCAGCGTCAATAATGAATTGGACAAGAAGATCCATTATACACTGGCAAGAGCATCGGGAAATATTTTGATCCTGGATATTCTGGAAGCATGTTCCAGTGTGATCGATGAGTTTGTCAAAGATCTGCGCCGGGAGATCATTCGGAAAGAATCCGGAAAAGAGGCATTGAATGCCTGCCATCATCGGATGGTCAGAGCGTTGCGGGAGCATAACCGGGAGGACGGAATTCTGGCATTGAAAGAGCATTTTGCCATTATTGATGAAATCCTGCTTGAGTGGAAAAATAAATAATAACATGGGGAGACGGATATGTCTGAAATATACTATATGGACATTGCATTTTTGATATGGGGAAGCATTTTCAGTATGATTGCTGCATTGTGCATGTTTCTGAGTAAAAATTATAACAGAGAAAAGCGAAGATGGATGCTTTGCATGCAGATAACGACGGCGGTACTGTTAATGAGCGATGCACTGGCGACTATGTTTGATGGCTGTCCGGGAGCTGGGTATACCGTGATCCTGCAGATCGGCAACTTCCTTCTGTTTGCACTGATCAATGTGATCCTATTGTTTTTCCATGAATATGTGATCTGTTATCTGTTTGCAAAATCAGACCGGACGAAAATTTTTCGAATAAAACTGAACAGATGCGTCCTGATCGCAGGGATCATTCTGTCGGCAGTTTCGCCGTTTTTACATCTGTATTATCTGATAGATGCACAGAATATCTATCATCGCAGTGATGGATTCTTTGTTTCCCTGATCGTTCCGGTGCTGGCAGTGCTGGTAGAACTGTCTCTGCTGATCCAATATCGGAAGAACATCAGCAAGTCGATCCTTGGCTCCATGATATTTTATATGGTATTTCCTTTGAGTGCCATGATGATCCAGATACGATATTATGGTCTAGCATTGATCAATATGTCCATTGGGATCGCAATGATCCTGATGTTTGTTATGATCACGAAGGAGCAGAATCATGAACTGGAAAATCTGATCAGAAGCAGGGAAGAGACGGCTGAAAGGCTGGAGATTTCTACAATGCTGAACCGTTGTGTCACGGAACTGACCTCCGGTGACAATATTGATCAGGCAATACAGAATCTGCTTGGCATTATCAACGACTATTTTGATGCAGACCGGACATATATTTTCAGAATTGACCCTATCCGCCAGGTTACATACAATACTTATGAGTGTACCAAAGAGCATGTCTCCAGACAGATTGATAACTTGCAGGAAATTCCATTGAGTACCATTTCTACCTGGATGAAGAAGTTTGAAGAGTCCAAGGTCTATTATGTGGCGGATCTGGAGCAGGAAAAGGGAACACCGACCTATGAGATCCTGGCGGTGCAGAATATCGATCAGCTTCTGGCAGTGCCCCTGAGCAAAGACAATCAGATCATCGGATTTATGGGAATTGATAATCCGAGAAATCATAATGAAGATGCTACGTTGCTGTCATCGCTGCAGTTTTTTATCACAAACAGTCTGATGAAGAAAAAAGAGAAGGAATATTTGCGTTTCCTAAGTTACCGGGATATGCTGACCGGACTTTACAATCGAAACCGATATATGGAAACCGTAAACGAATATCAGGAAAATCATTGTGAAAGTATCGGTGTTGCGTTTATTGATCTGAATGGTCTGAAAAAGATCAATGACTGGTATGGACATGAGGCGGGAGACCGTATGATCCGTAAAACGGCATCCTGTATTTTGCAGTTTTTTCCGGAAAATTCATTCCGTATCGGTGGAGATGAGTTTGTAATCGTGATCAGAGATGTAAAACAGCAGGAGTTTGAGGAGGAAATGCAGCGGTTGCGCAGCAGTATTGAGCGACAGAGGATAAGTATATCAATGGGAATGCTCTGGAGGAAGCAGCCGAAAGATCTGGAAGATATGCTGAAGCAGGCAGATGCCCTTATGTATGAAGAAAAAGAAGCATATTACAGGATCAATGGAAATTATCATGGATTCTATTATGCCGGAAAGCAGGAGTAATTGTCTGTGCATTTTTGCACTGTAATTGTTATTCCACTGTGTAAATTAGAAAATGATTCCATTTTTTCTTCGCAGGCGATTGTTAGCCGCGGAGACAAAATGGAATCATTTTCTTTCATAGAAGTAAAAGAAAATAACATTGTATACAGTTCTCTTTGTTTTAAAATCTGTACATTGTAAAAAAAGTGTGCTATACTTTGTAAGTCTGTCTGGGTACAGACAGAATACAAATGAGTTGAGAGGTTGAAAAAATGTTAGACATTATCAGATCGGTGAACTCCGTGGTGAATAATTTCATCTGGGGTGTTCCTGCCATGATCTGCATTATCGGAGTCGGTCTGCTCTTAAGTGTGCGGACAAAATTCCTGCAGATCCGTAAATTTCCCTATGCAATGAAGCAGACCATTGGAAAAATCTTTGACAAAAAAGATGCTTCTGATGGAGCTATGACTCCGTTCCAGGCAGTCTGTACGGCTCTGGCCGGAACTGTTGGAACCGGAAATATTGCCGGTGTCGCCGGTGCGATCGCCATCGGCGGTCCGGGTGCGGTATTCTGGATGTGGATCTCCGCCCTGCTTGGCATGTGTACCAAGTTTTCCGAGGTAACCCTTGCGGTACATTTTCGTGAGAAAAATGCAGTGGGAGACTGGGTTGGCGGTCCGATGTATTATATTAAAAACGGTCTGAAAAAACACTGGCACTGGCTGGCAATTCTGTTTGCATTATTTGGCGTGCTGACGGTATTCGGAACCGGTAATGCCACACAGGTAAATACCATCACAACCGCCATTGATTCCGCATTACTGAATTTCCATATCATTCCGGAAGATTCTACGAAAGTTATCAATCTGGTGATCGGAATTATCGTTGCTGTTCTGGTAGCCATGATCCTGCTTGGCGGCGTAAAACGTATCGGCCGTGTTACCGAGCGTCTGATCCCGTTTATGGCACTGTTATATATCGTGCTTGCTTTTGGTGTTATTATTTTAAATATCGACCGTGTACCGGGTGTGTTTCATTCCATTATTGACGGAGCCTTTCATCCGTCATCTGTGACCGGTGGTATTGTAGGAAGTTTCTTCCTGAGTATGAAAAAAGGAGTGGCTCGTGGAATTTTCTCTAATGAAGCCGGCCTTGGTACCGGCTCCATCGCCCATGCATGCGCAGATACCGGAGAACCGGTAAAACAGGGTATGTTCGGTATTTTCGAAGTATTTACAGATACAATCCTGATCTGTACCCTGACGGCTATGGTTATTCTGTGCAGCGGAATCCCGGTAGGATACGGTGCAGATGCAGGCGCGGAACTGACGATTTCCGGATTTACGGCTACATACGGTAACTGGGTATCTATTTTTACAGCCATTGCACTTTGCTGTTTTGCCTTCTCCACGATTATCGGATGGGGACTGTACGGTGCGCGCTGTATGGAGTATCTGTCTTCGGAAAAATGGGTAAAACCGTTTATGGTGGTTTACGCGCTGGTAGCCATCGTCGGCGCAACCATGGATCTTGGTATGCTCTGGAGTATTGCAGAGACATTCAACGGCCTGATGGCGATTCCGAACCTGATCGCATTGTTCCTGTTATCGGGTACGGTTGTAAAACTGGTGAAAGACTATTTTGCCAGACAGCATAAATAATTGAGACAAAAATGAATGTATGATAAGAATTGGCAATCATATCATCAGTAAAAGTTTCGAATTGTCTGAAAAATAAGCAAATATAAAGAAAAAACACTTGAAATCCCATAATTGTTTTGTTACACTGTATCTCAGTGACGATGTATTGAAAAAAATACAATACAAACGCTTGAGAGTTACAGGAAAGGAGAAACAATTATGGGATTTTTAACAGGAAAAACTGCAATTATTACAGGAGGAGGCCGCGCTGTATTGAGTGATGGCAGCTGCGGATCCATTGGATACGGTATTGCGACAGCGTATGCAAAAGAGGGCGCAAATCTGGTGCTGACCGGACGTAATGTAAAGAAACTGGAAGATGCAAAAGAGGAGCTAGAGCGTTTATATGGAATTAAAGTGCTTCCGGTTCAGGCAGATGTATCTGCAGGTGCTGACAATGAGGCGATTGTACAGAACGTAGTAAAACAGGCAATTGATACCTTTGGACGAATTGATGTGCTGATCAACAATGCACAGGCTTCCGCATCCGGCGTTCCACTGGAAGAACATACCACAGATCAGTTTAATCTGGCACTTTACTCCGGATTATATGCAGTATTCTACTATATGAAAGCATGTTATCCGTATCTGAAGGAGACAAAGGGTTCCGTAGTCAATTTCGCATCCGGTGCAGGACTGTTTGGTAATTATGGACAGTGTGCCTATGCAGCAGCCAAAGAGGGTATCCGAGGCCTGTCCAGAGTAGCAGCAACGGAGTGGGGCAAAGACGGCATTAATGTCAATATCGTATGCCCATTGGCATGGACAGCTCAGCTGGAGAATTTTGAGAAAGCTTATCCGGAAGCCTTCAAGGCAAATGTAAAAATGCCGCCTGCAGGACATTACGGCGATGTGGAAAAAGAGATCGGTCGTGTTTGTGTACAGCTTGCTTCTCCGGACTTCAAATACATGAATGGTGAGACACTGACACTGGAAGGCGGCATGGGTCAGAGACCATAAGGAACCGTTACGAGGGGGAAGGTTTTCTTATATATAACATTAGAAAAAAATACATCAAGGATTGATATTTCCTTGACATAGTATACCTGCCGTGCTATATTTTAGAGCGGCAAAGGTGCCAGAGTATGTTGCTTAAAAATACTCTCGGCACCTTTTTTGCGGAAAAAACAGAATAGAGAGAAAGAGCAGGAGGATGTTATGGAAAACAACCAGACAAATGAGAAACAGCAGGATTATGAGCTTCAGGCGGTACCTGACAGCGCGAGAAAAGGTTTTCTTCCAATGTTTATGATCATGATGGGTTTTACCTTTTTCTCCGCCAGCATGAGTGTCGGCGGCCAGCTTGGTATCGGACTGAACATGACAAAATTTATATGGGCATTGCTTATCGGTAATGCGATTCTTGGTGTATATACAGGAATCCTTGGATTTATGGGATGCAAGACAGGACTTACCCTGGATCTGATGGCAAGACATGCTTTCGGAAAGAAAGGTTCCTGGCTTTGTTCCGCAATTATTACCTTTACACAGATGGGATGGTTTGGCGTAGGTATCGCAATGTTTTCCATTCCGGTCGCAGAGTTGACAGGCATTCCGGTGGTAGTTCTTGTTATTCTGTCTGGTGGTCTTATGACAGCTTCTGCTTATTTTGGTATTAAATCTCTGGAGATCGTAAGCTGGATCGCAGTTCCGGCAGTCGGTATCCTGGGATGCATTTCCGTAGGACTTGGCGTATCTTCCATGGGCGGACTTGGTGGTCTGTTTGCAGCAGAGCCGCAGAATCCGATCACACTGGCCACAGCCATCACACTGGTGGTAGGTTCTTTTGTCAGCGGTGGTACAACAACCCCGAACTATACACGTTTTGCAAAAACAAAGAAAATCGCAGTTATTGCGACTGTTATCGCATTCTTTGTTGGAAACTCTCTGATGTTTGTATTCGGTGCCGTAGGTGGCTCCGTAACAGGACAGGCGGATATCTTCTATATTATGATCGCACAGGGATTAGCGCTTCCGGCCATTATTGTACTTGGATTAAATATTTGGACCACAGCAGATAACGGATTATATTCCTGCGGACTTGGACTTTCCAACATCACAGGTTGCTCCAAAAAGAAAATGGTTCTTGTCAGTGGTATTATCGGAATCGTAGCTTCTGTATGGTTATATTACAACTTTACTTCCTGGCTGACATTCATGGGATATGCAATTCCGCCGGTTGGTGGTGTGGTGATCACAGATTACTTCATGCATCAGAGACGTTATCTGGAAAATGATACAACAAACATGAAAACCGTAAAATGGTATGCGATCATCGCTGTTATTGCAGGTGCCATCATCGGTTTGAAAGTACCGGTTGGTATTGGTTCCATTAACTCTATCGTTGCGGCATGTGTCATTTATTTTATCGGAAGCAAGATCTGTGATAAAGAAAAATAGAAGTAGCTTGTCAGATAAACTTCCTATCTGTATGCTGCTGTTAATGATAATATAGTATTGTTAATGTATGAATGCGAATATAAAGCGGATCATAGGAAGGATAGCAGAGGGGTACAAAGTATGAACAGAGGAAATGTATTTGGAATCAATGGAAAAATCGAGACAGAATGCCTGACGGTGGTGGGCGCACAGTATGCACCCATCGGTGCTATGAGCATGGAAGATGTGGACCGCAATACAGACGTGCTGCTTTCTTTCATGGATCGGGCATCCGGCGGATTCCCGGGCTTTGATCTGTTTGTGGCACCGGAAGCGTGCATTCAGGGCTTTCCGCAGTTTGGCTGGGAAAATGCTTTGCTTACCATGGACAGTCCGCAGATCAGAAGGTTTCAGGAGAAATGTGCGGAACTGGAAGTGTACGGCGTCTTTGATTTCTTGCTTCGGGTGGATGAACAGAATAATTATACGAATACGGCAGTTGTGATCAATGACAAAGGCGAGATCATTCACCGCTATGACAAGATGAATCCGTGGATTCCTTTCGAGGGTTCCATACCGGGACGTAGCTGTACCGTATGCGATGGACCGAAAGGCGCAAAGCTTGGTATTATCATCTGTGCGGATGGCGATTATCCGGAGATGTGGAGAGAGGCTGCCGTGCAGGGGGCAAATGTGATCATCCGGCCGACCCACTATATGGATCCCTGGCAGAATGCCTGGGAGATCACCAACAAATCCGGAGCCTATTTTAATCAGGTGTATGTGGTTGCAGTCAACTGTTCCGGAACCGCAGAAAATGAGAACTTTTCCTGCTTTGGACGCAGCATGATCCTGGGACCGGATGGAAATATAATCTGTGAGGGTGCAAACGGAGCACCGTCCATGATCAAGGCGGATCTGTATCCGGGGATTATCGATGCAATGCGCAGTCAGGCGGTTCATTCCGCACCGATGTATTCCTATGCACATCGTGGTGCTTCCAGCCATCCATATGCAGGAAAAGGTCTGGATACTTCGGATTACGCAGCTTACAAGCGAGGTGAAAACGATGGCACAGTTTAAAGGAATGTTACATTTATTACACAAGCGGATGGCAGATATTTCTTATCCCATCAGCAAACAGGAGATTCTGGAGCAGATTGGCAATGAGTGCGTTAAAGTAGATACCGATCAGTACTTGAGTGTGCGTGAAATCATTGCGCCAATTCGACAGGAGACATTTTCCTGTGCGGCAGAGTTCTACTGCGCGCTGCTTGGTGCATAAAAAGTATAACTAATAGAAGAATCAGAAAGGGTGCCAGTACATTCTTTCGCAGAAAGAAAAATGAAAAACTCTTCAAAACCGGTAGTTTAAATGGTATCGGTTTTGGGGAGTTTTTTGCGTAAGTTATATTTACCTTAAATAAGTAAAAAATAAAAAACATTATTGGCACCTAACACGCGTTGCTTTATACTAAAAAAAGATAGAGAAAGGAAATCTGATATGCAGGCAACAGAGTTAGAAAAGACGGAAAACTATTACCGGACCCAGATGCAGAAAGACAGGATCGTTGAGCGGTTAAAAGAAAACGGGTGTCGTATCACAAAACAGAGAATGGTTTTACTGGATGTAATTCTGAGTGGCAATTGCACAAGCTGCAAAGAAATTTATTATAAAGCATCGAAACTTGATTCCAAGATTGGAACGGCCACCGTATACCGTATGGTAAACCTGTTAGAAGAAATCGGAGCTATCAGCCGGGTGAATTTATATGAAGTGACCTGTGAGACAGAAAACAGGCCGGAAGAACATGTGATTGAACTGGATGATAGTTCAGTACGGGTTCTGACAGAACCGGAGTGGATCAGAGTTATTGAACGTGGACTGCGGGCATGCGGTTACATTGACCGGCAAAATGTGCGTCAGGTAAAATATGGAACAGTATAAAAGTGAGAAAAAATGGACTGTGTAAGATGCAGTTCATTTTTTTATAAAAAGTTCTGATTAAGTTATTGCAAAAATGCAGAAAAATTCGTATTATTAAAGCAGATGATGCATTTTTGCAATAAGTGAGGAGCAAATTTATGAGTGTACAGGGAAGAAATCCTGAAAATTTTCATGTGGAAGATTATCTGGAAGCAGTTCTGGATAATTTTCATGATGGTATCTATATTACAGACCGAGAGGCAAATACGGTATATCTGAATCACAGTTATGAGCTGATCAGTGGTCTGAGAAAATCTGAAATGATCGGGAAAAATATGAAGGATCTGGTGGAGGCAGGAGTCATTTCCATGAGTGGTACGCTGGCGGTACTGCAGAGCGGGGAGCCGGTGACCAGTGAACAGATCTTTCGTACCGGAAAGCGTGCAGTGATCACGAGTACGCCTGTGTTTGACGGGGAGGACCATACCAATCTGGTCATGGTGGTAACGCTGGTGCGGGAAATTACAGAAATTTATTCGATCCGCAAAGAACTGCAGCGCAAGGAACAGCAGAACCGCCGGTATATGCAGGAACTGGAACGCATGCGCAGGGAACTGGACGGAGATGTGGAACTGGTGGCAGTTGCGGAAGCGAGCAGAAAACTGGTGGAGTTTGCAAATAAGGTGGCACCGGTAGATATGCCGGTACTGCTCTGGGGAGAAAAGGGATCCGGAAAATGCCGGATGGCAAAGTATATCCATGCACATTCCAAACGCTCGGAAGCTGCTTTTCTGCGTGTTGATTTTACAGCGGTTCCAAAGGGAGATCTGGAGACTTATTTGTTTGGAACACCAGGAAATGCAGAGCATGAGCCGCAGATCGGGCTGCTTGAGAGTGCAGATGGCGGTACGCTGTATATCGAGGAACTGGCCGATATGCCGGAGGATATTCAGGGGGATCTGCTTGCCCTGCTCAGAGACAGATGCTGTGTCATGAAAGAAGGATACCTGCAGAAGTTGAATATCCGAATGATCGTAGGAAGCAGATATTCGATTCCGCAGTTAGAACAGATGTCCAGCATCAACCGGCAGCTTTTGCAGCATTTTTCGTTGTTTTCTGTGGAAGTGCTTCCGTTGCGGGAACGCAGAGAGGATATCATACCATTGATCGATTTTTTCCTTAATCAATATAATTACAAGACGGATCAGGATAAGCATTTTGACAGGGAAAGCTATCAGTGTCTGAGTGCGTATCCGTGGCCGGGGAATATTCAGGAATTGCGGAATCTGGTGCAGCGGGCGGCCATTATCAGTGCCGGTGATGTGATCAGTGTACAGGATCTGTTTCTACATGATCAGGTGGAAAAAGTGGGGCAGCGTAAGGAAATGTTTACGTATCCGGATCAGACAGATCTGAAAATGGAAGTTGCGAAATTTGAAGCCGGATATCTGGAGCATGCGTTCCAGAGATATGGAAATATCCGTGAGGCGGCGGCAAGCCTTGGCATGGACAGTTCCACATTTGTACGGAAAAGACAAAAATATGAGCAGCTTGGACTCATGAAAAATGAAAAAAAGAAATAAGTAAAAAAACAGGTTTAAAATACAAAAAGGACTGTTGTTTGTGCACATTGTACAGTGAAATGAGCGCAAACGGCGGTCCTTGTTTTAAATTTGTCTGATATTTTGTGAAACCTTATAATTGCAAAAATACATATAATGATGTATAATTACATCATAAACAAAAATGTGATGCAAAAACGCAATCTAAAATGCAAAAATGGAGGTAAAACAAAATGGCACTTATGACAGGTGAACAGTACATTGAAAGTATCCGCAAAATGAACATGGAGATTTACATGTTCGGTGAGAAGGTAGAGAATCCGGTGGACAACCCAATCCTTCGTCCATCCTTAAATTCCGTAAGAATGACTTACGATCTGGCTCAGGATCCGCAGTATCAGGATCTGATGGTAGTAACTTCTCCGTTTACAGGCGAGAAGATCAACCGTTTCACACACATTCATCAGAGCACAGAAGATCTGAAAAACAAAGTAAAAATGCAGAGACTTCTGGGTCAGAAGACCGCAGCCTGTTTCCAGCGTTGTGTAGGTATGGATGCATTCAATGCAGAGTTCTCCACAACATATGAAATTGATAAAAAATACGGTACATCTTATCATGAGAATTTCAAAAAATTTATGAACTACTGTGCAACAAACGATTTAACCGTAGATGGCGCTATGACAGATCCGAAGGGTGACCGTTCCAAAGCTCCTCATGCGCAGGAAGATCCGGATATGTACTTACACGTAGTAGAGCGCCGTCCGGACGGTATCGTTGTACGTGGTGCAAAAGCACATCAGACAGGTATTTGTAATTCCCACGAAGTAATCGTTATGCCGACTATCGCTATGGGACCGGATGACAAAGACTATGCAGTATCCTTCGCAGTACCGGTTGATTCTGAAGGTATCTTTATGATCATTGGTCGCCAGTCCTGTGATACAAGAAAACTAGAAGGTACACAGATGGATGTTGGAAATTCTGAATTCGGTGGTGTAGAGGCTCTGGTTATTTTCGAAGATGTATTTGTACCGAATGACCGTATCTTTATGAATGGCGAATCTGAGTTTGCCGGAATGCTGGTAGAGCGTTTCGCAGGTTACCATCGTCAGTCATACGGCGGATGTAAAGTTGGTGTTGGTGATGTCCTCATCGGTGCAGCAGCAGTTGCAGCTGAGTATAACGGTGTTGCAAAAGCTTCCGCAGTAAAAGATAAACTTATTGAGATGACACATTTAAATGAGACATTATATTGCTGTGGTCTTGCCTGCTCCACAGAGGGTACCGCTACAGAGTCCGGCGCATACATCATCAACCTGCTTCTTGCAAACGTATGTAAACAGAACGTTACACGTTTCCCATATGAGATCGTTCGTCTGGCAGAAGATATCGCAGGCGGCCTGATGGTTACCGCTCCGGCAGAGAAAGACTTCCGCGACGAGAAACTTGGCAAATACATTGACAAATACTTAAGAGGCGTTGCTGATGTAACAACAGAGAACCGTCTGAGAATCCTTCGTCTGATCGAGAACCTTTCTCTTGGTACAGCAGCCGTTGGATATCGTACAGAGTCCATGCATGGTGCAGGTTCTCCGCAGGCTCAGCGTATCATGATCGCCCGTCAGGGTAACCTTGGTATGAAGAAACAGCTTGCAAAAGCAATCGCACATATCGAGGAGTAGTTCTGATTCCAAAGCTACATATATTATAGCACTGATGGATCTGCATGAATTATGAGGTCATCAGCAGATAATGATCGTACCTGCATTTGTTTCTATTTATGTGGAAACGAATGCAGGTATATAATAAGAGATAAAGGGTAAAAGAATATATCAATTATGAGGAGGAACCACCATGGGAGAATTGGAAATTAGCAAAATTGAACAGGTTTTGGATGAAAAGGTGCGCCCGAACCTGGCTCAGCATGGAGGCGATATCGAGATTGAGAAAATTGAAGATGGTGTGCTTCATGTGAGAATGCGTGGACAGTGCAGCGGATGTCCTTCTGCAGAGCTGACGTTGGAAAACCTGGTAAACACAGAGTTGAAAGAAGCGTTTCCGGAACTGAAGGATGTTGTGCTGGTGACAGGTGTCAGCGATGATCTGATCGCGCAGGCACGGCAGATCATGCGCCAGAGAAAAGAAGCTAAAAAATAAAAATGATAGAAAAAGAAGAAATTAAGAAAATTTTGCCGCACAGAGAACCGCTACTTTTAGTAGACCGTGTGACAAAACTCCAATTACCGGATCGAATCGAGGCGGAAGTGGACATACAGAAGGACTGGCAGATCTTTCAGGGACATTTTCCGGAACAGCCGATCTTGCCGGGCATTTATATTATGGAAAGTATGGCACAGACAGCAGACATCCTGTTATTGCTTTCGGAGCAGAACCGTGGAAAACTGCCATTATTTTTTCAGGTAAGCCAGATGCGGTTTTACCATCCGGTATATCCGGGGGAACGCTTGTATCTGAGCGCACAGTTACTATCAGACGCAGGAAATGGTATGTATGACTGCAGGGTGACGGCGAAAACAGATGCGGGACGTGCTGCAGCCGGTGTAATTACACTGGCAATGAAGGAAAAATCAGAATAGCATAAAATATATGAGGATAAGACAATGACAAATCTTGAGAAATATAACAAAATTTTAAAAAGAAATTTACAGGCAACAGACGAAGATCTGAACGATGATGTGCTTGTGTATAATAGATTTAAAAGATGGGAATCTGTTCGTCATGTAGACATGGTAGCTGATCTGGAGGAAGCATTTGGTGTGTTCTTTGAGACACTGGACATCACATCTTTCAGCACTTACAGCAAAGGAATTGAGATTTTGGAAAAACTTGGCGTGGATATGAGCAAATAATAAAGAAGGTATGACAATGTATTTTGATATGGAATTAAAACCTGCAGACCGTCCTGCATTGCAGACGGATACAGGCATTTGCATTACATACGGTGAGCTGCGTGAGCAGATTGCAGAATTCAGACGTGCAGTCCGCCAGCGCAGCTTTGTTTTTTTATTATGTGAAAATACACCGGATGCGGTGATCGGATATCTGGGATGCTTAAATGCAGGGGCAGTACCCTTGTTGCTGAATGCTGAGCTGGATGAAACGCTGCTGCAGGAAATGTATGAACGGTATCAACCGGAGTATGTATGGATGCCGAAGAAAAGTGCAGAGACATGGAAGCCGGGCTGTTTAGCGGAAAAACAGAACACAGGCAACGAAGATTTCCCTAAAAATGATGTGGAAAATTGCGCAATCGTATATGAAAAAGCAGAGTATGTCTTATATCAGACCGGAGCACCAGAATGTGAACTGTATCCGGAACTGGCATTGCTGTTGGCAACCTCCGGAAGTACCGGAAGCCCGAAGCTGGTGCGCCTGTCACGGCAGAATCTGGAAAGCAATGCAGTGTCGATCATGGAATATCTAAAACTGACAGAGTCAGAGCGCGCGATCACCTGCCTGCCGATGCAGTATACCTATGGATTGTCCGTGTTGAACAGTCATTTTCAGGCGGGGGCCTGTGTGCTTCTGACCACCAGCAGCGTGGTACAGCAGCAATTTTGGGACTATTTCAAATCAGCAGAAGGAACCAGTCTGGTGGGGGTCCCATACACGTATGAACTGTTTCGACGTCTGCATCTGTTTGATGACCGGGCGCTAAAACCGGAAGAACAACCGTGGTATCAGCATCTCCGTTATATGACGCAGGCGGGGGGCAGACTGCCGGAACCACTGCAGCAGAAGGTTGGAACCTGGGCGAAAGCGCATGACATTGAATTTGTGGTGATGTATGGCCAGACCGAGGCAACTGCTCGGATGAGTTATTTGCCGGCAGACCATTGCCTGGAAAAAATCGGCAGTATCGGCATTGCGATTCCGGGTGGAACCTTCCATCTGGAAGACGTTGATCCGACAACCGGTGTCGGAGAATTGATCTATGAGGGACCAAACGTAACGCTTGGCATGGCGGAATGCCGTGCAGATCTAAAGAACGGCGATGAACGTCAGGGTGTGTTACATACCGGAGACCTAGCAAGAGCTGATGAAGATGGATATTATTATATTGTCGGACGGAAAAAACGGTTTCTGAAGATTTTCGGAATCCGTGTCGGACTGGATGAATGTGAGCGTATTTTACAGAAAGCCTATGCAGAAGTTGACTGTGAATTTGTGTGTGTGGGAACGGACGATCATTTACAGATATATACGACGGATCAGGTTTGTGCCCAAACCGTAGCAGAACTGCTGGCAGACCGGTTGCATATAAGCAATCGTGCGGTACAGGCTTATTATATCGCGGAAATTCCGAAAAATGCTTCCGGAAAAACGCAGTACAGTAAATTGCAGGGTGAAGTGAAGAAATAAAAAGGGTTTCAATTAGTAAGCTGATTGTTTATCAGGTAAGAAATTGTAAAGTGAATTAATTGAACAAGTAGTAGAAGAATGTAAAGCGTATTTTTGCATGAAGGAGGGGAGAAACTTGGAGGAACAAAGAGAACATGAGGTGTATACCTTAGAAGAAGCGCAGAAAGATGAACAACTCACCACACAGTTAAAAGACCTGACCCATTATCACAGGGAACATTGTCCGGCCTATGCCCGTATGCTGGAAGCTTTCGGATTTGATGAGTCCAATATAACGCATTACCGTGATCTTCCGTTTCTCCCGGCAGGATTATTTAAACGGATCACATTGAGCAGCATGTCGACAGATGAGGAAGATGATTATAAAGTCGTGACATCTTCCGGGACAAGCAGCATGGCATCCAGAATCGTGCTGGATGGGGAGACACGGACGCGTCAGCAGGTGGCACTGGCAAAAATCGGTGCAGATTTTCTTGGAAAAAAGAGACTGCCGATGCTGGTGATCGATGCACCTTCCGCACTGTCCGGAATGCATCAGTTTTCGGCGCGAGCGGCAGGTATCCGTGGATTTTCCCTGTTTGGTAGATATCGTACCTTCGCATTAAAAGAAGATATGTCACTGGATCTGGAAACACTGGATGACTTTCTGGAAAAGTACGGAAAGGAACCTTTTCTGATCTTTGGATTTACGTTTCTGATCTGGCAGTATCTGGTGCTGGCGCTGGAGCAGTCCGGTTTGGAAAAAGATCTGTCACAGGGCATCTTAGTGCATGGGGGCGGATGGAAAAAACTGGTATCCCGGGCGGTATCAAAACAGGAATATAAAGCAAGACTGCAGCAGGTTTGCAGTATTACCAAAGTGCATGATTATTACGGAATGGCAGAGCAGGCGGGCAGTATTTTTATGGAATGTGAGTGTGGACATTTACATGCTTCTGATTATTCCGGGATTTTGTTCCGGAGGGTCTCTGATTTTTCTCTCTGTGACGTCGGAGAGCGGGGAATTATTCAGGTGATGTCGACGCTTCCGGAAAGCTATCCGGGGCACAGTATTCTGACGGAAGATGAGGGACGGCTGCTTGGTGTGGATGACTGTCCCTGTGGGCGAAAAGGTGTATATTTTGAGGTGTTTGGCAGACTGAAATATGCGCAGATCCGGGGGTGTTCGGATACGTTTCAGAAGAAATGAACACGTTAGCGAGATTATGCTATAAGACTGATTCGCGTGGTATAAACAGATGATACAGGATAGCATTTATAAAATCAGGAGCGAAAACTATGGAAGATAGAAATAATAACTGGCAAAATTCCATTCAATTTTTACAAGGTGATGTGAGCGTTCTGGAACAACTTGCAGAACAGAGACCATATATTCCTTTTTCAGAAGAAACCATCAATTTCCTGGATGCCTTATATCAGGCACTTCGAAAAGAAAATCAAAGTGTACAGGCAGCGGATCTGGCAGCATTTTCTTTCTGGTGCAGGAAAGGAAATTTAAGTCACATCCGTGAGCAGTATGTCTGTCAATGGAAGGGAAAAAATGTGCTCGGCAGAGGTGTGGCGTTTCATATTGTGCCATCGAATATTCCGGTACTGTTTGCCTTTAGTATGGTGGCATCTTTGCTGGCAGGAGATCCGGTGGTGTTGCGTCTGCCACAGAATGAGACGATGCAGGAGCAGATGATCTTATCGGCGCTCAGACATGTGATGGAAGTGCAGCCGGAATGGAAGAAACGGATTGTGATCCTTCGTTATGGCCATAGAAAAGAGGTTACCGATGCGCTCTCACGGCTTTGTCAGGTGCGCGTGATCTGGGGCGGTGACCACAGCATTCAGGAAATTCAAAAGTCTGCATTAGAGCCGGGAAAAACAGAACTTGCCTTTGCAGATCGCCGTTCCGCAGCGGTATTGCGGGCAGATGCGATCTTAGAAAAAGAAGATTTGACGGACATTGTGTGTGGTTTTTATAATGATACCTATTTGAATGATCAAAACGCATGCTCTTCGCCGTCATTGCTTTACTGGTTAGGATCCCCGGAGCAGGCAGCACTTGCTCATGAAAAATTCTGGAACGCAGCGGCGTCTTACATTCAGAGCCATTATGAGCTGGGGGCGCATCTTGCAGTGCAGAAGTGGGAACAGGCCATGTACATTGCAGCAACAAAAGAAAACGTAAAAATTCGGAAATTTGGGAATGAGGTTGTGCTGGTCAAGCTGCCGGAACTTTCTGAATCTATATGGGAGCTGACCGTTCCGGGTGGATTCTTTTTGGAGTGCAGTGGAGAAACCCTGGAAGGATTATATCCGGCTTTGACAAGGAAATGTCAGACCTTAACCTGTGTGAAGGAAGTGGAGTGTGCGGAACTTGCAGAAAAACTGATCTGTGCAGGCGTTTCCGGTGTAGACCGGATCGTACAGATCGGACATGCGTTGGATTTTTCCCTGATCTGGGATGGCATCGATCTGATCGTACAGATGAGCAGGGAAATCACATGCGGCTAGAATCCGGCAAAGTTTATTTTACGAATGACATGTATGAAATGCAACCGTTTTTGTAGTTGTATCTGTCTGAAAGCTGTAAAAAGTCCTTGCATCTTTTGTAAGAGTGTGATATCTTATAAACAAGAATATGTTGTATGTAGTAAGAGTGGGCGTGAGTCCACTCTTCGTTGTTGTTATAGTGAAACCTGAGAAAGAAGGTGACAAATATGTCAAAACGTGAAGATTACGAAGCACGCACAGAAGCATTATTGCTTCCTATTATGGAAGAGATGAATTTCGAACTGGTGGATGTGGAGTATGTAAAAGAAGGCAGTACCTGGTATCTGCGTGCCTATATTGATAAAGAAGGCGGCATTACCGTCAACGACTGCGAGGCAGTTGCCCGCAGAATGAACGATCTGCTGGATGAAGAGGATTTTATCGCAGATTCTTATGTATTTGAGGTAAGTTCTCCGGGACTGGGCAGACCACTGAAAAAGGAAAAAGATTATGTCCGCAGCATGGGAAAGGAACTGGAGATCCGTACCTACCGTGCCATCAACCGTCAGAAAGAATTTTATGGAATTCTGACCGCGTATACAGAAGATACCGTCACGATCCGTACCGAAGAGGACGAAGAACTGACATTTCAGAAAAATGAAATTGCACTGATCAGACTGGCATTTGATTTTTAGGCATTCGAAGAACAGGAGGAAAAGAAAAAATGGCTAAAACCAGCAAAAACAGCAAAAACTCTGACAGCAGAGAATTACTGGAAGCATTGACAATTTTGGAGAAAGAAAAAAATATCAGCAAAGAGACACTTCTGGAAGCAATCGAGAACTCTTTACTGACTGCATGTAAAAACCATTTCGGAAAAGCAGACAATATTAAAGTCAGCATTGATCCTGAGACATGTGAGTATCATGTCTGGGCAGAGAAGACCGTTGTACAAGAAGTGACAGATCCGCTGACTGAGATCAGCTTTGCCGAGGCAATGATGATGAACGGTACACACGGACTGGGCGATGTGATCCATGAGGAGATCCATTCCAAGGATTTCGGACGTATTGCCACACAGAACGCAAAGAACGTTATTTTACAGAAGATCCGTGAGGAAGAGCGCAAAGTGATCTATGATCAGTATTACGGAAAGTCAAAAGATATCGTAACAGGTATCGTTCAGCGTTATATCGGCAACAATGTAAGCATCAACCTCGGTAAAGTGGACGCTGTTTTAAGCGAAAACGAGATGATCCCGGGAGAGACCTTTGAGCCGACAGACCGTATCAAAGTATATGTCATGGATGTAAAATCTACTTCCAAAGGACCGAAGGTACTGGTTTCCAGAACACATCCGGAGCTGGTAAAACGTCTGTTTGAGGCAGAGGTTGCAGAGGTTCGTGACGGAATCGTAGAGATCAAGAGCATTGCCCGTGAGGCAGGAAGCCGTACAAAAATGGCAGTATGGTCCAACGATCCGGACGTTGATCCGGTAGGCGCATGTGTCGGCATGAACGGTGCCCGTGTCAATGCCATCGTAGAAGAGTTAAACGGCGAGAAGATCGATATTATCAACTGGAATGAAAATCCGGCTATGCTCATTGAGAATGCATTAAGCCCGGCAAAAGTTATCTCCGTTATCGCAGATGCAGAGGAGAACAAGGCAAAAGTTGTTGTTCCGGATTATCAGCTTTCTCTGGCCATCGGCAAAGAGGGACAGAATGCCCGTTTGGCAGCCCGCCTGACCGGATTCAAGATCGACATCAAGAGTGAGACACAGGCGAGAGAAGCCGGTGACTTCATGGATTATGAAGAAGATTACGAAGATGAAGAGTTTACAGAAGATGATCTGAGTCTGGAAGATGATTATGAGGATACATCTTATGATGAGACTGCAGATGAGGAATCCTACGAAGAAGATGACTTTGCAGCAGAAGAGGATAATGAGAATGACTAAAAAGAGTCCGATGCGCATGTGTGTGGGATGTCACGAAATGCGGGAAAAAAGAGATTTGATCCGTGTTTTAAAAATGCAGGATAACACGTTCTGTATCGATCCGGCAGGCCGCAAAAACGGCCGCGGGGCATATTTGTGCAAAAATCCGGCATGCCTGGAACTGGCAGTGAAAAATCACGGATTGGAACGATCATTCAAAATGAGTATACCAAAAGAAATAGTCGCAGATTTGACAGAGGAGATGAAAACGATTGCAGAATAACAGAATTTTATCCAGTCTGGGCCTTGCGCAGAAAGCTGGCTGTATCGCCAGCGGTGAGTATGCGGTGGAGAAAGCAGTAAAAGGCGGTCTGGCAAGCCTGGTGATCGTGGCAGAGGATGCTTCTGATAATACAAAGAAGAAAATGAGAAATATGACAGATTTCTATGAGACGCCTCTGTATATTTACGGAAGCAAAGATGATCTCGGTCATTGCATCGGCAAGGAATACCGCTCTATGGTGGCAGTTCTGCAGCCGGGATTTGCAAAATCTGTCATGAAGCAGCTTGAGAACAGACCAACAACTGAATAGGGAGGAACCGGAATGGCAAAAATTAGAGTTCACGAAATTGCAAAAGAATACGATGTGACCGCGAAGGAGGTTATTAATTTCCTTCACGGACATAATATAGAGGTAACAAATTTAAGTTCACTGGAAGACAATGCAGTGTCACTTGTCAGAGGAAAATATGGCAAGCAGGGCGGCGCCGATGACAAAAAAGAGCGCCCGAAAAAGAAAGCAAGCATTTCTGCCGTATACAATCCGCAGAACAGTAAGATGGGTAATCGTCGTCCGAATGGAAACCGTAACGACCGCAACGATCGTAACGGAGACCGTCCGCAGCGTAATAACAGTGACAGACCGCGTAACAACAATGGTGACAGACCGCAGAGAAACGGTGACCGTCCACAGAGAAATAACGGTGACAGACCGCGTTACGACGGAGACCGTCAGCCGAGAAACAACGGTGACAGACCACGTAACAACAATGGTGACAGACCGCAGAGAAGATACGGTGACAGACCGGCACGACAGGAAAATGGTGATAGAAATGGCCGTTATGAAAGAAAAGACAACAATAATCAAAAAGGTTTCCAGGGCAATCGCGGCGGCGGTAATAGTTTTGGAGGTAATCGAAACAATCGACAGGACGGTCAGAATCGTTCAAGAGAGACGAGAGGACGCTTAGACCAGGAAATCTCACGTATGAACCGTGACAGTGCAAAGGCACCGATCGAGGAGCTGCGTGGAAAAGAAAATACACACGCAAACAAAAAGAAAAACAAACAGGATTACGAGAGAAAGAACCGGAAACAGGAGCAGTATGTAAACCTGGAGAAGAAAACCGGACATAAAAAACGGAATGCACAGCCACAGCCGCAGGCAGAGAAGAAGACCGATGAGGTTCGCAGCGTTGCACTTCCAGAAGTAATGACTGTCCGTGAACTGGCAGAGCGTATCGATGTGCCGGCTTCCAAAGTGGTAGAGAAATTATTTATGCAGGGTATCCTTGCAACCGTAAACCAGGAGATCGATTACGAGAAAGCAGAAGAGATCGCACTGGAGTTCAACTGCATCGCTGAGCAGGAGGAGAAAGTGGATGTCATCGCAGAACTTCTGAAAGAGGAAGAAGAGGATGAAAGCACACTGGTTTCCAGACCGCCGGTTGTATGTGTCATGGGACACGTTGACCATGGTAAAACATCCCTGCTGGATGCCATTCGTGAGACTCATGTAACAGATCGTGAGGCAGGTGGCATCACACAGCATATCGGTGCATCTGTTGTCAAGATCAACGGACAGAAGATCACATTCCTGGATACACCGGGTCATGAAGCATTTACCGCTATGCGTATGCGTGGTGCAAATTCCACCGATATTGCGATCCTGGTAGTTGCTGCAGATGACGGTATCATGCCGCAGACCGTAGAGGCCATCAGTCATGCAAAAGCAGCAGGCATTGAGATCATCGTAGCCATCAACAAGATCGATAAAGAGGGTGCGAATATTGACTATGTAAAACAGGGCCTTGCCGAGCAGGGACTGATCCCGGAAGACTGGGGCGGAAGCACCATCTGTGTACCGGTATCCGCACGTACCGGTGAAGGTATCACAGAGCTTCTTGAGATGGTACTGCTGACTGCAGATATTCTGGAGCTGAAAGCAAATCCGAAGAGAAATGCCCGTGGTCTGGTAATTGAGGCACAGCTGGATAAAGGCCGTGGTGCTGTTGCAACGGTTCTTGTTCAGAAAGGTACACTGAAAGTCGGTGAGCCGATCGCAGCAGGAAGCAGCTATGGCAAAGTCCGTGCCATGATCGATGACAAGGGAAGAAGAGTGAAAGAGGCTGGTCCTTCTACTCCGGTAGAGATCCTTGGTCTGAACAGTGTTCCGAATGCCGGTGAAGTATTTGTGGCATGTGATTCTGAGAAAGATGCAAGAAGCTTCGCAGAGACTTTTGTATCTCAGAACAGAGAGAAGATGCTGGAGGAGACCAGATCCAGAATGTCTCTGGATGATCTGTTCTCACAGATCCAGACAGGCAACTTAAAAGAACTCGAACTGATCGTAAAAGCAGACGTTCAGGGTTCCGTAGAGGCAGTAAAACAGAGTCTGACCAAACTTTCCAACGAGGAAGTTGTTGTAAAAGTAATCCACGGCGGCGTTGGTGCCATCAACGAGTCTGATGTTTCCCTGGCTTCCGCATCCAATGCGATCATCATCGGATTTAACGTAAAACCGGATGCAACGGCAAAAGCAACAGCCGAGCAGGAGAAAGTAGACATCCGTCTGTACTCCGTTATTTATAAAGCTATTGAGGATATCGAGGCTGCCATGAAAGGTATGCTGGATCCGATCTTCGAGGAGAAAGTCATCGGTCATGCAGAAGTACGTCAGATCTTCAAAGCTTCCGGTGTCGGCAACATTGCAGGTTCCTATGTTCTGGATGGTGTATTTGAGCGTAACTGTAAAGTTCGTATCACAAGAGAAGGCAAACAGATCTTCGAGGGCGATCTGGCATCCCTGAAACGTTTCAAAGACGATGTCAAGGAAGTAAAAGCAGGCTACGAGTGCGGTCTTGTATTTGAAGGATTTAACGATATCGCAGAGTTTGATATCGTAGAAGCATATAAGATGGTAGAAGTACCGAGATAGGCTGGAGATGACAGAATATGAGAAAAAACAGTATTAAGAATACCCGTTTAAACGAAGAGGTAATGCGCGAATTATCAACCATTATCCGCAATGAGATCAAAGATCCGCGTATCCATCCGCTGACCACAGTGTCAGCGGTGCAGGTTGCGCCGGATCTGAAGACCTGTAAAGTATATATCAGTGTTCTTGGTGACAAAAAAGAAAAAGAAGATACGATCGCAGGACTGAAAAATGCAGCCGGCTATGCACGCCGCTGCCTGGCGCAGTCCCTGAATCTGAGAAATACACCGGAACTGAGATTTATTCTGGATGAATCCATTGAGTATGGTATTGAGATGTCCAAAAAGATTGATGCACTGACAGGCGGTAAAGAGGAAGAATAAGAGGATGAGCATGATTTCATTAGATTCATATCTGGATGGGATCACTACGGTTGCCATATCCGGTCATATCCGGCCGGATGGTGACTGCGTAGGTTCCTGTCTTGCTGTATACAACTACATTCGCGATAATTATCCGGACATTATGACAGATCTGTATCTGGAGCCGATTCCGGAGAAGTTTCTGTTCCTGAAAAATGCAGACAAGATCCGTCACATGAAACCGACAGACGGAAAGAAAGAATATGATCTGTTTATCGCATTAGACTGCGGTGATGTGGGACGGCTGGGACTGTCCGGGCAGTATTTTGAGGTGGCAAAAAGCACCTTCTGTGTGGATCATCATATCAGCAACCAGTCTTTTGCAGATTTTAATTATATTTTTCCGAATGCAAGTTCCACATCAGAGCTGGTATATCAGCTGATGGATGAAAGTAAGATCACAAAGGAGATCGCAGAGTGCATTTATCTCGGAATCGTGCATGACACCGGTGTGTTCCAGTATTCCTGTACGTCTTCAAAAACCATGGAGATCGCAGGAAAACTGATGGATAAGGGCATTGATTATTCAAGGATCGTGGATGAGACCTTTTACATACGCACGTTTGCACAGCAGCAGATTCTGGGAAAGGCTCTGATGGATGCAGAACTTCATTTTGACGGAAGCTGTATTTCCAGTGTGATCAAGCGGAAGCAGTTGGAAAAATTCCATGTAGAGCCGAAAGATCTTGACGGAATCGTCAGCACCCTTCGCTCTACGGCAGGAGTAGAAGCTGCTGTATTTATCTATCCGAATGAAAATGATACTTATAAAATAAGTATGCGTTCCGCTTCCTATGTGGATGTGGCACAGATCGCGGTTGAATTTGGCGGTGGCGGACACAGCCGGGCAGCCGGTGCGTCCATAGAAGGAAAACCGGATGAAATCCTCAAGAAAGTGCTTGCAAAGATCAAAAAGCAGCTGAAAGTGAAAGAGGAAGATGGATGTACAACGGAATCATAAATGTATACAAGGAAAAAGGATATACATCTTTTGATGTCGTAGCGCGGATGCGTGGCATCTGTGGACAGAAAAAGATCGGACATACCGGAACCCTGGATCCGGATGCAGAAGGTGTCCTGCCGGTCTGCCTTGGCAAAGCCACAAAGGTATGCGGCATGCTGACGGATTCAGATAAAGTATACCGGGCAGTCATGCAGCTTGGCGTGGAGACAGATACCCAGGATCTGACGGGAACTGTATTAAAAACCTGTGAGGTTCCGGCATTGACAGAAGAGGAAGTACGAAAAGCAATTCTGGCTTTTCAGGGAGAAATCAAGCAGGTTCCGCCAATGTATTCTGCGCTGAAGGTGAACGGGAAAAAACTGTGTGATCTGGCAAGAGCAGGGGTGACCGTAGAGCGGAAAGCCCGCCCGGTGACCATTTATCAGATCCGGATCGACCGGGTGGAACTGCCGGAGATCGAACTGACGGTGTCCTGTTCCAAAGGTACTTATATCCGGACCCTGTGCCATGATATCGGTCAGAAACTCGGCTGTGGTGCGGCCATGAAAAGCCTGGTCAGACTGCAGGCGGCAGGATATCGTATCGAGGATGCATATAAACTGGATAAGCTGCAGGAGTTCAAAGACGCCGGCACATTAAAAGATGTGGTGACACCGATTGAACATGTATTTGAAGTATATCCGGTGCTGACGGCGAAGCCGGTATTTGATGTGATGCTGAAAAATGGCAACAAAATGGCGGCAGAACAGTTTGCGGAGCACATCGAGCCGCAGGATGGCATGCGCGTGCGTGTCCATATGTCGGACGGAAGGTTTGCAGCAGTGTACGAATATCAGGAAGCACTTGGTCTGTACCGTCCTTCAAAAATGTTTTTAGAGGATTGACAATCAGTGATGAAATATATAAAAGATACTTTGGATTTTAAAATTGAAGAGCCGTCGGTGATCACGCTTGGCAAATTTGACGGTCTGCATACCGGACATCGTTATCTGATGGAAGCAATGCAGAAGGGTAAGGAGCAGGGACTCAAATGTGTGATCTTTACCTTCGATATTCCCCCAAAGGCGATTCATAAAGAAACGTACAATGTGTTGTCTACCAATGAGGAAAAAGCGCATATCTTTGCGGATGCCGGGGTGGATTACCTGATCGAATGCCCGTTTACGGATGAATTCCGGCAGCTTTCCCCCTATGCATTTTTACAGATGCTGAAGGAAAAGATCAACGTGAAGATGATCGTGGCAGGAACAGATTTCCATTTCGGATATCAGCGTGCCGGTTCCTTTAAAGAATTACAGCAGTATGCAGATGCCCTCGGCTACGAGGCTGTGATCGTAAAAAAGAAACAGTATAAAGGGGAAGACATCAGCAGTACACGTATCCGTGCCAGAATCGCGGAGGGCGATATGGAAGAGGCGAATTATCTGCTGGGTTATTCCTATTTTCTGACAGGTCCGGTGCTGCATGGCAATGAGATCGGGCGCACCATCGGGATCCCGACGGCAAATCAGCGTCCGGAAGAATTTAAACTGCTTCCACCAAAAGGTGTATATGCAGTAAAAGTGCTGGCAGAAGGAAAGCTGTATGACGGAATCAGCAATGTAGGATGCAAGCCGACCATTGAGGGTGTAAATCCCATGGGCGTGGAGACGTTTCTGTTTGACTATTCCGGAGATCTGTATGGAAAGGATATCAAAGTGTCTTTCCTGAAGTTTATCCGGCCGGAGCGCAAGTTTTCCTCACTGGCAGAACTGAAAGCACAGATGGACCGGGATATTCTGGTTTGTAAGGAATATCTGAAAAATGTGCATGAAGCATAAATCATAGAATAAATGATTTTGCAGAAAATAGTTTACAAGTCACATTGAATATGATATATTGATTAGGCGTGAGTAAACAGCCCATACTCAGTACCCGGACACTCCGACCGGTACTTGGTAGACACGCATGACTGGGCGATTATAAAAAATAAAGGAGGAAATCAAGATGATTTCAAAAGAAAAAAAAGCAGCAATTATGGCAGAGTATGGTAGAACACCGAATGATACAGGATCACCGGAAGTACAGATCGCAATCTTAACAGCAAGAATCCAGGAGCTCACAGAGCATCTGAAAGAGAACCCGAAGGATCATCATTCCAGAAGAGGTCTTCTGAAAATGGTTGGTCAGAGACGTGGTATGCTTGCTTACCTTCAGAAAAAAGATCTGGAAGGTTACCGTACACTGATCGCAAAATTAGGTATCAGAAAATAATAACAGGATAGCTGTCAGAATAGAGCGGAATTTCCGCTCTATTTTGGATTGGCGGGAGGGTTTATCCGAGACCGCTGAGGTATACAAAACATGTTTTTGTACAGCTCAGTAGTTTCGGGTCTCCTGCCACAGTGAAAAAGGAGAGAAAATAATGAAGAAAACCTATTCAATGGAACTGGCCGGAAGAACATTAAGCGTTGATATCGGCCGCGTAGCTGCACAGGCAAATGGCGCAGCACTTATGCATTATGGTGATACTGTTGTATTATCCACAGCAACTGCATCTGAGAAACCGCGTGAGGGAATCGATTTCTTCCCGTTAAGCGTAGAGTTCGAAGAGAAAATGTATTCCGTAGGAAAAATCCCGGGTGGATTTAACAAACGTGAGGGAAAAGCATCTGAGAATGCTGTTCTGACAGCTCGAGTAATCGACCGTCCGATGCGTCCGTTATTCCCGAAGGATTACAGAAATGACGTTACATTAAATAATATGGTAATGAGCGTTGATCCGGAGTGCCGTCCGGAGCTTCTCGCAATGCTTGGTTCCGCTATCGCAACCAGCATTTCCGATATCCCGTTCTGCGGACCGTGTGCAACCACACAGATCGGTATGGTAAACGGTGAGTTCATCGTAAACCCGTCTCAGGCAGACTGGGACAACGGAGATCTTCAGCTGACCGTTGCGTCAACTTCTGAGAAAGTCATCATGATCGAGGCAGGCGCAAACGAGATCAAAGAAGAGAAAATGATCGAAGCGATCTATATGGCTCATGAGATCAACCAGACCATCATCGAGTTCATCAACAAGATGGTTGCTGAGATCGGCAAACCAAAACATGAGTATACAAGCTGTGCTGTTCCGGAAGAGATGTTCGTAGCAATGCGCGAGATCGTTACACCGGAAGAGATGGAAGAAGCTGTATTTACCGATGTAAAACAGGTGCGTGAGGAGAATATCCGTGCCATCACAGAAAAACTCGAAGAGGCATTTGCAGAGAACGAAGAGTGGCTTGCGGTTCTCGGCGAGGCTGTATACCAGTATCAGAAAAAGACCGTTCGTAAGATGATCTTAAAAGAACACAAACGTCCGGATGGCCGTGCCATTACACAGATCCGTCCTCTGGCAGCAGAAGTAGACCTGATCCCGAGAGTTCACGGTTCTGCAATGTTTACCCGTGGACAGACACAGATCTGTACCATCACAACTCTGGCTCCGTTATCTGAGGTTCAGAAAGTAGACGGACTGGATGAGAATATTACAAGCAAACGTTACATGCATCACTACAACTTCCCGTCCTACTCCGTAGGTGAGACAAAACCGTCCAGAGGACCGGGACGTCGTGAAATCGGACACGGAGCACTGGCTGAGAAAGCATTGGTACCGGTACTTCCGAGCGAGGAAGAATTCCCATATGCAATCCGTACCGTATCCGAGACATTTGAGTCCAACGGATCTACTTCCCAGGCAAGTATCTGTGCATCTACTATGTCTCTGATGGCAGCAGGTGTACCGATCAAGAAACCGGTTGCAGGTATTTCCTGTGGTCTGGTAACAGGCGAGACAGATGATGATTATATCGTTCTGACTGATATCCAGGGTCTGGAAGATTTCTTTGGTGATATGGACTTTAAAGTAGCCGGAACACATGACGGTATCACAGCGATCCAGATGGATATCAAGATCCACGGACTGACAAGACCGATCGTAGAGGAAGCAATCGCAAGAACCCGTGAAGCAAGACTTTACATTCTGGATGAAGTTATGAAACCGGCCATCGCTGAGCCGAGAGCACAGGTTGGCAAGTATGCACCGAAGATCATCTCCATGCAGATCGATCCGCAGAAGATCGGTGATGTGGTTGGTCAGAGAGGAAAGACCATCAACGCGATCATCGAGCAGACCAGCGTTAAGATCGACATTACAGATGACGGTTCCGTATCTATCTGTGGTACCGATGCAGACATGATGAACCGTGCAGCAGAGCTGATCCGTATCATCGTGACAGATTTCGAGGCTGGACAGATCCTCTCTGGTAAAGTCGTAAGCATCAAAGAGTTTGGTGCATTCATCGAGTTCGCTCCGGGTAAAGAGGGAATGGTTCATATTTCCAAGATTTCCAAAGAGCGTATCAACCGCGTAGAAGATGTTCTGACACTTGGAGACAAGGTAACAGTGGTATGCCTTGGAAAAGACAAGATGGGCAGAATGAGCTTCAGCATCAAAGATGTAAAATAATCGAAGTGATCAAATCATAAAATCACGAGATGAGAAATATTTAGATAGAAAAACCGATGGGCAGTCTGCTCATCGGTTTTTTTGCGAAAACCGGACACAATGCATGTCAGCAGAATATATTACTATATGGAAAGGATTTTAGCATATATTCATGTTTCCGCTGCATATCGGCAGGGGATTTTCGGACAGGGGATTCTGGTGGCGGTGCTGGATACCGGCATTTATCCGCACACAGATCTGCAGGGCAGGATCAGTGGATTTAAGGACTATATCAGGCAGAGAGGGCAGCCCTATGATGATAACGGTCACGGGACACATATCAGCGGAATTATTGGAGCGGGTGGAAAAGGAGCCATTCACGGTGTGGCACCCGGATGTTATCTGCGGGGGTACAAAGTGCTGGATAAGAATGGAAATGGAAAGATTGTGGATACCTGTCAGGCGGTGGAAGACATTATGAAATACAACCAGAAACACGCACAGAAGATCCGCATCATCAATATATCCGTCGGCATGCGGGAACGGGTACAGCCACAACTGCAGCAGCGCCTTTTGCGCAGTGTGGAGCGGGCCTGGGATCAGGGCATTGTGGTTCTGGCAGCAGCCGGGAATAACGGTCCCGGTGAAAATACCGTGACCAGCCCCGGAATATCAAAGAAAATTATCACCGTAGGCAGTCTGGATACCATAAACGGCTCAAAACGGGAACCAAGCCTGTATTCCGGGCGGGGGCCCACGGAAGCCTGTGTGGTAAAACCGGAGATTCTGATGCCCGGTACCGATATCATCAGCTGCGGTACGAGACCGGGCACCTATGTCAGAAAGAGCGGTACATCCATGGCGGTACCTGTGGTATCAGGGATGATTGCCCTGTTGCTGTGCAAATATCCCACCATGATGCCAAATGAAGTAAAACTGCAATTGTATCGCAGTGCCGATCATTCCGGCATTGACCAGAGATGCAAGTGCTGGGGAACCGTGGATATACAGCGGCTGCTGTCGGTGTATTGAAACCATGCGTCCGACTTGAATTACAGCGTGTCTGGATGGACTGTTCTCTGATAGTTGATGGCGCTTTATGCCGGTTCGTACAGAAAAAAGCGGTGCAGAATCTGCTGCCATGCATCTTTCAGGGTAAGAAGCGGAATCGTTTCAGCGGCCAGCAGATCCACAGATCCGACGGTCTGGCCAGCTAATGTATACACTGCCTTGCCGATGCGGTCCCCTTCTTTGATTGGAGCTTCCACGGAATCCGGAAGCTCTAATTTTTTTGTCAGTTCGCCGGATGTATTTGCCGTATCCAGATAGTGAAATGCGGAGTCATATTTCAGGTAGAGTTCAGACAGTCTGCCTCTGGAAACCGGAAGAACCGGTAATGGATCCAGATTTTCATCTGTATACACGCGGCAGTTTGCAAATCCCCATTCAAAAAGCGTCTTTACGTCAGCAATGCGTTCCATGCTGCTTGGCGCGTTCAGCACGACTGCGATAAGGTTCAGATCATCTTTGCTGGCAGTGGCGGACAGGCAGAAGCCGGCAGCGGAAGTAAATCCGGTCTTTAGCCCGGTTGCATAAGGGTACTGTTTGATCAGATGGTTGGTATTACTGAGGGTGAAGGTGGTGTTGCCCCGGGCGGTGTGGTGTGTGATGTCCTCCATCCAGATAGAAGTGTAATTGAATATTTCAGGATAGTTTACCGTCAGTTCCCGGGACATCAGCGCGATGTCATGCGCGGTGGAATAGTGGCCTTCCGTGTCCAGACCGCAGCAGTTGACAAAGTGTGTATGCTGCATGCCAAGCGCTGCTGCTGTCTCGTTCATCCGCTGGACAAAGGCTTCCTCACTTCCGGCGATCTGTTCCGCCATGGCGACGCAGGCATCATTGGCACTGGCCACAACGATGCATTTGATCAGAGTTTCCACTGTCTGTGTTTCTCCTTCTTCCAGATAAACCTGGGAACCGCCCATACCGGCAGCATGGGCTGAAACGATGACAGAATCTTCCAGCTGAATGGTCTGGTCATGCAATGCCCGAAAGATGAGCAGCAATGTCATGATCTTGGTGACACTGGCGATGGGATGTTCTTCCTCTGCGTTTTGTGCATATAAAATGGTTCCGGTAGTGGCATCCATCAACAGTGCGCTGGAAGCGGTCAGGGAAAGAGCCGGTGCAGTCACATTTTCGGAAGCATCCCCGGTGTTGGTACCTGTACCGGCATCTGTACCAGGAGCTGTGTTCGAAAAAATGCTGGAGTTGGACTGTGCATTGACGGTGGATACAAGTGTGGAAAAACAAAGGGACAGAGATAAAAATAATCCAAGAAAGAATCTCATAAGCAACCTGATGGAATGATTTATTCTATGTGTATGAGAAAAAAGCAGAGTCTATGAAAAAAGAATTTTATAAAATGTGAACAAAACCTTGAAATTTCACGGGGATTCAGTACAATAGTGTAAGATTGGAGAAAATATGACCTATGGAATTAAAGGTAAAACTGGAAGTATTTGAAGGTCCGCTGGATCTTTTACTTCATTTGCTGGATAAAAATAAAGTAAGCATCTATGATATCCCCATCGTGGAGATCACGAATCAGTATCTGGAGTACATTCGTGAGATGCAGCGGCAGGATCTGAACATTATGAGTGAATTCCTGGTAATGGCAGCGACACTGCTGGAGATTAAGTCAAAATGGCTGCTTCCAAAAGAAGAGACAGAAGAAGAGGAAGAAGTGGATCCACGTGCGGAACTGATGGAACAGCTGCTGCAGTACAAGCTGTTCAAATATATGTCCCAGGAACTCAAAGACCGGCAGATCGATGCGGGACGGCGTCTCTATAAGAATCCATCCATTCCGGAGGAAGTGCGTTCCTATGAAGAGCCGCTGGATCTGGACGAACTGACCCGTGGTTGGGATCTGAAAAAGCTGCATGCCATTTTTGAATCGGTAATGCGAAAACAGGTAGACAAGATGGATCCGATCCGCTCCCGTTTTGGCAAGATTGAACGGGAGGAGGTTTCCCTGGATGAAAAGATGATCTACCTGGAAACCTACTGTCAGGAACATCCGCATTTTTCTTTCCGGGAACTGTTGGAAAGACAGGGCAGCAAGGTGGAGATCATCGTGACGTTTCTGGCGGTGCTGGAGTTTATGAAGACCGGAAGGATTCGGATCGCACAGGAGCATTTATTTGATGAGATTTACATTACCGTCTGTCCGCAGACAATGACAGATGAGGCGTAATTCCATCGGATTATGCGGAGTATTCCGGAAGAAAGATACAGGAGTAATTGAAAATGAAGATAGAAGAATACGAAGCAGCTGCGGAGGCCATTCTGTTTGCAATGGGAGACTCTGTGGAATTAAAAAAACTTGCATTTGCCCTTCAGGTAAATGAGCGGGAGGCAGAGCTGATATTGAAAAATCTGGCGGACCGGTATCAGGCAGACAACTGTGGTCTGCAGATCCTGGAACTGGACGGTGCTTACCAGATTTGTACAAAACCGTCTCAGTACGAATATCTGATCCGGATCGCAAAACAGCCGAGAAAACAGGTGCTGACAGATGTACTGCTGGAGACGCTGTCCATTGTAGCGTACAAGCAGCCGGTGACCAGAGTGGAGATCGAGAAGATCCGGGGGGTGTCCTGTGAGCATGCCATCAACAAACTGCTGGAATACGGACTGATCCAGGAGGCGGGACGTCTGGATGCCCCGGGACGGCCGATCCTGTTTGGAACCACAGAAGAGTTCCTGCGCTGCTTTGATGTGCAGTCTGTGGAGGAACTGCCGGACATGAATCCGGAGAAAGTAGAGGAACTGAAGCAGGAGGCAGAGGAGGAAGTGCAGCTCCAGCTGAAACTGTAAGCGAACAAAACAGGAAAAAAGTTCACAAAAATGAATTATGATTTTGCATGAACTCGCTGAAAAACCTTGTTAATGAATTAACTACTATAAAGAATAACCAATTTGTCATCTGAAATACTGTGAAATGTGCATGAAAAACGGAAAGAGTGATTGGGTTGGCCTGACTAACAGGAAACCCGGTCACTCTTTTCTCAGTATTGAAAAAAGTACAATACTATATTAATATATGACACATGAGTGCTGCGAAAACCTGTACGGATATGTGAAAAATATACAAAATATTTTATTAGGATGATATTTTGAACTGGCGAAGCCGGTACGATGGGATGCAGCGGACTTTACAGTGGTAAAGGTTTAGGAGGATAGGATATGAGCAGATTATCAGTAGTATCAGCTGACAAAGTAAATTCTACGACAGAACAGCTTATGAAAGAATTTACACAGCGAATTGTGGCAAATCCACCGGGAGTCTGTCCGGTAGATATGCAGCTGGCATTCTTAAAGGTATGTCATGCACAGACATGTGGAAAATGCGTTCCGTGTCGAATCGGTCTGGGACAGTTAGAGGGACTTCTTGAGAAGGTTCTGGATAACGAAGCAACCATGGAGACACTGGAACTGATCGAGGAGACCGCAGAAAATATCAAAAACTCTGCGGACTGTGCCATTGGATTTGAATCCGCACGTATGGTGCTGGCAGGTCTGGAAGGTTTCAGAGAAGACTATATTTCACATATTACAGAGCACAGATGTCTCGGATCATTTGAACAGCCGATTCCGTGTGTCACACTCTGTCCGGCGCATGTGGATATCCCGGGATACATTGCACTGGCCGGTGAGGGACGTTGTGAGGATGCGGTCCGCCTGATCCGCAAGGACAACCCGTTCCCGACAGCATGCGCACTGATCTGTGAGCATCCGTGTGAAGCAAGATGCCGCAGAAATATTATTGATGATTCCATCAATATCCGTGGCATGAAACGTTATATTGTGGACAATGCACCGTCTGACAAAGTGCCGGTTCCGGCATGTGCACCATCCACTGGCAAGAAAGTAGCCATCATCGGCGGCGGTCCGAGCGGACTGACAACGGCATATTTCCTGCAGCTGATGGGACATCAGTGTACGGTATTTGAGGAGAAAAAACAGCTTGGCGGAATGCTGCGCTACGGTATCCCGAACTATCGTTTCCCGCGGGAGCGCCTGCAGGAGGATATCGATGCGATCCTTTCTACCGGCATGGATGTGAAATTAAATGCAAACATCGGAACAGAAGAGATAAAACAGATCCAGCAGGAGTATGATGCCATCTATGTGGCCATCGGTGCCCACACAGATAAAAAACTCGGTCTGGAAGGCGAGGACAGCAAAAATGTGATTTCTGCGGTTGATATGCTGCGTGAGATCGGTGACGGCGCATATCCGGATTACACCGGCAAACGTGTCGTTGTCGTTGGCGGTGGAAATGTAGCGATGGACTGCGCAAGAACTGCAATGCGTGCAAATGCAGAGACCGTAAGCATCGTATACCGCAGACGTCAGGAAGATATGACCGCACTTCCGGCTGAGGTGGAAGGTGCGATCGCAGAGGGAATCGAACTCGTTACCCTGAAAGCCCCGCTTCGTGTAGAGGCAGATGCAGAAGGAAATGCATGTGCACTCTGGGTACAGCCGCAGATCATCGGACCGGTAAAAGGTGGCAGACCTTCCCCGCGTAAGGCAAACAAACCGGAAGAACGTATGGAATGTGATATTGTGCTGGTTGCCATCGGACAGGATATTGTATCTGCTCCGTTTGCTGATTTTGGAATGGCGGTCAACCGTGGACGCATTGTTGCCGATAAAGGCGGAGCTGCAAATATGGTGGGCATTTATGCAGGCGGTGACTGTGTATCCGGACCGGCCACCGTGATCAAAGCGATCGCGGCAGGTAAAGCTGCAGCTGCAAATATTGACGAATACCTCGGTTATCATCATCCGATCAGTTGTGATGTGGAGATTCCGGAGCCGATGCTGAATGATAAAGTACCGTGCGGACGTGTCAACCTTCAGGAAGTGGAAGCATGGGCGAGAAAGACAAACTTTGAAGGAATTGAACTTCCGATGAGCTGTGAGGAAGCAGTACAGGAAGCAAGCCGCTGCTTACGATGCGATCGTCATGGCTGTGGCACACTGAGAGGAGGCAGAGAGTTCGAATGGTAAATTTAACGATTAACAATAAAAAAATACAGGTACCGGAGGGTACAACAATTCTGGCAGCTGCCGCTCAGGCCGGCATCAAGATCCCGACACTGTGCTATTTAAAAGAAATCAATGAGATCGGAGCCTGTCGTGTCTGTGTCGTGGAAGTAGAAGGCAAGGAGACTCTGGTTGCTTCCTGTAATACGGCCGTAGAAGAAGGTATGGTTGTATATACAAACAGCTACAAAGCACAGCATGCCCGCCGTATGAATGTGCAGCTGATCCTGTCTGAGCATGATGCACACTGTGCTTCCTGCGTCAGAAGCGGAAACTGTACACTGCAGACCGTAGCAAACGAGCTGAATATCGGAGATGTTCCTTTTGGTGAAAAATATGAACAGAACGAATGGCCGCAGGATTTCCCGCTGATTCGTGATGCGAGCAAATGTATCAAATGTATGCGCTGTGTACAGATCTGTGACAAAGTACAGGATCTGAAGATCTGGGATGTGATCAATACCGGAAAACGTACCAGTGTCGGTGTAGCCGGCAGAAAACAGATCACAGAGTCTGACTGTGCAGTCTGTGGTCAGTGTATCACACATTGCCCGGTTGGCGCGTTGCAGGAACGTGATGATATCGATAAACTGATGGATGCAGTCCATGATCCGGAGAAGATCGTGGTTGTCCAGATCGCACCGGCTGTCCGTGCAGCCTGGGGCGAAGGCCTGGGACTTCCACGGGAGATGGCCACAGAGAAACGAATGGCAGCAGCCGTGCGTGCCCTTGGTGTGGACTATGTATTCGATACCAATTTCTCCGCGGATCTTACCATCATGGAAGAAGGAAATGAGTTCCTTGAGCGTATGACCCATGCGGACGAGTATTCCTGGCCGATGTTCACTTCCTGCTGTCCTGGCTGGGTGCGTTTTATCAAATCCCAGTATCCGGATATGGTGAAAAATCTGTCAACCGCAAAATCTCCGCAGCAGATGTTTGGTGCAGTGGCAAAATCCTACTATGCACAGATCCTGGATGTAGATCCTTCCAGAATCTTCAGTGTTTCCATCATGCCATGTGTGGCAAAGAAACATGAGTGTGATATTCCAGTGATGAACGATGCGGGAGCCGGTCAGGATGTAGATATTTCCCTGACAACGAGAGAGCTGGACCGTGTATTGAAAGCAGAGCTGATCTCTCCGGCATTTCTGGAGGAAGAAGACTTTGACCAGCCGCTGGGTGTTGGTTCCGGCGCAGGTGTTATTTTCGGAGCAACCGGCGGTGTTATGGAGGCTGCACTGAGAACGGCTTACTATGTATTGAACGGCAAAAATCCGGATCCGGATCTGTTCAAGACGGTACGTGGTATGGACGGTATCAAGGAAGCTGAAGTAGAGATCGCAGGAATCAAGATCAAAGCAGCCATTGTCAGCGGACTTGGAAATACAAGAAAACTGATGGAGCGCATCCGCTCCGGTGAAGCAGAATATCATTTCGTAGAAGTGATGGCATGTCCGGGAGGATGTGTCGGCGGTGGCGGACAGCCGATCACCGACGGTGTGGAGCTGGCAGATGTGCGTGGAAGAAATCTGTACAAGCTGGATAAGAAAAATCCGCTTCGTTTCTCCCATGAGAATCCGTCTGTCATCAAGGCATATGAGGATTTCTTTGAGAAACCGTTGTCTCATAGATCACATGAACTGTTACATACAGATCATGAAGCATGGAAAATGCCGAACCAGAGATAAAAACATAAGAACCGATCAGAATAAAATACGTTTCTGCCAGCAGATTTTACCGTCTGCTGGCAGTTTTTGTGTATCGAAAAATTAATTACGTTGAATCTTCAGACGATATACACTCGCACAAGAAGAAATAGAGTTTTCGAGTAGGTGATATGATTTTCCCTACGCATGAGTGGGCATCCGGAACATACAATAGAAGTAATGAAAACCAGATGAGTGTCTTATGAAGCGATGGCTGAAATTATGTTTTTGTATCATATGTTTTGTTATGGTATGCTGCCAGAATGTGTTTGGACAGGAGCGGATGAATGTTCCTTCTGTAAGTCGAATGGAAGAGGCAGGCAGGTCGACAGCACAGCAGCAGACATCATGGATGGATGTTGCGGATCAGTTTTCGGATTTTCACAGTGAAGATCTGAATCTGTATGCGAAAAGTGCTGTTCTGACAGATGCAGAGACCGGGCGGATCTTATATGGGAAAGCAGCCAATACTTCTATGGCAAATGCAAGTACCACAAAGATCATGACCTGTCTGTTGGCAATAGAAAGCGGAATGCTTGGGGATACCGTGTCTTTTTCAGAATATGCCTGCAAAATGCCGAAAGTACGGCTTGGATGCTCTGTGGGCACACAGTTTGTACTGGAAGATCTGCTGTATTCCCTGATGCTGGAATCCCATAATGATACAGCCGTGGCTGTAGCAGAGTATGTGGCAGGAAGTGTGGATGCCTTTGCGGAACGGATGAATGCGCGGGCAGCAGAACTTGGCTGTCAGAATACGCATTTTGTGACACCGAACGGACTTGACAGTTCTGATGAAGGCGGTGCGCATCAGACAACGGCCTATGATCTCAGCCTGATCATGGCAGCCTGCATGCAGAATGATAAATTTCTGGAGATCACGGAAACTGCTTCCAAAACCATCACAAGCGTTGACGGCACCTTTCAGGCGGCATTGCATAATCACAACGCCCTGCTTTCCATGGTGGATGGAGTGATATCCGGAAAAACGGGGTTTACGGCGAAGGCAGGGTATTGTTATGTGGGAGCATATCGCAAGGAGGACCGTGTCTATACCTTTGCGCTGCTGGCCTGTGGCTGGCCAAACAACAAAGGGTACAAATGGGAGGATTCCAGAAAACTGCTCGCCTATGGAAATGAAACTTACGCGCGGCAGCTGTACACCTGGAAGCAGGAAAGAAGCCAGATTAGGATACGAAATGGTGTAAAGGCGGAGGAAGCAGGGACAGAAACAGATCGGAGTTCTGTGTATTTAATAAACAGGCATGGCTATACTTATCCGGAGCAGCTTGCGGCGGAGACAGAAGCTGTGCAGCAGGAGCTCCTGCTATCCGATACGGATGTGATCACAGAAAAATGGAATCTGCCGGATGATCTGGAAGCACCGGTGCAGAAGGGAGAGGTGATCGGGGAACATATCCTTTTTCTGAACGGGTGTCAGATCCTGACACAGCCGGTGTATGCAGCGGAAACCGTGGAAAACTTTGATTATCGCTGGTGTCTGAACTATGTTTTGAAAAATGGATTTTTCTTGCTGTTGTTTCCTGACGGAATATGAGGTATACTATATTCGGTATTGCCCGTGAATGGTGAAGTTGATTTTTGGGTACTCACGGATACACGGGGAAATCATATCTGATGCGGCAGTGTGCCATGACAGATAAAAAATGGAGAAGAGAAATGAACAATTCAAATGAGCTGATTAACAGGATCAATGAAAAGTACAGCAGTATGAGTAAGGGACAGAAGCTGCTGTCCACGTATATTACAGACAATTATGACAAGGCGGTTTTTCTGACGGCAGAGAAGCTGGGAAAAGTTGTGGGGGTGAGTGAATCTACGGTTGTACGGTTTGCGACACATCTGGGGTATCGTGGCTATCCTGAATTTCAGAAAGCACTGGAGGAACTGGTGCGCAACAAGCTGAATTCGATCCAGAGGATGGAAGTGACCTATGGGCGGATCAGCCAGTCAAAGATTTTGGATACAGTGCTGCAGTCCGATGCGGAAAAGATCAAGAGTACGCTGGAACAGATTGATCAGAATGCCTTTGAGACGGCACTGGATATTATTTTAAATGCAAAACATATTTACATCGTGGGAATCCGAAGCTGTGCACCGCTGGCAAGTTTTATGTCATTTTATTTCAATCTGATGTTTGACAATGTGCATCTGCTTCACACCAGCAGTTCCAGTGAACTGTTTGAGCAGATGGTACGCATCAGTGAGGAAGATGTGATCATCGGCATCAGTTTTCCGCGGTATTCCATGCGTACATTAAAAGCCATGGAATTTGCCAATAACCGGAACGCGAAAGTGATCACGCTGACAGACAGTGTGCATTCCCCGATGAACCTGTATTCTTCCTGCAATCTGATTGCAAAGAGTGATATGGCATCCATCGTGGATTCCCTGGTAGCACCGCTGAGTGTCATCAATGCCCTGATCGTTGCCCTGTGTATGCGCAAACAGAGCGAGGTGGCAGAGACACTGGAGACACTGGAAGATATCTGGGATGAATATCAGGTGTATGAGAGTGATGAGATCAATTACATCGATGACCATATGAAAATGCGGTATGGAAAGATTGAGAAAGTAGACCAGGAAGATCCTGGAAAAGAAAAATAAATGCGGCAGGATTTTGATAGAAATTCTGCAAAAAAAATAAGTGTAGCAGGATTTTCGATGGGTATTCTGCAAACAAAAAACTGAGTGATAAATCGGAGAAAATGAATGAGTAAAGTGGCAGTAATCGGCGGCGGTGCCGGAGGAATGATGGCGGCATGTATCGCGGCCGGGAACGGACATCAGGTAACCCTGTATGAACAGAATGAGAAGCTGGGAAAGAAAATATATATCACCGGAAAGGGGCGCTGTAATCTGACCAATGCCTGCGATACCGAAGATTTGTTCGCAGCGATCATGAAAAATGCAAAATTTCTTTACAGCGCGATCTATACCTTTGACAATCATGCGCTGATGGATTATTTTGCGGGACTTGGCCTGAAGATGAAGACCGAGCGGGGAAACCGTGTGTTTCCGCAGTCGGATCATGCCTCTGATGTGATCTGGGCACTGACAGATGAACTGCGCAGAAAAAAAGTGCGCATCTGCCTGAATACAAAGGTGCGGGAAATTATCAGCGATGGTACAAAAGTGACCGGTGTGCGGTGGGACTGTCATGACACACATCAGAAAAATCAGACCGAGGCATTTGATGCGGTGGTGGCAGCCTGCGGAGGTGTGTCTTATCCGACGACGGGATCGGATGGAAGCGGATTTGAACTGTGCAAAAAACTGGGACATACTGTTACGGAGCTGCGTCCTTCCCTGATCGGAATGACCACGGCGGAAAACTATATTACGCAGCTGCAGGGATTGTCCCTGAAAAATGTAACATTGACGGTAAAATCCGGGAAAAAGACGCTGTATTCCGAATTTGGTGAAATGCTGTTTACCCATCAGGGCATCAGCGGCCCACTGGTGCTGACCGCCAGCAGCTGCATTCCGGATAAATATATGAAACAGGAACTGCCTTTTGAGGTTGATCTGAAACCGGCACTGGAGGAAGAACAGCTGGACAAGCGTCTGCAGCGTGATTTTGCGGAAAATGTAAACCGGCAGTTTAAAAATGCCCTGCACGGACTGGTTCCCGCAAAGCTGATCCCGGTGCTGATCGAACTGTCCGGCATCGATCCGGAGAAAAAAGTGCATTCTGTCACCAGAGAGGAACGGCATCAGCTTCTGACACTGCTCAAACATTTCCCGGGAACCATCACGGGACTTGGAAAGATGGAAGAGGCCATTGTGACCAGAGGCGGCATCAAAGTAAAAGAAGTAAATCCGTCCACGATGGAGTCCAAACTGGTACAGGGTCTGTATCTGTGCGGAGAAATGCTGGATGTGGATGCAGTGACCGGAGGGTTTAATCTGCAGATCGCCTGGTCCACCGGATATCTGGCTGGAATCAGCATTCAGTAGCATTTTGAAAGAATATTCTTGAATACGATGTCCCCAAAATGAGTTACGGGATAAAGAAAAGTAGTTTAAAGAATATCATACAATTTACAAAAATTTGCGAATAAAAACAAGAGAGGTTTGGAATATATGAGTTTTAATATTGCGATTGACGGACCGGCAGGCGCCGGCAAAAGTACGATAGCGAAAAAGCTGGCAAAAAAGATATCTTTTATTTATGTGGACACCGGTGCCATGTACCGTGCCATGGGATATTATTTTTTACAGCATGGGATCAGGGCAGAGGAAGAGGAAAAAATAAAAGAGGCCTGTAACGATATTTCCGTTGCGCTTTCCTATGAGAATGGTGTGCAGAAAGTGTTGTTAAACGGAGAAGATATTTCCGACAGGATCCGTCAGGAAGAAGTGGGAAATATGGCATCTGCCACCAGCGGCTATGGTTTTGTACGTGCAAAACTTTTAAGCCTGCAGCAGGATATGGCAGCGCAGTACAATGTGATCATGGATGGCCGCGATATCGGAACCTGCGTGCTTCCGAATGCACAGCTGAAAATTTTTCTGACAGCAAGCGTAGAGGTGCGTGCAAAACGCCGTTATGATGAGCTGGTAGCAAAAGGAGAACACTGCGATCTGGCGGAGATTGAGAAAGATATCAGTGAGCGTGATTACCGGGATATGCATCGTGAGATCGCACCGTTAAAGGCGGCAGAAGATGCTGTCATGCTGGATTCCTCAGACCTGAATATTGATGAAGTGGTAGAGGCTATCTATGAGCATGCGAAAAAGGCAGGGCTTGCGGCATGAAGGTAGAACTTGCAAAAATGGCGGGGTTCTGCTTCGGGGTAAACCGTGCAGTGGATACGGTATATCAGGAGGCAGCGGATCATTCGCCGGTATATACATACGGTCCAATCATCCACAATGAAGAAGTGATCGCAGATCTGGAACGAAAGGGTGTTCAGGTCATTCATTCACTGGAGGAAGCAAAGGAACAGCCGGAAGGCACGATCATTATCCGTTCCCATGGTGTGACAAAAGCAGAACAGGATGCACTGATGGCAGACGGGCTGCGGGTGGTGGATGCTACCTGTCCTTTTGTAAAGAAGATTCATCGTCTGGTACAGGAGTATTCCGATAAAGGATATCTGGTCATCATCATCGGCAGCGGAGACCATCCGGAGGTGCAGGGGATCGTTGGCTGGTCACATTCGGAACGTACCGTTGTCGTTAATTGTGCGTCAGATGTGGAAAAACTGGATTTGAAACTGTGGAAAAAGGTCTGTATTGTCGCACAAACAACATTTAATTACAATAAATTTCAAGAACTTGTTGAAATTATTCAAAAAAAAGGGTATGATAGTGAAAGTACGGTGGACAAGGATAGTGAGATCATCGTACATAACACCATATGTAGTGCCACAAAAGAACGTCAGGAAGCTGCCAAAGAGCTCTCGGCGAAAGTGGATGCCATGCTGGTGATCGGCGGATTAAGCAGTTCCAATACCCGGAAACTGTATGAGATCTGCTCTGAAAATTGTCGAAATACTTACTTTATACAAACGAAAGAAGATTTAGAGAATTCTGACTTTTCGCGTTTCGGCTACGTAGGTATTACAGCTGGGGCTTCTACCCCAAATAATATTATTGAGGAGGTTCAAAAATATGTCAGAAATGAGTTTTGAACAAATGTTGGAAGAATCTTTAAAAACAATCAGAAATGGAGAGGTAGTCGAAGGCACTGTTATAGATGTGAAACCGGATGAAATTATCCTGAATATTGGCTATAAATCAGACGGAATTATTACCAGAAACGAATACACAAACGACTCTAACGTAGACCTTACTACTGTAGTTTCTGTTGGTGACACAATGGAAGCAAAAGTTCTGAATGTAAACGACGGTGAGGGACAGGTTCTCCTTACATACAAACGTCTTGCAGCAGAGAAAGGCAGCGAGCGTCTGAAAGAGGCATTCGAGAATGAAGAAGTATTAACAGGTACTGTAAGCCAGGTATTAGACGGTGGTTTAAGTGTTGTTCTGGATGAGACAAGAATCTTCATCCCGGCAAGCCTTGTATCTGATACTTATGAGAGAGATCTCGGCAAATACAAAGATCAGGAGATCCAGTTCGTATTAACTGAGTTCAACCCGAGAAGAAGACGTATCATCGGTGACAGAAAACAGCTTCTGGTTGCTGAGAAAGAGCGTAAACAGAAAGAATTATTAGAGAAGATCAACGTAGGCGATGTGATCGAAGGAACTGTTAAAAACATCACAGACTTCGGCGCATTCATCGATCTTGGCGGAGCTGACGGATTACTTCATATTTCCGAGATGTCCTGGGGACGTGTAGACAATCCTAAGAAGATCTACAAAGTTGGCGATACTGTAAAAGTATTCATCAAAGATATCAAAGATACAAAGATCGCACTCAGCGTTAAATTCCCGGAGGAGAATCCTTGGAACAACGCAGCTGAGAAATATGCAGTTGGTACAGTCGTAACCGGTAAAGTTGCACGTATGACAGACTTCGGTGCATTCGTTGAGCTTGCACCGGGTGTTGATGCATTACTTCATGTTTCCCAGATCTCCAGAGATCACGTTGAGAAACCGGCTGATGTATTAAGCATCGGACAGGAAATCGAAGCTAAGATCGTTGACTTTGATGAGGCAGACAGAAAGATCAGCCTGAGCATCAAAGCACTTGCTCAGAATACAGAGGCTGCTGAGGAAGAGTAAGATTGATCTGAAATCTGAAAAGTATATGGAAGCAAAACGGACAGAACAAAAGAATGTTCGGTCAGTGATGGCATAGAAAAGGAGAATGCGTTTGCATTCTCCTTTTTCGAATATATAGTTATAGATAGCATAAAAAGGATGGCTTTCAGAAAAAAGGATATTCAGTGTAACAGACTTCCAAGATAAGAGGATACAAAGGAGCGTAGCTGCTTTAACTGTGTGCCTGAAAAATCAAGTGGTTCATCAGAAACGTGATCTGTCTGCGGCAGTTCAAAATAAGTGGCCGTATCAGAATAGTCACTGCGCAGATATCCTTCCTTATCCGGAACAGAGTGCGTGAGATAGTCACATACTTTTTCCAGATAGCAGTTTTCTTTTGTCGCTTTTTTTCGGTGATCAGGATCCACACAGGAACCAAGGCTTTTATGTATGATGGTCTGCTCTTCCGGAAGATAATAATAATTTTTATAATCTTTGAAATAATGACGCAGGTGTCCGTGGTGAACCGGGAAGGAGATCAGCACTTTTTCAGACCGGAACAGAAGGGAAGCTTCCGGCATGACAGAAGTGACGTCCTGCGGAAATGCATAATCTGTGCTTACTGTGATGTCACAGAATTGTGTCTGGTCTGTGGAGGATATGCTCACGCTTTCAATCTGAAAAATTCCGTTCAGGAAATCGGAGTAGGAAAGCAGTGCGAGAAGATCATACATGCCACGGACGTCTTCCTCATTGTGCAGTAGCAGGTTATGCAGTAATTCTTCAGCAGGTTCTTTTACATATAGAAGATACTGGGCAATCAGCTCCTTGCCGGTATAAGGATCTTCCCGGAAACATCCAAGGAAAGTTTCAATGGATTTCTGCTTATAATCCGGCAGACGGATCAGTTTCTTCAGATGGCAGGCTTCCCGGTATAGATCGACAGAGTGAATGTCGGAAAATGGATGCTCCATGTGGTTGGCTGCATACCGTTTTTTCAGAAAAGGAAGATCAAAGGCATTGCCATTGAAGGTGATAATGGTTTTATGTGTGTCCAAAAGTTTAGCCAGTGCTGTCAGCAGTTCCGGTTCCTGTTCCGGATTTTCGGCAAAAAAGAGCCGGATCGTAATGATATCCTCCTTATCAGAGGACAGGTAAGAACAGCCGATGCAGTAAATAAAATGCCGGGAAGCGGACAGTCCGGTGGTCTCGATGTCCAGCAGTATGGTGTCCGGCACCAGAAAATTTCGGATAGATTTATCTAACTCCGAAGCAGAAAAAAATGTCTGTTTCGTGATCATATATTCAAAGTTCTCCTGTGTGTTTTGTACTTATTCCAGTTCATTATAACTTACCTGGTATTTTTTTCAATACATAAGAAATTTTGCATGGATTTTAATACTTTTTTTTGGAAGTGTGTTATAATATTTTTCGATATTATGCAGAATACATAATTTTTCTGCGGAAACTATTTTAGAGAAAGTGGGGCACAGGTTATGGGCTTATGTACTTTTAAGGGCGGTGTCCATCCATATGATGGAAAGGACTTGTCGAAAGATAAACCGATTCAGGAATATTTACCCAAGGGTGATCTGGTTTATCCGTTATCACAGCACATTGGTGCACCGGCAAAGCCAGTCGTTGAAGTAGGCGATGCTGTATTAAAAGGTCAGATGATCGCTGAGGCCGGCGGTTTTGTATCTGCACCGATTTATGCAACCGTTTCCGGTACCGTTAAGGCGATTGAACCGAGACGTGTAGCAGTCGGAGACATGGTCAATTCTATCGTGATCGAGAATGATGGTGAGTTTAATTCACTGGAGTTCACACCGGTAGACGATGTATCAGCTCTGAGCAAAGAGGAGATTATCAAGAAAATCCAGAATGCCGGTATTGTCGGCATGGGTGGTGCGGGATTCCCGACACATGTAAAACTCTCCCCGAAGGAGCCGGAGAAAATTGATTACATTATTGCAAACTGTGCAGAGTGTGAGCCTTATCTGACTTCTGATTACAGAAGAATGATCGAGGAGCCGGAGAAATTGATCGAAGGAATGAGAATCATTCTTTCTCTGTTTGACAATGCAAAAGGTATCTTCGGTATCGAGGATAACAAACCGGATTGTATTGCAAAACTGACAGAATTGACAAAAGATGAGCCGAGAATGGAAGTCAAAGCATTAAAGACAAAATATCCGCAGGGTTCTGAGCGTCAGCTGATTTTCGCAACAACAGGCAGAGCCATCAACTCTACCATGCTTCCGGCAGACGCTGGCTGTATCGTAGATAACGTTGATACGATCGTTGCAATCTATCATGCAGTAAAACTTGGCAGACCGCTGATGCACCGTATCGTTACCATCACTGGTGATGCCATCGCTGATCCGAGAAACTTCTATGTCTGTATCGGAACAAACTATGCAGAACTGGTAGAAGCAGCAGGCGGATTCAAGACCCAGCCGAAGAAAGTGATTTCCGGTGGTCCTATGATGGGGTTTGCAATGTTTGGACTTGACGTTCCGACTACCAAGACAACATCTGCACTGTTATGTCTGACAGAAGATGCAGTTGAGGATGCAAGCCAGAATGCAACAGCATGTATTAACTGTGGTCGTTGTGTAGAAGCATGTCCATCCAGAATTGTTCCTTCCAGACTTGCTGATTATGCAGAAAATCATCTGGAAGAGCCATTTGAACAGTGGCACGGCATGGAGTGTGTAGAATGTGGAAGCTGCAGCTTCACATGTCCTGCAAAGAGAAATCTTGCACAGTCGATTAAATCCATGAGAAAAACAATTCTTGCAAACAGACGGAAAAAATAAAAAACGTTAGAAAGAGGTGGATTATTGTGAGTGAGTTATACAATGTTACATCATCACCACATATAAGAGCCAAAGACAGTACACAGAGAATCATGCTTTATGTGATCATTGCATTACTTCCGGCTACTGTATTTGGTATTATCAATTTCGGACCGCGTGCACTGGCAGTTGTAGTTGTTTCTATCGCAAGCTGTCTGGTATCCGAATACTTATATAACAAAATTGCACACAAGAAACAGACCGTAGGTGATTTAAGCTGTGTTGTTACCGGTTTACTTCTCGGCCTGAACCTGTCACATACTGTTCCGTTTTTCATTCCGATCATCGGCGGCGCATTTGCGATCGTTGTTGTAAAGATGGTATTTGGCGGACTTGGACAGAACTTCATGAACCCGGCACTTGGTGCTCGATGCTTCCTGCTTCTTGCATTCACAGGCCCGATGACAAGCTTCACATTTGATGGTGTGTCCAGCGCTACTCCGCTGGCAGTGATCAAAGGCGGCGAGCTTTACAGTGATACAATGGCAATGTTTACCGGACGTATCGCAGGTACCATCGGTGAGACTTCTGTGATCGCTCTTCTGATCGGTGCGATCTTCCTGATCCTGATGGGCGTGATCGATCTGAGAATCCCGGGTACATATATTTTGACATTCGTAGTATTTATCGTACTGTTCGGCGGACACCTTACAAGCGGTGATCTTGGACAGTTCGTAGTTCAGGAAGTATGCGGTGGTGGTCTGATCCTCGGTGCATTCTTCATGGCAACTGATTATGTTACTTCTCCGATCACTCCGAAAGGAAAGATTATTTATGGTATCATCTGCGGATGCCTCCTTGGTATCTTCCGTATGTTTGGTGCATCAGCTGAGGGATGTTCTTACTCCATCATCTTCGCAAACATGCTGGTACCGCTGATCGAGAGATTTACAATCCCGAAACCATTTGGTAAAGGAGGGGAAAAATAATGAATGGAAAAATCATTAAAGACGCCCTGATCCTTTTCCTGATCACAGTTATCGCAGGTCTTGGTCTGGGTGCTGTATATGGCGTTACAAAAGTCCCGATTGAAAAAGCAAATTATAACATTCAGCAGAATGCTTACCGTACTGTATTCCCGGATGCAGATTCTTTCGAGGATATGGATGGATTTGATTCTGCAAAAGCAACAGAAGCAGCTGCAGCAGCAGGATACGCAGATGACACCATTGAGAACTGTGTTGTCGCAGTAGACGCAAGCGGTGCTGAGCTTGGTTATGTTATTTCTGTAACAGACCCGAACAGTTATGGTGGAGACGTTACCTTATCCATCGGTGTTACTGATGACGGTACATTAAACGGATATTCCATCACAACCATCAATGATACTGCCGGACTTGGTATGAAAGCAAAAGAAGATTCTTTCTCTTCTCAGTTTGCAGGCAAACAGGTAGAATCATTTGAAGTTACAAAGACAGGTGCAACATCTGACGACCAGATCGATGCAATCAGTGGTGCTACTATTACATCAAGAGCTGTTACAAGTGCAGTAAACGCAGGTCTGGCTTATTTCAGAACACTTGCACAATAACAGGAGGGGAACTTTTAAATGAATAAGTGTATAGAACGTATTGTAAACGGTATCGTGAAAGAGAACCCTACCTTCGTTATGTTGATCGGTATGTGCCCGACCCTGGCTGTTACAACATCAGCTATTAACGGTATTGGTATGGGACTTTCCACGACACTCGTACTTGTATTTTCAAACCTTTTAATTTCACTGCTCCGTAAAATTATTCCGGACAGTGCACGTGTACCGGCATTCATCGTTGTCGTTGCATCTCTGGTAACTATTGTTCAGTTCTTACTGCAGGGTTATGTACCATCCTTGTACGCATCACTGGGTATTTACATCCCTCTGATCGTAGTAAACTGTATCATCCTTGGCCGTGCCGAGAGTTATGCTTCCAAGAACCCGGTTCTTCCGTCTATCTTTGATGGTATCGGTATGGGACTTGGATTTACACTTGGTCTGACATGTATCGGTGCAGTTCGTGAGATCCTTGGATCCGGACAGATTTTTGGATTCCAGCTTCTTCCGTTAGCTGATGCAGCTGCAGGAAAAGCAGGTTACACACCGCTTACAATTTTTGTACTTGCTCCTGGTGCATTCTTTGTATTAGCTATGCTGATCGCAATCCAGAATGCATACCGTGAAGCAAAACGTAAAAAAGGTATTGCAGTGAAAGAGAGAAGCGGATGCTTCGACGGAGACTGCGCAGCTTGTACAAGTGGAAGCTGTGAAGGCAAAGTGTTCACTGCAGGAACAGATGAGAAAGAATAAGGAGGAAAGGTTCAGATGAAAGAAGTATTACTTATCGCAATCGGCTCTGCCATTGTAAATAACGTTGTCCTGAGCCAGTTCCTTGGCTTATGTCCGTTTTTCGGTGTATCCAAAAAGGTAAATACTGCAGCCGGAATGGGTGCCGCAGTTATCTTCGTTATTACAATTGCATCCTTTATCACAAGTGTGCTGGATAAATTTATCCTGCAGCAGTTTGATATTACCTATTTAAGAACAATTGTATTTATTTTAGTTATTGCTGCATTGGTTCAGTTCGTAGAGATGTTTATGAAGAAATCAATGCCGCCATTGTACAACGCACTTGGTATTTTCTTACCACTGATCACAACAAACTGCGCCGTTCTTGGTGTTGCCCTGAACAATGTACAGTATGGTTATGGTATTGGCGTAAGTACAATCAATGGTTTCGCAACAGCAGTTGGATTTACCATTTCAATTGTCATCATGGCTGGTATTCGTGAGAAGATCGAGTACAATGATATCCCGACACCTTTCAAAGGTTCCGCAATCGTGCTGGTAACAGCAGGTCTGATGTCAATTGCATTTATGGGATTTTCCGGTGTCATTTAGGAGGGTATACAGATGAGTATTTCAGCAATTATTCTTGCCGCTGTCGTAGTCGGCGGAACAGGTATTGTCATTGGTATTATCCTTGGGATTGCCGGTGAGAAATTCAAAGTAGAAGTAGACCCGAAAGAGGAAGAAGTATTAGCAGCTCTTCCGGGAAATAACTGTGGTGGCTGTGGTTTCGCCGGATGTTCCGGTCTGGCTGCAGCAATCGCAAAAGGCGAAGCAGAAGTTGGTTCCTGTCCGGTCGGTGGTGCTGCAGTAGCAGCTAAGATCGGTGCGATCATGGGTCAGGAAGTTGGCGAAGCTGTTCGTGAAGTTGCATTTGTAAAATGTGCAGGAACATGTGACAATGCAAATACAGATTATGAGTATTACGGAGTAGAGGACTGCTCCATGATGGCTTTCGTACCAAACGGTGGTCCGAAAAAATGTAATTTCGGATGTCTTGGATTTGGTGAGTGTGTGAAAGCTTGTCCGTTTGATGCAATCCACATCAAAAACGGCGTTGCTGTTGTTGACAAAGAGCAGTGTAAAGCCTGTGGAAAATGTATCAAAGCCTGCCCGAAGAACCTGATCGAGCTTGTACCGTATGATGCAAAACATGCAGTACAGTGTAGTTCCCAGGATAAAGGTAAACAGGTTATGACAGCTTGTAAAGTTGGCTGTATCGGATGTAAGATGTGTGAGAGAGTCTGCGAGTCAGGCGCTGTTACTGTTGAAAACAACATCGCACACATTGATCAGACAAAATGTACCGGATGTGGTGCATGTGCTGAGAAGTGTCCGAAGAAGATCATTACAGGCAGAAAAGTTACTGCTTAATCGGATCGAACTTCATAATAGTAGAAATGCAAATGCTGCCCTGAGTTTTCGGGGCAGTATTTTTGTTGACAGAAATCACTTTACCGATGTATCATAGAACACAAGAGTGTCAAAGCTGAAAAAGCATCTGAAAGCAGAACAACGATTGTTTTGCGAGGATATGACAAAAGGAGTGTACAAATGAACGTAAACGATTATTTCAAATATAAAAAGAGAGTAGTTGTTAAAATCGGTTCTTCTTCCCTGCAGCATCCGCAGACCGGAAGCATGAATCTGATGAAGATTGAAAAGCTGGTGCGGGAGCTCTGTGATCTGAGAAATCAGGGCATGGATGTCTGCCTGGTAAGTTCCGGAGCAATCGCGGTAGGGCGTCAGGCCATCGGTCTGCAGAGCCGTCCCCAGGATATTTCCACGAAACAGGCATGTGCGGCAGTGGGGCAGGCCCGTCTGATGATGACATATCAGCGGATGTTTGCGGAATACAATCAGACCGCAGGACAGATCTTGATGACAAAGGATACGATCCTGGAGGATGAGTCCCGTCAGAATGCACACAATACCTTTGAGGAAATGTTCCGATTAGGCATTATTCCGGTTGTCAATGAAAATGATACCGTATCTACTTACGAGATGCATTTTGGCGATAATGATACCCTTTCTGCGATTGTATCATCTCTGGTTGGTGCAGATCTGCTGATCCTGTTGTCCGATATTGATGGACTGTATACCGACGATCCACGAAAAAATCCGGAGGCAACGCTGGTTGAATGTGTGGAAAAGATGAACGAACACTATGATTCCATGGCAAAACAGTCTACCGGAAGTGATGTGGGAACCGGCGGAATGGCGACCAAGCTGACAGCGGCACGAATTGCGACGGCATCCGGTACCGATATGATCATTGCCAACGGAAAAGATGTGGGGATCATTCACCAGATCATCAGTGGTAACTTCAGAGGTACCTTATTCCGGGCACAGAATGACGAAACCTTTGATATTCATGCCTATTTACAGGAAAATTAGAAAACTTTATTATAATAGAAAAAGGAGGAACGTAACAATGTCCATGACAGATGAAAAAGTAAAAAGAATTAATGAGTTATATCATAAAGCAAAAGCAGAAGGCCTGACAGAAGCCGAGAAAAAAGAGCAGGCTGTATTACGTGAGGAGTATGTGGCTTCTTTCCGCAGAAATCTGCGCAGCCAGTTAAATCAGATTGATATCCAGAATGCAGATGGTTCTGTGGAAAATCTGGGTGAGAAATACGGAAAAAAAGTCATTATTAAGTAAAGAGAAAGATTACCGGATGACAAAGATAAAAAGCAGAAACCGAAAGTTTTGAAAAATTGAATCATTAAAAACAAGGAATATGCGATCTTTCAGTGAAATAAAAGCTGTAATGAAAGAAGAATGATATTTTTGTTGATATCATACCTTTTTTCGTTACAGCTTTTTTGGTATGGCAGCCAGAATGTCCGACAATGAAGTCCCTGCGGCTGCAAGTGTATGGATCGGTTCGTGAATGGAATTAAGATCATGGGCATCGGAGCTGCACAGGTGATTGCAATTTGCCAGATAAGGATATTGCTGCTGCAGTTGTGGCCAGTCTGCCTCGTTTTTGACTTCTGCACAGGAAAACTGACTGCCTTCCGGGATAAAACCAAGGTTCCCCAGCAGACTGGTACTAGGTTTGTTTATGTGCGCCGGAACCATGATACCGTCATACTGTCTGACCAGATCATAAACTGCATCAAAAGGAATATCTGTGGCAGAGATTAAGAGCCGTTCTTCTGTCCCGAAAATCTGATCTTCCTCATCGCAGATGAACTGATCACCGAACAGTACCGGCGTGTTTGGAATATCCGGCAGATGGGCTGACACATAGCGGTCAAAATCCATAGCTGCATCCAGTGACGGAAAATAGCACAGGACATGAACTTCTTCGCTGGTGGTCAGTTCCATGCCGGGCAGAAATAAAATGCCGTATGCTAAGGCAGCCTTTGCAATGGCGGGACAGTTTTTGCATGTATTGTGGTCTGTCAGCGCGATCAGATCCAGCCCGATGACTTTTGACATTCCTGCGATGGTGGCGGGAGTCATGTCATTATCCCCACAGGGGGACAGGCAGGAATGGATGTGCAGATCATAGGTCAGGATTTTCATGCAGTTTTTTATAAACCTCCAGGGCAGTGGTGAAGATCGGTTCTGCGGTGCGCAGTACATTCATATGTTCACTGACTGCTTTTAATTTCATGTTTTCACCGATGGAAACGTTGTGGCAGAGGATCACGCAGGCACATTCCGTCAGAGATGCCACTGCCAGCGTGTTCATATTGCTCATGACAGTGCACCAGGCAGAATTTGCAGGCGCATTTCCCATGGCAATGCTGAGCAGGTCGCAGCAGTATGGTTCCGAAATCTCTGCCTTGGGATTACCGAGATGAACCACTTCATAATTTCCCGTAAGGGTCAGTTCGTTTACGGTCATGTTTCTTTCTCCTCCTTTTTTTGTTCGGTGTGCTGTTTCCACTGTTCCCGCATCAGATAGATACAGTCTTCCTTGCGGGCGGAATCCACACCTTTTACAATGTCTTCTGCCAGGGCTTTACAGGTCGGGGATCCGCAGGATCCACAGTCCAGCCCCGGGAGTTCTTTCAGTATTTCCTGACTTTCCAGGATTTTTTCCATGCTTTCAAAAATATTTGCACCCAGTGTATAGACTGGCTCGTAAGTCACCGGTTCCGTCCAAATGAAATCTTCAGGTGTTTCCTCCGGAACATCGGCACAGTGCATGCGGAGTATCGGTTCGTATTTGGAAGCCTGTTTTACCTTTGCTTTGGCAATGTATGGATTCTCTACCGTCAGCACACCGCCGACGCAGCCGGCACTGCAGGCATTGAGTTCCACAAACTGCAATCCAGGTAAAAATTTTTCGTCTTCCAGATCTTCCAGCACCCGGATGACGTTTTCGATGCCATCGGCAGCCAGGTAATGATCAGAGATAATCCCGTAGGCTTCTCCACCGCTGATGGCCCATCCTTTTCCGATGCGGCCGGAGAGGGTGTAGGACAGCATGTTCTCCTGTTGTTTCTGTGCTTCCTTCATGTGGGAGAGCAGCAGTGGATAGATATCTTTAATGGCGAGTACCGCATCCACGTTACTTTCGCGCATACCCAGCGGATCGTGGATGAAGGTGATCTTCGACGGGCAGGGAGACAGAAAAACGATGCCGATGTCCGATGGATCCAGACCGGTTTTGGCAGCTGCGCGCTTCCGTGCGATGATGGCAGCAGCTTCCATTGGCGGAAGGATCGGCAGCAAATGTGGGATCAGTCCCGGAAAACGCACACGGATCAGCCGCTCTACCGTGGGGCAGGCGGTGCTGATCAGCGGATAAAGTTCCGGATGGTCACTGATGTAATTCCGGGAAAGCTCGGAGATGATCTCAGCGCCGGCACTTACCTCAAACACATCATCAAATCCGCACAGGATCAGTGCCGTCAGGATGACATTCGTATCTTTGACGTTATTAAACTGACTGTACAGGGAAGGGGCCGGAAGGGCAACCGTATATTTGTAATCTCCTAAAATCTGAATAAAATCTCGTTTTGTATGTTTTGCATGGTGTGGACAGTGGCGGATGCATTCGCCGCAGTCAATGCAGAATTCATTGATGATATGGGCTTTTCCGTCCCTGACGCGGATGGCCTGTGTGGGACACCGCTTCAGACAGGTGATGCAGCCGGTGCATTTGTCACTGTCCAGGTATACCGAATGAAAAAATTTATTCATGATCAGACATTCCTTATGTAGATAGTCATAGTAACTGTGGTTCCGACACCGATGGTGGTGTCGATATTCATTTCATCGGAGGACCGCTTCATGTTCGGAAGTCCCATGCCTGCGCCGAAACCAAGGTTCAGCACCTCTTCGCTGGCGGTGGAGTATCCTTCCTGCATAGCCAGCGCCACATCCGGGATTCCGGGGCCGTGATCTGTCAGAACCATGACGATCTTGTCCGGAAAGATATCTACGTCGATGACACCGCCGTTTGCATGGATCACCATGTTGATCTCCCCTTCGTACATGGCGATGGCACACCGGCGGATGATATCCGCATCCAGATTCATTAATTTCAGCGTCTGCTTTAAGGCGCTGCTGGCTTCTCCTGCCATGGTAAAATCTTCACCGTCCACTGTGTATTGATAATGTATACTAGGCATCGTTTCGACTTCCTCCCCGTAATCCGGCATGATACAGAATGCCACAGGCATCAAACATGGTGTGCTCTGTGGACAGAACCGTTATGCCCAGGTTTTCCGCCATCTGCAGCATTTCAGGCTGTGGCTGTTTGCCCCGGACAAAGACCAGACAGACGATATCCAGCATTTCCGCGGTACGGATCACCTGCATATTGTTCAGGCCGGTCAGCAATAATGCATCCTTTTTGATAAATGCCAGGACATCACTCATCATGTCAGAACCGCAGACGGTCTCAATGGTGTGATCCAGGTCTGCCGTGGCGGACAGAGGAGTGGCGTCCAGCAGTGAAATGATTTGTGCGATTGTCATATCAGCCTCCAAAATTTTGATTTTTGTATTTTTTTAAATGCACAATTTTTTTGATTTAGTATAGCATGGAATTTGTGATATTTCAACAAAAATGGCTTGTTATTTTTATAACATACTTGCATGTGTATTGCAGTTTGAACAATTTTACAATAAAAAGTATATAAATTATACAAAACTAACCAGAAAAAATTGTTGATAATTGTACAAATGGATGGTACTATAAACAGCAGATGTATTGCAAAAAATACATTGGATATTAGGAGGGATAATTTTGGAAAAGACAAAATCTGTTCCGTTTAACGGAACACAGGAACAGGAAGCGATGCTGCATGCAGTCATCGATGAACTGCGCGAAGATAAGGGGTGTTTGATGCCGATTATGCAGAAGGCGCAGGAAATTTACGGTTATCTTCCATATGAGGTTCAGAAAATGATCTCAGACGAACTGGATGTGCCGATGGAAAAAATCTATGGAGTAGCAACATTTTACTCTCAGTTCAATTTATATCCGAAGGGACAGTACAAAATCTCTGTATGTCTCGGAACAGCCTGCTACGTCAAAGGTTCAGGTGATATTTACAACAAGCTCATGGAGATTCTCGGAATCGCAGGCGGAGAGTGTACCGCAGACGGCAAGTTTTCACTGGATGCCTGTCGTTGTATCGGTGCCTGTGGTCTTGCACCGGTTATGATGATCAATGATGATGTATATGGTCGTCTGACTCCGGATGAGCTGGATGGTATTCTGGCAAAATACATGTAATGTTACCGGAAATATCATTAAATATTCTGGATATCTCACAAAATTCCATATCCGCGAAAGCGACAGAAATTAAAATTATGGTTTGGGTAAATATGTCGACACAGAAACTGAAGGTTCAGATCATGGATAACGGAACCGGGATGGATGCGGAGACGGTGAAACGGGTGACGGATCCTTTTTATACCACCAGGACCACCCGGAAAGTCGGACTTGGGATTCCGTTTTTCAAACAGGAAGCGGAATGCACCGGAGGCTCATTTTCCATATCCTCCGTGCCGGGAAAAGGTACGGATATTGAGGCGGTATTCTGTACAGACAATATTGACTGTATGCCACTTGGAAATCTCAATGAAACGGTTCATTCACTGATCGTGATGCACCCGGACATTGATTTCTATTATGGATATCAGGTAAATGAGGCAGAGTTCCACTTGGATACAAAGGAGATGCGGGAAATGCTCGGAGGCGTGCCCCTGAACACACCGGAGGTATCATCCTTTATCAGAGATTATCTGGAAGAAAATGAATCGGATATTAATAGAATGCAGAATTACCCCGGGTAATTCGAAGGAGGGATCATATGAAATCATTGGAAGAATTGAAAGCAATTCGGGATAAAATGAAAGGACAGATCGGAATGCGTTCCGAAAATGCAGATAATACCCGTGTCGTTGTCGGCATGGCTACCTGTGGAATCGCAAGCGGCGCACGTCCGGTCTTAAATCTGCTTGTAAAAGAAGTAGAAGATAGAAAACTGGAGCATGTGACTGTCACCCAGACCGGTTGTATCGGATTGTGCCAGTATGAGCCGATCGTAGAAGTATATGAGCCGGGCAAAGAAAAAGTAACCTATGTGAAAGTAAATGAGGAAAAAGCAAAAGAGATCCTGGAGCAGCATCTTGTAAGAGGCCAGGTGCTGGATAAATATTTACTTCACGTAGACGAGAATATGTAATGGGGGTGTAACTGAATGTATCGTTCACATGTGTTAGTCTGTGGAGGAACCGGATGTACTTCTTCCGGAAG
>JALESO010000015.1 GCA_022781925.1 Lachnospiraceae bacterium
CTTGGCGGGGAAGCGTCTTATACCGGTGTCGTTGGAGACGATGCATATGGGAAATTAATGAAGGACTCAATTGCAAAAAAAGGGGTGGATGTTTCTCATTTGAAAGTGATGCCTGGCAGTACGGCTGTGACACACGTGGAAATCATAGACGGGGAGCGTATTCTCGGAGATTATGAGGAAGGCGTTATGGCAGATTTCAAGCTGAGCGAAGAAGATATTGAATTTCTTGGAAGCCATGATCTGGTTGTATCCGGAATCTGGGGGATGATAGAGAATGATCTTGAGAAAATCAAGGCTTGTGGCACCAGGATTGCTTTTGACTTTGCAACGAAATATGAAAGCCCGGTGATTGATATCGCGATTCCATTTGTGGATTATGCATTTTTTGCCTATGATGGAGAAGATGAAGAATGGATGCGAAACTTCATGGAAGAAATGCAGAAAAAAGGAGCAAAGACAGTCATCGTTACCAGAGGCACAAAAGGAAGTATTGCTTATGACGGCACAAGTTATACGGAGTTTGGGATTATCCCATGCGATGTCGTGGATACGATGGGAGCCGGTGACAGTTTCATTGCAGGCTTTTTATATGGTATCTTACAGGGAAAATCATTAGAGGAAAGTATGGAACAGGGAGCAAAAAACAGCAGTGTGACACTGGGATATAGCGGAGCCTGGTAAGATAGATATGTAATGGGCTCTCACTTCTATAAGTGCGAAGTAATAAGAAAGAAAACATAAGACACATTCTACGGCATCGAATGTGTCTTATGTTTTTGTGTTTGATAAGAAATTATAAAATTTCCGGTTTCAAGTGGAATGAGAACGTATAATGAGTATCGTCCAGACGATATTCTTTTGCCAGCTGAGGACCACAGCTTCCGGAACCGATACCACTCTGTCTGTAATCGATACAGAATACAGTGTATCCGGATTTTTCCAGTTCATAATTATGACCTTTCGTGGTCAGTTCTTCTTCTGTATACTCGGACAGATTAAAGGAAATCGGCTGCTCGTTATATACGGTCAGTTTCCGGCTGTCATCAGCAACACTGACATATTCGCAATGATAGTGGCTTCCGTTTTCCTGCGGACGCATGTAATCTTCATGCAGATCACAGACACGGGAAGTAAATTTGCCAAGATAGCTTGCCCGGCGTTTATCAATATAGCTCTCATGAGGTCCGTATCCAAAGTATTCTGCCTGATTCATACGTTTTGACAGGAACAGGCGGATACCAAGTCGAGGGAGAAATGCCTCATTTGGCTGGAATGGATTGTCATTTTCTGTCACATCTTCGAAGTATTCGCTGTACATGCCACGCATGATCGCATCCCGCTCAATCTCCATGCTGGATCTGACGATTCCATCCGGTGTGATGATCCATTCTGCATCAATCTCCAGGAAACGCTGCCGGAAGATGGGAGCCATGGAAGAGGTTGTGTGCAGTTTCAGGGAACCATCTTCCTGTGCTTCTACAGTTGTATTATAAGCTCGCTGTGTCATTTTATCATAACCTGCTTCATACCACAGTCTCTTGACCACGCGATCATTATCTGTCGGTGCACGCCAGATATTCATTTCCATCGGACGTTTTAAGAAGCTGTGATTTTTGTAGATCATGCTGTCAAACATACCGGTGAGTTTGTTGTATACATAGACGAAGTCAACACCGTTGATCGTAATGACACGATCGTTTTCTGTATAAGTAATAGCAGGCTCAGTGCCATTTGCAGCGCAAGAGCAGGAGTCTGCAGATGCTTTTTCTGCATTCAGCAGAGCGGTTAATGTATCCGTGCAGTTTTCATTCAACATGATCTGGTCAAAACCAAGTTTGAAACCAGCCGGTGTAAATGGCTTTTCATGTAACTGATGAGAACTGATGATGACAGAGCAGGCACCGTTTTCTAATGGCTTGATCGGCAGCTGAACAGTCTTTTTACTTCTTGGAGCAACATCTAACAGCTCAGTATCTCTGATTTCACCGGAAGCAACTGCCATACCGTTTTGCAGGATTTCATAGGTCAGATACACTTCCTCTTTTAAGTTTGTAAAATCCAGATTGTTCTGCAGGATGTAAGTACCGGAAGCAGCATCCACCAGATGTACACGAACCGGACGATGCACATTTTTATATTCTTTTAAACCGGTGCTTGGTGTGCGATCCGGGTAAACAAGACCGTCCATGCAGAAGTTGCCATCATGCGGATATTCACCGGAGTCACCACCGTAATAGAATTTTTTGCGTCCATCATCTGTGGTTCCCATATAAACACCGTGATCACACCATTCCCAGACAAAACCGCCCACGAACGTGTCATATTGTTCTTCTAACTGATAGTAGTCCTCGATGTCTCCCGGTCCGTTTCCCATAGCATGGACAAATTCGCACTGAATAAACGGTTTATCCGGGTTATTGCCCAGATAGGCATGCATTTCCGGGATTGCAGCGTACATACGGCTGCGCAGATCGATATTAGAGAAATCAGTTTTTCCGCGTTTTGGATTGCGCGGATGGTGCATGGAACTCTCATAGTGGGTCAGTCTGGTTGGATCGTAAGATTTTGTCCAGGCAAGGGCATCTTCAAAGGTACAACCGTAACCGGCCTCATTTCCCATGGACCAGATCAGCACGCTGGTACGGTTTTTATCACGCATTACATTTTTCCGGACACGGTCTACAACGCTGTCTGTCCAGTCTTCGTTGTCAGATAAAAACGGTGGGAACGGGTTTTTCTTTCCTTCTTTCCAGATATTCAGGTTGTACAGATTTACAACACCGTGGATCTCTATGTCGGATTCGTCGATGACATAGAAACCGTATTCGTCACACAACTCATAAAACTCCGGTGCATTCGGATAATGGCTGGTGCGGATAGCATTGAAATTGTGCTGTTTCATCAGGCTCATATCTTTGCGGATATGTTCCAGTGTAACAGCAGAACCCACATAAGGATCACTGTCATGACGGTTGGTTCCGCGGAAACGGACTTTCTGACCGTTCAGGTATACAATGGCATCCCTGATGCTGATTTCACGGAAACCGATGCGCTGACGGATGGTTTCGTTGTCAGTGGACAGCGTCAGTGTATACAGGTATGGATGTTCTGCATTCCAGAGTGTGAGATTAGAAGCTGAAAATGCAATGCTGTCTCCACTGGAAATACCTTCGGCAACGACGCAGCCGCAGGCAGAAGTCAGTTTATAAGAAACCGGGATGGATTCACCGGCAAAGGTCAGCGGGATCGTTACATCAGCAGCGGTATAGTTATCTTTTAACTGCGTCTGGACAAAAAAATCGCGGATATAGTTTTGAGGTCTGGCCAATACATAAACATCACGGAAAATACCGGAATTACGGAATTTGTCCTGATCTTCCAGATAACTGCCGTCGCACCATTTTAAAACGAGAACGGCAAGTGTGTTTTCACCCTCACGCAGAGCACTCGTAATATCAAATTCACCGGTGGAATGAGAAACCTGATGATATCCGATAAATATGCCGTTTAACCATACATAGTAGCAGGAGTCCACACCTTCGAAATTCAGATGGTAAGTTGCGGTTCCTTCAGGCTTTTTGTATGTGAAGCTGTGCACATAAGCACCGCATGGATTTTCGTGCGGTACATATGGAGGATCAAACGGGAACGGATAGCGTGTATTGGTATACTGATGGATATCGTAGCCGTGATCCTGCCAGTTGGACGGAACCGGAAGTGTGTCGAAGTGATTCGTGTCATACCCTTCATCATAAAAAGCTTCCTGACAATCATAGATGCTGTCGAAATAACGGAATTTCCAATCGCCGTTCAGTAATAAGAAACGATCCGTTTCCGTGCGGCTCATCCAGTTCGGATCCTGTGCCGGTGATGTCGGAATGTAATAAGCACGCATTGGCTCATCGTTGACACCAAAGATATGATTGTCTTCAAAATACTTTGGAATAATCATGTAAAAACCCTCCTCATGAAAATGATTTTTTCCTTGAAATAATGAGTAAAACGAAATCCTCATCAGTGTTTATTATATAAAAAAACAGACCACATAGCAAGGTATGTGGTCTGTTCTTAATGATATATTTATTTCTTGTACTTTGCTTCACAGTATTTGCATCGATATACTTCATGCTCCGGATCAGTCAGAAGGAAAATCTGATCCAGTTCCTGCTCGATGGATGTGATACAACGTGGGTTTTTACATTTGATGACATTTGTTACGGATGTCGGAAGTTTTAATGCACGTTTTTCCACAATGCGCTGATCTTTGATGATGTTTACTGTAATATTGTGATCGATAAAACCGAGGATATCAAGATCCAGATTGTCGATGTTGCATTCAACTTTCAGGATATCTTTTTTTCCCATTTTGTTGCTTTTTGCATTTTTGATGATAGCAACACAGCAGTCAAGCTCGTCCAGTTTCAGATCGTGATAGATGGAAAGGCTCATGCCTGCTTTGATATGATCTAATACAAAACCTTCTTTGATTGCACCTACGTTTAACATTGCTTATACCTCCATTCCTAATAATGTAAGAATCAGGGCCATACGAACGTAAACGCCGTACTGAACCTGTTTGAAATATACTGCTCTCGGATCATCATCTACTTCTGTAGAAATCTCGTTTACACGAGGCAGTGGATGAAGTACCAGCATGTCTTTCGGAGCCAGCTCCATTTTTGCCTTGTTCAGAATGTAGAAATCTTTCATGCGGATGTAGTCTTCTTCGTTGAAGAAACGCTCTTTCTGTACACGGGTCATGTAAAGGATATCCAGTTCCGGCAGAGCGTCCTCTAGACGGACTACTTCTTTGAACGGAACGTTGTTCTGTGCAAGTACATCTTCGCGGATATAGCTTGGTACGCGCAGTTCTTCCGGGGAGATCAGAACAAATTTTACATTAGGGTAACGGATCAGAGCATGAATCAGTGAATGAACGGTACGACCGAATTTCAAGTCACCACATAAACCAATGGTCAGGTTATCAAGATGGCCTTTGAGACTGTGAATAGTAAGAAGATCTGTAAGTGTCTGTGTCGGATGCTGATGTCCTCCATCGCCTGCGTTAATTACAGGAATTGTGGATTTCTCGGAGGCAACTAACGGAGCACCTTCCTTCGGGTGACGCATTGCACAGATATCAGCATAACTGGAGATGACACGGATCGTATCGGAAACACTTTCTCCTTTGGCTGCAGAAGAACTGTCAGCACTGGAAAAACCAAGTACAGATCCACCAAGATTTAACATAGCCGCTTCAAAACTGAGCCGGGTTCTGGTACTTGGCTCATAGAAGCAGGTAGCAAGCTTCTTGCCGGCACATGCATGTGCATATTTTTCCGGATTCTTTTCAATATCGTTCGCGAGATTGAGCAATTTATCTGTTTCTTCTACGGATAAATCTAACGGGCTCATTAAATGTCTCATAGGTCTCCTCCTTAATGATTATGGTATTTATCGTTTGACGATTTTTCTCCTAAATATCATATACTATGGATTTGCAAAATTCAATAGGGAGTTGGCCCTGGTAGTGTAGAAATTTGACCATTCAGTCAGCCGAGTTGTGTGACAATTTAAAAGCTGTATCATATGCTAAATACAACGGAATATCAGGGGTTGAGACAGGTATGAGGCAGACGGAAAAACTGCTGCAGGGACTTACATACCGATGCATCCGGGGCGAACTTCCCCGGGAAGTTACACAGGTGGCATACGACAGCAGGCGCGTGGAACCGGGGGCACTCTTTGTCTGCATCCGGGGGAGCAGGCAGGACGGACATCAGTTTATCTGGGAGGCATTGCAGCGTGGAGCACTCGTGATCCTGACGGAGACCGTCACAGACGATGGAGCAGAACCGGATACCGAGGAAAAAGAAGGCTGTAAGAGAGCAGAAACAGCCAGAAAGCAGCGCAGATACTGGCAGGAGGAAGAACTGGATGTGGTTCTGGAAGAACAGAACGTCTGTGTGCTGGAAACACCGGACACCAGGATTGCCCTTGCCTCCATCTCCCGGCAGTGGTTTGATGATCCACAGAAAGAGCTGTGCATCATCGGGGTCACCGGCACAAAAGGAAAGACCACTACCGTCTGGATGATCTGGAAGATGCTGGCTGCCGCCGGATATGAAGCGGGGCTCATCGGAACCATTGAGGTGTGTTACGGTTCTTGGCAGCAGGAGAGTGCGCACACCACACCGGAATCTTATGAACTGTATGCGATCCTGCGGAAAATGGCGGATGGAGGCTGTCAGTACGTGGTGATGGAAGTGTCTTCCCAGGCGTTGAAACTACACCGGGTGGAAGGTATCGTGTTTGATGTGGCGGTCTTTACCAATCTGCGGGCGGATCATATCGGCGCGGGGGAGCATGCGGATTTTGCAGAATACATGGCGTGTAAGAGGCAGCTGTTTCAGCGGTGCCGGACCGGAGTCTTCAATCAGGATGATGGTTACTGGCAGGAGATGTGGCGGGGCAGTGGTTGTCAGGCAGTGACTTACGGATTTTCCGGGCAGGTGGATTATTGTGCTTCGGCGCCGCAGCTTCTGCGGGGCAGCAGCCGGCTTGGAGTGCAGTATGAACTGACGGTGCATGATGCAGGTCAGGCAGAAACGACAGTGGGAGCAGCGTTTATAGAGCCGGAAGAAAGGGGATTAGAAGAAGGTTTGACAGGGAAAAAGAAGACGGATCAGAAGAAAATGGTGGTAGTCAACGCACCGGGTAAATTTTCTGTCTATAATTCCCTGGCGGCGATCGCAGTGGCGGATCAGTATCAGGTGCCATGGGAGGCGGTGGAGCAGGTATTACACACGCTGCAGGTGCCGGGCAGGATCGAAATGCTCTCCGTGTCACCACGTTTTATCGTTCTGGTGGACTATGCCCACAATGCCATGGCACTGGAGGCATTGCTGACTACGCTGCTGGACTATCATCCGGGGCGGATCATCTGCATCTTCGGATGTGGCGGCAACCGCTCGGCAAAACGGCGGTTCCAGATGGGTGAAGTGGCGGGAAGGCTGGCGGATCTTGTGGTGGTGACCACAGATAATCCCAGGGAGGAAGACCCGGAAAAGATTGCGGATGAGATCTGTGACGGCCTGGATGCGGCAAAAGGAAAATACGGCAGGATTCCGGACCGGGGAGATGCCATTGCCTACGGGATTTCCCATGCAAAACCGGGAGATATCGTGGTCATCGCCGGAAAAGGCCATGAGGAATATCAGGAGATACGAGGGCAGAAGCTTCCGATGGATGACCGGGAACTTGCCATGAAGTGCAAGGTTTGGTAAAATAATAGTTCCATCGGGTTCGAGTCGAACGCAGGTGAGACAGCGAGAGATGGAGCGAATAATTGCATGATTACGAATGGAATAAGTACATGAAGGAAAAAAAAACACTGTATGCAGACATTATTATAGATATTTCACATGAAAAACTGGACCGGACCTTTCAGTACCGGATTCCGGAGGAACTGCTGGATCAGATTCATCCGGGAACTCCGGTGGAGATCCCCTTTGGCCGCGGAAACCGAAAAATCAGCGGTTATGTGGTGGAAGTCACGGAAGAACCAGAGTTTGCCCCGGAGCGGATCAAACCGGTGAGCCGTGTGATTCGGGACGGCATCCCCATTGAGGGACAGCTGATCGCACTGGCGGCATGGATGCGGGAAAACTTTGGCGGAACCATGAACCAGGCACTGAAAACCGTGATCCCGGTGAAGATAAAGACCGCAGAAAAGGAACAGCGGCTGATCTGGCTGAAACCGGATCCGGCAACGGCGAAGGCATTGCTGGGGGAATTGCAGCGCAAGCATCAGACTGCCCGGGTCCGGCTTCTGGAAGCTCTGCTGGAGCAGTCGCCCCTTCCTTATGAGACGGTGACGCAGAAGCTGAACATCACGGCTTCCGTGATCCGTGCCATGCAGGAACGGGAACTGATCCGTATGGAGAGCATCCGTAACTGGAGAAATCCGCTGGATCAGATGAAAAAGCAGGGAACCGTGGTGGCGTTGAATCCGATACAGCGGCAGATCGTAAGCGAGATCGAAAAAGGCTGGCAGGCCGGGGATGACCGCCCCTGCCTGATCCACGGTGTCACGGGAAGCGGCAAGACGGAAGTGTATATGGAACTTATTGAGTCTGTGATTCGGGCCGGAAAGCAGGCCATTGTGCTGATCCCGGAGATCGCGCTGACCTTCCAGACGGTGCTGCGGTTTTACAATCATTTCGGGGATCGGGTGTCGATCCTGAATTCCAGAATGTCTGCCGGAGAGCGTTCCGACCAATTTGAACGGGCAAAACGCGGGCTTCTGGATGTCATGATCGGACCGAGATCCGCTTTGTTCACACCTTTTCCAAATTTGGGTGTTATCATTATTGATGAGGAACATGAGGCGGCATACAAAAGCGAGACGGTGCCCCGGTATCATGCCAGGGAGACTGCCATCGCCAGAGGAACCCTGTGCGGGGCGCATGTGGTGCTTGGCTCAGCCACACCGTCCGTGGAAAGTTATGACCGGGCAAGACAGGGGCAGTACCGGCTGTTCGAGATGAAGGAGCGGGTCAGTGCCCGTCCGCTGCCAACGGTATATACTGTGGATCTGCGGGAAGAATTAAGGAATGGAAACCGGTCGATCCTCAGCGACAAGCTGCGGGAACTCATGACAGACCGGCTGGAGAAAAAGGAACAGATCATGCTGTTTCTGAACCGCCGGGGGGTAGCCGGCTTTGTGTCCTGCCGTTCCTGCGGTGAGGTGATCAAGTGTCCGCACTGTGACGTATCGCTGAATCTGCATAACAACGGAAAGCTGGTCTGCCATTACTGTGGATATCAGCAGCCTATGGTAAAAAGCTGTCCGTCCTGCGGTTCTCCCTATGTGGGAGGATTCAAGGCGGGTACCCAGAAGATCGAACAGTATATCCGTCAGCAGTTTCCGGCTGCAAGGGTACTGCGGATGGATCTGGATACAACGCGGAAAAAGGGCGGCTATGAGGAAATTCTGTCAGCCTTTTCCAATCAGGAGGCAGATATCCTGATCGGTACGCAGATGATCGTGAAGGGACATGATTTTCCGAGTGTGACGCTGGTGGGAATCCTGGCGGCGGATCTGTCGCTGCACATCAGCGATTACCGGGCGCCGGAGCGGACGTTCCAGCTGCTGACCCAGGCGGCGGGCCGGGCAGGCCGCGGCTGCCGGCAGGGCGAGGTGGTCATCCAGACCTATCAGCCGGAGCATTACAGCATCGTCACGGCGGCGGCTCAGGATTATGAGGCATTTTTTACACAGGAGATCTTCTTCCGGGAAATGCTGCATTATCCGCCAAAATGGCATATGCTGGTGGTGCATGCAGCTTCCGAACAGGAAATGCTGGTCAAACAGGCACAGGATATGTTAAAATACAAGTTACTGACCAAAATGGAGGACGAGAAAGAGCGGATGCAGGTCATCGGACCGGCGGATGCGGCTGTTTCCCGGATCAATGATATTTTCCGCAAGGTGCTGTATGTGAAATCCGCAGACTATCAGCTGCTGGTGGGCGCCAAAAATATGCTGGAACAGGAGATCAGGAACGATCCTGCATTCCGGGCAGTGACGGTTCAATTTGATTTTGACCCGATGAACGGGTTTTAGAAACACAGAAGGGTGTTAGAAAAACGGTGAAAGACCGGAATATCTGAAAACGAAAGAAAACGAGGAGAGAACAATGGCACTTAGAACAATCAGAATTATGGGTGATGAGGTATTGACAAAGACATGTCGTGAGGTAACAAAAGTGACCCCGCGTATTTCTGACCTTATCGATGATATGCTGGAGACAATGTATGAGGCATGCGGAGTGGGACTGGCAGCACCGCAGGTAGGCGTACTCCGCCGGATCGTAGTTATCGATGTGGGAGAAGGACCGATCGTTATGATCAATCCGCAGATCCTGGAGACCGCAGGAAGCCAGACCGGCGATGAGGGATGTTTAAGCCTTCCGGGAAAAGCAGGTCAGGTGACTCGTCCGAACTATGTAAAAGCAAGAGCATTTGATGAAAATCTGGAAGAATATGAGATCGAGGGAGAGGGCCTGCTGGCCCGGGCCATCTGTCATGAGCTGGATCATCTGGATGGCCATATGTATGTGGAAAAAGTAGAAGGCGAACTGCATGACGTACAGTATGCAGATCCGGAGGATGAAGAAGACTGGGAAGAGATCGACGAAGAGGAATAGACACAGACAGATGCTGCTGACCAGATGAGGGGTATCAAGGGAAAGCAGATAGCGTACAGGATTCAGGAAAACCTGTGAATGACAGAGACAGGAGGATAGAACATGCGAGTGATTTTTATGGGAACCCCGGATTTCTCCGTGGGAACATTACAGGCACTGATCGATGCGGGACATGAAGTGGTGCTGGCGGTGACGCAGCCGGATAAGCCGAAGGGCAGAGGCAAGGCCATGCAGTTTCCACCGGTGAAAGAAGCAGCGCTGGAACATGGCATTGAAGTGTATCAGCCGCGTCGTGTCCGGGAACCGGAGTGCGTGGAATATTTGAGAAAATTTGATGCGGATATCATCGTGGTAGTGGCATTCGGCCAGATCCTGCCAAAAGAGATCCTTGAGATGCCGAAGTACGGCTGCGTGAATGTACATGCATCCCTGCTTCCGAAATACCGTGGTGCCGCACCGATCCAGTGGGCGGTCATCAACGGCGAGAAAGTATCCGGTGTCACCACCATGCGGATGGATGAGGGACTGGATACCGGCGATATGATCATGAAAGAGGAAGTTGTGCTGGATGAAAAAGAAACCGGCGGAAGTCTGTTTGACCGGTTAAGTGAGGTTGGCGCAAAGCTTTGTGTTCGCACGTTAAAGGCCATTGAGGATGGCACAGCTACTTATACAAAGCAGGATCATGAGGCAGCCACCAAGACCACACTGATCAAAAAGCAGTTCGGTATCATCGACTGGAGCAAACCGGCGGTGGAGATCGAATGTCTGATCCGTGGTTTAAATCCGTGGCCCAGTGCATATACTTATCTCAATGGCAAGACATTGAAGATCTGGGCGGCAGCAGTAAAGGATGAGACATCTGACAAGGCACCGGGCGAACTGGCAGAAGTGACCAAACACGGTGTGGGTGTGCAGACCGGAGACGGTATTCTGATGCTGGAGGAAGTACAGCTGGAAGGAAAAAAACGGATGAGCGCGGATGCGTTCCTGCGCGGCAATGCCCTGAGCGCGGGAATGAAGCTGGGAAAATAAATTTCCATGAAACCTGAAAGAAACAAGAAAAGCTGTATAAAATACAGTAGAAAGAAGTGAATGATATGCCTTATGGATATTATGGTTTTTACTGGATGGACTATACCTATATACTTGTGATCATCGGAGCTGTGATCTGTCTGATCGCGTCAGCCAGAATGAACAGCACCTTCAACCGCTATCAGCGTGTGCGCAGCATGTCAGGAATGACCGGTGCCATGGCTGCCGAGCGGATCCTGCGGGATGCGGGGATTCACGATGTACAGGTACAGCATATTCAGGGAAATCTGACGGATCATTACAATCCGATGAATAAGACGTTAAGCCTGTCGGACAGTGTATACAATTCTACCTCGGTGGCAGCCGTTGGTGTCGCTGCCCATGAGTGCGGGCATGCAATCCAGCATGCAAAGGGCTATGTGCCACTGCGTGTCCGTGGTGCTTTTGTACCGATCGCAAATATCGGTTCCAACCTGGCATGGCCGCTGATCATCATCGGTCTGATCTTCCAGGGTTCCATGAGCAGTGTGCTGATCCAGGCGGGAATCCTTATGTTTTCCCTGGCGGTACTGTTTCAGCTGATCACGCTGCCGGTGGAGTTTGATGCTTCCCACCGGGCGATGCGGGAACTGGAACGCACTGGGATCCTTGGAACTGCTGAGTTAAAAGACACGAGAAAAGTGCTTACCGCGGCAGCCATGACGTATGTGGCAAGTGCCGCATCCATGATCCTGCAGCTTCTGCGGCTGATCATATTATTTGGAGGAAGACGCAGGGATGACTAAGGGAAAAAGTGACAATGTAAATACGAGAAATCTGGTGGTGGATATCCTGCTGGCAGTGACCAGGGACGGGGAGTTTTCCCATATCGCCATCCGTGATGTGCTGGACAAATACCGGTATCTGCCGAAACAGGACCGGGCATTTATCACCCGGCTGTCTCAGGGAACCATCGAGCGGATGATCGAGCTGGATGCCATCATCAATCAGTTTTCCAAAACACAAGTAAAAAAGATGAAACCGGTGATTGCAGCAATTCTGCGCAGCGGTGTCTATCAGTTAAAATATATGGATTCCGTGCCGGATTCCGCAGCCTGTAACGAAGCGGTAAAACTGACGGTGAAACGTGGATTTGGCGGACTGAAGGGATTTGTCAACGGTGTGATGCGAAACATTGCACGGAATATGGAGCAGATCCGTTATCCGGATGCCAGAAAAGAGCCGGTAAGCTATCTGTCGGTGAAATATTCCGTGCCGGAATGGCTGGTGCAGCGTTTTACGGCGCAGTACGGGGCAGAAGCCTGTGAAAAGAGTCTGGCGGCTTATCTCATGCCGCATCCGACTTCCGTACAGGTGGATACCCACCGGATTTCCATGGATGAGATCATGGACTCCCTGGAAAAACAGGGTGTTACGGTGACACGGAATCCCCAGGTGGAGCGTGCACTGTTTTTATCCGGTTATGAGGCACTGGATGAGATCGAAGAATTTGAAAATGGCCTGCTGTATGTGCAGGATACCGC
>JALESO010000043.1 GCA_022781925.1 Lachnospiraceae bacterium
ACAGGTAATAGATATCGTAAGCGATATTAATTTTACTTAATTGTCAACCCATGATACAATAACATAAAGATCAATAGAATGCCCCCAAATGCAGGGGGCATTCCGTTTCGCAAAAGAAGGAGGTAAATCCAATGGGCAATGTACGTCGTGTGTACGTAGAAAAGAAACCGGATTTTGCCGTAAAGGCAAAAGAATTAAAACATGAGGTAAAGCATTATCTCGGAATCGCTGCAGATCAGGTGCGTGTTCTGATCCGTTATGATGTGGAAAATGTATCGGATGCCACTTACCAGAAGGCATTGCAGACGGTATTTTCCGAGCCGCCAGTGGATGATATTTATGAGGAGAACTTTGACGCAGAAGGCGGAAACGTATTTTCCGTAGAATTCCTGCCGGGACAGTTCGACCAGAGAGCGGATTCCGCAGAGCAGTGCGTGAAGCTTTTAAATGAGGATGAGGAGCCGATCATCCGCAGCGCGACGACCTATGTGATCAAGGGTGACATCACAGAGGATGAGTTAGAGGCGATCAAAAAGTATTGTATCAATCCGGTAGATTCCCGTGAGACCGGTATGGACAAGCCGGATACCCTCGTACAGAATTTCGATGAGCCGGCAGACGTGGCAGTTTTCGACGGATTTATCGACATGGCAGAAGCACAGCTGAAGGAACTGTACAGCTCTTTAAATCTTGCCATGACCTTTAAGGATTTCTTACATATCCAGAATTACTTCAAAAATACCGAGAAGCGGAATCCGTCCGTGACAGAGATCCGCGTGCTTGATACTTACTGGAGTGACCATTGCCGTCATACCACCTTCTCGACAGAACTTAAAAATGTGAAGTTTGATGAAGGATTTTATCAGGCACCAATCAAAAAGACTTACGAAGAATATCTTGATACCCACAAGAAACTGTATGCGGGACGCGATGACAAGTTTGTCTGCCTGATGGATCTGGCACTGCTTGCCATGAAACGTCTGAAAAAAGAAGGAAAACTTGCAGATCAGGAAGAATCTGACGAGATCAATGCATGTTCCATCGTGGTACCGGTGGAAGTAGATGGAAAGACAGAGGAGTGGCTTGTAAACTTTAAGAACGAGACACATAACCATCCGACCGAGATTGAGCCGTTCGGTGGTGCTGCTACCTGTTTAGGCGGAGCCATCCGTGATCCGCTTTCCGGAAGAACTTATGTGTATCAGGCAATGCGTGTAACCGGAGCCGCAGATCCGACCGTATCCGTAAAAGATACGATTGAGGGTAAGCTGCCACAGAAGAAGATCGTGCGCGAGGCAGCCAGAGGTTATAGCTCATACGGAAACCAGATCGGACTGGCAACCGGATATGTCAAAGAAGTTTACCATCCGGATTATGTAGCAAAACGTATGGAGATCGGTGCTGTCATGGGCGCCGCACCGAGACGTGCCGTACAGAGACTGACCTCTGATCCGGGAGATAAGATTATCCTTCTGGGCGGACGTACCGGACGTGACGGTATCGGTGGAGCAACCGGATCTTCCAAGCCACATAACACACAGTCTACGTCTGTATGTGGTGCCGAGGTACAGAAAGGTAATGCACCGACTGAGCGTAAACTGCAGCGCCTGTTCCGCAGAGAAGAAGTCAGCCATATTATCAAAAAATGTAACGATTTCGGTGCCGGCGGTGTATCTGTAGCCATCGGTGAGCTTGCAGACGGACTGCGCGTGAATCTGGATAAAGTACCGAAGAAATATGCCGGTCTGGATGGAACGGAAATTGCAATCTCCGAGTCCCAGGAGCGTATGGCAGTGGTTGTTGCTCCGGAAGATGTGGAGCAGTTCCTTGCCTATGCAAAAGAAGAAAACCTTGAGGCAACCGAGGTAGCGGTTGTTACTGAGGAGCCGAGACTGATCTTAGAGTGGAGAGGAAAAGACATTGTCAATATTTCCCGTGCATTCCTCGATACCAACGGTGCACATCAGGAAGCGGATGTCGAAGTTGAAATGCCGAAAGAGGAAGACAACTTCTTCAAGAAGATGGAACTTCCGAAAGTCGCAGATGCATTACAGAAAAACGATAACAAGGCAGCATGGCTTGCAATGCTTGCCGATCTCAACGTATGTTCCCAGAAGGGACTTGTTGAGATGTTCGACGGTTCCATCGGTGCGGGAAGTGTTTATATGCCATACGGCGGCCGCTATCAGCTGACCGAAACACAGAGCATGGTTGCCAAGCTTCCGGTTCTGAAAGGAAAATGCGATACCGTAACCATGATGTCCTACGGATTTGATCCGTACTTATCTTCCTGGAGTCCATACCACGGATCGGTATATGCCGTACTGGAATCCCTTTCCCGTATCGTGACTGCCGGTGGTGACTACAAGAAAGTACGCTTCACCTTCCAGGAGTATTTCCGCAGAATGAGTGAAGATCCAAAGAGATGGAGCCAGCCGTTTGCAGCACTGCTCGGTGCATTTGATGCACAGATCGGTTTTGGTCTGCCGTCCATCGGTGGAAAAGATTCCATGTCCGGAACCTTCAACGACATTGATGTACCGCCAACACTGGTTTCCTTTGCCGTAGACGTTGCAAAAGAGCAGGATATCGTGACACCGGAGTTAAAGACAGCAGGCGACAAGCTGATGTACTTTACCATCGATCATGATGCCTATGATCTGCCGGTTTATGAGCAGGTTATGAAACTGTACGATGTCGTATACAGTCTGATCCAGGATAAGAAACTGAAAGCTGTTTATGCGCTGGATGCAAAAGGTCTGGTGGCAGCAGTCAGCAAAATGGCATTCGGTAACAAACTGGGCGTATCCATCCGTGGCTGCCTGAAACCGGAAGAAGCATTTGCACCGGGATTTGGTAATCTGGTAGCAGAGGTTGCACCGGAAGATACGGATGCAGTAAAAGCAGCATTAGAGGCAGTCGGACTCCGTGCAAACGTATCAATCGTTGGTTCTGTCTTAGAAGAGCCGGTATTCCGTTACGGTGATGTGGAGATTGCTATGGATGATGCATTATCCGCATGGACAAACACCCTGGAAAAAGTATATCCGACCAGAGCAACCACAGATAAAAAAGAACTGGATGCAAAACTTTATACAACAAAAGAAATTTATGTTTGCAAAAATAAAATTGCAAAACCGACCGTATTTATTCCGGTATTCCCGGGTACAAACTGCGAGTACGATTCTGCAAAAGCATTTGAACGCGCAGGCGCAAATGTAGTGACCAAAGTATTTAAGAACCTGAATGCACAGGATATCCGTGATTCTGTTGATGTATTTGCAAAAGCCATCGATCAGGCACAGATCATCATGTTCCCGGGTGGATTCTCCGCAGGTGATGAGCCGGAGGGAAGTGCAAAATTCTTTGCAACTGCATTCCGTAACGCAAAGATCAAAGAATCCGTAGAAAAACTCTTAAATGAGCGTGACGGACTCTGCCTTGGTATCTGTAACGGATTCCAGGCTCTGATCAAACTTGGTCTGGTTCCTTACGGTGAGATCTGTGAGCAGAAAGCAGATTCTCCGACACTGACCTACAACACCATCGGACGTCATATCTCCAAGATGGTTTATACAAAAGTAATGTCCAATAAATCTCCGTGGCTGGCACAGGCAGAGGTTGGCAAGATCTACACCAACCCGGCTTCCCATGGTGAAGGACGTTTTGTAGCAAACGATGAATGGCTGCAGAAACTCTTTGCAAACGGTCAGGTGGCAACCTGCTATGTTAACGAAGCAGGCAATCCGACTATGGATGAAGAGTGGAATGTCAACGGTTCTTACATGGCCATCGAGGGTATTACAAGCCCAGATGGACGTGTACTTGGAAAGATGGCTCATTCCGAGCGTCGTGGTGACGGTGTGGCTATCAACATTTACGGTGAGCAGGATCTGAAGATCTTCGAGTCCGGTGTGGCGTTCTTCCGCGACTAGGTCTTGCTTGTTTTTCTGAAAAATTTGATATGAATATAGAGGGGAAATCATTATTTTGTCTCCGCGGCTAATAATCGCTCGCTGAGAAAAAATAACTGATTTCCCCTTTTTATGTACGTCATATTCCTAAAATTTTGCATCACACTGCGCTTCGTGCCGCATGCACACATATAGGTTATAGGAATCATTTTTTCAGTGCATGCAGATTCACTATCTTTATGGTATTACAATGTATTTCATAGATAGAAATGTGTGCCACGTATGTAAATAGGGTCTGAGTTCATTTTTTCTGAGCAGGCGATTGTTAGCCGCGAAGACAAAATGAATCCAGACCCTTTTAATATCCCCCGTTTTAATCCCCAGAGCCCACCATAGAGCCCTCTTTCGACAGTTTCCGACAGAATCTGCACCGAAGGACGGTTACAATATCTGAAAAACGGACAAAATGACAGATGTTCTGACAAATGAGGTGTAGTGACGAATGAAAAAATGGAATGGCATGATACGATTTTTCCTGTTTGGTATCTGTGCCGGTCTGGTGTTTGGCAGCGGATGCGGCAGGCAGGAGAAACAGGCGGTGTATCAGGAAGAGACACGGCCGCAGATTATCATTGGAAGTGACAATTATCCGCCTTTTAATTACGAAGATGCGGATGGAAAGCCGGCGGGGATTGATGTGGATCTGGCAACGGAAGCCTTTGACCGGTTAGGGTATGAAGCGGTGTTTACCTATATTGACTGGGAGGCGAAAAAGCAGCTGGTGGACAGTGGCGAAATCGACTGTATCTGGCGCAGTTTTTCCATTGACGGCAGGGAGTCACAATATCACTGGACGGAGCCGTATATGACCAGCAGCCAGGTGGTGGCGGTCAGCAAGGACAGCGACATCTATACCCTTGCAGATCTGGAAGGAAAGCGTGTGGCGGTGCAGTCCACGACAAAGCCGGAAGAGATATTTGTATCCCATGCAGATCCGCGGATTCCGGAACTGGCGGAAGTATTTTCCCTGCAGAACCGGGAACTGATCTATCCGTTTCTGAGTAAGGGATATGCGGATGCTGTGGCGGCGCATGAGACGGCGATCCTGCAGTGTATGAAGGATTATGACCTGGAATACCGGATCCTGGAGGAACCTCTGCTCACCGTGGGACTGGGGGTTGCATTTTCCAATTATGATGACCGGGGAATCGAGCAGGAACTGTCAGAAGTATTTGAAGAAATGCGGGCAGACGGAACCATGGAGAAAATTCTTGGAAAATATCTGGAACATCCGGAGGATTATCTGGAGGTGACTTCCCATGAAGAATAACCGTCTGCTATATACACTGGAAGTGCTGCTTGGCATTATTCTGATGGGAGGTGTGTTTCTGATCGCGGTTCATGTGGATATAAGAGGCGCGCAGCGGACGCTTTCCAGTACCGTCAGTTATATTAAGGAACAGTGCAACCAGTATCAACGCCTGAATCTGGCATCAGAGACGAAAAGTATGATGCGTATCATAGAGAGTGTTCACCAGATCGATCATGCTCTGGAAGGAACTGTAAATAGTGATGATGGGGAAATTACAGAGAATATGCTGGAACAGTGGGCGAGAGACAGTTATGTGACCGGTGTATTATTTCTGGATGAAGACGGAACGATAAAGGCTCAGTATGGGGATCCGGTGGACGGACTGCCGACAGAAGAACTGGAGGAACATATAACTTCGGATGCTTTGCAGGATGCGATACTTTTTTCGGAGAAAACATATGCCATGCGTTTTTCCTGTCAGGATGGTTCCTATGCGGATCTGGCTGCCACAGGGAGAACAGATGGAAAAGGAATCATAGCTGCTTATTATCACACCACACTGGAGTATACGAGAGCCTTTCACCTGTCGGTGGATTCGCTGCTGTGGGGATACAATCTGGAGCAGGATGGCACCATTGTGGTGAGCAGCGGAAAGCAGATCATTGCGTCAAATGATGAAGGATTGATCGGAAAAAGTACCGATGATGTGGAAATCCTGCGGAAGATCAAAGAGGCAGCGGCAAGCGATAAAATGATTTTTGCAAAAAGCGAAAATGCCACGTTTGCTCATAATCTTGGGCTGATGGAGCATGGCCGGGATTACTATGTCTATGCATATCTTCCGGAGAGTGACGTGTTTGACAGCACGATCCCCAGTGTGATGTTTTCCCTGATCGTGTATGTGATCATTCTTGTGATCATCCATATGGTACGCTGGAAAATGGCGCAGAATTACCGGGAAGAGCAGCTTCGGATCCAACGGCAGTACAATGAACGCCTGCAGAGCAAAAATGAACAGCTGAAGGTGGCGGTGGATCAGGCAGACCGTGCCAATGCGGCCAAGACCGGATTTCTATCCCGGATGAGTCATGATATCCGGACGCCGCTAAACGGAATCATCGGTTTGCTGGAAATCGGGGAAGCCCATCCGGATAATATCCGTCTTATGCGTGAAAATCAGAAAAAAATGAAGATTTCGGCGAACCATCTGTTGTCACTCATCAATGACATTTTAAAGATGAGCAAACTGGAGAGTGGGGAAGTGGTGCTGTCAGAGGAACCGATGAATCTGAAGCGGCTGTCTGATGATGTGCTGACCATCGTGGAACAGCGGGCGGCGGAAGCAGGAGTGACGCTGGAATATGACAAAGATTCGGAGCGGGTGATCTGGCAGAACGTCTATGGCAGCCCGTTACATATCCGGCAGATTTTCCTGAATGTATACAGTAATTGTATCAAATACAATCATATGGGTGGAAAAGTGCAGACAAGCTGCAGCTGTCTGGGGGTTCGTGAGAACGTTGTGACCTATCAGTGGATCATTGCGGATACCGGTGTCGGCATGAGCCAGGCATTTATCCGCCATATTTTTGATCCCTTTGCACAGGAGCGGTCGGATGCCCGGAGCGTGTATCATGGCACAGGGCTTGGCATGGCAATCGTGAAAAATCTGGTGGACAAAATGCATGGAACCATTGAGGTGCAGAGTGAGGAAGGGGTCGGATCTACGTTTGTGATCACACTGCCATTCCGGCTGGCTCAGGAGCAGGAAAAGAAAAAAGAATCTCAGACCGTATCTGAACCAGAGAAAAATGAAAAAGAAAAAACAATAGAAGGGCTGCATCTGCTTCTGGTGGAGGATAATGATCTGAATGCGGAGATCGCAGAGACGTTATTGACGGATCAGGGGGCTGTGGTTACGGTTGCGACAGACGGACAGCAGGCATTGGATCTGTTTTCAGAGAAAGAACCTGGAACCTTTTATGCAATCCTGATGGATGTGATGATGCCTGTCATGGATGGACTGACAGCGACGCAGAGAATCCGTTCCCTGCCCCGGGTGGATGCGAAAACCATACCTGTGATCGCCATGACTGCCAATGCCTATGATGAGGATGTCAGACGGTGTCTGGATGCCGGAATGAATGCACATCTGGCGAAACCATTACAGATGAAACGGGTGGTAGAAGTGATTGCCTGCCATTGTAATGAATGTGAAGGGGAATGAACGTGACGGAGCCGTTCATTCTCTTTTTTTGCATTTCTGCGAATGAAAGTGAACGATTGTGAATATTGCATAAAAATAAAAAGTTTTTTTGTGAATTAAAATGATTGATTATGACGGAATGTGACGGTATAATACAGGCATAAAAGACATGGAGGTGCAAGATGGTTTATACAGTAACTTTTAATCCGTCACTGGATTATATCGTATCAGTAAATAACTTTCAGATGGGTATGACAAACCGGACATGCGCAGAGCAGATGCTCCCGGGCGGCAAGGGAATCAACGTGTCCACCGTACTTTACAATCTGGGAATCGAAACAAAAGCACTTGGTTTTTCCGCAGGTTTTACAGGTAAGGAAATTGAACGTAGAATGGCAGAGATCGGATTTGCACATGACTTTATTTCTTTACCGGAAGGCTGCTCAAGGATTAATGTCAAATTGAAGGATTTTGACGGAACTGAGATCAATGGCATGGGACCGGATATCAGTCCTGAAAATGTAGAATCTTTGATGCAGAAACTGGATACACTGACTTCAGAAGATTATCTGGTACTGGCAGGAAGCATTCCGGGAAGTATGCCGAAGATGATCTATCGTGACATTATGGCGCGTCTTGCTTCCAAAGGTGTTCAGTTCGTGGTCGATGCCACCGGTGAACTTCTGATGAACGTGCTGGAGTATCATCCGTTCCTGATCAAACCGAACAATCATGAGCTTGGCGAGATTTTCGGCGAGGAATTAAAGACGAGAGATGACGTACAGCCATATGCAAAGAAACTGCAGGAGATGGGAGCCAGAAACGTATTGGTGTCCATGGCAGGACAGGGTGCAGTTCTTCTGGATGAGAACGGTACATTCCATCAGCTTCCGGCACCGAAGGGAACACTGGTAAACGCAGTCGGCGCAGGCGATTCCATGGTAGCAGGATTTGTAGCAGGATGGATCGAAAAGCAGGATTATGAACATGCATTCCGCATGGGAATTTCCGCAGGAAGTGCAAGTGCATTTTCTGAACTGCTTGCAACAGAGGCAGAAATCAGACAGGTTTATGCATCCATTGAAGCATAAAAAACAGCTGACAAAATGATAAAAGATGAGCGGAACATGACAGAAGTGTGAAGGAGACGGATAAAACCGATAAGCGGTGAAAGGAAACTGTTTCCGAAATGTCAGATCCGGACTTTGGCGGGTCTGGGGCTGACAGAGATGCGGATGTTATGGAAGTTCACTATATAATAAGAAGAGAAAACAAAACGGACAAAGTAAAGAGGGAGGTAGTGAGAGTATGAGAATTACAGACTTACTGGACAAAAGAAGTATTTCTCTGGATGCCGTTTGTGCATCAAAATCTGATGCGCTCGACCAGGCCGTTGCTTTGATGGTAAAAAGCGGCAAGATCAATGACGAGGAAGCGTATCGCAAACAGGTTTATCTGAGAGAAGAGGAGAGCACCACAGGTATCGGAGAAGGAATTGCAATCCCGCACGGAAAATGTGATGCCGTTACAAAACCGGGACTGGCAGCCATGCTCATCAAAGATGGTGTTGATTTTGATTCTCTGGATGATGAACCGGTAAACCTGCTGTTTTTGATCGCAGCTCCGAACACAGAAGATAACGTACATCTGGATGTACTCAGTAAGCTTTCCATGCTGCTGATGGATGAGAATTTTGTGGAGAATCTGAAAAATGCTTCTTCCGTAGATGAGTTTATGAAAATCGTGGATGCGGCAGATGAGGAAAAACCGGATCTGAACGATCAGCTGGCAGCTCAGACCGAGACAGAGGGCGCTGTCTGCAAGATCATCGCGGTTACATCCTGTCCGACCGGTATCGCACATACCTACATGGCAGCGGAAGGTCTGGAAAAAGCAGCAAAATCTCATAACTGTTCCATTAAAGTAGAGACAAGAGGATCCGGCGGTGCCAAAAACGTGCTCACCGATGAGGAAATCGCAAATGCAGACTGCGTCATTGTGGCAGCAGACGCACAGGTTCCGATGGATCGTTTCAATGGGAAAAAACTGATCGAGGTTCCGGTTTCTGACGGAATCAGCAAGGCAGACCAGCTGGTAGAACGTGCCATCAACGGAGACGCACCGATCTATCACAGCAGCAATGCGGGAAGCCAGAGTTCATCTTCACAGAAAGCTTCCGGTGGAATCGGACACAGATTATATGTACATCTGATGAACGGTGTATCCCATATGCTTCCGTTCGTTGTGGGCGGTGGTATCCTGATCGCCATTGCCTTCCTCATCGATGGAATGAACGTTGATATCAATTCACTGCCTGCGGATATGAGAGCAAACTTCGGTACCATCACTCCGGTGGCAGCAGCCTTCAAGCAGATCGGTGGAATTGCCTTTGGACTGATGCTTCCGGTTCTGGCAGGATTTATCGGCATGAGTATCGGTGACAGGCCCGCACTTGCCGTTGGTTTTGTCGGTGGTATGATGGCAGCAAACGGAAAATCCGGTTTCCTGGGTGCGCTGGCAGCAGGTTTCCTGGCAGGTCTGATCATTTTATTACTGAAAAAAGTATTTGCAAAATTACCGGATGCACTGGAAAAAATCACGCCGGTATTGCTGTATCCCGTATGCGGTATCCTGCTGATGGGACTGATCATGATGTTTATCATCGAGCCGCCGGTTGGCGCTTTGAATACTGCTTTAAATACAGCCTTGACCAACATGGGCGCTTCTAGTAAAATATTACTGGGAATCGTATGTGCCGGAATGATGGCGATCGATATGGGTGGCCCATTCAATAAGGCAGCATATGTATTTGGTACCGCAGCAATCGTTGCCGGAAACTATGACATTATGGCAGCAGTTATGATCGGTGGTATGGTACCGCCGTGTGCAATCGCTCTTGCAACTTTGCTCTTCAAGAACAAATTTACAAAAGAGGAACGCAAATCCGGACCTGTCAACTTTGTTATGGGACTTGCATTTATCACAGAAGGTGCGATTCCATATGCAGCAGCAGATCCGATCCGTGTACTGCCATCCTGTGTGGCTGGTTCAGCCGTAGCAGGCGCATTATCCATGGCATTCGGATGTACACTGATGGCACCGCATGGTGGAATCTTTGTCGTACCGGTTATGGGAAATGCAGGCATGTATCTGGTAGCACTTGCAGTCGGAACTATTATTTCCGCTGTTTTACTCGGTCTTTTGAAGAAAAAAGTAAATGAATAATTGTTGAAAAGGAGAACTTGACCATGAAAGAATTTAAGTATGTAATCACAGATGCACAGGGAATCCACGCACGTCCGGCTTCTGAGCTGGTAAAAGAACTCAAAGGAGTTACTTCAGTTGTCAAACTTACAAAAGAAGGTAAAACTGTTGAGGCTAAGAAATTAATGGCTGTTATGAGCCTTGGTATTAAATGTGGACAGGAAGTTACAGTAACAGTAGAAGGCGAAGATGAAGACGCAGTAGCTGAGAAACTGGAGAACTTCTTCAAAACAAATCTGTAAGATAACATCTGAAAAAGATGGTTTTGCAAAGCAATGCTCTGAATAACTTATGATCGTTTACAGGATGATCGGTATTTTGGGCCAGAGAGGCTGTGTACGGTGGAAAATATCTGGCGTACACAGCTTTTTTGCTACAAGACACGAAAACGAATAAAGTTCCGGATCGCTATATAGACGGAGCAGGTGTGAAGGTTTATCTCAATCTCCGACTGAGATAAACGCTCCGCGAGGATGTGCAGTGATTCTGAGAAGAATATGTTAGCTTACGCTGACCAGAATCACGCACCAAGTCTCACGTGTGTTCGACTTGAATGTAAAAAATAAAATGGACAGAATATATATTGTTGGAAAGGAAAAGTTTGGTATGAACGTATATCAGGGAAAGAGTGTGTTTGGTGGTATTGCCATCGGACATTTATGTGTATACAAAAAAGGGGAACAGCAGGTAACCCGGCAGAAGATCGAAGACGTGGAAGCAGAAGTAAAACGTTTTCAGGATGCCAAGGAAGCAGCGCAGGCACAGCTTGGAGAGTTATACGATAAAGCGGTAAAAGAAGTAGGTGAAGCAAACGCAGCTATTTTTGAAATGCACCAGATGCTTCTGGAAGACGAGGATTATCAGGATTCCGTAGAAAATATCATCCGCACCCAGCAGGTCAACGCAGAGTATGCGACAGCGGTGACAAGCGATCATTTTTCTTCCATGTTTGCAGAGATGGATGATGATTATATGAAAGAGCGTGCGGCAGATATCCGTGATATTTCCGAGCGTGTCATTGCAAACTTAAATGGAGAGAACAAGAGCAAAGTCGTGACAGACGAGCCGGTGATCATTCTGGCAGACGATCTGGCACCGAGTGAGACAGTTCAGCTGGAGAAAGACAAAGTGCTTTCCTTTGTAACGGTACATGGTTCTGTCAACTCCCATACAGCAATCCTTGCCCGCACCATGGGGATTCCGGCACTGGTAAGTACAGAGATGGAGCTGACCGAAGATCTGGATGGCAAACTGGCTGTTGTAGACGGCAACCACGGCATGATCTATGTGGAGCCGGATGCTGAGACCATGGAAAAAATGGAAGCTCTGAAAAAAGAAGAAGAGGAGAAGAAAGAACTTCTTCAGACATTCAAGAATAAAGAAAGTGTTACACTGGACGGCAAAAAGGTACTGACCTATGCAAATATCGGAAATGTCAAAGACCTGGCGCTGGTTCTTCAGAACGGTGCAGAAGGTATCGGATTGTTCCGAAGCGAATTCTTATATCTGGAATCTGAGACCTATCCGACGGAAGAAGAGCAGTTTGAAGTATACAAAAAAGTAGCTGAGACGATGGCAGGCAAACGTGTCATCATCCGTACACTGGATATCGGTGCGGACAAGCAGGCAGATTATTTTGAACTGGCAAAAGAAGAAAATCCGGCAATGGGTGTCCGTGCCATCCGTATCTGTCTGACCAGACCGGAAATCTTCAAGACACAGTTGCGTGCACTGTTCCGTGCAAGTGCATTTGGCAATATTGCAATCATGTATCCGATGATTACTTCTTTATCTGAGATCGCACAGATCAAAGCAATCGTGGAAGAAGTAAAAGCAGAACTGGATGCAGACAGCGTTCCATACGGCACACCAGAGCAGGGTATCATGATCGAGACACCGGCGGCAGCAACCATCAGTGATCTGCTGGCCGAAGAAGTAGATTTCTTCAGTATCGGAACCAACGATCTGACCCAGTATACCCTGGCCATTGACCGTCAGAACCAGTCTCTGGATTCTTTCTTTGACGCACATCATATTGCAGTGCTCCGTATGATCTATCAGACGGTTCAGAATGCACACAAAGCCGGTATCTGGTGTGGTATCTGCGGTGAACTTGGCGCAGACAGCGACCTGACAGAACTGTTCCTGGCGATGGGCATCGATGAGCTGTCCGTATCTCCGGGACGTCTGCTGACCATCCGCCGTCTGATCTGCGAGACAGACAGCAGCGCAAATAAGGAAGAAATCCTGAAAAAGTGGCTGTATATTTAATTGTAAGGGAAAAGAGGAATTTTATCATATGTTGACAGAAAAGAGGCAGGAGGAAATTCTGCGCCTGCTTACTTTGAAAGGTAGCGTGACGGTTCAGGAGCTGAAGGAATATTTTGATGCTTCAGAATCCACCATCCGGCGTGATCTGAACACGTTGGATGAAAAAGGCGCACTGGTAAAAGTATTTGGCGGCGCCATGTTGGCAGAATCAAATCTTGCCACAAAAGACGAACAGGTTTCACAGCGTAAGGGAATGTATCAGGAAGAGAAGCAGAAGATCGGACGATATGCTGCTTCCCTGATTGAGCCACATGATTTTGTGTATGTGGACGCAGGTACGACAACCGCCTGCATGATTCCGTATATTACAGAGAAAACGGCAACCTTTGTGACGAATGCGGTATCCCATGCGCTGGAACTTGCCGGAAACGGCTTCCATGTTATAATCCTTGGCGGCGAGCTGAAGGCGGCGACGGAGGCCATCGTTGGAAATGAAGCATGCATGAGCCTGCAGAATTTCAATTTCACAAAATGCTTTATGGGAACCAATGGGGCATCTCCGGCGGTTGGGTTCACTACACCGGAGATCAATGAAGCCAAGATCAAAGAATGTGCCATGACGCACAGCCTGAAGTCCTATGTGCTGTGTGACAGCACAAAGTTCCATCAGGTCAATCCGATCCGGTTTGGAACGTTTGAATCTGCGCAGATTCTGACGGAACAGATTCCGGATGCGGTACTGAAACGGCATACGAACATTATCGTGGTTTCGTAATATGTATAAAAAATAAGGTTGTGAAGAAAGAACGTCGCGTATTTTGTCTTGTCAGCTAACAATCGCTTCCCAAGAAAAAATACGCGGCATTCTTTCATTTACGTTGCGGTTAATATGTAAACAGAGAATTTTTCATGTCCATGTTGGAGTCATTTGCATGTTGTTCTTTAAATCAAACACCTTAATTCCTATTGACATTAGGGGAATACTATGATAATATATCCACGAATTAAGGAAACAATCGTTAAAATACAATACTAAGATAGAAAGTGTGAGGGACTATGAACGTATATTTTGATAATGCGGCAACGACAAAAATGAGCCAGGTTGCATTGGACGCTATGATCCCATGTCTGGAAAATGTATATGCAAATGCATCAAGTCTTCATACTCCGGGTCAGAAATCCAAGGAGGTACTGGAGAAAGCAAGAGAGGAGATCGCAGCCTGTATCGGAGCACAGCCGAATGAGATTTATTTCACTTCCGGCGGAAGCGAGGCTGACAATCAGGCTATCGTATCAGCAGCAAAATGGGGCGCACGCAGAAATAAAAAACACATTATTTCTACTGCTTTTGAGCATCATGCGGTACTTCATACACTGCAGAAACTGGAAAAAGAAGGTTATGAAGTAACTTATCTGGATGTTCATGAGAATGGTATGGTCCGCTTAGAGGAAGTTGAGGCAGCCATCCGTCCGGATACATGTCTTGTAACGATCATGTATGCAAATAATGAGATTGGAAGCATCCAGCCAATCCCTGAGATCGGTGCGATCTGCAAAGAAAAAGGTGTATATTTCCACACAGATGCCGTACAGGCAGTCGGACATCTTCCAATTAATGTAAAAGCGCAGAATATCGATATGATGTCTGCATCCGCACATAAATTCCACGGACCAAAAGGAGTTGGTTTCCTGTATGCAAGAAAAGGAATCCTGCTTTCCAACATCATCGAAGGTGGTGCTCAGGAGCGTGGCAAACGTGCCGGCACAGAGAACATCCCTGCTATCGTAGGTATGGCAGCAGCATTAAAAGATGTTCTGGCACATCAGAAAGAAAATGCAGAGAAGATGACAGCATTACGTGACCGCCTGATCGAAGGTCTGCTGACCATTCCGCATTCCAAATTAAACGGAGACCGCACAAAACGTCTTCCGGGTAACGTAAACTTCTGTTTTGAAGGCATCGAGGGCGAGTCCCTGTTACTGATGCTCGACATGAAAGGTATCGCAGCATCCTCCGGTTCTGCATGTACATCCGGTTCCCTGGATCCGTCCCATGTACTTCTTGCAATCGGTCTGCCGCACGAAGTAGCACACGGTTCCCTTCGTTTATCCTTATCTGAGTACAATACCCAGGAAGAAGTGGACTATGTATTAGAAGAATTACCGAAGATCGTAACTTATTTAAGAAATATGTCACCGGTTTGGGATGAATTGGAAAAAGGAGAGAAAAAACATGTTATATAGTGAAAAAGTAATGGATCATTTTCAGAATCCGAGAAACGTAGGTAAAATGGAAGATGCTGATGGAGTCGGCGAAGTAGGAAATGCAAAATGTGGCGATATCATGAGAATGTATATCAAAGTTAATCCGGATGATCAGACAATCTCAGATGTAAAATTCAATACATTCGGATGCGGTTCTGCCATCGCAACAAGCTCCATGGCTACTGAGATGATCAAAGGTAAAAAGATTGACGAAGCTCTGGAACTGTCCAACCGTGCAGTAGTAGAGGCACTTGACGGACTTCCACCAGCAAAAATCCACTGTTCCGTACTTGCTGAGGAAGCAGTAAAGGCAGCAGTAAAAGATTACTATGACAAAAACGGCATTGAGTACGATCACGAGAAATTCCAGTCCGTAGACTGTGCACACTGCCACGAATAAAACACCATTCCTTAAATTAATAAATACTTGTGAGCGAAAGAAAAGCGTCCTTTGCAGGGCGCTTTTCTTTATGCTATACTATTCATAACTATTGGAAAATGTCATGAAAGGAGAATTTTGATGGGAAGCTACCTGAACCCTGGATGTGGTTGTTTTGAGATGGCTTTGCGCTCTCAGATTTATATAGACAAAAGCGGATTGATTGATGCAACAAATGAATGTCTGGGCACGTTGCAGCGTTTTATGTGCGTCAGCCGTCCACGCAGATTCGGAAAATCAATGGCGATGGATATGCTGGCAGCATACTATGACAGAAGTCTGGATACTGCAAAATATTTTGATAAAATGAAGATCAGTGAATCAGAATCTTATCGGGAGCATTTAAATCAATACGATGTATTGAAGATTAATATGCAGGATTTCCTGAGTGCGGCAAGCAGCATGGATGAAATGCTTGATATGTTGCAGAAATACCTCATTTTTGATTTGCTGGATAAATATGAAACCACGGTACGTTTCAGAGATGAAAAAAATCTGATTCAGTCGATGAAAGATGTGTATACCAAGACAGGTCATCCATTTGTTATTTTGATCGATGAGTGGGATTGTCTATTCCGGGAATATGCACAGGATAAAGAAGCACAGAAGAAATATCTGGATTTTTTGCGTACCTGGATGAAAGATAAAGATTATGTTGCATTGGCTTATATGACGGGAATTTTGCCGGTCAAAAAGTATGGCACACATTCTGCCTTAAATATGTTTACAGAGTATGCCATGACGGATCCGGGAAAACTGGCTGAATTTTTTGGATTTACAGAAGAGGAAGTAAAGCTGCTTTGTGATAAGTATCGGATGGATTTTGAAGAGGCAAAAGCCTGGTATGACGGATATCATCTGATTTCAAATGGAATAGAGAAAGATATACTGTATTCCATGTACAGTCCGAAATCAGTGGTAGAAGCAATGCTTCGGCACAAATTTGGCACATACTGGAATCAGACAGAGACTTATGAGGCATTGAAAATATATATTCAGATGAACATGGATGGTCTGAAAGATGCGATTGTAAAAATGCTGGCAGGGGAAAAGATTCCTATCAATACAGGAACCTTCAGTAATGACATGACAACATTTGAAACAAGAGATGATGTACTGACATTGCTGACACATCTTGGGTATTTGACCTATGACAGTGAGACGGAAGCTGTGTCAATTCCAAATAAGGAAGTGGCAAAGGAATACATTAATGCGATCAGCACCATGGATTGGAAAGAAGTGACACGTTCTGTTGAGGCATCCAGAAAGTTACTGGAAGCTCTGTGGAATCAGGATGAAGAGGCGGTTGCAAGAGGCGTGGATCAGGCACACAGAGAGATTTCAATATTAGAATACAATGATGAAAATTCGCTGAGCTGTACGATCAACCTCGCCTTTTATTTTGCCCGCGAATATTATACGATCGTCCGTGAACTTCCGAGTGGAAAAGGATTTGCAGACATCTGTTTCATCCCGAGAAAAAAACACATGGATAAACCGGCAGTGATTATTGAATTGAAATGGGATAAAACTGCAGAAGGCGCAATTGAGCAGATTAAGCAAAACCGGTATATGGATTCTCTGAAGGAGTATCATGGAGAACTGCTGCTTGCAGGGATCAATTATGATAAAAAGACAAAAGAACATACCTGTGTCATTGAAAAATATGAATTAAAATAAGTGATGAGATAAAAAGTTTTACTTACAATTTACAGTAATATGCTTTGATTTTTACGATGGCATGCTAGTATCTCAGTATCAAAAGAAAAGTGTTTTTGATATGGAGAAAGAGGCGTGACATGATGAAAAAGATTTATGCATATTCTAATAAAGCAAGTAAAAATACAGCGATTTCCGGCAGCTATTTATATCTGTTTCTGCGCACCATCAGTGTGGCAGTAATCTCGCTGGCAGTAGTGCTGGTCCTGAACCTGTTTGTTACGATCCCGGGAATGACGCGTCTGGTATTTCTGATGCTGGTGTGCGGATGGATCACACTTGGATATGGATTTTTCGGTGGTATTCTGACATTGATGCGACGATGAAATTCAGAGATCATTTTGAAAGAAAGATCCGGAAAAGAACTGCGAACAGAAAATACAGTGCCAGCATCATCAGGAAGATAAAAATGGCATAGCCGATCAGGTAACCGGGATTCCCCATATACCAGGCAAGCAGTTCCAGCGGTGTGTTGGCTGGCGGTTCGTGGATGAACATATAATTGCTGTCAAATTTTAGATTAAAGGCATAAACGGGCGGCACGATGCAGCAAAGCAGCAGCACCGGCTGCCAGATGTGGCGCGGTTTTGGCTGGATCTTTTTCTGGACGAAGAGCAGCCAGGGATAGAGCATAATCAATGCGTGATATACAAAGCCATGGATCGTCATATAATGAAAAGCCGGGTATATGCTCCACACGGGGAACAGTATGCCGAAAACCGCTCCGGGCATAAAAAGGCACAGGGTGATTTCGGCAAGGGAGGTCCATTTTCCGGTGCGAAGTGCCCGCATTTGCAGAAACAGATAGAAAAATGCTGCAAGATCACAGAGATGAAACGGCAGCATGCGGGCATTCATGTGCCCTGTGATGCTCAAAATAGTATCTTGTGTAAAGGTACAGCACAAAGCCAGAAGTACGGTGGCGCTCAGCATTTGCAGACGCTTTGTTTCGGCAAGACGCAGAGATACTTTGCACAGAAGAAAAATACCGAGGGCAATTCCGGTCAGCCAGAGCAAATGGATTCTGCCAAAAAGCGGGAAACCGGAATCTGCCGGCAGTGCATCCTGATAAGTGAAAAAATAAGTATACATAAAAAAGAACCTTCATTTCATAAAATAGCAAAGTTGGCAGGGGCATAAAGAAAGCCCATACGCGATTATGTATTTTAGAAAAGAGGTTCTTTTTTGGATTACCGTTTTTGTTCGTATAAAGTAAGAATCGTAATCTCTTTATTATTCTGCGATACGTTTTAAAGTTGTTAAAAAATGTCTTATCAGCAATATTGCTCTGCTAGCGCTTATTTTGTATAGCTTTCCTGATACGTTTTTAAACGTTCTAACATAGTTTTCAGCACATCTTCTGAAGCGGCAAAGGAGAATCGGATGCAGACACAGTCTTCTTCCCCGTATGCGATACCCGGAACACCGGCAATTTTTGCCTTATCCAGCAGGTCATTGCAGAGTGTTTCGCTGTCCATATCCGTGTCAAATTTTACCCAGGCATAAAAAGCTCCGGCAGGAGTCAGAAGTTCTACTCCCGGGATTTCACGAATTCCTTCGACCAGAAGGTCTTTTCGTTTTTCATATGCCTGACGCATTTGTTCCGTTTCTTCGACACAGTCCATGGCAGTCAGTGCACCTCTCTGTAAAAATCCGCTGGTGCAACTGATGGAATGCTGGAACAACTTCAGGATAACCTGATACAGCGCCGGATTGCAGGCAAGATAGCCCAGACGCCATCCGGTCATGGCACTGCATTTGGAAAATCCGTTGACGATGACAACCCGATCGAAAAACTCCGGAAGGGAAGCAAGGCTGACGATTTTGTTCTGATCATACACGATCTTTTCGTAAATCTCGTCTGATAAAACATAAATATCCGGATGTCTGCGCAAAAATGCAGTCAGCGCCTGAATATCTGATTCTGTCAGGATCTGTCCGGTTGGATTGTTCGGATAGTTGATGATCAGAAGCTTTGTTTTATCTGATACGGCAGCTTCCAGTGCTTCCTCTGTGATGCGATAGTTTTCCTTATATTTTAAGTGAACAGCAACCGGTTTGCCGCCGCTGGCTTCCACGATGGACGGATAGGATACCCAGCCCGGTGTGAGCCAGATCGCTTCATCCCCTGGATTGATCAGGGTACGGATGGTCAGGTACACAGCATATTTTGCCCCGGGAGTGATCAGAATATTCTCCGGCTGAAACGGTGCGTGATTTTCTTTCTGCAGTTTGCGGGCAATGCGGGCACGCAGTTCTGCGTCGCCGCGGCTGTCGGAGTAGTGTGTATGTCCGGCGGCAAGCTCAGCCACAACGGTATCACAAATAGCCTTTGGTGTAGGAAAATCCGGTTCGCCACCGGTCAGGTTCAGGATATCCGGATCAGTTTTCTGTAATTCTTTTGTTTTTGCCAGCAAGGTGACGGATTTTGACGGTTCCACGTTGCTGATCTGTCTGTTAAATTCCATAAGTTCAATTCCTCCAAAATAAGGGAAAATTTATCAGTTTAGCTTTTTAATGTATAAAAGCACACTTTCCTGTATTTTACTCCAAATCCGGCATAATAACAATCGGAAAGGTAAGATTTATCTGGATTTTTTTACAGAAAACGCTATAATAAAAACATATGGGCTTATAAAAGTGTATTTTCTGTAACGATAGTTGTTTACATAGCAGAGAATATTCTGTGAAACAGAAACTTTTATGAGTTAGTTATGAGAGAAAATGGAAATGAGGATTGTGAAAATGAATAAGATTGGTTATATGGGAATTCCGGGAAGCTTTTCAGAAGTGGCAGCAAATGAACTGCTGGCACAGGCAGGCATGACAGAGACAGAACTGGTGCCGCTGGTATGTGCGAAAAATATTCTGGAAGCAATGCAGAACGGTGAGATCCAGTACGGGGTACTCGGTGTGGAAAATTCTACTGCCGGTCCGGTGGGAGAGTTTGTACATACTTTTGAAAATATTTCCTATGAAAAACTCGGGGTATATGTATTGCCGATCCATCACTGTCTGTTTAAAAAACCATGTGTAGATACAGCATCTTTAAAGGAAGTAGCATCTCATCCGCAGGCACTGCGTCAGACCGTCAACACACGTAAAGCAAAATTCCCGAGTCTGACAGAGCATGAGATCGAAGATACGGCTATCGGCGCAGAAATGCTGGCAAAAGGAACACTGCCGGAGACGACGGCTGCGATCTGCAGTGCCCGGGCAGGAAAACTGTGGAATCTGGAGATGATCGCAGAAAATATTGAAGACAGTTCCGAGAACCGCACCACTTTCTGGCTGCTGAAGCTGGCATAGCAGAAAATGCAATACGCTGTATGACGTGTCGTTTGCAGCAGGAATGCGGAGGCATTCTTAAATAGAAATAATTAGTAGGACAGGTGAGAAAAATTATGAAGAAACAGGCAGTTGGGAGAAAACAGCTGGCAAACCGCTTGATCTTCTATGGAATCGGTATTGTGATTCTCGCCCTTGGCATCACACTGAATACAAAGACCGGACTGGGGGTGTCTGCACTGGTTTCTATTGCGTATACCGTAGCAGGTGCATGGAATCTGAATTTTGCACTGATGACGTTTGTGTTGTACAGCTGTTTTGTATTGATTGAATTGTTTTTAAAAACAGTATTTTTGCCGGAATTACGCAGTGGGATGTGGCATGATTTATTGCAAATTCCATTTTCACTGGCATTTAGTTTATTATTGAATCTATACGGAACGGTGTTGCCTGTGGCACAAACTACTGGTATGAGAATGCTTGTACTTGTGCTGGCAATCGTATGTACCGGAGTCGGAGCGGCTATGATCGTAGATATGCATCTGATCCCGAATCCGGCGGACGGACTGGCACAGACCATTGGGCTGGTGTTTGGAAAAGGGATGGGCTTTGGAAAAAACATCTTAGACTGCAGCTGTGTGGCGATATCTGTTGTCATCGGACTGGTGGCCAGAGGACGGTTGATCGGAATAGGTGTCGGAACCATCATAGCAATGATCGCTGTGGGAAGAGTGGTGGCATTGTTTAACCGTTGTTGCGAGACACGGATCCGGGAACTGGCGGGAACGACCGGAGTAAAATAGAAGTGGCTGTTTTTACAAGGGTACAAAATGTATAAATTGCGCGAAAAATACATAAATTATAAATAAAATGTCTAACTTTGAAAAAGGTAAAAAAACTTGTTGACTTTCGACTTGTTATGGGTGTATACTAACGAAGTCGGCAGGGAGAGCAAACAAAACGGTTCACCGGTCAACAAAATGGGATCTTAGCTCAGCTGGGAGAGCATCTGCCTTACAAGCAGAGGGTCACAGGTTCGAGCCCTGTAGGTCCCATTTAATATGGCGAGATAGCTCAGTTGGCTAGAGCATGCGGTTCATACCCGCAGTGTCGAGGGTTCGAATCCCCCTCTCGCTATTAGAAACCTGTAAGAGTTTTCTTACAGGTTTTTTCTTTAGAAACAGATGAGGTATAATTATGGATCGTTATTTGGAAAATATAGAACATAAAGCGGCGGTACTCTGTGATGCACTGCCATATATCAGAGATTTTGTACACAAGATCATTGTGGTGGAATACGACTGCGGAGAGTGGCTTTCCGGCATGGAAGAAAAGAAACTGATGAAAGACATTGTCCTGTTGAAGAGTATCGGTGTTATTCCGATCGTAGTACACCGGACACCGATGGGCGTAGACAAGTTCCGTGAGAACAAGCGAATTGCAAAAATGCTGGAGCTTTGCGGTACCAAGGCACTGGGAATCTGCGGCGTGGATGTGGAAACTCTCCACATGACCCTTGCGAATGATTATATTCCGGTCATTGTGCCAAACGATATTGATAATGAGATGGAATACATTGATCCGAAGGATACCGCACTGGAGATCGCGGTGAAGATGCAGGCTGACAAGCTGATCTATCTGTCCCGTTATCCTGGTATTTATACAGACGAAACCCGCAGTGACGTATATCCGCGTATCACATCGGAGGAAGTGGAAAAATTGAAGAAAACACGACATTTCCCGGATGATTTCATGGATTATCTGAATCATTGCATGGATGCGGTACATCAGGGTGTCAACAGAGCACATATCCTGGATGGACGGATCGAACATGTACTTCCCATCGAATTTTTCAGTATCGACGGTGCAGGAACCGTTGTGATCCGGGATGAAAAGACCTTATACCAGCACGAATTATAAAGAGTGGGAAAATGAGCAGTGTTTCGCAGTTTTGCCCATCTGATGTAGCCTCCGGCAGGATTGCAGAGATGCACAGAAGAATGCCGAAGGTATTCTTGAACTGGGAACCCGGTAAGAGATATGTCATCGATATAATAAAATTACAGAGAAATGATATGATTTTCGATGTGTAAATGGAAAAAGCCGGAGGAGTTTCAGGCAACTATCCTAAAAAAATCTGGAGTATTTTTTCTTGGCGAGCGATTGTTAGCTACCGAGACAAAATACCCCAGATTTTTTTATACCACTTACCAGAACTCCTCTGGCTTTTTTTAAAATAAATCAGAATCCCCCATACCCTACGCCATGTACTGTGCCAGATAGGAAGCCAGAAATCCCATATGCCGTTTCCTTGCATCTTCGAAGCCGGAAATTTTCTGCAGCTCCGGCAGAGAATCCTGCAGATCTTCCGCCCGCGTGGAGAGCAGATAAGATTTGATGATCAGCTGATCCACCTGATGCCGTCTGGAATCATCTCCCGGTGTGGTACGGGCACCGATCTGTGTCAGCTGCTCCCTCAGGCTGCGCAGCAGTTCAAAGAGATACTGCATCTGTTTCTGCATCCGAACCGGGAAGATATACCGGTTGGAGAGCAATGCAATCCCTCCGCCAAGCAGCGTATAGATCAGCCGCTGTGCCAGTACAATGGGCACGTTGCTGTCGATGGACTGCAATGCAAGGGCGGAACATGTGATAAAGGCAACGGTGGGACCGTAGCCGTCCGCCGCATAGATCATAAAGTTTGCCACCGTCATGATGACAACTCTGGAACCAAAATCCGGAAAGATCGTAAAAAAGATGAAACACAGCACAATGCCTGCCATCGTTCCAAATACTCTCTGCCGTACCCGCTGCATGGTGTGTTCCGTAAAGGGGATCATCATGAAAAATACGGAGATCACCAGCCAGTAGATATTGTTTGTCTGCCACAGGTAGGAGAGAACCAGGCAGGGAGTCAGCACGATGACCTGACGCAGTGCAAAACGAAGCCGCATGTTTCGGATATCCGGTTTGCGGATGCGGAAGTTCAGCCGCCGGTAATCGGCAGTTGGCTCAATCTCCTGAAACTGTGTAAGGAATTTTTCATAAATCGTCCGGGCTGTCTGCCGGTTATCATCTTCCAGTGCATGATCCGTCAGATAGTTTAAGATCTGGAACACAAGGACAAAGCGGCAGTACCAGTTGGTTTTTCCTTTCAGGCGCAGTGTGGCACGGTTGGCGGAATAAATTTCACGGCTGATGGTTTGATTGATCTCACAAAGCTTTTTGTGAAGATCCGGAACCGATTCTTCGGCTGTATCTTTGGAAAAATGGGAATCGGCTGTCATGCATCCGGTTCGTATCAGTAGTTTTTCACATACCGTAAACCCTTCTGCAATCAGCGATTTTAACCGGTTCTGTCCGGCAGTTTTCCGGGAAAGGATCCAGGCAAATAAAAATACGATGCCAAAACTTGCCAGCAGCGCCAGCAGGCGGTTTCCCAGGGCAGATACAGTGTGTACCGGTGCGACCTGGAAAAAGATCAGTGCCATTCCTGCCGGAAAATAATTGTTCGGATTGTATTCGTCGATAAGCAGACAGGCAATCCAGAACAGCGCGATGGCATTGACGATGATGCACAGCGGCAGGTTCATCACAGCCAGAAAGGACAGCACAGCCATGATCATATACACGGCAAAATTCCGGATCAGACATTCATAATGGCTGCACATATTCCGGTAGCGCAGGAAAGACAGGGTGGCAAAGGGGCCGATCATAGTATTTTCCATGCCGAAAAAGAAATATGTGATAAAAAATATCAGGGTAGCAACGATCGTCGGAGCGATGGCACCCTGCAGCATTTTTTTCTGTTTTTCTGAAAATTTCAAAAAATCACCTCTGAATTATTTGCATATTTACAGTTCACATGCGTCATTCACAAATGAGTGAACCATAACTTAATATTAAGAAGAAAAAAACGGGAAGTCAATGGAAATTTTTCGGGAAGTGTGGTAAACTAAAAACCAAATAGGCTCATCTCAGTCGGAGTTCAATCTCCGACTGAGATAAACGCTCCGTGGGATGTGCAGTGATTCTGAGAAGAATATGTCAGTTTACACTGACCAGAATCACGCACCAAGTCTCACGTGTGTTCGACTTGAACTCAGTCGGAATTGAGACTCGCTCTTACAAGTGGTGAGTGATAATGAGCAAAAAGATGAGAAAAGAGGTGCAGATACATTTATGAGAATTGGAATGGGTTATGATGTGCACAAACTGACGGAGGACCGCAAGCTGATCCTGGGAGGTGTGGAGATACCGCATACGCTGGGACTGCTGGGGCATTCAGATGCGGATGTGCTTCTGCATGCGATCATGGACGCACTGCTGGGCGCGGCTGCCCTTGGGGATATCGGAAAGCATTTCCCGGATACGGATGAGCGCTACCGGGGAATCTCCAGTCTGAAGCTGCTGGAACATGTGGCAGAGCTGCTGGAACAGGAGCATTATATTATAGAAAATATCGATGCGACGGTGATCGCGCAGAAACCAAAGTTGCGGCCGTATATCGAAGAGATGGAACAGAATATCGCAGATACGCTTCATATCGCAAAAAATCAGGTAAATGTAAAAGCAACCACAGAGGAACATCTGGGATTTACCGGCCGGGAAGAGGGCATCTCCGCAAATGCAGTCTGCCTGCTTTCTACGATCTACGAAAACAGCGTGACCGTCGGGGACAGCGCAGGCGGCTGCCCGGGATGCGGAGGCTGTCATTAGGATGCGGCTGCGATATCTGAGACCGGAGGAAAAGGCGGTCAGCCGGAGACTGTACGAAACCTGTTTCCCGGAGGATACACCAAAGTTTGTTGATTATTATTATGCGGAAAAATGCAGGGATAATGAAATCATTGTGCTGGAGCAGGGGGAGAAGATCTGTTCCATGATCCACGCAAATCCGTTTCCGGTCAGCTGCTGTAAAAATCGTGTGATGGTGCATTATCTGGTGGCGGTGGCTACGGATCCTGCATACCGCAGGCAGGGATGCATGCGGAAACTGCTGCGACAGACGTTGCAGGATGCACGGGACAGACAGGAGCCATTTTCCTTTCTGATGCCGGCGGATCCTGCCTACTACGAACCTTTCGGATACCGTTACTGGAATGGCCAGCAGGTATGGGAGATTTCAGCTTTGCAGGAGGAAAAACTGCAGACTTACTGTGCCGGGGCACAGCCCTGTCTGTCAGAGATAGAAGAAGAACAGCTGGCAGAATGTGCAAACCGGATCCTGGGTGCAAAATTTGACCTTTACATTCCACGGGATGCATCGTATTATGAACGGATGAAGAAAGAACAGCAAAGCGAAGACGGAATGGTCATGGCGGTATATGATGGAAGGGGAGCAGTAAGTGGAAGCTTCTGCTATTCCATGGAAGATGGGTTTGAAATCCGGGAGCCATTGTTTGGAACGGATACAAGGATGCCTGGCAGCCCGACAGAGATACTGACCGTGACAGAACAGAAAAAGCCGTTGATGATGGGACGGATCGTGCATCTTCCGGCATTTGTGAGCATGCTTCGCTTTGCGGATGTGTATGAGCAGACCGTGCAGATCCGGGATGAACTGCTGCCGGAGAATGACGGCTGTTACCGGATCCGTATCGATTATACAGGTGGAAGGGCAGAAAAAGCAGAGCCATGCGAGGCTGCCGTCACCATGGATATAGCAGGTTTTGGCCGGCAGATGTTTGACAGATTAAAGATCTTTGTCAATGAGCTGGTCTGACCATGGAGGTAGAAAGATGTTAAAATTTGAAGAAATTATCAGTAAATTTCAGATTGAAGGAGAGATCACGGATGTGAAACCTCTGGGACACGGAACGGTGAACCACACGTATGAGATCGTCTGCGGCGGTGAACATTACGTCCTTCAGGAGATGAATCATATCGTGTTCAAATATCCTACCGAGGTGATGAACAATCTGTTTCTTGTCACAGAATACCTTCATGACGTGATCGAGCAGGAAGGCCGGGATCCGCGGCTGGAGGGACTGACCTTCATCCGGACGAAAGCGGGCAACCAGCTTCTGCAGACGGAAAACGGCAGCTACTTCCGTTTATACCGGATGATCTGCTGTGGTGAGGAGATGAAGAAGCCGACGACACCGGAGGAAGCCTATGAAGCTGCCAAGGCAGTGGGTATTTTTCACCGGAGACTGCGCGGGTTTGACAGCAGCCAGCTGGGTGTGACGGTGCCGAAACTGCATGATATGAAAAACGCGATGCGTCAGCTTCTGGATGCCGTCCGTGCGGATATCTGTTTCCGTACCTCAGATTGTCAGGAACAGATTCAGTTTGTGCTGGACCGTTCCAAGAAGCTCAATGAGATCCAGGATGCCATTGAGTCAAAACAGATCCCGAAGCGTGTCACACATAACGATACAAGATACAGCAATGTGCTGATCGACAGTGACAGCAAGAAAGCCATCTGTCTGATCGATCTGGATACGGTGATGCCGGGAGCATCCATTCTGGATTTTGGCGATGCGGTGCGCGCCGGTGCGGCCACATTTACCGAGGATGAGAAATTTGGCAATATCGAGCTGGATCTGGATCTTTTTCGGGGCTATGTGCAGGGCTACTGCTATGAGATGGGCAGGATCCTGACGGCAAAGGAAAAAGAACTGATGGTGTATGCGGTATGGCTTATGGCTATGGAGAGTGGTATCCACTTCCTGACCGATTATCTCAGCGGCGACCGGAATGTGACGAATTTTTCCGATGAGCGCCAGAACCTGTACCGTGCCGTGAACCAGTTTTTCCTGGTGCTGGATATTGAGGAAAAGAAAGAGCAGATGAACGAGATCGTGGCAGCTGTTCTGATGAAAAAATAAAAAATGATAAAAATGAGTCGGCGTGCAGGTGATGTCTGAGGAAGGCGAAAAAAATCTCCAGACAGCCTGAAAGTGCTATGACAGATATAAGAAAGGAGAGCGGGGCAACCTGCTTAAATGAGGATGAAACTTTATAATACACTGACAAAACAGAAAGAAGAATTTGTACCTTTACATGAAGGAAAGGTAAGTATGTATGTGTGCGGACCGACGGTATATAACTTTATCCATATCGGAAATGCCCGCCCGATGATCGTATTTGACACCGTGCGCAGATACATGGAGTACAAAGGCTATGAAGTAAATTATGTATCCAACTTTACGGATGTGGATGACAAGATCATCAAAAAAGCCATTGAAGAGGGACGTACCGCAGAGGAAGTATCCCAGCAGTACATCGAAGAGTGCAAAAAGGACATGCACGATATGAACGTAAAACCGGCAACCACACATCCGCTGGCCACACAGGAGATCCAGGGCATGCTGGATATGATCAGCACCCTGATCGGCAAAGGCTATGCCTATGCGGCTGCAGACGGAACGGTATACTACCGCACCAGAAAGTTCAAAGATTACGGAAAACTTTCCCACAAAAATATCGATGACCTGGAAGCAGGACACAGAAATATCCAGGTAACCGGTGATCTCAAGGAAGATCCGCTGGATTTCGTACTCTGGAAACCGAAAAAAGACGGCGAGCCGTACTGGGAGTCTCCGTGGTGCCAGGGCCGTCCGGGCTGGCATATTGAGTGCTCTGTCATGTCCAAAAAATATCTGGGGGATGAGATCGACATCCATGCCGGCGGCGAGGACCTGATCTTCCCGCATCATGAGAATGAGATCGCACAGAGTGAGGCAGCCAACGGGGTACCGTTTGCAAAATACTGGCTGCACAATGCATTTTTAAATATTGACAACAAGAAAATGTCCAAATCTCTCGGAAACTTCTTTACTGTAAGAGAGATTGGTGAGAAATACGACCTTCAGGTACTGCGTTTCTTCATGCTTTCCGCACATTACAGAAGCCCGTTGAATTTCAGTGCAGATCTGATGGAAGCAGCAAAGAGCGGTCTGGAGCGTATCGTGACAGCAGCAGAGAATCTGCAGAGATTATCCGGCAGCACAGAGGGCGAACTGACAGAGGCAGAGAAAGAACTTCTGGCACAGTCTCATGTATATCAGGAGAAATTTGAGGCTGCCATGGATGATGATTTCAATACTGCGGATGCCGTTTCTGCTATTTTTGAGTATGTCAAATTCTGCAACACCAATGCATCCGGCGAGAACAGCAAGGCATATATCGATGCTTTATATGCAAAATTAAAAGAGTTGTGCGATGTACTGGGAATCATTGTAGAGAAAGAGGCAGAGATACTGGATGCAGATATCGAAAAACTCATCGAGGAGCGTCAGGCTGCAAGAAAAGAGAAAAACTTTGCCCGTGCGGATGAAATTCGTGATGAACTGGCCGCAATGGGAATTATTCTGAAAGATACAAGAGAAGGAGTTACATGGAAAAGAGCGTAGATACAGCTGCACTGCCGATTTTCAGTGCAATCCGTGAAACATTTGACATTCGAAAAGGAGATATCCGGACGTACTCACCGCTGACGCTGGCTTACATCGGAGACGGTATCTATGACCTGGTCATCCGGTCCATGATCGTGGCACAGGGGAATACAAAAGCCAGTCAGCTCCACAATCATACGAGCCATCTGGTAAAGGCACATTCCCAGTCCGCCATGATGGAATACCTGCTTCCGGTGCTGTCCGAGGAGGAAGAGACAGTTTATAAGCGCGGCCGGAATGCAAAGTCCCCGACCATGGCGAAAAATGCCAGCATGAGTGATTACCGCCGGGCCACAGGATTTGAGGCTCTGATGGGATATCTGTATCTGGCGGACCGGTTTGACCGGATCCTGGAACTGACGGTTCTGGGACTGGAGGGTCTGGAGAAAGAAGAAAAGATCCATCATTAGAGAAAGATGAATGGATGTTCGAGATATGGACAGTATTTTGAAGAGAATCTGAATGAAATAAGACGAAATAACCAGGAGAATATACATGAGATACGAAGAATTAACCATCGAGGGCAGAAATGCGGTTCTGGAAGCATTCCGCTCCGGCAAGACCATCGACAAGGTGTTTGTGCTGGAAGGCTGCCAGGATGGTCCGGTAAAAACAATTTTGCGGGAAGCAAAAAAACATGGTACCATGGTGAAATTTGTTTCCAAAGACCGTCTCGATAACATGTCCGAGACAAAGAAGCATCAGGGCGTTATTGCCTATGCTGCGGCATATGATTATGCGACAGTGGAGGATATTCTGGCGAAGGCCGAGGAAGCCGGGGAACCGCCATTTATCTTCCTGCTGGACGGAATCGAAGACCCACACAATCTGGGTGCCATCATCCGTACCGCCAATCTGGCAGGGGCACACGGGGTCATTATCCCGAAAAACCGTGCCGTTGGTCTGACCGCTACGGTGGCAAAGACTTCCGCCGGAGCATTAAACTATACACCGGTGGCAAAAGTGACAAATCTGAGCGCTACCATGAAGGAACTGAAAAAACAGGGACTGTGGTTTGTGTGTGCGGATATGGACGGTGAAGTGATGTACCGTCAGAACCTGAGAGGACCGATCGGTCTGGTCATCGGAAACGAGGGTGATGGTGTCAGCAAACTGGTGCGGGAGAACTGTGATTTTACCGCATCCATTCCGATGAAAGGGGATATTGATTCCCTGAATGCATCGGTGGCAGCAGGGGTACTGGCTTACGAGATCGTGCGTCAGCGTCTGCAGAAATAGAATGATACACACAGAATGAGAATGGAATCATAAAATATGAAAAGACAGTATGATACCTTTACGGACGAAGAACTGATCGAACAGTTGCGGAAGGGAGATTCCGCCGTGATGGATTTTCTGATGGAAAAATATAAATATCTCGTCCGCAAAAAGGCAAATGCTGTCTTTTTGCTTGGCGGAGATACGGATGATCTGGTGCAGGAGGGGATGATCGGGCTGTTTAAAGCGGTACGGGATTTTGATGCCGGCAAAAGCAGCTTCTTTCATTTTGCGGATCTGTGCATTGGCAGGCAGATTTACCATGCCATTGAAGCGGCAGGGCGGAAGAAGCATGTGCCGCTGAATGCCTATGTATCGCTGTCTGGACAGGATGCTGATTCGGAGACGGTGGCTCTGGAGGACAGCCTGAACAGCCCGCAGGATAATCCGGAGCAGATGCTCATTGACCAGGAAAATGTAGATGCCTTTCTCCGGGACATTCATGCCGCTCTGAGTCCTATGGAAAATAAGGTTCTGGAAGCATATCTGGATGGCTGGAACTACCGGCAAATTGCACAGAAGATGGGAAAGACGGAGAAATCCATCGACAACGCACTCCAGCGGATCAAAGCAAAAATCCTGAAACTCAGATGCCATAAGTAAAGGTGACCGGATCCAGAAACAGCTGGATATGCGGCGGGAAAAAGGTAAACAGGAAAAACAGTGCCAGCAGCACAAAAAGAATGATAGCGGCTGCAAGGCTGGTCAGACGCTGCGGATGCTGCAACAATCTGGTACTGATCCAAAAAGTCAGAAAGGCACTGAGAAAGAAGATGGCGATATCCAGTACGGTAAAACCTCTTCCGATGATACCGGTGTAAGTATAAAAACTTACCGGGATAAAGGCAAGTCCGCACAACAGTCCAAGGGTGCGGGCAGCCAGCAAGTCTCGGGAGGATGCACCGTACTTTTTATATTCCACCAGAAAGAAGAGCAACGAAGGGAAAAAGAGCAGCTTCATATGTTCCCAGGTGGATTCATTGACGGCACTGAAGAGTCCGACGACCGGATGCTGGCCGAACCATTCAAAGGTGAAATGCAGCAGCGTTCCCAGCACTGCCACGAAGAAAAATCCCCATCGGTTTGATTTTTTCAGAAACGTATTGATAAACGGTACCATAAAAATTGCCTCCATATACTGATGTGAAATGTCTCCTGTAATTGTAATAAAGAAAGTACAGGATCGTGTGAATAACAAAAGCATCACAGCGTTCTCTTATCAGTATATGCAGGCGGTCTGGATTTCAGAACTTATCTATATCAGTATATGCAGGCAGTCTGAATTGCAAAAACGATCTATAACAGTTCTTTGTAAATCCGTAGCGTGTTTTTGTAACAGATTTTTTCAATCTGAGTCGGTGTCAGGCCGGCTTTTTTCATGGTGTGCACCAGCTTTGACATGACACTGCAGTCGGACAGGTCGTGGTAGCGGTCAATGCCGTCAAAGTCAGAGCCGAGAGCGACAAAGTCCTCTCCACCCAGGTTCATCAGATATTTCATATGTACCACCGACTGATCCAGGTAATTCCGGGAGACAGCCGGTTTGCCGAGAAAGTCTTTGTAGAAGTTGATACCGGTGATGCCGCCGCGTTCTGCCAGTCTGCGGATCATGTCATCGGTAAGGTTTCTTACCGCAGGACAGACGCTGCGGGCATTGGAATGGCTTGCCACAAAAGGTTTTGATGTGTGGCTCAGTACATCGTAAAAACCGGCATCGGAAAGGTGAGAGACATCGATGATGATGCCAAGGCGTTCCATCTCTTCCAGGAAAGCAATGCCCTGTTCCTTTAATCCGTTTTCTTTGCTCAGACAGTATCCGCTGGAGGAAGTGTCTGCTTTCCGGTTCAGTCTGACGTTTGGAAAACCGAGAGAGTTTTCATAGTTCCAGGTCAGTGTCATCATACGCATGCCGAGTTTGTATAAGATCTGGAGAAATTCCGGTTTTCCAAGGGTGATCTCCCCCTCTTCCCCTGTGAGCAGGGCGGACATGATACCGTCAGCCTGATTTCTCTCAATGTCCGCATAGGAACAGACCGGACGGATCACATCGGCATGTTTTGCCATCTCGGTATCAAACAGTGCGATCATTTCCAGTGCTTCCTGCAGCGGCGTGTCGGTTTCTCCGAGGTTTACAAAGACGGCAAAGTTCTGGAGCAGATAGTCTCCGGATTGCATTTTGGATAGTGAAATCTGGGTGGCGGAGTTTTCCAGGTCACAGTCCCTGCCCTGACGTTTTGCGGCAAGCAGGGCGGATAAGGTGTCACAGTGCATATCAACAATTTTCATGGTAAAAATCCCCTTTTCATTTTTCTTTTTTATTATGCACGCTCACGATTTTTTGACTGAATATTTCATGGGTACATTATTTTTGAAATAGATATATATATTATACTTCAAATGGTGTAAAATGGAACACAGGATAAAGAAATGGAGAACATAAATTTATGGATGACAAAAGATTTTTTTCAAGAGTAGGGTTCAGTTACTTTATGATGGTGGTTCTGACGGCTGTGGTTCAGTTCGTGTTGTCACTGGTGCTGGCGTTTGCTGCGCCGCAGGCAGCAGGGCTCCCCATCACAAGCTGGCTGCTGTCGATGGTTCCACTGTATCTGGTGGGCATTCCGGTGTGCGCAAAGCTGATGCAGCGCCTTCCGAAGATGCAGTTTTATCAGAATGAGATGCGGCCGGGGCAGTGGATCCGGACGTTATGCATCTGCATTTTTGTGATGTATGTGGGAAACATCATTGGAAATATCGTGTCGGCTCTGCTGGCGCAGGGAACGGGACTGGATCAGTCTTTTGAACTGGGGGATCTGATGTCACAGGGAAGCCCGTGGCTCACTCTGATTTTTTCGGTGATTCTGGCACCGGTGATGGAGGAGCTGATCTTTCGCAAAGTGCTGATCGACCGCACGATCGTGTATGGAGATAAGGCGGCAGTTGTATTATCCGGCCTGCTCTTTGGCATTTTTCAAGGGAACCTCCATCAGTTTTTCTATGCTTTCGGACTGGGATGCGTGTTCGCTTATGTGTATATCCGCACCGGAAAACTGAAATATACGATCTCGCTGCATATGGTGGTGAACATGCTGGGCGGCTTTCTGTCTACGCTGTTGTTGCAGCAGCTCAATTACAGTGCCTGGGATACCTCGAATCCGTATACTTACGTCGATATGATGTTCAATCACGTTGGAGCGGTTCTGGCACTGGTTGTGCTGGAAGTCGGCATGGTCATTATGGGAATTGCCGGACTGATCTTCTTTCTCAGGTCTGTGAAAAAACTGGAATGGCGTTCCGGGGAGTTCGAAAAGCCATTCCGTGAGATGGCGGGAGCCATGTTTGGCAACCCGGGTATGATTCTGTTTTTATTATCCGGCATAGGTCTGTTTGTGATGAATATGCTGTAAGACAGACTACCGAAAAGTGTCGTTGATTACAGTTCCATCATGCCGGACATGATACAGCCGCCGGCGGCACCGGCCATCTGCAGTTCCTGCCATTGGACCGGATCGAATTTAATCCCGCCGATGCCATAGACCGGCACGGATACGGACTTGCACACCTTCTGCAAAAAAATCAGACCACGGGGTGCAAGTCCCTTTTTGCAATCTGTCACATAAATATGTCCTGCCGTGAGGTAGGTGGCACCCAGAAGTTCTGCCTCCCGGGCTTCTGCCACAGAATGAACCGAAGTGCCAAGAACTGTGAAAGAAGCAAACTCCGGAGAGGACAGGATGCCTTTTTCGGAGAGTTCCCGCAGCAGGGGCAGCGGCAGATGGATGGACGTACCGCCAAGTGCTACTGCTTCCCGCCAGAACGTATGCAGGATACAGGGAACGTCATATCTCTGGCAGATATTCAGTACCTGTGCCGCAAGTGCATGATAGGTCTCTGCGTCCAGATCTTTTTCCCGCAGGATCAGAGCTTTTGGATGCGTCTGGCAGATCCGGTTGATCTGTTCCGGGTACGGGTGTTTTGCCAGATGGCGGTTTGTGACGGCCAGAAGCGGAAAAGTATTACACATAAATGTAGTCACTCATGACCGGCTGCAGATGATGATCAAGCAAAGCCTGATAGATTTCATCCACAGAACGGCCGTCTGCAATCTCGAACTGATCGTCTCCCTTATCTTCGATATCTTCCACATGGCTGCCGATGCCGGTGCTGACACCGGCGGAAATCTTGGTGGCTGCGATATCCACCAGATGATCCCGGACACGCTGGCATTCCCGGGTAGAAACGGTGATGCTGGCAAATGGCATGAACAGCCGGTAGGCACAGACTACCTGAAGCAGCTGACGTTCGTGGACATCCATCGGGTTGATACGGTCATTATTGATGATCGGACGCAGCCGCGGACAGGAAAATGCAATCTCTGCATGTGGGTATTTTCGTTGTAGCAGGTAGGCGTGATAGCCGGTGGCAAAGGCATCTTTTCGGAAATCATCCAGTCCGAGCAGTGCTGCAAATCCGACTCCGCGCATACCGCCCATTAGGGCACGTTCCTGGGCATTGACACGGTACGGGAAGATGCGCTTGTGACCGGCCAGATGCAGAGTTTCATATTTATCAGAGTTATAGGTTTCCTGAAAAACGGTGACATAATCCGCGCCGCAGGCATGCAGATAAGCATACTGATCGGAATTTACCGGATAGATCTCAAGACCGATGACTTTGAAATATTTTTTCGCGATTTTACATGCTTCACCGATATATTCTACCGTGGACATGGTCGGACTTTCACCGGTAAGAATCAGAATTTCCTGCAGACCGGTGGCGGCGATGGCAGCCATCTCTTTTTCAATCTCCTCCGGTGTCAGACGGGCACGGTGGATCTTGTTGTGGCAGTTGAAGCCACAGTAAATGCAGTAGTTTTCACAGTAATTGGCGATGTAGATCGGCGTGAACATATAGACGCTGTTGCCAAAATGCTTCTTTGTCTCAATCCGCGCGGCCTGTGCGATCTCTTCCAGAAACGGCAGAGCTGCAGGAGAGAGCAGTGCCTGAAAATCCTGCGGTGTGCGTTCGGTATGTGCCAGGGCACGCTTTACGTCATCTGCGGTAAACTGCTGGTAGTCATAGCGGTTCATGGCATCGACAACCTGATCCATGATGTCAGAACCGATGTCCTGCATATCCGGCAGATACGTCATATGATCGATGCGGTTTTTCTTCTGATCTTCTAAAATTTCTTCACTTAAAATACTTTCGTTGATATGTTTGTTTTCCATGGGTCATGCCTCCTAGTCCTGCAGAAATCCGGTCAGTGGGGAAGAGGCACTGGCACCGCGTTCAATGGTGCGCCCAAGTCCGGACAGATATGCGCTTCGTCCTGCTTCAATGGCTTTTTTGAAAGCTTCTGCCATCAGCGGTACATTGCCTGCAGTGGCCACGGCGGTGTTTGCCATAACAGCGTCAGCACCCATTTCCATAGCATCACAGGCCTGGGACGGGCGGCCGATGCCGGCATCTACGATGATCGGAAGATCAATCTCGTCGATGAGGATCTGGATAAAGTCGCGGGTGCTGAGTCCTTTGTTGGAACCAATCGGAGAACCGAGAGGCATGATACATGCAGCTCCGGCATCTGCCAGTGCCCGTGCGGCATTCAGGTCCGGGTACATGTACGGCATGACCACAAAGCCTTCTTTTGCAAGGATTTCCGTCGCTTTGATGGTCTCGTAATTATCCGGTAGCAGGTATTTGGAATCGTGAACGACCTCGATCTTTACAAAATCACCACAGCCAAGTTCCCGGGACAAACGGGCAATGCGGACGGCTTCTTCGGCATTTCTGGCGCCGGAAGTATTCGGCAGCAGTGTGACATTGTCCGGAATATAATCCAGGATATTTGCAAGACCGCCTTCATTGGCGCGGCGCAGAGCCAGGGTGATGATCTGGGCACCTGCTTTTTCCACGCAGGCTTTTACCAGTTCCAGAGAGAATTTTCCGGATCCAAGAATAAAGCGGGAGGTGAATTCATGTCCTCCAAGTACAAATTTATCTTCTATTGTGTTCATAGTTTTGATACCTTCCTTTTCAGGTTTATAAATGTTTGCGTGATTATCTCTGAGATAAAGCGTTCTGATTTTAGAAACGGTGTTGTCACAAGGTGGCTAAACGTCTTCTTCTCCCAGAAGTAACCGGGTGATCATACCTGCTTCATGGGCGGCACAGATGGCAACCCTTGGGGCCATGAGTCCATTGCCATAGGATGGTTCGGAAATACCGTCGCCGCACAGGTAGAAATTTTTCATGATCCGTCGTGTGGTAATGGTATTGCTGCTGTCATAGCCTGTCATTCCGGTGGCGGATACCAGTTTTTTCTCCGGAAAATGTTCCAGGATACCGTTGACCAGCATGGCTTTTGCCACGGGATCGTCAAAAGCTTCACAGACAATGGGGGCATCGGCAACAAGCCTCGGGAGATTGTCTTCGGTTACCCGGACACAGTCTGTGCGGATATCCAGATAAGGATTGATCTGTTCCAGCAGAGATTTCAGGGCATCTGTTTTGTACATGCCGATCTGTCCGATAAAATATTGCTGACGGTTCAGATTCGTGATGTCTACTACATCAAAATCAATGAGATGAAGATGTCCGACGCCGATGCGGGCCAGTGCACAGGCAACGTTGGAACCAAGGCCGCCAAGCCCTGCAATGGCCACATGTCCCTCCGACAGCAGTCGTTGTTTCTCCGGAGAGTGGCGCCGGTTCAGTGCGTCCATGATCTGTGCTTCTGTCAGTGTGTGTGTGGTTTTCCCCTTCACGGATATCAGCCTCCTCCTACAAATGTGACGACTTCCATGCAGTCTCCATCTTTCAGTATGGTTTCGGCATAGCGGTCTTTTGGCAGAATCTCTTCATTCAGTTCCACAACAATGCGGTTTGTCTGATAACGGCAGGCTTCCAGATAGTCAGAAACGCTGGTATTATCTGCCAGAACAACCTCTTTTCCGTTAATTGTGACCATGGTGCAATTCCTCCTTTCTGAATGAAAAAGAGTTCACGAAAGTAATACACCCGTGGTGGTGCACCCCTTCATGAACTCTTTGTTCACTCTCAATTATAACAATATTTTATTTTGTTCCTGATCAGATGATGGAATTATGATCGTACCATAAGAATGTGTAGTGATACACACGCTCACAATTTGATAGGAAATTTAATGTAATTTCCTATCAAATAAAAAAGAGAGATACGCGGTAATGTATCTCTCAGTCCATTCATTCCTTATACATCCCTACGTTGGCATTATCCAAATCAGGTTTGCGGGTCGAAGTTCTCAACTTCCTCTCAGCCTAGTACATAAGCTCCCCATATGTGATTACAAGGCAGAGTATAAAAACAAACACCGAAAATGTCAAGTGTTTTTTGCGAATTTCTTTAAAAACAGGATGAAAAGAAGCAAAAAGGAGAAAATGTATTAAAAGTCTGATAATTTGCAATTATTTGCGAAAAAGACACATGGAAAAAGTGTTGACAGTTAGGAGAAAATATTGTATATTAAACAAGTCGGTAATCACTGAGATTGCGGAACAGGCTGCCGTGGCACAGTAGGTAGCGCACCTCATTGGTAGTGAGGAGGTCACGGGTTCGATTCCCGTCGGTAGCTTTTGAACCGGAAACTGTTGAATGCAGTTTCCGGTTTTTTGTTTAAGGGGAAATATGTACTATGAATTATTTGTGAGAATGTGTGATAGTGCATTTCTCTCATTTACAGGAAAGCAGGTTAGATTTCCTATTGGGTAATTTAGGATGACAGGAGAGAACGAATGGCAGTAGATATTGATAAAATGACAAACGTACTGGTAGTGTACAATACCGAAGATGCAGACGAGGTGGAAGTGCGTCTGCGCATGGAAAAGATCATGTGTGCCCGGAAAAAGATCGGTTCCGGCAAGCACGGAAACTTCCTGATGGCTATGAATAATTTCGGCGAGGAGATTTATGTCAATCCGGAGGATGAGGCAGCGGCCCGTGCCGTGATCGAGGAATGGCGCAGAGTAAAAAAAGAGGAGCGGGAAAAGGCAGCCGCAGAGCCGCAGCCTGAAACAGCAGAAAAAGGAAACAAAATGCTGCTGCCGCGTGTGGTTGCGGGAATTGCGCTTGTGGTCATTGTTGCCTTATACATTTCCCATCTGAGATAAGACGATGAATGATCTGCAGATAGAATATTTTCTGGCAGCAGCGAGAAATATGAGTTTTTCCAGGGCAGCACAGGAGTTGTTCGTGTCACAGCCTGCCATCAGCCGGCAGATCCTGGCACTGGAGCAGGAGCTGGGCTGTCCGCTTTTTGAGCGTCTGAACCGTGGGATCGTGCTGACGGCAAACGGTGAGATGTTTTATGATTTTTTTGAGCGGTACCGTGGAGAACTGTTTGACCTGAAACTCCGGGCAAAGCTGTCTCTGGAAAATAAAAAACAGGTATTGCATCTCGGAGTGTTGAACAACTGGAACATTTCTGAGATTCTTCTGCCGGTGCTGAAGGATTTTTCACGGGAATTTCCAAATGTGAAGGTGGAAGTAAACAGTTATGAACCCCGGAGTTCTCAGGAGGCACTCCAGAGCGGAAAGGAAGATGTGATCGTCACCATAGAGCCGAAGATCTTAAACATCCAGGGAATCTTACATTCCAAAGTCGCAGATCTGCCCCGGGTGCTGATTTACAGTACGGCAAATACACCGGCGCATCAGGGCGGACTGACCCCGTATGATTTCCGGGAGGAAGAGTTTCTTGCGGTGGCAGGAGAGGATAACGATTATGTGACGGATCTGATCCGGAGCGTGTGCAAGCCCTATGGATTTACCCCGAAGATCCAGCCGGTCCACAGCACGGATGCTATGATCATGGGGGTGCAATGCGGTCTCGGTGTGGCAGTGACGGACAGCTGGAGCCGGGCACTGGACAATCCCGGTTTTGCATATCTGCCTCTGGAGTCCACCCATCCGCTGAGTGTGGTATGGCGTAATGAACACAAAGATCCCGCTATCCGGAGATTTGTGACATTGCTGAAAAAATCCATTCACAATGCATAACGGAATGGTTATAACAAACGACTCATTTTTTTATTTGACGTATGAATGAGATTGGATTAGAATAAAACCATCAAGAAAAAAGGAGGCGTAATTATGGCAGACAAATTTTATGCCAAGGGACCGGGAAACAACGGATATATCAAAAACCTGGAAGTTCTCGATTTCAACCCTTGGAATGGTAAAAGCGGTGTTTTCCAGATGCAGGTATACAAGACTGCAGAAGGAAAATATTATCTGTATGGTTCCTGCTTCGGCGGCACACAGAACGGTGTCCTGATCGCAGACATTACAGATCCGGAGCATACAAGATTTGTAAAACATCTGCAACTGTTAGATCCGGAAGAATATCCGACTACCTCTACACCTAAGATCCAGGTAGCTGATGATCTTCTGATCTGTGCAATGACAGCCGGTTCAGGTCCGGGTGCCTTAGTAGAGCAGAGTGAACTTATGAACATGAAATGTCAGGCCGGTATCCAGATCTGGAGCCTGAAAGAAGATCCGGAGAACCCGAAATATCTGGGTTATTGGGATTGTGGTGTACCACACTCCATCGGTGTTCATCGTTTCATGTATAACGGAGGTCCTTATGTATATCTTTCCTGCGAGTCCGAGCGTTTCGAAGGAATGATCATGCGTATCGTAGATATCTCTGATCCGACAAATCCACATGAGGTTGGTAACTGGTGGGCACCTCATCAGTTCGTAGACGGATATCCTTGCAGAACCGTAGATCATCATGCAGGACATGTTCCGTCCTTCATGGACAAAGGATGGATGCATGGACCGCCATTCAGACGTGACGATGGAATTATGTTCTGTGGTTACGGCGGAGATGGTCTGTATGTTCTGGATGCAAAAGACGTTACCCGTCCGCATCTGTTAGGACAGTTAAAATTCATGCCGGCATTCTCAAGCCATCTGGCAGGAGCACGTACTCATACAGCATTACCGCTGCCGGGTCGTGATCTCTGCGTTGTTACAAACGAGGGCGAGAGATTCCAGTTCTTCCCAGAAGGATCTATCAAAGAGGCACAGGCTATGAATAACATTCATATGGTTGATGTCAGTGATCCGACACACCCGACTCTGATCGCTGAGTTCCCGTATCCGGAAGTACCGGAAGACTTCCCGTATCCGAACTTCAACGTAATGAACCTCGGATGCCAGGGACCGTTCGGACCGCACAACCTGCATGAGCCGATGAGCAACAAGCCATGGCTGGAGCAGAGAGGCGACAGAGTATACTGCTGTTACTTTGCAGCAGGACTGCGTATCTATGATGTATCTGATCCTTACTATATCAAAGAACTGGCATACTTTATCCCGCCAAATCCGAACAAAAAACCGGAAGATTCCTTCTTCCCGGGATTACCGGGTCCGCGTAATGCAATGACAGAAGATTGCTGCGTAGATGACAGAGGATATATCTATGTAACCTGCTTTGATGATGGTTTCTATGTATTAAAGAGAACCGGAGCAGCAGACAACTAAGGAAATACTGACCCATCGGTGTTTTCTCAGTTAGTTAAATGAAAAACCAGACATGAAAACAACCCATTGCCGGGAGAAAATCCTGGCGACGGGTTGTTTTTTTGTGCACTTTTGTGTATGATGGAGAACGAGAGAAAAAAGTGATACGACAAGGAGAAATCAAGATGAAAAAAGAACCATTTGTTACCAAAGAGCAGATTGAAGAGATTGTAAAATCTTATCCGACTCCTTTCCATTTATATGATGAAAAAGGAATCCGTGAGAATGCAAAGGCTGTGAAAGAAGCATTTGCATGGAATCCGGGCTTCCGTGAGTATTTTGCTGTGAAGGCGACTCCGAATCCATTCTTATTAAATATTTTAAGAGAATACGGCTGTGGAGCTGACTGTTCTTCCATGACTGAGCTGATGCTCTCCCATGAGCTGGGCATGTCCGGCGAGGAGATCATGTTTTCTTCCAACGACACACCGACAGAAGAGTTTGTATACGCAAATGAGATCGGCGCAACCATCAACCTGGATGATTTTACCCACATTGATTTTCTGGAGAAAACCATCGGTAAGTTCCCGAAGACCATGAGCCTGCGTTACAATCCGGGCGGAGTGTATACACTGAGCAATGGTATCATGGATAATCCGGGCGATGCAAAGTACGGATTTACAAAAGAGCAGCTTTTCGAAGGATATAAACTTCTGAAAGAAAAAGGCGTGGAGCGTTTCGGTATCCATGCATTTCTTGTAAGCAATACCGTTACCAACGATTATTATCCGACACTGGCTCGTACTTTATTTGAACTGTGTGTGGAGATCAAGGAAAAACTCGGCATCAAGATCAGCTTCATCAATCTGTCCGGTGGCGTGGGAATCGCATACAAACCGGATCAGGTTCCGAATGATATCCGCGTCATCGGCGCAGGGGTACAGAAAGTATATGAGGAAGTGCTGGTTTCGGCTGATATGGGCGATGTAGCCATCTATACAGAGATGGGAAGATTCATGATGGGACCGTATGGCTGCCTGGTTACAAAAGCAATCCATGAGAAACATACTTACAAAGAGTATATCGGTGTGGATGCCTGCGCAGCAAACCTGATGCGTCCGGCAATCTACGGTGCATATCATCATATCACGGTTGCAGGCAAAGAGGATGCACCTTGTGACCACAAATATGATGTGGTAGGTTCCCTCTGTGAGAACTGTGATAAATTTGCGGTAGACCGTATGCTTCCGAAGATCGACATGGGTGATTATCTGGTGATCCATGACACCGGTGCACATGGATATTCCATGGGATACAATTACAACGGACGTCTCCGTTCCGCAGAGGTACTGCTGAAAGAGGATGGCAGCGCGCAGCTGATTCGCCGTGCAGAGACACCGAAGGACTATTTTGCAACCTTTGACTGCTTTGACATTATCAAAGGGCTGGTATAAGGACGGGCAGATCTTTATAAATATCGTTACAAGTGAACTGGAAAAGTAAATTTTTTCTTGCAATTTGTATACCTGTATGATATGATTAGCGTGTTCGGTAAAAACCGGACACCCTGCCGCTGTGGCGGAATTGGCAGACGCACTTGACTCAAAATCAAGCGGGTAACTCCGTGCCGGTTCGAGTCCGGCCAGCGGCATTTGGCAGACAGGAAAGTGCATCGCTTTCCTGTTTTTTGCCATAAAACAGACATTAACATAAGATAAAAAGCAACAGACCATTATAGACGGTATAATGGATGAGATACAGGGTATTTTATGTTAAGACGAATTTACTTAATGCAAAAGCATAAAACGCAAGGGGGCGACATCGATGATTGACAGAACAAACAGATATTATTTGACAACAGCGGAAATGCTCGTGATGCGTGCTATCTGGCTCGCGGATCATGATATGGTTTTAAGTGAAGTAGTAAAAGCCTGCAATGCAGTATATGGAAAAAACTGGAAACCTCAGACAGTAAGTACCTACCTGAGCCACCTGGTTCAGAAAGAGTTTTTACGGATGGATCGAAATGGTAAGATTTACAGCTATCATCCAATCGTGGAAGCACAGGAGTACATGAAATATGATGTACAGAATTTTGTGGAATTCTGGGGACTGACACCGGCAGAGATGATGAAGAATTATCTTGAAATCCGTGGCTCTTCCAAAGAAGAACGTGACGAACTTCGTGCCAGCATTGCAAAATTAGAAGAAGAACAGGCAAAATAAAAACTGCATAAAAGTATAAAATATGAGATAAAAGTCAGGAAATGGATCAGAAATGGAGCATTTCTTGACTTTTTCTGCTTCTGCAAGTAAAATAGAATGGAAATTTTGACCAAAAAGATTACTTTGAAAGAAAGGCAGACTAAAAAGAATGAAAAAATTGATCGTGGGGTTATTAATGACAGTGATGATCGGTTCTCTGGCGGCCTGTGGAGGAAAGAATCAGACAGGTGCGGGAACGGATACATCTGCAGTGAGCGAAGCGGCAAAAGAAGCCGATGCAGAAAGCAAAACTTCTGAGACAGAGACAACGTATGAGCCGGGAACCTGGGATGGGGTTACCTATGCGAATACAAGTCTTGGTATGTACTTTACCCTGCCGGATGGCTGGCAGATCGGAACACAGGAACAGATCGATGCTGTGGAAAGTGCCGGACAGCAGGTGACAGGTAATACAGAAAATACAGGTGATACCAGTAACTATGAGTTCTACATTTTTAATCCGAACACCGGATCTACCATTGCGATGATGACAGAGGATCTGTCCATGTTTGGTGATGTGACCGCGCAGGAGTATGCAAATACACTTGCCGAGCAGTTGATGAGCTATACCGATCAGGGGATTACTTACAGCTTTAATGGCATTACTGACAGTGTGATCGGTACGAGTCCATTTGTATCTTTTGCAGGAATGGCAGAGTATCAGGGAAGTTATATCTATCAGTATTATGCAATTACTGAAAATGGCGGCCGTATGATCACCGTGATCGCAACCGGACCGGCGGAAGCTGGTCAGGCAGAATGTGAAGCGGTGCTTGCATCTATTCAGCCACTTCAGTAGGATCGGATTGCTTGATAAAATGTAAAAAAACAGACCGGATTCAGGAGAATCATCCCTTTGAACAGGGGATAGCCTGAAATCCGGTCTGTTTTATTTGACAGGAAATTACGTTGAATTTTATGGATTAAAATGTATGTTACTTTTCGTATACCGTGTAATGATATTTACGCAGCAACTCGACGGCATGGTCATAAGCATCTGCCTCATAAAACTCTACCTGCAGAACACCCTGCTGGAACTCACGGTTGTGAATGATGCCGATGTTCTTGATATTGATGTTGTTTGATGCCAGGATCGTAGCGATGGTGGCGATTCCACCGGCTTCGTCGATCAGGTCACAGAACAGCTGGTAAACCGGACGGATCGGACCGCGGTGGGAGATATTGAAGGAATCACGGTATTCCTTAGCGGAACTGAAAAATTCCTTGATCTCCTCCGGATGGCTCTCTGCAATGGTATTTCTGGTCTGCTGCAGAGCCTTGACATAAGTGTCGATCAGCTCTAAGATCTGGTTTCGGTTTGCCACACAGATATTTTCCCACATGGTAGGATCTGAGGATGCCACACGGGTGATATCCTTGAAACCGCCGGCTGCAATGGTGCGCAGTGTTTCGTCGGAGTCATCCAGATTTTTTACCAGATTGACCAGCGTGGAGGCGATGACCGTAGGCAGATGGCTGATGGAGCCAACGGAAAAGTCATGTTTCTTGTAATCCAGGATCAGTGGAACCGCACCGATGGATGCCACAAACTGTTCGAATTCATCGACTTTCTGTGGAGAAACGGTGCGTGTCGGGGTCAGAATATAGTATGCATTTTCCAGCATATATGCAGTGGAATACTCGTAGCCTACGTGCTCCGTTCCGCACATAGGATGACCGCCGATAAAATGTCGTTCCAGATCCGGAAACTTCTGGATCTGTTCGTGGATGCCGGTCTTGACGCTGCCGACATCTGTTAAAAGCATATCATCATGCAGAATGCCGGACAATTCACGGACATAGTCTGCATTGTCGAGAACCGGGGCACACAGATAGATATAGTTACAATCGGAAAATCCTTTGCCAACCTGATCCAGTGCTTCACTGATGACACCTTCCTGCAGTGCAGCATCCAGAGTGGCGCGGCAGGTGTCATAAGCAACGATCTGGATGTCCGGATAGATGCGATGCACTGTCTTTGCAACAGAACCGCCGATATGTCCAAGGCCGATAAAGCCGATTTTTTCTGGAATCATAATGTACCCTCCTTCATAACATTATTATTTAAAAACTATGATTCATATGGTTCACCTGTTCAGCGAACTCTTTTGCCATAATAACGCATTTATATGGAAAAGTCAACACTTTAAAGTGTAAAAGTGAAAAGGAAAATATCGGTAGTGTGATTGAGAATGTTCGGTAAAACACATCAGGGAAGAGATAACCTTGAAAGTGGTTCCTGTTCAGAGAATTCCTTGAAATGTGAAGTAATTGCGAGATAATATCGATAAAACTTGTGCATTTTTTATAAAAAGGTTGCAAAAACGAGAAAAGTTTAGTAAAATATAACCATACTTTTTATGTATTGGAGGAAATGACATGAATGTTTATACTACTGACAAGATCCGCAACGTAGTTTTACTGGGACATGGAGGTGCCGGAAAGACAACAATGGTTGAAGCAATGGCTTACCTTTCCGGAATTACCAATCGTATGGGAACAGTCACAGATGGCAATACCATCAGTGATTATGATAAAGAAGAGATCAAACGTGGTTTTTCCATCAGCACATCTGTGGTACCGATCGAGTGGAGAGAGACCAAGATCAATCTGCTGGATACACCGGGATTTTTCGATTTTGTCGGTGAGGTAGAAGAGGCAGCAGCTGCAGCCGATGCGGCGATCATTGTGGTAAATGGCAAGGCCGGCGTGGAAGTTGGTACACAGAAAGCATGGGACATCTGTGAGAAGTACAATCTGCCGCGTATGATCTGGGTTACCAATATGGACGATGACAACGCAAGTTTTCGTCAGGTAGTCGTAGATCTGCAGGAGTTATATGGAAAGAAGATTGCTCCGTTACATTTGCCGATCCGTGAAAACGGACAGTTTGTTGGTTATGTCAATGTCATTCAGATGAAAGCAAAACGCTGGAAAGAGGACGGAACCGTTGATAAGACAGACGTTCCGGATTACTCTTTTGAAAACCTGGAGATCTGCCGTGAAGCATTATTAGAGTCTGTGGCAGAGACAAGTGAAGAATATATGGATCGTTATTTCTCCGGCGATACCTTCTCCGAGAACGAGATCCGTCAGGTATTACATACCAACGTATGCGATGGCAGCATGGTTCCGATTTCCATGGCTTCCGGCACAATGGCAAAAGGTATCTACACCTTACTGGATGATATCGTAAAATATCTGCCAAGCCCGGAGAAAAAACAGTGCAAAGCTATTAATATCAAGACAAATGAAGTATACGATGCAGACTTTAATTTTGCAAAAGCGAAGAGTGCCTATATTTTCAAGACCATCGTGGATCCGTTTATCGGAAAATACTCTCTGATCAAAGTGACATCCGGCGTTATCAAGACAGACGATGTGATGTATAACGAAGAGCATGGCATGGATGACAAGATCGGTAAATTGTATGTACTGCGTGGTAACAAACCGGAAGAAGTACCGGAGCTGCATGCCGGTGATATCGGAGCACTTGCAAAATTAAATAAAGTAGTGACCACCGATACACTGTCCACAAAGGCAACACCGCTTACCTTTATCAAGACAGCCGTATCTAAACCATATACATATATGAGCTATAAACCGGTAAACAAAGCCGATGTGGATAAAGTATCCCAGGCACTGCAGAAGATGATGCAGGAAGATCTGACCCTGAAAGCAGTCAACGACAGTGAGAACCATCAGTCTCTGCTGTATGCCATCGGTGATCAGCAGCTGGATGTAGTGGTAAGCAAATTAAAAGAAAAATACAAAGTAGAGATCACATTAGAGCAGCCGAAGGTAGCATTCCGTGAGACCATCCGCAAGAAATCTGACGTAGAGTACAAATACAAAAAGCAGTCCGGCGGACACGGACAGTATGGTCATGTTAAGATGACATTTGAGCCATCCGGCAATCTGGAAGAAGCATATGAATTTGACCAGATCGTAGTCGGCGGCGCTGTTCCGAAGAACTACTTCCCGGCTGTGGAAAAAGGTATTCAGGAATCCGTAGAGCGCGGACCGCTGGCAGGTTACCCGGTAGTGGGTGTAAAAGCCGTATTATACGATGGATCTTACCATCCGGTAGATTCTTCAGAGATGGCATTCAAGACCGCTGCGATCCAGGCGTTCAAGAAAGGATTCATGGATGCTTCTCCGATTTTATTAGAGCCAATCGCTTCAGTAAAAGTATTGGTACCGGACAAATACACCGGTGACATTATGGGAGATTTAAATAAACGCCGTGGCCGTGTACTTGGAATGAACCCGGTAGAGGGCGGCAAACAGGAGATCATCGCAGACGTACCGATGTCCTCTCTGTTTGGTTACAACACCGATCTTCGTTCCATGACCGGCGGCAGCGGAACTTATGAGTATGAGTTCGCACGTTATGAGCAGGCACCGTCTGATGTACAGGAGAAAGAGGTGGCTGCGAGAGCAGAGTAAAATTTAATATTTGAAGGGAAATCGGAAGATTTTGCCTCTGCAGCTAACAATCGCTTGCCGAGGAAAAATCTTCCGATTTCTCTATTTCAGTAGTGAAAAAAACCTTTTTACCAGATATAGGCTAACAATCGCTTGGCGATATCTTGACAAATACAGTGGTTGTGTTAAAATTTCTACAGACTATGTCCACACAAGAGAAAGAGGGACAATCTGTTAGGAGGAATGAAAATGGCTGTACCGTACAATCACAGAGAGATTGAACAGAAATGGCGCAAAATCTGGGAAGAACACCCGGTTAATGTAAATGATGGTAAAAAACCGAAATACTACTGTCTGGATATGTTCCCGTATCCGTCAGGAAACGGTCTGCATGTCGGACACTGGAGAGGATACGTTATCTCCGATGTCTGGAGCAGATATAAAATGCTGAATGGATATTATCTGATCCATCCGATGGGATGGGATGCATTCGGACTTCCGGCTGAGAACTACGCGATCAAGATGGGCGTACATCCGGAGAAATCCACAGCTGAAAATATTGCAAATATCAAACGTCAGATCAAAGAGATCGCTGCTATTTATGACTGGGATATGGAAGTAAACACTACCGATCCGAACTTCTATAAATGGACACAGTGGATCTTTGTAAAAATGTTCAAAGCAGGTCTTGCTTATCAGAAAGAGATGCCGATCAACTGGTGTCCGTCCTGTAAGACAGGTCTTGCAAATGAGGAAGTTGTAAACGGTAAATGTGAGCGTTGCGGCGCTGATGTTACCAAGAAAAACCTGAATCAGTGGATGTTAAAGATCACAGCATACGCTGACCGTCTGTTAGACGACCTTGACAAGCTTGACTGGCCGGAGAAGGTTAAAAAGATGCAGACTGACTGGATCGGCAAGAGCCATGGTGCTGAGGTCAACTTCAAAGTTGAGAATACAAACAAAGAGATCACAGTATATACTACAAGACCGGATACTTTACATGGTGCTACTTTCATGGTTCTGGCTCCGGAGCATGCAATGGCAAAAGAGCTTGCAACAGATGAGACAAGAGCAGCAGTAGAGGATTATATTTACCAGTCTTCTCTGAAATCTTCCGTAGACCGTCTGCAGGACAAGGAGAAAACAGGTGTATTTACCGGAAGTTATGCTATTAACCCGATCAATGGTGCGAAAGTACCAATCTGGCTGTCTGACTATGTATTAGCTGACTATGGTACCGGTGCAATCATGTGTGTACCGGCTCATGATGACCGTGACTTTGAGTTTGCAACCAAATTCAATATCCCGATCATTCAGGTTATCGCAAAAGATGGCAAAGAGATTGAAAATATGACAGAGGCTTATACAGATGCCAAAGGTACCATGATCAATTCCGGCGAGTGGAATGGCATGGAATCTTCTGTACTGAAGAAAGAAGCTCCGCACATCATCGAGGAGATGGGCATCGGTAAAGCAACCACAAACTACAAACTGAGAGACTGGGTATTCTCCCGTCAGCGTTACTGGGGTGAGCCGATCCCGATCGTTCATTGTCCGGACTGCGGACCTGTTCCGGTTCCGGAAGAAGAACTTCCGCTGTTATTACCGGAGGTTGAGTCCTATCAGCCGACAGGTACCGGTGAGTCTCCGCTGGCAGACATCACAGACTGGGTAAATACAACCTGCCCGTGCTGTGGAAAACCTGCAAAACGTGAGACAAATACCATGCCGCAGTGGGCAGGATCTTCCTGGTATTTCCTTCGTTATGTAGATAACAAAAATGACAAAGAACTGGTTTCCAGAGAAAAAGCAGACAAATATCTGCCGGTTGACATGTACATCGGTGGTGTTGAGCATGCGGTACTGCATCTGCTTTATTCCAGATTCTATACAAAATTCCTGTGCGATATCGGTGTGATCGACTTTGACGAGCCGTTCCACAAACTGTTCAACCAGGGTATGATCACCGGTAAAAACGGTATCAAGATGAGTAAATCCAAAGGAAACGTAATCTCACCGGATGATCTGGTACGTGATTACGGCTGTGATTCCCTGAGACTTTACGAGCTGTTCGTAGGACCGCCAGAACTGGATTCTGAGTGGGATGACAGAGGAATCGACGGCGTATACCGTTTTATCACACGTTTCTGGAAACTGGTACTGGACAACAAAGATGCTGATGTCAAAGAGACAAAAGAACTGGTAAAAGTCCGCAACAAACTGGTTTACGACATTACTACACGTCTGGAGAGCTTCAGCCTGAATACTGTTATTTCCGGATTCATGGAGTACAATAACAAACTCATCGACATGGCGAAAAAAGGCGGCGTAGACAAGAAGACATTAGAGACATTTGTCGTTCTGATGGCACCGTTTGCACCACATATCAGCGAGGAACTGTGGAGCCAGCTCGGTCATGAGGATTCCGTATTCCATGAGACATGGCCGACTTACGATGAGAATGCCATGAAAGATGACGAGAAAGAGCTTGCCGTTCAGATCAACGGAAAGACAAAATGCGTGGTTACACTTCCGGCTGATGTCAGCAAAGAAGATGCGATCGCAGCAGGTAAGGAAGCACTTGGTGATAAACTGACAGGAAATGTGATCAAAGAGATCTATGTTCCGGGCAGAATCATCAACATCGTAGCAAAATAATAAATTCAATTTGAACTATGACGATATGAAAAGGCATCCGTTTTTAATGGATGCCTTTTTCTGAAAGATTACAGTACGATTTCTGTAAAAACCGGAAACGTACAGCAGGGCGAGAAAGTGATCGTGGTGAAATAATATGAAGCAGATGAGTGAAAAAGAAGTATTACAGCATGCAGTAACAGAAGCGGAGAAAAAACAGGATGAGATTGCACGGGATCCATACAGACTGAAACTGCATCTGATGCCGCCGGTGGGCTGGATGAATGATCCGAACGGATTGTGTCAGTTCCATGGAATCTACCATGTGTTTTATCAGTATTGTCCGGTGGATGCAGTCGGTTCCATGAAAGCTTGGGGACATTATACATCCGGGGATCTGATCCACTGGAAACAGCTGGAAGCACCATTTTTGCCGGATCAGTCCTTTGACAAAGACGGCGTTTATTCCGGAAGTGCTTTTCTGGAAAATGATATGATGTATCTGTATTATACCGGAAATGTGAAACAGGATGGCGACTATGATCTGGACTACAAAGGCCGGGAAGCCAATACCGTGCTTGTGACAAGTGCGGACGGTATGCATTTCTCAGAAAAAGAGCTGGTGATGACAAATGCGGATTATCCGGATGCTTATACCTGCCACATCCGTGATCCAAAGATCTGGAAAGAAAACGGTCGTTACCATATGGTACAGGGCGGCAGAAAAATGATCCATCCGGAAAATCCGGAAGAAAATTCAGCGCAGACAGATTATGGAACGGTACTGATCTTCGGTTCGGATGATCTGCATCACTGGAAATTTGAAAAAGATGTAACTGCGAAAGCACGGTTTGGCTATATGTGGGAATGTCCGGATTACTTCTATCTGAACGGACAGCCGGTGTTGTCTCTGTCACCACAGGGGCTGGAAGCACAGACGTATCAGTTCCAGAATATCTATCAGTCCGGATATTTCCTGCCGGAACGTTCACTCATTTCTGAAATGGAAAGTTCTAAGCCGGAAATGGCTGCTTCTGATGAAAATGAGAGTACAGAACATCGCATTATTGATGAAACAACATTCCGGGAATGGGATCATGGATTTGATTTCTATGCACCGCAGACATTTGAGGATGAACAGGGACGTCGGATTCTGATTGGTTGGGCCGGAATCGGCGATGCGCCTTATGATAATGAGCCGACGGTGGAGAAAGGCTGGCAGCATGCACTGACACTTCCGAGAGAGCTGGTGTTACAGGATGGTGTGATATTACAGCAGCCATTAGAAGAATTAAAGCAGCTGCGTGGACAGGAGCAGAGTGTGAGCGGGAATGTTACATTGGAACAAAATGTGTTTGAACTGGAAACAGCTGCTTTCGAACAAAGCTGGTCAGTGACGATTGCTGACGGATTAGAGCAATTTGCGCTGGTGTATGCAGATGGCATTCTGAGCCTGGATCTTTCTGAAAAAGCCGGTCGTGGACGTGGTACACGGCAGATTCAGATTCCGGATATTCACAGTTTGCGCATGATCGTAGATACTTCCATGATGGAAATCTATATTAATGATGGTGAAGCGGTACTGACTTCACGCTTCTATTTCCCGGATGATGCACGGAGCATTCAGCTGGATGGAATCCCGGGAGCAAGCCTCTGGTATTTGAAAGGACTGGAGATCACAAAATAAAGAATACAGCATAGAGACTGTATGAAAAATAGAAAAGATATGGAAATCAGATGCAGAGAAAAAGAAATGCGGCAGATTTCCATATCTTTTTGTTTTTCTATTAGATAACAGGCACTTTTTTCTGCTTAAACGGGCATGTGAAAGAAGTTTTTCCTCTGGTAAAATAAAAGTATATAAAATCTGACCGGAACATGAGTTTATATGATGAGATACGAGAAAGGGGATGAGCCTATGATAAAAAAATTTTTGAGTCTATTACTTGCGGTGTGCATGCTTGTATGTTTTGCACCAGTGGATGCATATGCCATTGTCGGAGCGGTCAATTCGGGATCCGGAGAGGTCACGGGAACCGCGCAAAGGAAAAAATACGCGGATTACAGAGTTTCATGGATTGAGAACGAACATATCCGATTGTATTTTGTGGAACAGGTGGTGGGCAGGAAAAACTACATGGTTACGGTGCCTGCAAGAACGAAAGCATCTGCAAAAGAAGCTGTTCAGATGGTAAGAAAGGGTATCTATCAGAGTGCCTATTTTACTGCGAATGAGAAAGAAATATTATACGATACGAGGAATGTATCGGTTGCAGATGATGCCCTTACCGTGAGATATGAGTTTAAACCATGTACAAAAGTATCGTCAAGATATAATCGTGTCTATGAAGTTACGACTACATATCATATTGTCAAACTGGACGAAGGGACAACCGATGGTTACACTTCTGCAGGGATGCTTACAGAAGATGATGCGGACAGCGGGAGAACGTATGGTATAAAGGCTGATATTGATGTCGGATATAAGAATAAAGATTCGTTGGCTTATGGTGAAGATCTGAGACTGCAATTTTGTACGAAACTGAAGAATTTCAACAAAATGGGGCACGAAGCGGTTTCGAATGGGGCATCTGTGTATATGAGCAATGCTGCCGGAGATTCTGATAGCGGCTATCAGCATTCGGAGAGTGCGGTGGTAGCAGATCTGCTGCATGTAAAAACATCCTTTGGCTGGAGACATACTCCGAGTGGGGGATATGGAAGCTCCGGAGAAGGAATCACCGAACTTTTTACCAAGGGATATTCCTGGGCAAATCCGTTTGTGGCAACTTCATCGCTGTATACAGGTTATGTGACAGGACATGACGGAACCGGTGATTACAGAGATGTACTGCCGGAGTATTTTTCCGCAACAAAAGATGGGGATGTAACACTGGAGATCAATCTGGAGCTGATGGGAAAAGAGCGTGCAGATCAGCATAATAATATGCTTTGGGGATTCCGGGATCTCTATACAGAAAAAGATGAGACATTTACACCGAATGATACGATCACAGTGAGTCAGTCGGCTGGACATCTTGGTATTTATAAAAATGATGACGGTTATCAGGCAGTTCCGGCGGCCAGTGAAAGTGAACTGGATACAAATGCGAAGATTTACGGAACAAAGATCGCAGCAATCCGAGGAAATTACCACGAAGAAAACGACCGTTATGTATTTTCAAACGGTGTGGCAGCACTGTCAAAATCAATCACTGCGGTCTGGACCGGTGCTGGTGGAAGTTTTTCCATTGGTAAGGATGGAAGTTTTGAGACATCAAATGTGAATTTGAATACACCATCCTTTAAATTTTATCAGCCAAAAGATGCCGCACAGAAGAATCTTGAGATTGAAGCTGGTGCTGATGGTCTGGTTGTGACGATGGATCCGGATTCGAATGCTGCAGTCATGACGACAAATATTCCGGGAACATCGATCAGTGTGGAAAAAGCCGTTGTGAAAGAGGATGGTGATATCAGTTTTGAGGGAAATGCGGAGTTTCAGATTTTCAGAGGCGCCGACTTTACCATGGAGAAGCTGGGATATGGTTTCCAGGATAAGGATTTCAAATTGAATGGTATCCGGGCAACCGGCAAAATTGATACAGCGGAAATGCTTGGTCTTGAGATGGCAAGTCTGGAAGGCGAGATTGATACATTCGAGTCAAAGTATCATTTCAGTATGGAGCTGAATGTGTTTGACCTTTTTGAGAGTGAGGCAGAACTTGAACTGGCAAGATACGAGCGGACAGGTACGCTTATGCCGAATAAACTTTATTTCTACGCGGGGTCAAGTGTTGCCAAGGTACCTCTTGTACCGCCAGTGGTAGTGGCAAATATTACCGGTGCCGGTGGTGGCTTTGACAATCTGGCAGATTCCTTTAACGGAAATTTCTTCGCGATTCCACCGTTAAATCTTTCCATTACAGGAAAAGGAGAGATTTTAAATACGCTGGAAGGAAAGGCAACTTATACCTTTGGTCCGGCTTACTTTGAGCTGGAAGGGGACGAGGTCAAGATCTTTAAGAAACTGAACCTGATTGATGATTTTACGATTGCGGAAGGTGTTCAGGGTGAGACGCGCAGTTATCAGGGCACGAATTATACCGGTTTGAAAGCTTTTGGAAAAGCAAGTGTGCATGCGAGTGTTCCGGAGAACTCCAAGATCATTCGGGCTTCAGGAGATATTTCGGCAAGTGTATTCTCGGGGATGGATAGTTACAAGAATCCGACGAAAGTCCATGTCAATGCGGATCTGAATGGCGGTATTACCGGAAGTCTGCATGCGCCGGATAACTGGCCGCTGATCGGTGGCTGGAAGGCTGCTTCTACCAGTTTTGACTTTTTCCTTGGTGCAAGTACAGTGGTATCTGTCAGGGGAACAAACTTTAATGGAGCAGTAAATTCTGCCTTTAAAAACTTCAGAGTTTATGGCGGAGTCAAGAAAGAATCAGACTGGAAGATTGGACGATATCGTGTGTGGTATATTTTCCCGGAAAATGATGCAGGTATTAAAGTCGCTTTATTCTGGAAAAAACTGCCGGAATGGAAGTGGGAGGATCATAAGCCAAGCGGATACAGCGCATCTGCAAATGAAGAAAATGCACTGGCGGTGATGGATGTAAATATGGATATGCTGGGTGCAAATGTAACATCTGATCAGGATACTGTACTGCTAAATGCAGAAAATACAAACAGTGCCTGCAGTAAAAATATTGAACTTACGGGAAATGAAGGACAGTCGTTATCCAAAGATGCTACGGTTGTTATGATGGTGACGCCTGAGGATGGCACAGATATGCAGGCATTTGCAGAAAGTCTGACGGTTTCAAAAGATGGAAACAGTCTTGATCTGACATTGCCTTCCTATAATGCAGAGGGTGAAGCGACCAATGAATCAGAAATCAATGTATTTGCGACAAAAAATGCAGCAGGAAAAGACTGTGTACTGGTTGGTCTGGGGAACAATGCATCCATCGGTGATCAGTGGACCGTTACCAGTGATGTAGCAGCGTTCAATCTGAATCTGAATGCATCCATGCCATTTGACAGCTTATCTGTCAGATTGAACGGACAGAATCTCAGCGGAAAGGTAGCGTATCCGGATGCTGATGCAAACTATGTACTGGCAATGTATTTCGGCGAGGAGAGCGGTAAGACTCAGTATGCCATCGCATATCAGGATATTACGGATCCGTTCGACATTTCAGCAGTGATTCCGAATCAGGGAACCATGGTTTCCACCGGTGATTATTATGTGACAGCGAAGCTTTTGAGTAAGACAGAGATTGCCATTGAAAATGAGGATGGCAGTATGGAAAAAGATGAGGCACTTCTTCCGGTTGATACAGTGGCATTGGGGCAGGTACACTATAAGAATACCGCACAGCCGGATGCTCCGGCAGATGCAGGGATCAAACCGGCAGGAAATGAGGTTATGGAAGCATCCTGGAGTGAGGTGGCAAAAGCTGACGGTTACAGAGTAACCATTTATGAGGAAAAAGATGGAAATTTCACAGACTCCGGCAAGACTTACAGTTATGACGCAGAGGATATTAAAGCTTCTGAAATCAAGGGTGTTTCTTATGATGCCGATACAGATACTTTTACCCTGGATATGGCTTTGACTGTAAAGGGGGATACGATAGACGAGAACCAGAAGGTATCTGGCAATACACAGACTTCAGAGCTGGAAGCAGGTAAAAATTATAAGATTGGTGTACAGGCCTACAATTATCTCACAGATGAGACCGGTGAAAAGATTGCAAATGCACAGGTTTACAGTGAAGAGACGAAGTAGAATGATGCCGTGTTACCGGAATATACACCGCTGACGCTGAAGGCAGAGCTGGAAACATCGAGGGGAAACGGCAATTATATATCTCATGCGGTCACCGAAGAACATGGTGTATTTTCCTGTACGGCAGGTGCCGGAAAAAATAACAGATGGTATCTGAGCGTGACAAATCAGGAAAATCAAAACGCATCCTATACACTGACAAGAATGGATACAGACCAGGTAATTGATGCAACATATAGTGGCTATTGGAACATTGATCATACCGATATGGAAGGCTCTGTGATGTTCCGGATAGATGCGGCAGTGGACAAAGGAACTTATACGGATGTCACAACCAAATATCTGATGGTGGAAAAAGATGATACCGCGCCGATGCTCAGTTTGGATCAGACCATCGTATATGCGGATAAAGATACCGGAAATTATACGGTCACGGGTATCACGGAACCGGATGGAAAGGTGTGCCTGAATGACGAGGACTGGGATGGTAACTTAAAACAGGTTGCAACTGCGGACGAAGATGGCAGATTTTCCTATACCGGCCAGCTTGACCTGACCTATAACCAGATGGTGCTGGATGAAGATGGAAATCCGATTTTTGATGAAAATGGTGATCCAGTGATCCAGACAGTTCGTACAGAGAACGGAATGAACCTGCTGCTTGTGGCAGAGGATGCAAACGGAAACCGGTCAGTGGCAGCATCTGTGATTATCACGCTGGAAGATCATGACTGGGAGGCAGATTATACAATAGATCAGGAACCAACCTGTGAGACAGAAGGTGAGAAATCGATCCATTGTAAAACCTGTGATGCCGTAAAAAATGAGCAGACGTTACCGATGACGGAGCATGAGTTTGGAGAAAATGCGGTTTCCTATCTGTGGTCCGAGGATCACAGCCAGTGCACAGCAACCGGTTCCTGCATTAAGTGCGAAAAGGAAATAACCGGCATTGGCAGTGTGACCAGCAGAATTACAAAAGAAGCAGGTTGTACGGAAGACGGGGAACGAACTTATACGGCAACGTTTGAGGAAAACTGCTTTGAGACACAGATCTGGACAGAAACACTTCCTGCATCAGGTCACAGTTGGGATAAAGGTGAGATCACGACACAGCCAACCAGTGAAAAAGAGGGCATCCGCACTTACACCTGTGAACGTTGTGGTGGAACAAGTACAGAGAGCATTGCCAAACTGACGGAAGCGGAAGACACAACAGGAAATGCTGATAAAACGGCGAATAATGAAAATACAACAGGAAATGCTGATAAAACGACTGCCACAGAGAATGCGGCAGAGAATGTTGACCAGGCTGCTGCAACAGGTGGTGCAGTACGCACGGATGATGTCAGCCGGAATCTGTGGATTACACTGCTTCTTATTTCAGCTTGTGCCGGTTTGACAACCATTTGTTTGCGCAGACGAATGAAAAGATAATAGTGGAATCCTTATGAAAAAGATAGCAGGGAAGGCGTCCGAGGGGCGTCTTTTCTGCGTGACAGGAAAGGAGAAACACGGTTTTTTCTTGATGTAAATACTGCCATATGTTAGGATACAGTTATCAGAAAAAAGAGCGTGCAAAGAAGGATTCCGTACGGATAAATAAAGTAATAGTGTAACAAAAACACAGCGAGGAGGGGCAGAAGTCATGTTAAAGGGGAAAAAGATTTTAAAAAGAATTGGAATTGTAGTGCTGTGCATTGTATTGTTTGTGGCAGCAATATTGATTTTTTATACGGTGCGGGAATACCGTCCGAAATCCATTGAATTTCTGGACACTGGAAGCGGTACAAAGACATTGTCCGAGGGATCGTCTTTTTCCGTGCTGACTTACAATACCGGTTATGCGGCATTGAGTAAAGATGAAGATTTCTTTATGGACGGTGGAAGCAAGGTGCGGCCGGACAGCAAAGATGTGGTGGAAACAAACCTTGCGGGGATTTCCGATATTTTGAAAACTCAGGCCGCGGACTTTTATTTTCTTCAGGAAGTGGACATTGATGCAAAGCGTTCTTTCCATATCAATGAACGTGCGTATTACGAGGATGCGCTGAATATGAGCAGTATCTATGCCTGCAATTTCAAGTGTGATTTTGTGCCGTATCCAATCCCGCCGATTGGAAAAGTGGAAGCAGGACTGCTGACTATGACAGATTATCAGGTGGAGAGTGCAAAACGGATCAAACTGGCGGAATCCTTTTCCTGGCCGATCAAAACCTGTAATCTGAAACGCTGTATGCTGGAGACAAGGATTCCGATTGAAGGTACTGACAAAGAACTGGTGCTGATCAATTTTCATCTGGAAGCATATGACAGTGGAGAAGGCAAGAAAATCCAGAGCCAGATGCTGGCAGAGAAGTTACAGGAAGAATATGAAGCCGGTAATTATGTCATCGCCGGTGGTGATTTCAACCAGACATTTGAAGGCGTGGATACCTATGAGATCCATGATACAGACAGCTGGGTGCCGGGAACAGTGAGCAAAGCAGATCTGCCGGATGGGTTTGATTTTGCGGTGGCGGATAATGTGCCAACCTGTCGTCTGCTGAACGGACCATACAGTGGAAATTATGAAGATTCTCAGGTGTATGTCATTGACGGATTTATCGTGTCGGATAATCTGCAGGTGGATCAGGTGAAGGTGATCGATACCGATTTCGAGTATACGGATCATCAGCCGGTGGCTTTACGGGTGACGATGCGTTGATTTCTTGTTTGTGGGGTTCTTGGCTAAAATTTAATTTTTAATACGAAAACGAAGAATCCTGTCGGGACGCTAGACGTTCACTACCCTCGTTTTGCTTCGGTTTTATCGCGCTCGCTCTCACGCCTGAAAAAGAGGTCGTTCCCACTCGCGCAAAACTCGCAAAACTCAGTCGTGTCACTTAATCGCTGCCCCTGACAGGATTCTTCGTTTTCTGTATTTACACAGTGAAATAGTTAGCCATTCACACGACGGCACTGCGTGCCACACATGCATATCAGTTATGAGACATCTTGTTGCATGTGCTGATTTACATCTTCATTTTTCTATAACAAGAGAATGATTTTCTTTGGGTAATAGTTGCTGGTAATATTGTCTGAATAGAATCCCATAACTTATGCAGTAAAACGGAAGAAAATTGCAGTCATACGCCACCCTTGATGAAAAAAGAACTGCTAAAAGTCTGTTACCGACGGCGAAGAACTCAAAAACAGTTCAAATTCCGTCGATGACAACAGTATAGCAGTTCTTTTTTTGCATTATCAAGGGCAAGCCGCATTGCGGTGGCTTAGCGTTTCACCTCTGGCTCAGAATCTAAAAACAGTATCCAATCACTGTTATGTTTTATAACGTAAATCTGCGTGCGCAACAAAGAGTTGAATTACTGGTAGATTATATGCGCGCGTGGCATATCGGTGCCATCAAGTAAATGGGCAAATCTGAAAGCAAAATCCAAGACAAGACGGTAGAAAATCATCCGTGTCTGTCTGGATTTCTGCTTCAGATTTGCCCTTTACACAGATAAACAAGAATTTTATGCGTAATGGTACACATGCCGTTTCCTCACAAAGAAGGAAATGGTCACGCAGATCGCCAGTGATTCAGCCACCACGATGGAGCACCACACACCGTTGATTCCAAACAGATACGGAAGCACAAGCACGGCTACGATCTGGAAAGCAAAAGTTCTTAAGAATGCGATGCAGGCAGAAATCAGACCATTGTTTAATGCGGTGAAAAATGCCGATCCGAAGATGGAGAATCCGTTTAACAGGAAGGCCAGGGAGTAAATCCGGAATCCGTGAACCGTCAGTGCATATAATGCATCGTCATATCCGACAAACAGGGAAGCCAGCGGCGCGGACAGAAGGTTGGCCAGAATCGCCAGGCAGACACCGGCACAGCCCACCAGTTTCAGGCTTTTTCGGAACAGATTTTTCAGTTCTGCATGGTTTTCTGCACCGTAATTATATCCCACCAATGGTGAACATCCTACGGAGTAACCAATGAACATCGCGCAGAAGATGAAGCTTACATACATAATGACACCGTAAGCGGCAATGCCATCTTCACCAGCGATACGCATCAACTGAAAATTATAAAGCATGTTTACCAGTGACATGGAGATATTTGTCATAAATTCGGAAGAACCGTTGGTACATGTTTTGAGCATGATCTGTGGCTGAATCCGTGTTTTACAAAGGCGGAGCGTGCTGCTGTTTTTGTGTAAAAAGTAAAGCAACGGAGTCAGACCGCCGACAAATTCCGAGGTGACAGTGGCAAGTGCGGCACCTGCGATACCAAGTTTTAAGCCATAGACAAATATGGCATCCAGTGTCATGTTGGTCAGTCCGGCGCTGACAGTGATCAGCAGACCAAGTTTTGGTTTTCCAGCTGTGACCAGAAGGCTCTGAAAGACATTTTGCAGCATGAAGCAGGTCAGCGATATCATGGAGATACGTCCGTACAGAACACTTCCTGCCAGCATTTCACCACTGGCGCCCAGCAGTTTTGCAATCGTCGGCATAAAAATGAAGCCGAAAGTGGAAACAATGATTCCACCGATAATGGTGCAATATACGATCATGGAAAAGTATTTCTGCGCCAGTTCCGGTTCTCCTTCTCCCAGTGTTTTAGAGACAATCGCATTTCCACCGGTTCCAAGCATAAATCCAATGGCACCGAGGATCATGACAAAAGGCATGATCAGATTGACGGATGCAAAGGCAGTTTTGCCGACAAAGTTGGATACGAACAGTCCGTCCACCACGCTGTAAATGGAAGTAAAAATCATCATGATGATGGATGGAAAAACGAATCGCAGCAGTTTTGGTAATGTAAAATGGTCCGAAAGCTGAATTTTCATAAGTAATGAATCCTTTTCTTGAATTTGTGCCAGGGCACAGTATAGTAACCAAAATGCTAGCACAGGAAAATGGAACTGTCAATGTAAAAAGCGATACAACGGATCCTGTTCATAGGGGCATAAAATCGGAAATCGTATGAGAAAAGTGTGTCTCAGATTGGAAAAGAGTCCGAAGAAAGAGTTGGAAAACGAATCAAAATAGTGTAGAATAAAAGGCAGATTGAAAAAGAGGAGTGTTAAAAGATGAAAGTTGATTTGTTTTCTATCGGTAGGTTCACCGTTCATACCTATGGTGTAATGATTGCCATCGGAGTGATCTTATGTGTGCTGATGGGATATTATAGAGCGAAACGTTATGAGATGAAGGCAGAGTCTGTGATGGATATTGCGATTCTCTGTCTGGTGATGGGATTTCTGGGAGCAAAAGTATTTTTTGTGATCTTATCCTGGAAGCAGTTTTTGTCTGATCCGCTGAGTGTTCTTGGCTCTTCCGGATTTGTGGTCTATGGTGGAATTATTTTCGGTGTGGTATCAGCGCTGATTTACTGTAAGATCAAGAACATTCAGTTTTTTGAATATTTTGATCTGCTGGCACCGTCCGTAGCACTGGCACAGGCATTTGGACGACTGGGCTGCTTTTTTGCAGGCTGCTGTTACGGGAAAGAGACGAGTCTGCCGATTGGAGTTGTATTCCCAGAAAACAGCTTTGCACCGGCGGGAGTGCCGTTGCTGCCGACACAGCTTTTTTCCTCTGCAGGTGATTTTGTGATCGCATTTGTACTGATTCGCATGACGGGAAAAATGCGTCACACCGGCGATGTGGGAGCGTTGTATCTGATGCTTTATGGAATCGGAAGATTTTGCGTGGAGTTTCTGCGCACCAATGAGCAGGGAGGTCTGCTCGGACTGACTACGGCACAGTTGATTTCAATCGTATTTATGATCGTATCAATCGGACTTTTTATTCGTAATAAACGAGCAGCGGATAAAGAAGATTTGATGTACATCTAATGTGGGATATGATGTAACGTTGATTTTGTAGAAATAGAATTGGAAAAAGTTATCGGGAGCAAGACGATAGAAAATCATTCGTGTCTGTTCCCGGTAATTTTTTCTTTATATATGAAATTATAATAGTTTCATGGCTCCGGAGGAAATCTGACTGATGATATCCACCACGGTGGAATCTCCGTACTGCCTGTTTTCAAAAAATGCATAATAACCGCCATAGACCGTGTAAGACAGCACGACATTGACGGATGGATCCTGTTTGTACTCCGGGTGAGCTTCAAACAGGATTTTTTTTAGCTGATATTCTACTTTGCGGACCAGTTCTCCGGCTCTGGTTCCGGAAAACAGGATTCGGATGATCGCATCCCGGGAAAGATAGCCGAGAAACATATTTTTGGCCAGGGCTGCCGGATCATCGAGGCAGTTTTCCGGATTCGGAATGGCTTCAATGACAGAGGTGACAACTTCCGTCTCCAACTGATCACTCAGATCGTAAATATCTTTGTAGTGTGAGTAAAAGGTGGATTTGTTGATCTGGGCTTTTTCACACAGTTCTTTGATGGTGATTTTCTCCAATGGCTTTTTGGAGCGCAGTTCTAAAAATGTATTGTGAATGGCTGTTTTTGTTTTTTCTATTCTGATATCCATGCTAGTACCTCATTTTTTAACTAATGGTGTTAGTCAATTAAAATCTTTCATAAATGTCTGCGAAATAGCCTTTTTCATGTTCGTACAATTGACTTTTTCGACAATTATAAAAAATCGTTGGTTTTCCGACGAATTAAAAAAGCTGTTTCTGTTCAAGTATGTTCTTGTTATTTATAATTATAATAGTATCAACATAGAAAAACAACCACAGTTGGTTAATTAAACTACTAATGTGAAAAAATATCATTGTTTTTATATAGAAGCATTTTTATAGAAGTGGGAGTTTTAATTGAGGATGAAGTCTGGAAAAAAAGACTGTAGTTCTATATACGAGAAAGCAAAATAAGAGGGAGAGAGCATATGGATTTTTATGGATTTTATACGGGAAAAGAATTTGAGGCATATCGTTTCCTTGGGGCGCATGCCTATGAAAAAGGAACGGTTTTTCGGACCTTTGCGCCGAATGCACAGCGGATTTCACTGATCGGTGAATTTAACGGCTGGCAGGAGATGCCGATGCAGAAGGTACACGATGGCAATTTCTGGGAGTGTTATGTGGAAAATGCCGGGAAGGGCATGATGTACAAATACAAGATTTACGGGGCAGATGGAAGCAGTATCGATCATTGTGATCCATATGGATTTTACTCGGAACTGCGTCCGAACAATGCGTCTATTATTTATGATACGACTGACTATCATTTTACAGATGGGGGATGGATGAAAAAGCGTTCAGTACAGAAAGATGCGCCGCTGAATATTTATGAGATTCACTTTGGTTCCTGGAGAAAGAAAGATGATGAAGATCCGACAGGTTGGTATACGTATCGTGAGATGGCAGACCTGCTGATTCCGTATCTGAATGAAAATGGTTACAATTATGTGGAACTGATGCCGTTGAGCGAGCATCCCTGTGACGAATCCTGGGGCTATCAGAATACCGGATTTTTTGCGCCGACTTCCCGTTACGGAACGCCGGATGATCTGCGGTATTTTGTGAATGCCTGCCATAAGCACAAAATTGGCGTGTTGATGGATTTTGTGCCGGTGCATTTTGCGGTGGATGCCTATGCGTTGTGGAATTATGACGGTTCCGCTCTGTATGAATATCCAAATCAGGATGTTGGCTACAGCGAGTGGGGAAGCTGCAATTTCATGCATTCCAGAGGAGAAGTGCGAAGCTTCCTTCAGTCTGCCGCAGCATACTGGCTGGCGGAGTATCATTTTGACGGCCTGCGGATGGATGCGGTGAGCAACCTGATCTACTGGCAGGGAAATGAGGCAAGAGGTGTGAACAATCTGGCAGTTTCCTTTATTCAGAATATGAATCAGGGACTAAAAGACCGGTTCCCGACGGCGATGCTGATGGCAGAGGATTCGTCTTCCTATTCGGGGGTAACCAGATCTGTTCACGATGGTGGTCTGGGATTTGACTATAAATGGGACATGGGATGGATGAATGATACGCTGAATTATTTCCGGACAGCACCGGAATATCGTTCTGCAAATTATCACAAACTGACCTTTTCCATGATGTATTATTATAATGAAGCGTATGTGTTGCCGTTGTCCCATGATGAGGTGGTGCATGGAAAGGCAACCATCATCCAGAAAATGAGTGGAGATTATGATGATAAATTCCCACAGGCGCGTACCATGTATATGTATATGTATGCACATCCAGGCAAAAAACTGAATTTTATGGGAAATGAAATCGCGCAGTTCCGTGAGTGGGATGAGAAGCGGCAGCAGGATTGGGATATTTTAAAATTTCCGAAACACAGAGAATATCATCGTTTTATGATGGGACTGAACGAAGTGTATAAAAAATATCCGGCATTCTGGGAGGCTGATTATGCACAGAATGGCTTCCAGTGGATCGACTGTCATCAGGAAGAAAAATGTATTTATGCCTTTGAACGGAAGAGTAAAAGTGAGCGGATTGTGGCAGTTTTCCATTTTGGAGATGTAAAAGAGCAAAAATACACGATGAAAATTTCCGGTGCGAAAAAATTAAAACTGATCTACAGCAGTGACGATGCAGAGATGAAAAAGGCGCATCCGGAGTATCAGAAAGACGTTACAGTGATAGGTGGAGAGGCTTCACTTGTGCTTCCTGCATATAGTGCACGGTATTATGAAGTGCAATAATTGGCAAAAGTGCATAATAACCATATGCTGTGAAAACAAACCAAAAGCTAATAATTCTATCAAAAGTTAGCAAATTTTAACAAAAATCTTATTGAAAAGTTGTATCATTTGTGTAAAAAATGCTTGAAAAACAACTTCTTGATGATTATAATTAATCATAAACAAAAACAAACACACGCAAATGGAGGAAAATATTATGTTCAAAAAATTTAATGCAGGAAAGTTGGTCTTTTTGTAGCAGGTCTTGCTTTTGGAACAGCAGGTATCAAAATCCTTACAAGCAAAGATGCTAAGAAAGTTTACACAGGTTGCACCGCTGCTGTATTGCGTGCAAAAGATACAGTAGTAAAAACAGCAACAACTGTTCAGGAGAACGCAGGCGATATTCTTGCTGAGGCAAAACAGATCAATGCTGACCGTGCCGCTGCGGAAGCATATGTAGAGGACGAAGAAGCAACTGAGGCAGAAGAGACTCAGGCTGAGGAAGCACAGGCAGAATAATGAAATTTGCGATCAAACATGAGATAAAAGGACGTCTACGTGTTCATATGGCGCAGCAGCGCATGACCTATGAGCAGGCAGACGTCCTGCAATATTATCTGCAGCAGTCGGATCTTGTAGTTGATGCAAAAGTATACGAACAGACAGCGGACGTTGTGATCAGTTACAACGGAGACCGGGCTGCTATCATTCATTTATTATGTACCTTTAAATATCAGCTGGTGGAAGTGCCGGAGGGATATCTGGAGAGTACCGGACGTGAGTTAAACTCAGAGTACAAGGAAAAATTAATCTGTAAAGTCGTATGGCATTACGGAAAGAAATTATTTTTACCGGCACCGATCCGAAATGTGATCACCATTGTAAACGGTATCCGTTATATATGGAAAGGACTGCAGAGTCTGCGTCATCGCCGGCTGGATGTAGCTGTTCTGGATGCAACGGGTATTGCGGTATCGCTGCTCCGTCAGGATATGGGAACCGCAGGTTCCGTGATGTTCCTGCTTGGTATCGGCGAGCTGCTTGAGGAGTGGACACACAAGAAATCCGTCGGAGATCTGGCACGAAGCATGTCTCTGAACGTAGAGAAAGTATGGCAGAAGGCTGGAGATCAGGAAGTCCTGGTATCTTCTTCTACCATTGAAAAAGGCGATGAGATCATCGTTCATGCCGGAAACGTTATCCCGTTTGACGGTGTGGTAACAGCCGGAGATGCTACCGTAAACCAGGCTTCCCTGACCGGAGAATCCGTACCGGTTGCAAAGACGTTAGATTCTTACGTTTATGCAGGTACTGTTCTGGAAGAGGGCGAGCTGACCATCCGTGTGGAAGCAACCGGTGGCGCTACAAAATACGAGAAGATCGTTACCATGATCGAGGATTCCGAGAAACTGAAATCCAATCTGGAAGGAAAAGCAGAGCATCTGGCAGATAAGCTGGTTCCGTATACATTGGGCGGTACGTTACTGACCTGGTTACTGACCAGAAATGCCACAAAAGCACTGTCTATCCTGATGGTAGACTTTTCCTGTGCACTGAAGCTTGCAATGCCGATTTCTGTGCTTTCTGCAATCCGTGAGGCACAGCAGTGTGATATCACCGTCAAAGGCGGTAAATATCTGGAGGCCGTTGCCGAGGCAACAACCATCGTATTTGATAAAACAGGTACACTGACAAAGGCAAAACCGACGGTGATTGATGTCATCCCGTTCAACGATTCTGAGCCGGATGAGCTGCTTCGTATCGCAGCCTGCCTGGAAGAGCATTTCCCGCATTCCATGGCAAAAGCCGTTGTGACAGCTGCAAAAGAGAAAAAGCTGGAGCATGAGGAAATGCATTCCAAAGTGGAATACATTGTAGCACACGGTATTTCTTCCTTTATCGAAGACAAACGTGTGGTAATCGGAAGTTATCATTTCATTTTTGAAGATGAAAAATGTGAGATTCCGGAAGGCAAAGAAGTCGTATTTGATAATCTGCCGGAAGAGTGTTCCTGTCTGTATATGGCTATCGACCAGAAGCTTGCAGCCGTTATCTGTATCGAAGATCCGGTACGTGAGGAAGCTGCGGATGTGATCCAGGATCTGCGTGACAATGGTATTGAAAAAATTGTCATGATGACCGGAGACAGCGAGCGTACTGCAGCTGCCATTGCACGCAAAGTCGGTGTGGATGAGTATTATTCCGAAGTTCTGCCGGAAGATAAGGCAAACTTTGTAGAGCAGGAGAAAGCACTTGGTCATAAAGTAATCATGATCGGTGATGGAATCAACGATTCACCGGCTCTGTCAGCCGCAGATGCAGGTGTGGCCATCAGTGATGGTGCCGCCATTGCCCGTGAGATCGCAGATATCACCATCGCAGCAGACGATCTGCATGAGATCGTGACATTGAAGAAGATCAGCAACAGACTGATGCAGCGTATCCACCGCAATTATCGCTCTATTGTAGCGTTCAATGCAGGACTGATCGCACTTGGTGTAGGCGGAATCATTCAGCCGACCACATCTTCTCTGTTACATAACACTTCAACACTGTATATCGGTCTGAAGAGTATGGAAAATCTGCTGGATGAGCAGGAGAAAAATAAATAAAAGCACGTTGATCTGAAACAGCGATTGTGCTTAAGAAAAAGAAGCCCGTGGAACTTTAAGTAGTAAGTTTCATGGGCTTTCGTACTTTACAGGAAAATTGTTTATTTTCAGAGAAGTAATTGTTTTTTTTTCGGAAATCCGCTATACTATCACAGGCAATTCATAGTAAAACAGTAAACAATAAAGAATCTTATAACAATATATGGATTCTGAAATGTTCGAAAAATAGTAAAAATACATTGGAGGAGAAACGAATGGAAGAAAATACTTCTTTGCATACAGAATGTGAACATAAGCCGCGACCTGCTGTGTTGAATCAGTTTTCCAGAACAGAACTGCTTCTGGGAGAAGACAACATGCAGCGCCTGTTCAATGCCAGAGTGGCGGTATTCGGAATCGGCGGTGTCGGTGGATATACCGTGGAAGCACTGGCGCGTGTGGGCGTTGGAACACTGGATCTGATTGATGATGACCGGATCTGCCTGACAAACTTAAACCGTCAGATTTTTGCAACAAGAAAAACCATTGGAAAATATAAAGTAGATGTAGCGAAAGAGCGTATTCTGGAGATCAACCCGAAGGCGGTTGTCAACACATATAAGACATTTTATATGCCGGATACTGCAGATCAGTTTGATTTTTCTCAGTATGATTATGTGGTAGATGCGATCGATACCGTCACCGGAAAACTGATGCTTGTGGAGCAGGCAAAAGCCGCAGGTGTGCCGATCATCAGTTCCATGGGAGCAGGTAATAAGATGGATGCATCCGCTTTTGAAGTGGCAGATATCTATGAAACGTCTGTCTGCCCGTTAGCAAAAGTTATGCGCCGTGAGCTGAAAAAACGTGGCATCGATCATCTGAAGGTGGTTTATTCCAAAGAAAAACCGATGACTCCGATCGAAGATACGGAAAACAGCTGTAAAAATAACTGCGTCTGCCCGCCGGGAACCGCAAGAAAATGTACCGTGCGCCGTCAGATTCCGGGAAGCCTTGCGTTTGTACCGTCGGTAGTCGGACTGATCATTGCAGGTGAGATCACAAAAGATCTGACAGAACTGCCGCAGTAGAAAGGAGAGCATATGGGAGAAATACAGTTATCCGTACAGGAACTGTTCGCAATGCCGGAAGACAGCTATCAGTTAGTTGATATCCGGGATGAGCGGGCACGTTCCTACGGTGTGATTCCGGGCAGCGTGGCTCTGAGTGCAGAGGAACTGCAGGAATCACAGGAAATTGATAAAAATAAAACAGTTGTTATTTATTGCCAGAAAGGTGAGATGAGTGTTCCGGCAGCAGAAGCACTGCAGGAAGCCGGTGTGGACGCCCGAAGCCTGAACGGCGGATACTTAGCCTGGCTGATGGAATCCATGAAACAGAAAGAAGAAGCCAAAACGGAGGAAGAGACTCCGGAATATGTGGAGATAGAACAGAGTATCCGTAAAAAGTTCCGGAAAACCATCTGGTGTCGTTTTACCCGTGCAGTACGTGAGTACGAGCTGGTAAAAGAGGGCGACAAGATCGCAGTCTGTATCTCCGGAGGAAAAGATTCCATGCTGATGGCAAAGCTTTTCCAGGAGTTAAAACGCCACAATAAGTTTAATTTTGAAGTGGTATTTCTGGTTATGGATCCGGGATACAGTCCGGCAAACAGACAGATCATTGAGGCAAACGCAAAGAGAATGAATATTCCGATCACTATTTTTGAATCGGATATTTTTGATGCGGTATTTAATATAGAAAAATCACCGTGTTATCTGTGCGCGAGAATGCGCCGGGGACATCTTTACAGCAAGGCGAAAGAACTTGGCTGCAACAAGATTGCCCTGGGTCATCATTATGATGATGTGATTGAAACCATTCTGATGGGTATGCTCTACGGAGCACAGATGCAGACCATGATGCCGAAGCTGCACAGCACAAACTTTGAGGGTATGGAGCTGATCCGTCCGCTGTATCTGATCCGCGAGGATGATATCAAGAAATGGCGTGACAGCAATGACCTGCATTTTATTCAGTGTGCATGTAAGTTTACCGATACCTGCAGTACCTGCGGTGGTGAGAACACATCAAAGCGTGTGGAAGTGAAGAATCTGATCCGTCAGCTGAAAGAGACAAATCCATTCGTGGAGGCAAATATTTTCAAGAGTGTGGAGAATGTCAACCTGAGCACGGTCATTGCTTATAAGCAGGGTGGCGTGAAACATCATTTCCTGGATGACTACGATAAAGTAGAGAAAAAAGAAGAAGCATAAGATCTAAACAAAAAAGGAATTTGTGTTTTGTATACAAAGTTAGAAGACAGTAAAAGATCAGAAAGTGCTAAAATATAAGAAGAAAAATATAGAAAAACGTAAAAATTGGAAGATGCAACTGCCAGTTGACGGATTTTCAAGGGAAATTGGTGGTTGTCAATCGGGATTTTTCGCATAATGGCTCCATCAGGAGAAGTTTTGCTGAGAACATCAATGGCGGGACGGATCCTGATGGATTTTTATTTGATAGGAAATACATTTCCTTATATCAAATGGAAACCATATTTTATAATAGGAAAGGTATCAAGGGTTATGAAACTTGCGGAAAAAATTATGACATTGAGAAAGCAGCGCGGCTGGTCACAGGAAGAACTGGCGCAGCAGCTTTCTGTATCCCGGCAGTCCGTATCGAAATGGGAGAGTGGCGCGTCCGTGCCGGATCTGGATAACATTTTAAAGATGAGTGCGATTTTTGATGTATCCACAGACATTTTGTTAAAAGAAGAACTGGATCTGAATGAGAGAAACACAGTAGTTGGAGATGTACAGACTGAGCAGATGAAAATGGATCCGTTTGATATGACAAATTCTGCCAGTGCTCAAAGTGGCATGCAGCAGCAATTTGGAGAAGATACACGAAGCGAAGAAATCCCTACACATCATGTGTCCATGCGGGAGGCAAAGGATTACCTTGAATGGGCAAAACACAAAGCTCCGTGGATCGCCTTTGGAACGTTTCTGTGTGTTCTGTCTCCGGTATGGCTTTTGATGCTGAGTGGAATGGCAGAATATAAGGTGCTTCCGATCACAGAGGATATGGCAGGAGGAATGGGCGTTGCAATCCTTCTGGGTATGGTGGCTGTGGCAGTGGCGATTTTTATTATCAAGGGCGCGCATCAGGAACGTTTTCGTTCTTTTGAGACACAGCACATTGCAGCGGATGAGGAAGTTCGGAGGATGGTTCTGGAGGAAAAACAGGAATTTGCTCCGCTGAGCCGTAAATGTACGGTGACTGGTGTGATTCTTTCGATTCTCAGTGTGGTTCCGATGATGCTGATGGCAGCATTTTCCATGCCGGATATTTATTATATATACAGTCTTGGCATTCTGCTGATCTTTGTGGCAATCGCAACCTTTTTCTTTGTGTGGTCCGGAACGATCACCGGAAGTTACCAGATTTTGCTGGAGGAAGAGGATTACAGCCTGAAAAACAAACAGAGCAGTGAAAAAAGAAAACAGATTTCCAGAATTTACTGGTGTTCTGTGACGGCAATCTTTCTGGGAGTCAGCTTTCTGACGAATCGATGGGATCTGACCTGGATCATCTGGGCCTGTGCAGGGGTGCTATGTGGCGCAGTTTCTGCTATAATGTCTTTGGCGGGAAAATAAAATGATATAAAACATACCTGATAAGTTGGTGAAGCAGAAAAAGGTCTTCTTTGGACGAAAAAACGTCTGAAGAGGATCTTTTTTTGCACTTTTTGAAAAATAAAATCGGCCACAAACCCAGTATTTACGCGGCTTTGCGAAGAAGTGCCAGAAAAAAATAAAAATTTTTATAAAACCTAGTTGACAAATAGGAATAATGGGAATATAATACACTCAACAAATAAAACATAGAAAACAGATATGATTTATAGGAGGACGAAAACAATGGCTAACATTTATAAAGGAACACTTGGTTTGATCGGTAACACACCACTGGTTGAGGTTGCAAACGTAGAGAAAGATTTAGACCTCAAAGCAAAAGTTCTTGTAAAATTAGAATACTTCAATCCGGCAGGAAGTGTCAAGGACAGAATTGCAAAAGCAATGATCGAGGACGCTGAGGCAAAAGGATTATTAAAAGAAGGATCCGTTATCATCGAGCCGACTTCCGGAAATACAGGTATCGGTCTTGCATCCATTGCAGCAGCAAAAGGATACAGAATCATCCTTACCATGCCGGAGACCATGAGTGTTGAGAGAAGAAACATCTTAAAAGCTTACGGCGCAGAGATCGTTTTAACAGAAGGTTCCAAAGGAATGAAAGGAGCCATTGCAAAAGCAGATGAACTTGCAAAAGAGATTCCGAACAGCTACATCCCGGGACAGTTTGTAAACCCGGCAAACCCGGCAGCTCACAAAGCAACAACCGGTCCGGAGATCTGGAACGATACAGACGGAAATGTAGATGTATTTATCGCAGGTGTAGGTACAGGCGGAACATTAACAGGTACAGGCGAATATCTGAAAACCCAGAATCCGGATGTCAAGATCATCGCAGTAGAGCCTGCAACATCTCCGGTACTTTCCGAGGGCAAGAGCGGAGCTCACAAAATTCAGGGTATTGGCGCCGGCTTCGTACCGGACGTATTAAATACACAGGTATATGATGAGATTATCACAATTGAAAATGATGATGCATTTGAGAAAGCAAAACTTCTGGCAAAGAAAGAAGGCGTTTTAGTCGGAATTTCTTCCGGAGCAGCATTATCCGCAGCAATTCAGGTAGCAAAACGTCCGGAATTTGCAGGAAAAACAATTGTAGCATTATTACCGGATACAGGTGACAGATATTATTCAACACCATTATTCACAGAAGCATAAGAAAAGAAAATCCGATCAGGATCTGTGGAACAAAGACAACAAACAGGAGAGGCATATGCAGATCCTGAACACAACGAATTATTGAAAGGCAAAAGGTAGAGAACAATGGCAGAGAAAATCGCAAGAAAAGACAGAAATTTCAAATTTGAGACATTACAGTTACACGTAGGACAGGAGAATCCGGATCCGGTTACAGATGCAAGAGCAGTACCGATCTATCAGACATCTTCTTATGTATTCCGCAACTGCGATCATGCAGCAGCTCGTTTCGGACTTACAGATGCAGGTAACATTTACGGACGTCTGACAAACCCGACAGAGGACGTATTTGAGCAGAGAATGGCAGCACTGGAAGGCGGCGTTGCAGCATTAGCAGTAGCTTCCGGAGCAGCAGCTATTACATACACCATTGAGAACCTTGCTCAGGCAGGCGATCACATCGTAGCAGCAAAAAATATTTACGGTGGTTCCTTCAACTTACTGGAGCACACACTTCCGCAGTACGGCATCGAGACTACATTTGTAGATCCGTTTAACATTGACGAAGTAAAAGCTGCTATCCAGGACAACACAAAAGCACTTTACATCGAGACACTTGGTAACCCGAACTCTGATGTAGTAGATATCGAGACACTGGCAAACATCGCTCATGAGCATAAAATCCCGCTGGTAATCGACAATACATTCGCAACACCATACCTGGTTCGCCCGATCGAGTACGGCGCAGATATCGTTGTTCATTCCGCAACAAAATTCATCGGCGGACACGGAACAAGCATCGGTGGTGTTATCGTAGACAGCGGTAAATTCGACTGGGAAGCATCTGGAAAATTCGCTTCTTTAGTAGATCCGAACCCAAGCTACCACGGTATCAGCTTCACAAAAGCAGTTGGACCGGCAGCGTTCGTTACAAAGATCCGTGCAATCTTACTGCGTGATACCGGAGCAACTATTTCTCCGTTCAACGCTTTCCTGTTCTTGCAGGGACTTGAGACACTGTCCTTACGTGTAGAGCGTCACGTAGAGAACGCACTGAAAGTCGTTCAGTATTTAAACAACCATCCACAGGTAGAGCGCGTACATCATCCGTCTGTATCTGAGGATCCGAGCCAGCAGGCATTATACAAAAAATACTTCCCGAACGGCGGTGGTTCTATCTTCACATTTGAGATCAAAGGTGATGAGCAGAAAGCAAAAGACTTCATCGACAATCTGGAGTTATTCTCCCTGCTTGCAAACGTTGCAGATGTAAAATCTCTGGTTATCCATCCGGCAACAACTACACACAGCCAGTGCACACCGGAAGAGCTTGCTGATCAGGGAATCAAACCAAACACCATCCGTCTTTCCATCGGTACTGAGAACATCGATGATATCATTCAGGATCTGGATGAGGCTTTCAAAGCAATTCAGTAATCGGAGTAATGTGTGAAGCCGTAAAAAATAAACGGACTTCAGAGTTGAAAGAATTGTTGTAAAAAATGTTTTGAACAAGTATAAAAATTCAGGCGGGTTGTATCACTGCAATCCGCCTGTTAAATTAAATGAGAAAATTAAATGTTACTGTTATCTGAAAGAGGGAAAACACAGTAAGATTTTTGTATAAAATAAAAAATAAGATTTTTGCATAAAGTGAAAGTTTTTGGAGGATGGGAGGTATTATAAAAATGAAGTTTTCGAAAAAAAGCCGATATGGACTGACCTCTCTGATCGATTTATCCGTACATTCCAAAACCGGACATGTGGCATTAAACAGTATCGCGGAGCGAAATGACATTTCACCGCAGTATCTGGAGCAGGTATTTGCTGCACTGCGTCGTGCCGGTATTGTCAAAAGTATCAAAGGACCGCAGGGCGGTTATCTGCTGAATCATCCGGCAGAGGATATTACAGTGGCGCAGATCCTGGAAGCCCTGGATGGAAGCTATCATATCGCAGATGAGGATACGACAGAGGAAAGTGCCTGTAAAGGGATTGCAATGGCGATTCAGACACGGGTAATAGATGAGGTGAACCGCCAGCTGGATCAGATTCTGACGAATCTGACGCTTGCGGATCTGGTAAAGGATTACCAGGAGTTTGAGAAATACGACGAAAGCATGTACTACATCTAATGGCGCAGGTGAACTGTAAGAAAACTTACCGAAAAGAAATGTATGCTACTACTTGATTTTTATCAGCAAAAAATACTATAATACTAGGATAACATGGGGTTATATCATAGTCTGTGTATACAGGAGATATAATCCACAGATTCTTGAATAGTATGATAAAAAGGAGACGTAGCCTTTGAATAAAAAAGCAATAATCGCAATGAGCGGCGGCGTTGATTCCAGCGTAGCCGCTTTTTTAATGAAAGAAAAAGGATATGAGTGTATCGGTGCTACCATGAAGCTGTTTCAGAACGAGGATGTGGTTGTATGCAGAGAGCATACCTGCTGTTCCTTAGACGATGTGGAAGATGCCAGAAGCGTAGCCCGTGCACTGGATATGCCATATTATGTATTTAATTTTTCAGACCGGTTCAAGGAAGAAGTCATGGAGAAATTCGTATGTTCCTATGAAAACGCATGTACACCGAATCCATGCATCGACTGTAATCGTTATCTGAAATTTGAAAAATTATTCCAGCGTGCAAAGGAACTGTCCTATGACTATGTAGTTACCGGACATTATGCACAGATTGAATATAACGAGGAAACAGGCCGCTATCTGTTGAAAAAATCCGTGGATCTGAGCAAAGATCAGAGTTATGTCCTGTATTCTCTGACACAGGATCAGCTGGCACATGTGCAGTTCCCGCTGGGCGGCATGCATAAGACAGAGGCCAGAGAGATTGCGGAGGCACAGGGATTTATCAATGCCAGAAAGCACGACAGCCAGGATATCTGTTTTGTCGTAAACGGAAAATATTCGGATTTCATTGAGCAGTACCGTGGAAAGACCTATCCGGAAGGCGATTTTGTGGATCTGGAAGGCAATGTGCTGGGCCGTCATAAAGGAATCATCCGCTATACCATCGGACAGCGAAAAGGACTTGGCTTATCTTTAAAGGAGTCCATGTATGTCGTTGCGGTTGATCCGGTAAAAAATCAGGTTATTTTAGGCAGAAATGAAGACCTGTTTTCCAGAGAACTGCTGGCAAATGATGTGAATCTGATCTCCGTGGATCATATCGAGGGGGAAATGCGCGTGAAGGCTAAGGTCCGGTATCGTCATGAGGAACAGTGGGCGACTGTGACGCAGCCGGAACCGGATAAGATCCGTGTGGTATTTGATGAGCCGCAGCGGGCCATCACCTGCGGTCAGGCAGTGGTGCTGTATGATGGCGATGTGGTTGTCGGCGGAGCGACCATCATTGAGACGGAGATTGCAAAAAGATACAGTTAATGAGAGAAACGTGTAAAAAAGGAGATAAAAGGGGAAGTAAGGAATGGATGTAGCACAGAAACTAATCAGGGAACATAATTTAACCAGGGAAGAGTTTGTGGAACTGATCAACATGGCAGATGATCCGCAGGTGGATGCACTGCTGGCAGAAGAGGCAGTCCGCATTCGCAAAGAGGTCTATGGCACGGATGTGTATACAAGAGGTCTGATCGAGTTTACAAATTATTGCAAAAACGACTGTTATTACTGTGGGATCCGCAGAAGCAATCCGAACGCAAAGAGGTATCGACTGACAGAGGATGAGATTTTAGCCTGTTGTGAGAACGGATACGAGTTAGGATTTCGTACTTTCGTTCTGCAGGGCGGCGAAGATCCATATTATAACGATGACCGTATGGTGGATATCGTTCAGAAGATCCGTGCCGGTTATCCGGACTGTGCGATCACACTGTCCATCGGTGAAAAATCCTATGAGAGTTATAAACGTTTCCGGGAAGCGGGCGCAGATCGTTATCTGCTGCGTCATGAAACTGCAAACGATGCACATTATCGAAAACTGCATCCGGAAGAAATGAGTCTGGCGGTGCGCAAGCAATGTCTGTATGATTTAAAGGCACTTGGCTATCAGGTGGGAGCAGGATTTATGGTCGGTTCCCCGGAGCAGACCGCAGAGACGCTGGCGGACGATCTGGTATTTTTAAAAGAGCTGGAGCCGCAGATGGTCGGCATCGGTCCGTTCATTCCGCATCATGATACCATGTTTGCAGAAGAACCTTCCGGAAGTGTGCCGCTGACTTTATTTTTGCTGTCTGTGATCCGTATTATGCTGCCGCATGTGTTACTTCCGGCAACAACGGCGCTTGGAACCGCAGATCCCCTGGGAAGGGAAAAAGGTTTGCAGCATGGCGCAAATGTCGTCATGCCCAACCTGTCACCGGTGAAGAACCGCAAACAGTATGATCTATATGACAACAAGATCTGTACCGGAGAGGAAGCGGCGGAATGCCGCGGATGTCTCGGCCGTAGAGTGGGAAGTGTCGGATATGAACTGGTCAGCGACCGCGGGGATTTCCGGTAACAGATTTATAAAAAGGATTGTCTGGAATGAATATAGAAATAATGGAAACGTAAAAATGAGTTCCGGGAAAACGATTATATAAAAATCAGAAAGCTATTTCCAATCAAAAAATATAGCGCGTAAATTGAATGAGAAAGAAAAAGGTGAATCGTATGTCAGATATGAGCAGAAATATGGAAGGAAGAGAAGCGGAAGAAATTCTGAATTCTATTCTGGAAGATTATGAGCTGGATCGTACCATTGATAAAATGGAAGATTTCTATGATCAGCCAAATAAAGAAGTTATTATTGATATTATTGAAAAATTATTAAAGATCATTTATCCGGGGTATTACAGAGACCGTGCATACAAAAGCTATCATGCCAATCATCATTTATCGACATTGATTGAGGATGTATTGTACCGTCTCAGCAGACAGATCGCGAAAGTTTCCAAATTCTGTCCGCAGCTGGATGGAAAATGCCGTGAGCAGATTGAAAAAGAAAGCTATGAGAGTACGGTAGACTTTCTGCGCCAGATTCCGAAGATCCGTGAATATCTGGAAGGGGATCTGCAGGCAGCCTTAGAAGGTGATCCGGCAGCAAACAGCTACGGTGAGATCATTCTGGCTTACCCTGGGCTGTTTGCCATTACCATCAATCGTCTGGCACATGAACTGTTTATCCGTTCTGTACCGCTGATTCCGCGTATCATGACAGAGTATGCGCACAGTGTAACCGGAATTGATATTCATCCGGGTGCCACCATCGGAAAGCACTTCTTTATCGATCATGGTACCGGTATCGTAGTCGGTGAGACGACGATCATCGGTGATAATGTCAAAATTTATCAGGGTGTTACCCTTGGCGCGCTGTCTACCAGAGGTGGTCAGAAACTGAAAAATGCAAAACGTCATCCTACCATTGAGGATAATGTAACGATTTATTCCGGAGCGTCTATTCTTGGCGGTGAGACTGTCATTGGCAGAGATTCTGTCATCGGCGGTAATGCGTTTATCACAAAATCCATCCCGGCGGGAACGACCGTCAGCATCAAAGGACAGGAACTGCAGTTCAAGCAGGGTGGAAAAACGACCATGGAGATCAGTAATCTGGATCAGGATGAGAACTGGTTTTACATCATATAGTTGTGTTTCATGGTGACTTAAAATTTGGGTAGTGAAGGCGCCAGTCATCAATCTTACCTCTGCAGCTAACAATCGCTTGCCGAGGAAAGATTGCCTGTCTGGCGTCATATACGTTTCGCTAATCACAAATTTTACGTTAAAATATAAATTTGCATGCATAACATAAGGGCGTTTTGTTGGAGTTGCAAATCTGCATGCGGTATGAAGTGTCGTGTGGCGCAAAAATTTACAACTATCTCTGTGTAAATTGAGAACTTCTGTATTTTTCTCAAGGAGCGATTGTTAGCGACTGAGACAAAATACAGAAGTTCGTATTAATACTTAAAAGGTAAATTTTAAGCCACACAGATACAAACTAAAAGAACATCAGGAGGAAACATCATGAGTTTAATTGATACACAGTTTCAGGTAGACGAGAGTAAATGTGTGGGCTGCGGTTTATGCCAGCTCGCCTGTCCGTCTATGCTGATCGAGATGAATGAACATAAAAGACCGAGTCTGAAACCGGTAAAAAGCATGGACTGGTACGGATGCTGGGGCTGTCAGCATTGTTTAACCGTCTGTCCGACCGGTGCGATCCGTGTACTTGGCAAAAAGCCGGAAGACAGCCTTCCGTTACCAAGTGAAGCGATTGCCACAGATCTGGAGCGTCTGGTCTGCAGCCGTCGTTCCTGCCGTCATTACAAAGACGAAAATGTGGATCCGGAACTTTTAAATGAACTGCTTGCGGCGCTGGAAGCGACTCCTACTGGCGGAAACAAGCAGAAAATGGAGTTTACGGTTATTGATGACCGTGCTGAGCTGGACAAACTGCGCAAGATGATCTGCGAAGGTGCAGAAGAACTGAAAAAACAGGGGATTTTCCCACGTACCTGGGATGCGGAATCTTACGGAATCATGGAATCCCGCGGACCGCAGGCCATGAACGGAGATATTTATTTCTGTTCCGCACCGCATGTCATCATTCCACACATGCCGAAGAAGTTTGGTTCCGCAGCAGTGGAAGTGGGAATCACACTGGCCTATTTCGAACTGTTATGCGAGTCAAAAGGACTTGGCTGTGTGTACCTTGGTTTCCCGATGAATGTCATGAAACTATTACCGGATGTCTGGGCGAAACTTGGTATTCCGGAAGATCATTTTGTGGCAACAGCCATGGGATTCGGTTATCCGAAATTTGAGTATGCCCGTGGTGCACAGAAGAGTGGAAAACAGGCAATTCATCGGTTGAAATTTTAAATTAAGATCAGGAGGAGGCAAATGGAGAAGAATATTATATATCATGGAAGTAATGTAGAAGTATCGGTTCCTCGTATTCTCCAGAATGGCTTTTATAAAGATTTTGGATATGGTTTTTACTGCACAGGCTATGAAAAACAGGCAAAGCGATGTGAACTGACAAGAAGAGGTGCATCTATGGTTAATCGTTATAAATATCTACCAAACGAGGAGTTGAAGGTATTAAAATTTGATGAGATGACGGATGCATGGCTTGATTTTGTGGTAGATTGCAGACGAGGTATTGAACATGATTATGATATTGTTGAGGGGCCTATGGCAGATGATCAGATTTGGAATTTTGTAGAAGGCTTTATTGATGGTAAAATTCCACGAGATGCCTTTTGGGGATTGGTTAGGTTTAATTATCCTACGCATCAGATTGTGTTTTGTACAGAATCGGCATTGAAAACCTTGACTTTTGAAGGGAGCGAGACATTATGAAAAATAAGTACTTCCCAGATGAAGATATAGAAATGAATGATCTATATTTTGTATGTTATATGATAGAGCGTGTGGCTAGGCATATTAAGCAAAAAAATAGGTATGTTGTCAATACAATTGGACGAGATGGTTTATATCATTTGCTTAGTTGTGCAAATGTGTTACATTGTGAAAATCCATTGAAGGTAGAGGAAGACTGGATAAAGGATTACAATTTAAAAGCAGGAGACTATGATGTAACAGATGTTGATCAGGAGTTAGCGTCAATTATTCCGTCACCGCTTGATATGGGAGCTGTATATCAGCGGTTGATCAGAGATACTATAAGTTCTAAGGAAGATTATGTAGATGGAATTATGAAGGTGTATAATAATGAGATTTGCGATGTGATTGACAATTATAATTGCAGTGCATTTTATGAACCATCGTATGTAATTGCAAGGGCATATCAGAATGGTGGATTTTAAAAGTAGTATTTTTTAGGAAAATTCAGGTGCTAAAAGAACAAAACACAGGGGAGGAATGTTTCTTGCACTATTATATTACAGGAGATACACACAAAAAATTTGACCGGGTGGAGTCCTTCTGTCTGGAGCATCATACCACAACAGATGACGTCATGATCATTCTGGGAGATTCCGGTATCAATTACTGGCTGGGACCGAAAGATGAAAAACTAAAGGAGCGTGTGGCTAGAATCCCGGTTACATGTTTCTGTATACACGGCAATCATGAAGGTAGACCATGGGAATCTCAGGCGGACTATAAACTGGTGCCATGGCATGGCGGTCTTGTATACAAAGAAGAAAAATATCCGAATATTTTATTCGCAAAAGATGGAGAGATTTATGATTTTAACGGAAAATCGGTGATGCCAATCGGTGGTGCCGGTACCGTAAACAAAGATTATCGCATCAGTCATGGACTTCAGTGGTTTGCATCGGAACAGCCGGATGATACGATTAAGCAGTTTGTGGAGCAGCAACTGGAAAAAGCGGATTGGAAGATGGATGTTATTCTTTCACATACCGTTCCGATCAAAGCGGAACCGGTGTGGGCGTTCAAACCACGAAAAGAACCAGTTACTGTGGATAAAGGGACGGAAGAATGGCTGCAGAAAATTTATGATCGTTTGGATTTTTCAGAATGGTATGCAGGACATTATCATGTGGAGACAGAGTCTATGGGTATTCGGATCATGTTTGAGGATTTTGGAAAAATGCCGGAGATCCGCAGCGCATTAGCAGCAAAGAGTGCAGAAAAGTAAAAAATAAGCAGTAGTAAAATGTAGAAAAGGATATCATTATGAAACTGGAACAGTTAAAAATTTCAGGAATTTATGAACCGATTGGTTATCACTTGGAAAAACCGGTATTATCCTGGAAAGTGACAGAAGCAAAAGGACAGCGACCGGTTTACACATCCATAGATGTTACAGCACATGAGGATGGAGAAAATATACTTTTTCACAGAGAAGGATCTGATTTGAAGTGGGAGGGAACAGGGCTTGACCTTGTTCTTTCTTCGAGGACAAAATATGACGTAAAGATTCTGGTGCAGGATGAATGTGGAGAAGAAGCATGTGGATTCACATCATTTGAAACAGGAAAAATGAAGGAAGACTGGACGGCGCAGTGGGTTGGAACAGTTGAACAAGACAGCCATCCAGTTTTTCGAAAAGAGTTTTCTGCTGTGGATATCAGATCCGGCAGATTGTATATTGCGGGACTTGGGTTATATGAAGCTTATTTAAACGGGGAAAAGATCGGAGCGGAATATTTGACACCGTATTTCAATGATTATTCGGAGTTCGTGCAGGTGCAGACTTATGATGTGACTACACTTTTGAAAGAAGAAAATACATTGGATGTTTATCTTGGTAAGGGATGGTATAGTTCCAGATTTGGCATGGCATCTCAATGCAGTTTTACGGATTATCGTTTAATCGCGGAATTGCATATTGTACATGGAAATGGTGAAGAAACGGTTGTAGGTACAGATACTTCATGGAAATATGCCACATCCCATATCGTAAATAGTGGTATTTACGATGGGGAAGTGATAGATGATCGTATTTTATTGGAAAATGCCGAGTGGAAACCGGCGATTCTGGTCAGCACAGAGATCGGACAGCTGACAGACCGCTACAGCCTTCCGGTTGTGAAAAAACAGGAACTGCAGGTGCAGGAAGTACTAACCACTGAGGATGGATCTGTGATTCTGGATTTTGGTCAGAATATGACGGGTTGGGTTGTATTTCAGTCATCTTTACAAAAAGGAGAACAGATCCATCTGGAATTTGCGGAAGTACTGCAAAATGGTCAGTTTTACAATGAAAATTACAGAACGGCAACAGGTGGATTTACTTATATCAGCGATGGAACAGGCAAGCTGGTTTGCCCGCATTTTACCTATTTTGGATTTCGTTATGTGAGAGTCAGCGGAATGACGAAAAAGATAAATCCGAAAGATTTTTCTGCATGGGTGCTGTACTCAAATCTTGAAAATACCGGGTATCTTGAGACAGACGATAAAAAAATAAACCGGTTATTTCAGAATTGTGTCTGGGGACAGAAGAGTAATTTTCTGGATATTCCGTCGGATTGTCCACAGAGAGATGAACGTCTGGCCTGGACCGGAGATGCACAGATTTTTGCGCCGACAGCTTCCTACAATATGGATACCAAAGCATTTTACCGCAAATTTATGTGGATGATGCGAACGGCGCAGATGCACCGGGGCGGCGGTATGCCGGCTTATGTTCCGGAAAGTTTTATTTTATGTGATCCGGCTGCAGGCTGGGGGGATGCCGCAACGATTCTGCCTTCCGTCATGTGGGAGCATTATCAGGATCAGGAATTACTGCAGGAATGTTACCCGATGATGAAGGACTGGGTGGATTATGTTGGCAGTCAGATTGAAAAAGCATGTGGCCGGAAATATGGTCTCTGGATAGATGGTTTCCAATTTGGAGACTGGCTGGCATTGGACGGATTCAGCGAACAGGAGTTCAAGGGGAGTACACCGGATGAATATATGGCCAGTATGTATTATTACAACAGTCTGAAATTGTTACGAAAGGCTGCGCAGATTCTGGAAAAAGCGGAATATACCGAATATCTGGAACTGGAAGAGCATCAGAAACAATGCCTGCTGGATGAGTATTTTTCTCCCAAGGGTCATCTGACGGTAAATACACAGACTGCCTATGTACTAGCGGTAAATTTTGAGGTATATCGTGATTATGACATTCTTGTTGCTGATTTTGTGAAGCAGCTGAGACGGGATAAGTACAAGATCCGAGGTGGATTTGCCGGTGGACCGATTCTCTGCCAGACACTTGCAAAGTGTGGAAAAGGAGATCTCGCCTATCACTTTTTGCGGAATGAAGATTATCCGGGCTGGTTGTATGAGGTAAATCAGGGAGCAACGACCATCTGGGAGCGCTGGAATTCCATTTTGCCGGATGGCAGCATGAATCCGATGGGAATGAACAGTCTGAATCATTATGCATATGGCAGCGTATGCGAATTTATGTACGAATATATGGCGGGCATCCGTCCGGGAAAAAATGGATTCCGTCAGGCAGAGATCGCACCAGTGATCAGTCCGTTTTTACGGCATGTCAGGGCACAGTATGATTCTGCTTCCGGAAAATATGAAGTGGAATATCAGCTGCTGGACAGCGGTGAGATTGCAATTCGTGTGGAAGTTCCGTTCGGCTGCGGTGCATCATTGAAATTGCCCGGAACAGAGCAGATTCTGGAACTGTCTGCCGGAACATATCACAATACATATGTTCCGGAGCAGAAGGTGCAATGCCCGTATGACCAGAATGCATTTTTGCAGGATGTATTTCAAAATGAAGAAGCAGCAAATTTGCTTATGACAGAAATCCCGCAGGCTGCAATGTACCGTAATCAGGACAATGCGTTCCGTCAGGTCTCGGATTTGTTTGAGCTGATTCCGATGGGTGTGGAACCGCAGAAAATCGGAATGGTGGTAGGATGGCTGGCGCATATAAAAGCCTATTAAACATTCCATATTTTAGAAAAGTGAGCAGAGAAAAACAGCACTTACCAGGAATTGAAACCGGATAAGTGCTGTTTTTGCCACACTGCAATTTTGGAACGGAATATGAGCGTGCAATGCTGGCGAAAGAGTTAAATGTACCGGTATTGCTCTGGGGATCTCTGGATGAGCGGTCCAAGCCGGACGGAACCAGACTGCGTGATACCCAGTGTGGATTGTTTGCCATCGGTAAAGTGCTGAGAAGAGAAGATTTGGCATCAAATTTACTTATCTGACCAATTGCCGGTTAAGTGATCCGGTATTTGAACGTGGTCTTCGGGATTTTATGGCGGTCTGTAATGTGGTAAAGACTTTTCGCAGGATTCGTATTTTGCAGATTTCAACACAGGTCTGCGTAGAAGATATGAGTGCTTATGTTCCGGAGCAGACAGAAGAAAAAGGCATTTTACAGTATTAGTGTACATGGGAAACAATGACTAATTTTTCCTCCGCAGCATCTGCAGTACCCGGTCGATCCGCTGCTGTTCTGCGGGATTCAGTCCCTGACGCAGATGCTGGATAATAAAATCGGTTTCGTCTGTGGTAAAAGAGAGATTCTGATTTCTGGCTTTTGTGACAAAGTTCATAAGAAAGGCCATCATCTCCCTGGATGAGTTTGGTTTCTCCTGATTCATAAAATTCATGAGAAAGGCCAGCTTTTCCGGAGATATGTTCTGAAAAGCCGGATTTTGTGAAAAAAAGTTCTGATCCATGATAATAAATCCTCCTGATAGTATCATCTTCAAATTGAAATAAACTACATATGCGAGATATGTATGAGCGTGATTGCAACAAAAAGAGAAAGGTTCATTTTTACATATTTAGAATTCCAGTCACGGAGGTAATGTCGAGAATATTTAAAATCATGTCGATCTGATCCCGTTCCTGAGGTGTGCAGTATTCCCGCAATACGTTTAAAATCTGATGGGTACGTTCTGTGGGAGATTCGTTGGAACAGATCTGCAATTCCTGTGCCTGCATTTCCGGGGCAGCGTCAAATAACTGCATAGTGCGCTGCAACTCAATCATTCTGACCATCATGGAGACCATACGCTGTTGCGGTCCGTAGAGATAGGGTACAATGGCTTTCAGCATCTGAATCGGTCTGTTTTGAATCAATGTATCCAGTACAGGTGGTGTATGTTCGTTTTCATGTTCATTCATAGGAGATATCACGTCCATATCTGATGTTTTTATAATGTATGAAAAAAGTATGCGATTATGAATAGAAAGTTGTGCTCAATAAAAAACGTCAGATTATGCAAACGTCGATGAGTTATTTGAAAATAAAAAGGTATAAGAACATAGAAGTTGGATATCAGGCAGGCGAAAATAAGTTTATTTCATATAATAATAGGGAATCCATTGCCAGATATAGAGGATATAGTATATGGGAAAATTGATCTATGACGGAAAAAGTGTATATGAGATAGATGAGGACTGCCTGCGGAAAAAGGAAGAACGGGAACGACAAAAAGAAATGGAGTGGCAGAGAAAAGAATCTGAAAAGAATAAGAACCGGAGGCATTGACGCCTCCGGTTCTTGAAGTTTAGAAGCAGCCGCAGCCGTTTCCGTTGTTGTTTCCACCGCATCCGCCACAGCAGCACAGAAGCAGGATGATCCAAATTGCCTCACTGCAGCTGTTTCCGCCCAGGAAGGAGCCGTTGCCGTTTCCACATCCGCCGCAGCAGCACAGAAGTAAGATGATCCAGATAATGTTGTTGCATCCGCATCCGTTGTCGTTAGAGCATCCACAGTTTGTAGCAGCTAAATCACTCATGTTGATAGCCTCCAGATTTTTATTTACAATTCATAGTATGTATGCGGCTTGTCAGTGTTTCCTGAAAAAGAGGTTTATTTTTTCAGGGATGATTTTTATTTTCTGTCAATTTGTTTTTGGATAATCCTGAATTTTGATAAAAAATTTTACACTTTAACTTGACAAAGTAATAGAGAAAATGTATTATTGTATGCAATGAGGTTGATTGCATACAATCTGTTAGATTGTATACGAGTATGTATATAAGGTGAGGAGCGAATAACATGCGTAAAGTAGTAATGAATAAGCATAATAATCTGTTGCAGCTGGAAGAACATTTTTATCAGCTGGTAGATGTAGATGAACCAAATACATTTAGAAATCTGTTTCCATATGAAGAGATTCCGAAAATAGCGTTCAACGACCGAATCGTACCGCACAACATGCCGGACGATATCTGGATCACAGATACCACATTCCGAGACGGACAGCAGTCAAGAGCTCCGTACACCACGGATCAGATCGTAACAATTTACGATTATCTGCACAAGCTGGGCGGCCCGAAAGGAATCATCCGCCAAAGTGAATTTTTCCTGTACAGCAAAAAAGACCGTGATGCAGTTTACAAATGTATGGAACGTGGATACAAGTTCCCGGAGGTTACAAGCTGGATACGTGCAAGCAAACAGGATTTTGAATTAGTAAAAGACATCGGACTGCGCGAGACCGGTATTCTGGTAAGCTGTTCCGATTATCATATTTTCTATAAAATGAAAATGACCAGACGTGAGGCGATGAACCATTATTTAAGTGTCATCCGTGAGTGTCTGGAGACAGGTATCAGCCCACGCTGTCACTTGGAAGATATCACAAGATCTGATATTTATGGTTTTGTAATTCCATTCTGTGTGGAACTGATGAAACTGATGGACGAGTACAAGATTCCGATTAAAGTTCGTGCCTGCGATACCATGGGATATGGTGTAAACTTCCCTGGTGCCGTTATTCCGCGAAGTGTACCGGGTATCATCTACGGTCTGACCACCCATGCCGGTGTACCGTCTGAACTGATCGAGTGGCATGGCCACAATGATTTTTACAAGGCAGTTACCAACTCCACCACAGCATGGCTGTATGGTGCCTGCGGTGTCAACTGTTCTCTGTTTGGTATCGGTGAGCGTACCGGTAACACACCGCTGGAGGCGATGGTATTTGAGTATGCACAGCTGAAAGGAACACTGGACGGCATGGATACTACCGTGATCACAGATCTGGTTGATTATTTTGAAAAGGAGCTGGATTATACGCTTCCGAGCAGAACACCGTTTGCCGGCAAGAACTTCAACGTAACAAGAGCCGGAATCCATGCAGACGGGCTGCTGAAAAACGAAGAGATCTACAATATTTTCGATACAGAAAAATTTTTAAAGAGACCGGCGCTGGTATCTATCTCCAACACTTCCGGTCTGGCTGGAATCGCACACTGGATTAACAGCTATTACAGACTGCCGCAGGAGCGTCATCTGGACAAGAACTCAGAACTGGTGCACAAACTGAAAGACTGGGTAGATGAGCAGTATGACGAAGGCCGTGTAACTGTTCTGACAGACAACGAGCTGGTTGTCAAGATCACAGAGTGCTGCAAGGAGCTGGGAATTATCTTATAACAAGGGGGCAAAACAGGATGGGAGATAACCATTCGCTCAGTGATAAAGTATTTCATAAACTGCAGGAAGATATTTTATCCGGAAAATATGCGGTGGATGAGGAACTGAAGGAGAAGACCATCGGCGATGAGCTGGGGGTCAGTCGGACGCCGGTGCGCGAGGCACTGCGCCAGCTGGAACTTCAGGGACTTGTCACTATCACACCGAACAAGGGAGCGCATGTCACCGGATTTTCCAAGGAAGATCTGAACGATATTTATGAGATACGGTCTGTGATGGAGGGCCTATGTGCCAAATGGGCGGCGAAGAAAGCCACACCGGAGCAGATTGAAGAACTGGAAGAAATCGTATACCTGACAGAGTTTCATGTGTCGAAGGGACACAGCGAGCAGGTATTTGAACTGGATAACAAGTTTCATGAGACATTATATCAGGCATCGGGCAGCAAGGTGCTGGCCGGGGTGCTGACAGATTTTCATAATTATGTGCAGCGGGTGCGCAAGATGACATTGAAGTCAAAAGAGCGTTCCGAAAAATCAAACGATGAGCACCGGATGATCGCCCAGGCGATCCATGATCACGATCCGGAGAAAGCACAGATGCTGGCAAATCAGCACATTATGAGAACCATTGAAAATATTGATCATTGCGGCTGGGATAATCTGCTGCAGGAATCCCGGAAAGAAAACGAGAAAAGCGGGAATTAAGGATTGGAGGATAATTACCATGGAAAAAATTAAAATGACCACACCGTTAGTCGAGATGGATGGAGACGAAATGACCAGAATCCTCTGGCAGTATATCAAAGATGAGTTATTACTTCCATTCGTAGATCTGAAGACAGAGTATTATGATCTGGGGCTGGAATACAGAAATGAGACAGATGACAAGGTAACTTTCGATTCTGCTTATGCCACACAGAAATACGGTGTAGCCGTAAAATGTGCTACTATCACACCGAATGCAGCCCGTGTGAAAGAGTATAACTTAAAAGAAATGTGGAAGAGCCCGAACGGAACCATCCGTGCGATCCTGGACGGAACCGTATTCCGTACACCGATCAAGGTAAAAGGCATTGAGCCATGCGTAAAGAACTGGAAAAAACCGATCACCATTGCCCGTCATGCATACGGTGATGTATACAAAGCTTCCGAGATGAAGATTCCGGGACCGGGAAAAGTAGAACTGGTTTACACTGCAGAGGATGGAACCGAAGTAAGAGAGTTAGTTCACAACTTTACAGGTGCCGGTGTGGTTCAGGGACAGCACAATATCTGCAAATCCATCGAGAGTTTTGCAAGAAGCTGTTTCAACTACGCACTGGATCTGAAACAGGATCTCTGGTTTGCAACAAAAGATACCATCTCCAAAAAATACGACCATACCTTCAAAGATATTTTCCAGGATATCTATGACGCAGAGTACAAAGAAAAATTCGAAGCAGCAGGCATCGAATATTTCTACACCCTGATCGATGATGCGGTAGCCCGTGTTATGAAAGCAGAGGGCGGATTTATCTGGGCATGCAAAAACTATGACGGCGACGTTATGAGTGATATGATTTCCTCTGCATGCGGATCTCTGGCTATGATGACTTCCGTACTGGTTTCTCCAAGCGGTGTATATGAGTACGAGGCTGCGCATGGAACCGTTATGAGACATTATTACAAACATCTGGCCGGTGAGGAGACATCCACCAACTCCGTAGCAACTATTTTTGCATGGACCGGTGCATTACGCAAACGTGGCGAGCTTGACAATCTGCCGGAATTAGTAAAATTTGCAGATAATCTGGAAAAAGCTTGTATTGATACAATAGAATCTGGTAAAATGACAAAAGACTTGGCATTAATTACAGAATTAGAAACCCCGGTTGTATTAAACAGCCTTGATTTCATCAAAGCAATCCGTGAGACACTGGAGAAAATGTACGCATAGTAAATGCTGGGCATAGCATAAGCTGTGTATGGAAAACGCAGTGCCATTTCAACCGGTGATTCTGCAATTTGCCAAAGGTGGATAATGATTCCAGGTCAGACGGAGATGAAAAAGGAGGATCTATCTGGCTGGAAGGAATATCTATTCGAAGAAAAATGAAACATAGGAATCCTGCGATCTGCAGGATTCCATTTTTAAGGTGAGGAAGAAACATATGATTTTAGCATGTCAAAATATCAGTAAATCATTTGGTGTGGAACCGGTGATCCGAAATGTGAGTTTTCATGTGGAAGATCAGGAAAAAGTGGCGATTGTAGGAATCAACGGTGCCGGAAAATCCACACTGTTAAAAATTATCGTAGGGGAACTGCCGGCAGATGAAGGTACGGTGACTCTGGCTAAAGGAAAGACACTGGGCTATCTGGCGCAGCATCAGGATATGGACGATGAGCGGACGATCTATGAGGCGGTGCTGGAAGGAAAACGCCAGCTCATTGATATGGAGCAGAAGATCCGTGAACTGGAGGAAGGAATGCAGTCCGTATCCAAAGAAGATATGGAAGCCTATATGGAGAATTATCATAAGCTGCTGCATGAGTTTGAAGCCAGAGACGGATATTCTTACCGCAGTGAGGTGTCCGGTGTATTAAAAGGTCTTGGATTTTCCGAGAATGATTTTGAAAAACACTGCAACGAGTTGTCCGGTGGACAGAAAACCCGTGTATCTCTGGCCCGTCTGCTGGTGACCCATCCGGATATTATTCTGCTGGATGAGCCGACGAACCATTTGGATATCGAATCCATCCAGTGGTTGGAGACCTTTTTGCTGAATTACAAAGGCGCCGTTGTGATCGTTGCCCATGACCGTTATTTTCTGGACCGGATCGTGACAAAAGTGGTGGAGATCAGTATGCACAAATCTGCTGTTTATGACGGCAATTATACGGAGTATGCGAGGAAAGCGGAATTTGCCCGGGAAGAAGCACTGCGTGCCTACTATAATCAGCAGCGGGAGATCAAGCATCAGGAAGCAGTTATCGAAAAACTGAAATCCTTTAACCGGGAGAAATCCATCAAGCGTGCGGAGAGCCGGGAAAAACAGCTGGCAAAGATTGATGTACTGGAAAAACCGCAGGAAGAAAAGTCCGAGATGCATATGACGCTGACCCCGTCCATCATCAGCGGAAATGATGTGCTGCAGGTGGAAGGTCTGTCCAAAGCGTATGAAAATAAGAAACTGTTTCAGGATATTTCCTTTGAGATCAAACGTGGGGAACGTGTGGCGCTGATCGGTCAGAACGGAACCGGAAAGACAACGATCTTAAAGATTTTAAATGAAAAAGTAGATGCGGACGCAGGTTCTTTTACACTGGGAACCAATGTGAAGATCGGTTATTATGATCAGGAGCAGCAGGTACTTCATATGGAAAAAACGCTGATGGAGGAGATTGCGGATGATTATCCGAAGCTGACCCAGACTCGTATCCGCAACATCCTGGCAGCGTTTCTGTTTACTGAGGATGATGTATTCAAGCGGGTCAGTGACTTAAGCGGTGGTGAGCGCGGCCGCCTGTCACTGGCAAAACTAATGCTCTCCGAGGCAAACTTCCTGATCCTGGATGAGCCGACGAACCACCTGGATATTGCGTCCAAGGAAATCCTGGAGTCAGCCCTGAACCGTTATGAGGGAACGGTGTTGTTTGTGTCCCATGATCGTTATTTTATTAACCGGACAGCGACCCGGATCCTGAACCTGACGGAGCAGAATATTGTCAATTACATCGGTAATTATGACTATTATCTGGAGAAGAAGGAGACGAATGAACGGGCATATCTGAATACCGGTGAGGCCGTGGAGGAGGTAAAAATCGAAGCGGTTTCGGAAGGAAAAACAGATTGGCAGTTCCAGAAGGAAGAGCAGGCGAAGAAGCGCAAGATCCAGAACCGTCTGAAAAAAGTGGAGGCGGAGATTGAAGCACTGGAGGAAAAACTGGCAGAACTGGATGAACAGTTCCAGGATCCGGCGGTGGCAACCAATTCCGCAAAACTTGGAAAACTGCACAGTGAGCAGGTGGAAGTGCAGGAAAAATTGGATAAATTATATGAAGAGTGGGAAGCACTCGAGTCTGATTGATAAAAAATTGACAAAAAGAATGGATATGTATATAATGACCATAGATGACTGCAGAAGTATGCAGATGGTTGAAGGAGTATAGGAACAATGCAAAAGGAAATTTCACAGGCTGTCATACGGCGAATGCCCAGATACTACCGATACCTGGGAGAATTATTGGAGGATGGTGTAGAGAGAATTTCATCCAATGAGCTCAGTGTCCGCATGAAAGTTACAGCTTCACAGATCCGGCAGGATCTGAATAATTTTGGTGGATTTGGCCAGCAGGGATACGGATACAATGTGCAGTATCTGTATGAAGAGATTGGTAAAATCCTCGGTCTCGACAGACAGCATAATATTATTGTAGTCGGAGCCGGTAATATGGGTCAGGCGCTGGCGAATTATGTAAAATTTGAAAAACGAGGATTTGTAATTACAGGATTATTTGATGTAAATCCGGCATTGGCTGGGTTGTCAGTACGTGGAATTGAGATACATATGATGGATGAACTTCCGGAGTTCTTAAAGACACAGCGTGTGGATATTGCGGTTCTGACACTTCCAAAGGAAAAAGCAGAGCAGGCAGCCGAAAAGTTGGTAGAACTTGGCATCCGTGCAATCTGGAATTTTGCTCATCTGGATCTGGAACTTCCGGATGATGTAGTCGTGGAGAATGTTCATCTGTCCGACAGCCTGATGCAGCTGTCTTATAACATTGTTCGCAGACAGGATGATAAATAAGTAGTAAGAAGGAATAAGAAAGCGCTTTGTTGTAAGGACAGAGCGCTTTTATCGCTTTATAGAAATTTTTGTTCGTAAATATGCTTATTAGTTTGATACAGAAGGGAAGATTCCGTCATGAAATACATTTTAAACAGTCATGAAATGAAACAATGTGATGAAAATACGATGCAGCGGCGGGGAATGCTCTCTGCGGTTCTGATGGAGCGGGCTGCCCTGGCGACAGTACAGGAGATCGTAAATCGTTATCCGGAGCCGGAGACAAAGGTGCTTGTGGTGTGCGGAGCCGGAAATAATGGAGGCGACGGTGTGGCAGTTGCCCGTCTGTTATATCTGAAAGGATATGATGTAACCATTTATTTTGCCGGAAACCGGGAAAAAGCAACGGTGGAGACGAACCGCCAGCTGTTCATAGCCGGGCAGTATGGCGTAAAGATCTGCGATGCATATCCGGAAAGTGCTGCGGATGTGATCGTGGATGCCCTGTTTGGAATCGGACTGAACCGTGAGGTAACGGGAAAATATGCGGAGATCCTTCAGAAAATGACAGAACAGTCCGGATATAAAGTGGCCGTGGACATCGCATCCGGCATTTCTGCTGATACCGGTGCTGTCATGGGAACTGCATTTGCCGCAGACCTGACCGTGACTTTCGGATTTGCGAAAGCTGGTCAGATTCTGTATCCGGGGGCAGAGTATACCGGAGAACTCAAAGTGGCAGACATCGGTATTGATGAGCAGAGTCTGTATGAGATAAAACCGGAACTGAAAATGATGGAAGCTTCGGATCTGAAACTGTTGCCGAAGCGTGTGAACCGTTCCAATAAGGGCAGTTATGGAAAGTTACTGATCCTGGCGGGCTCCCGTCAGATGGCAGGCGCGGCAGTGTTTGCGGCAAAAGCAGCTTACCGGATGGGATGTGGTCTTGTCCGGGTGGCAACGGTGGAAGAAAACCGGCTGATTTTGCAGGAACAGGTGCCGGAGGCAGTTCTGGCAGTTTACAATGATGGCACAGATGTGGTAGAATTTGTAGAAACACAATTGCACTGGGCAGATGCCGTGGTGGCAGGTCCCGGGATTGGTCAGTCGGAACTTTCAGAGCGCATGTTATACGAATTGTTGAAACGGGTGCAGGTTCCGTGTCTGTGCGATGCGGATGCCCTGAATCTTCTGGCAAAACATCCGGACTGGTGGGACATGATCCAGGCACCGATGGTGATCACTCCGCATCTGGGAGAGATGGCGCGGCTGACAGGACAGCCAATTACTGAGATCAGAGATTTCCTGGTACCGAAGGGGCAGGCATTTGCAAAGCAGCATCAGATCACAGTCGTTTTAAAGGATGCAAGGACAGTTACGGCATTGCCGGATGGATCCGGTTATATCAATGTCAGTGGTAATCACGGTATGGCGACGGCCGGAGCCGGAGATGTGCTGAGCGGTGTGATCGGAGCATTGCTGGCACAGAAGCTGGAGACAGATCCGGCGGCAGCCCTCGGTGTCTATATCCATGGACTGGCAGGGGATGCGGCGGCAGAACATGTGGGACATTGTGCCATGATGGCCAGTGATATTGTGGAAGGACTTATAGATGTGTTGCGGAAACAGGAGGACACAAAGGAACAATGAAAGAATATCGGAGAATATGTGCAGACATTGATCTGGATGCATTAACACATAATTTGGATGAGATACATCGCTGTATCAGTGAGGGAACGAAGATCATTGCCGTGGTCAAAGCAAATGGTTACGGACATGGAGCGGTGCCGCTGGCAGAGGTCATGGAGAAACGGGAGGACATCTGGGGCTACGCGGTAGCGACACCGGAAGAGGCAGAAGAGCTGTATACCAATGGAATGAAAAAACCGATTCTGATCCTTGGATATACATTTCCGGAATATGATGCGCAGATCGTGAAAGAGGAGCTGCGTCCGGCAGTTTTTTCCCTGATCCGTGCAAAACAGCTGTCAGAGGAAGCACTGAGACAGGATAAAATCTGTAAGATCCATATCAAGCTGGATACCGGTATGAGCCGGATTGGTTTTCAGGTGACAGAGCAGTCGGCGGATGAGATCGCACAGATCGCGAAGCTGCCGCATATTATGATAGAAGGAATCTTTACTCATTTTTCCAAGGCAGATGAGACAGACAAGACATTTACGAAGAAACAGGAAACCGCGTATGAGCAGATGATCACATGGCTGAAGGAACGCCGGGTATCCATTCCGGTTCATCATGTGTCAAACAGTGCCGGTATCGTGGATCTGCCGGAATATAACAAAGACATTGTCCGTGCCGGCATTATTTTATATGGACTGTGGCCATCGGATGAAGTGGATAAGGAGCATATTGACCTGCAGCCACTGCTTTCCTTAAAGAGCCATGTGGTACATGTCAAAGAACTGGAGCCGGGACGCATCATCAGTTACGGCGGTACGTTTGAGGTGGAGCATCCGATGCGGATCGCGACGGTGCCGGTGGGATATGCGGACGGCTATCCGCGCAGCCTGTCCAACAAAGGATATGTGCTGATCCATGGCAAACGTGCGGCAATCTGCGGAAGAGTCTGCATGGATCAGATGATGGTGGATGTGACAGAGATCGCAGATGTATGTCCGGGAGATGAAGTGACCATCATCGGCAGAGACGGTGCAGAGTGCATTACCCTGGAGGAACTGGGAGATCTGTCCGGCCGGTTTAATTATGAGTTTGCCTGTGATCTCAACAAGAGAATCCCAAGGGTTTATGTAAAACAGAAATAGCCCGGGCAGATGCAGAAAAAATTTCGATGAAAACAGAATACGCACGCTGAAAAGAGGGAAGAATGAGAACAACCTGAACAGATGGAGTGTGTGACATGTTGATTCGAAGAGGAGATATTTATTATGCAGATCTGCGTCCGGTGGTTGGATCGGAGCAGGGCGGTGTGCGACCGGTGTTGATCATCCAGAATGACATCGGCAACCGGCACAGCCCGACGGTGATCTGCGCGGCGATCACATCGCGGATGAATAAAGCAAAATTACCGACTCATATCGAGCTGAACGCAGCCCGGTACCATATGGTGAAGGATTCTGTGATTTTGCTGGAACAGCTGCGGACCATTGACAAAGTGCGTCTGAAAGACAAAATCTGTCATCTGGACAGTGAGATTATGGAAAAAGTAGGAAAGGCGCTGAGAATCAGTCTGGAACTGTAAACTACATAGGAGGAGTATGAGGCAATGGAGGATGACAGTAGTCCGTTTAATACAATCGGAAAAGGATTTAAGAGAATATTTGGAAAAGGACGGCGGACTGCCGGTGAAGATCTGACGGAGCAGGAGATCATGTCCATGGTGAACGAAGGTCATGAGAATGGTGTGCTGCAGGAAAGCGAAGCGGAGATGATCAACAATATTTTCACGCTGGATCAGAAAGAAGCGAAGGATATCATGACCCACCGCAAGCAGATCACGGCATTGGACGGTACCTGTTCCCTGCAGGAAGTGCTGGCGGAGATCCGGGATATGGGTTATTCCCGTTACCCGGTTTATCTGGATGATATTGATAATATTATCGGTATCATACATATTAAAGATATTTTAAACCAGATGCAGGATCAGGCGAATATGGAGCAGCAGCTGACGAAGATCAATGATCTGATCCGTCCGGCATCCTTTATTCCGGAGACGCGGAATATTGATGTGCTGTTTAAGAGCATGCAGTCCCAGAAAATCCATATGGTGATTGTGGTGGACGAATACGGCCAGACTTCCGGCCTTGTGACGATGGAAGACATTCTGGAGGAGATCGTCGGAAATATTTTTGATGAACACGATGCGGAAGAAGAGCAGATCGTGGAGGAAGCAGATGGCAGTTATGTCATTGACGGCATGACAGATTTTGATGAGGTGTGTGAACTTCTGGAGATCCAGAGTGAAGAACCGGAGGATTTTGATACCCTCAGCGGATTTCTGATCTCCCGGATCAACAAGATCCCGGTGAACGGGGAAACGTATCAGATATCTGCTTACGGATACCGGTTTGATGTATTGCTGGTAGAACACAAAGTGATAAGAACCGTCCGCGTGACAAAAGAACCGCAGGAGGAAACGAAACAAGCCTTGTCAGAATAGAGACAGTGTGTTATAATGGGCGGTAGTTTCGAAAAAAGATAGGGAGAGATAAAGATGTCAGGACATTCAAAGTTTGCAAATATTAAGCATAAAAAAGAAAAAAATGATGCTGCAAAAGGAAAAATCTTTACCATTATCGGACGTGAGATTGCAGTTGCAGTAAAAGAAGGTGGTCCGGATCCTGCAAATAACAGCAGACTCCGTGATGTTATCGCAAAAGCAAAAGCAAATAATATGCCGAACGATACCATTGACCGTGGTATCAAGAAAGCTGCAGGAGATGCCAACTCTGTAAATTACGAGTATGTTTCCTATGAAGGATATGGTCCGAGCGGTACAGCGATCATCGTTGACGCGCTGACAGACAACAAGAACCGTACAGCAGCAAATGTAAGAAATGCTTTTACAAAAGGCAAAGGAAATGTAGGAACACCGGGCTGTGTATCTTACATGTTTGATAAAAAAGGCCAGATCATCATCGACAAAGAGAACTGTGATATGGATGCAGATGATCTGATGATGGCTGCATTAGATGCAGGTGCTGAGGACTTCAGTGAGGAAGAGGACAGCTTTGAGATCATTACAGATCCGGATTCCTTCAGTGAAGTAAGACAGGCATTAGAGGATGCGGGAATCGAGATGGCAAGTGCCGAAGTTACCATGATCCCACAGACTTATGTAGAACTGACAGATGAGCAGGATCTGTACTGCATCAACAAGATCCTTGATCTGCTGGATGCAGATGATGATGTACAGCAGGTATATCACAACTGGGACGAGTAATCGATTCAGACAGCGATGAAATAGCAGAAAAATGAAATGACCAGTGTCACAAAAGAGAGATGACATTGGTCATTTTTTATGCAGGATTTTATAAGTGACCTTTTACATTATTCCGTTCCTATGGTATAATGGTATCAATAAATTTGAATGTAATCCGGATCTGTATCCGGGAATGAAAGTCAGGGGGTTCAAAATGAAAAAGGTTTTATTTGCTGCTTCAGAGTGTGTACCGTTTATCAAAACCGGAGGACTTGCCGATGTATGCGGCGCACTTCCAAAACAGTTTGATAAAGAGGAATGGGATGTTCGTGTTGTAATCCCGAATTATTCCTGTATTCCGGAGAAATATCGGAATCAGTTCGAATATGTCACACATTTTTATATGGGAACCGGTCCATATGTACCGAGTAAATATGTAGGTATTCTGAAGTATGAGCTGGATGGAATTACTTATTATTTCATTGACAACCAGGAATATTTCAACTGTTTCCTTCCGTATGGAGATATCCGTTACGATATTGAGAAGTTTACATTTTTTGATAAAGCAGTATTGTCTATGCTGCCGCAGATCGGATTCCAGCCGGATCTGATCCACTGTCATGACTGGCAGGCAGGTTTGATCCCGGTATTTTTGAAAACCGAGTTTCAGGGCGATATGTTCTTCTGGGGCATGAAGACGATCATGACGATCCACAATCTGAAATTCCAGGGTATCTGGGATGTGAAGACGATGATGGGACTGACCGGCTTCCCGAAGGAACTGTTTACACCGGATAAGCTGGAGTTCCAGAAAGATGCCAATATGCTCAAAGGCGGACTGGTTTACGCAGATTATATCACCACCGTCAGCGATACCTATGCGCAGGAGATTCAGACACCGTACTATGGTGAGGGACTGGACGGACTGCTCTCTGCACGGCATTTTGATATGCAGGGCATTGTGAATGGCATCGATTATGATATTTACAATCCGGAGACAGATCCGAAGCTGTTTGTAAATTACAATCGTGACAATTTCCGCAAGAAAAAATCAGAGAACAAAGTAAAATTGCAGGAAATGCTGGGACTGACCGTAGATAAGAAGAAATACATGATCGGACTGATCTCCCGTCTGACGGATCAGAAAGGTCTGGATCTGATTGATTATGTGTTTGAGCGGATCCTGGATGATAATACACAGTTCGTTGTCATCGGAACCGGTGAGGAGCGTTATGAAAATATGTTCCGTCACTTTGCATGGAAATACGGCGACCGTGTATCTGCCAATATCTGTTATGATTCTGATCTGGCACAGAAATTGTATGCATCTGCTGATGCTTTCCTGATGCCGTCCAGATTTGAGCCATGCGGTCTGACACAGATGATGGCATTCCGTTACGGAACCGTGCCGATCGTGCGTGAGACCGGTGGGCTGAAGGATACTGTGGAGCCATACAATGAGTATGAAAATACCGGAACAGGATTCTCCTTCACGAACTACAATGGTGAGGATATGCTGAACGTGATCAACTATTCCAAGAAAGTGTTCTTTGAACGCAAACGTCAGTGGAATCAGATCGTGGACCGTGGTATGGCAAAAGATTTTTCGTGGAAAGTTTCTGCCGGACGTTATGCAGGCTTATACAGTTATCTGATCGGATAAGAAATAGTTAAACAGAAATAAATGTGTCTGTACAGTTTTAATAAACTGTGCAGGCATATTTTTTTTACATCTGCACATACTTTTGAAAAATATGGAGGAATGGTGCAATGTCAGAACAAAAAGAAGTAAAAAATCAGGAAATGAGGGAATATGGTCAGATGGAACTGGCGGATAACCGGCAGCAGCATAAACTGCATCTACTGTCCATCATCGGTGAGGTGGAGGGGCATGAATGTCTGTCTGCCAATACAAAGACAACGAAATATGAACATGTACTGCCAAAACTGGCACAGGTGGAGGATGACCGGGAGATCGACGGCCTGCTGGTGCTGCTGAATACCGTGGGAGGAGATGTGGAATCCGGGCTGGCCATTGCGGAGATGATCGCATCCCTGAGCAAACCGGTGGTATCGCTGGTGCTGGGAGGCAGCCATTCCATCGGGGTGCCGTTGGCGGTGGCGGCAGATTATTCGTTTATCGTTCCTACGGGAACCATGGTGATCCATCCGGTGCGCATGAGCGGCACGGTGATCGGTGCGCCGCAGACCTATGACTATTTTCAACAGATGCAGGACCGGATCACCGGTTTTATCGCATCCCACAGTCAGACGAACCGGGAGCGGATTGAGGAACTGATGCTGAATACAGGGATGCTGACCAAAGATCTGGGAACGATCCTGGTGGGACATCAGGCGGTGGAGGAAGGCATCATCAATGAAGTGGGCGGCATCAGTGATGCGGTACGGAGACTGCACTTTATGATCAACGAAGGGTGTATCTGAGAAAGTGTTTTGAGGAAAATCAGAGATGACATCCGGGAAAAAATGTGGTATGATAACAATAATCATGTACAAAAGAAGGGGGATAAGCGGATGTCAATGCTACAATCTGTGATCATGGGACTGATTCAGGGACTGACAGAATTTCTGCCGGTCAGCAGCTCCGGTCATCTGGCACTTTTTAAAATATTATTTAATGTAAATACAGACACGGGGCTTTTATTCGATATTATGCTCCATGTAGGAACCCTGCTGGCAGTCTGTATCGTATATTATAAAGATATCGTTCATCTGGTGAAAGAATTTATCGGCATGATCATTGACTGCATTTACAATCTGACTGTCCTGATCGGCAAAAAAGGGGACGGTGTCTACCGGCATGTGGTTTACAACGGATATCGGAAGTTCGTGATGCTTGTGATCGTATCGACGATCCCAACGGGTATTCTGGGTTTTGTTGCATCGGATCTTGTGACAGCAGCTTCCGAGATCCTGTTTGTTCCGGGCATCTGTCTGATCATTACCGCCGGACTGTTGTTTATTTGCGACCGGGTACCGGAAGGACATAAAAAGCCGAAGCAGGTGGGATATGCCAATGCATTTATCATCGGCATCTGTCAGGGCATTGCGACACTGCCGGGTATCTCCCGTTCCGGAACAACGATTACAGCCTGTGCACTCAGCGGATTTGACCGGAAGTTTGCCGTAAAGTATTCCTTTATCATGTCCATTCCGGCAATCCTCGGAGCCATGGTACTTCAGTTAAAGGATATCGGAAGTGCAGCGATCAATCGCTCTGAGATCGGTATTTACGCAGTGGGCATGCTGGTGGCGGCAGTGGTTGGATACATCTGCATCAAGACGATGCTGGTGATCGTGAAAAAAAGAAAATTTACATATTTTTCCATATACTGTCTGGCAGTCGGCATTCTTTCCATTGTCGGATATTTTGTGACGGCATAGACAGCGGGAGAGTGTGCGGTTAAGTTAGAAAGGTTTTATATGGCAACAAAGAAAAAGACTTCATCGACCCGGAAGAAAAGTTCCGGCAAAAAAAAAACAACGGGAAGAAAAAAGCAGAACAGTTCTGTGCAGACATTTACCTGGCGCACAGAATTGTTGCTTTTTGCGTGTCTGGCAGTTGCAATCCTGCTGTTTATCGGAAATATTGGAAAAGGCGGGATTGTGGGTAATGCACTGAGCAACTTTGCGTTTGGAATGTTTGGCGTGCTTGCGTATGCATTTCCGGTACCGGTGTTTTTGATTCCGGCATTTATGATATCAAACAGACAGGATTCCAGACGGGGATCTGCATATTCCGGGCGTGTGATCATGAAAGTGACCGCCGGGATTTTGCTGTTCCTTTTTTTATGCGTATTTGCGCACATCGTATGTTTCTGGGATCAGACACCGGGAAAAGTGACGGATCTGTACCTGCAGTGTGCGGCAAAGCACAGCGGTGGCGGCCTGATTGGCGGCCTGATCGGGATCCTGTTTTCCAAAAGTTTTGGAATGATGGGTGCGATCCTGCTAGACCTGCTGATTCTGGTAGTCTGTGTGGTATTGCTCACGGAGCGTTCCTTTTTCAAAGGGGTGTCAAAAGGTGGCCATAAAGTATATGAGTCTGCCCGGGCAGATGCAGTGCGCAGAAGAGCTATGGCCCAGGAACGCAGCCGGGAGAGAGGCGAACTGAGAAGTGCCCAGCGGGAACGGAAAGCGGCAGAGCGGGAAAGCCGCCGCATGAACCGGAAAGTGACCGGTGTGTCCCTGGATACAAAGATCCAGCCGGAACCGACCGGAACGGAAGAAGAACTGAAAGAACTTGCACTGGATGCAGGACAGCAGTCAGCAAAAAAAGGTACAAAGAGAGCAAAAACACCAGCGCCGGTGATCCGGGATGTACCGTTACAGGAGTCGGCAGATATTACCCAGACCCAGTCGGATGATTTCTGGGCGCGGCATCCGCAGCCTGAGATACATATGTCCGGGGAGGAGCTGCCTTATCAGGCAGAGCCGGTGATGCAGCCTGCATCATCTGAGATCGGAGCAAAGGGAAAACGAAACGCGGCAGATGCTGTATCCGCTATGGAACCGGAATTCGGAATGGAAGAACAACCGGAGCTTGGAGGAAAAAAGAAATCTCACCGTACCGGACAGCCGAAACAGTCCGCGCAGCAGGTGGAGCAGGAGATCGCCGATGTGCGGGATGAGATTGCAGAGCATGCAGAGGATAACGCACGGGTTTATGTATTCCCGGAAATTTCCCTGCTGCAGAAAGGTGATCCGAATATGACCGGCGATTCCAGACAGCATCTGCAGGAGATGTCTGCCAAATTGCAGATGACACTGACCAACTTCGGTGTCAATGCCAGAGTGACCAACGTTATCTGCGGTCCGACGGTTACCCAGTATGAGATCCAGCCGGAAATGGGAGTAAAGGTAAGCAAGATCCTTGGCCTGGCAGACGATATCAAACTGAATCTGGCAGTGCCGGATATCCGTTTTGAAGCACCGATCCCGGGCAAATCAGCCATCGGTATCGAGGTGCCGAACAAAGAGAATGTAACCATCGCATTCCGTGATCTGGTGGAATCCAGGGAATTTCAGGATCATGCGTCGAAGATTTCCTTCTGTACCGGTAAGGATATTGCCGGACATGTCATCGTGGCAGATATTGCGAAGATGCCGCATCTGCTGATCGCGGGTGCAACAGGATCCGGTAAATCTGTGTGTATCAATACCATTATCATGAGTATTCTGTACAAGGCAAAACCGGATGAAGTAAAATTGATCATGATCGACCCGAAAGTTGTGGAGCTGAGTGTATACAATGGCATTCCGCATCTGCTGATCCCGGTTGTAACGGATCCGAAAAAGGCAGCCGGTGCACTGCACTGGGCGGTTTCCGAGATGATGGAACGTTATCAGACGTTCCAGAAATACGGTGTCCGTGATATGAAGGGATATAATAAGAAAGTAGAGTCCATTCAGGATATTCCGGGAGAGGACAAGCCGAAAAAAATGCCGCAGATCGTTATCATCGTGGATGAGCTGGCAGATCTGATGATGGTGGCTTCCAACGATGTAGAGGATGCCATCTGCCGTCTGGCGCAGCTGGCCCGTGCAGCCGGTATGCATCTGGTCATTGCCACTCAGCGTCCGTCCGTAAATGTCATCACGGGACTGATCAAGGCAAACATGCCATCACGAATTGCATTTGCCGTGACTTCCGGTGTGGATTCCAGAACGATTCTCGACATGAACGGTGCGGAAAAACTGCTTGGAAAAGGTGATATGCTGTTCTATCCGCAGAACTACCAGAAGCCGCTGCGTGTGCAGGGTGCTTTTGTGACTGACAAAGAAGTATCGGATGTGGTAGAATATATTATTGAAAAAAATGGTCAGGTAGCTTATAATGCAGAGGTTGAAGAAAAAGTGAACACCTCGGAAAACAGCATCGGAAATGGCAGTGGATTTACAAATTCCGCCGATGACCGGGATGCATATTTTGCGGATGCCGGAAAGTTCATTATAGAAAAAGAAAAAGGCTCCATCGGAATGTTGCAGCGCATGTTTAAAATCGGATTTAACCGTGCGGCAAGGATCATGGATCAGCTGGAGGAAGCCGGAGTCGTTGGTCCGGAGGAAGGTACCAAGCCACGGCGTGTCCTGATGAGCCTGGAAGAATTTCAGCAGGTGCTGAGCGGAAGCGATGACTAGATATGTGGTATTTTGGAAACGAGGTATTATGTCCGAAATCCAGAAATGCATATCAGAGGTTCATTATGAAATGAAAAACTGAAATGAGTGAGGGTATGGTTGAGAACTGCCCATGATATATTTGAGAGTTGTAGCTGTTTGTAACTTTTTAGTTCAATTTATACATTAACAGGAGGGTATACCAATGAAGACAGATATTGAAATTGCACAGGAAGCAGTGATGGAACCAATCGGGAAGGTGGCTGAGCGGATCGGGATCAACGAGGATGATCTGGAACTGTACGGAAAGTACAAAGCAAAATTAAGTGATGAACTGATCAACCGGGTACAGGACCGTCCGGATGGCAAACTGGTACTGATGACAGCCATCAATCCGACACCGGCAGGAGAAGGCAAGACTACCACAAGTATCGGACTGGCACAGGCATTTTGCAAAATGGGAAAGAAAGCAATCCTTGCACTGCGTGAGCCGTCCCTGGGACCGTGCTTTGGTATCAAAGGTGGTGCAGCAGGCGGCGGATATTCCCAGGTAGTACCGATGGAAGACCTGAACCTTCATTTTACCGGAGATTTTCATGCCATTACATCTGCAAACAATCTGCTGGCAGCAATGCTGGACAACCATATTCAGCAGGGCAACCAGCTTGGTATTGACCCTCGTCAGGTAGTATGGAAACGTTGTCTGGATATGAATGACCGTGTACTTCGTAATATCGTAGTAGGTCTCGGCAGCAAGATGGACGGAATGGTAAGGGAAGATCATTTTGTCATCACAGTAGCATCTGAGATCATGGCAGTATTATGTCTGGCGGATGATATGCAGGATCTGAAACGCAGACTGGGCCGTATGATCGTGGCATATTCCTTTGAAGGAAAACCGGTGACCGCAGATGATCTGCATGCGACAGGAGCCATGGCAGCTCTGCTGAAAGATGCGTTGAAACCAAATCTGGTTCAGACACTGGAGCATACGCCGGCTATCGTACACGGCGGACCGTTTGCAAATATCGCACACGGATGTAACAGTGTACGTGCTACAAAGACGGCAATGAAACTGGCTGATATCACGATCACAGAGGCAGGTTTCGGTGCAGATCTGGGCGCAGAGAAGTTCTTTGATATCAAATGCCGTATGGCAGGACTGAAACCGGATGCAGTCGTTCTGGTAGCAACTGTCCGTGCATTAAAATACAACGGCGGTGTGGCAAAAGCAGATCTGGCCGAGGAGAATCTGGAAGCAGTCAAAGCAGGTATCGTAAATCTGGAGAAACATATCGAGAACCTTCAGAAATTCGGAGTTCCGGTAGTGGTAACTTTAAATGCATTTGCTACGGATACACAGGCTGAACTTGATTACATCGAGCAGTTCTGCAAGGAGCGCGGATGTGAGTTTGCACTTTCCGAAGTATGGGAGAAAGGCGGCGAGGGCGGAATCGCTCTGGCAGAAAAAGTGCTGGATGCCCTGGAAAATAAAGAAAGCAATTTCAAAGTATTATACGATGAGAAGTTATCTCTGAAAGAGAAGATCGAAACCATCGCAAAAGAGATTTACGGAGCAGATGGAGTAACTTATTCCAATGCGGCAAATAAAGAATTAAAACGGATCGAAGACCTCGGTATGGGAGATTTCCCGGTATGTATGGCAAAGACACAGTATTCTCTGTCCGACGACCAGCACAAACTGGGACGTCCGAGCGGATTTACCATCAATGTCCGTGAGGTATATGCAAATGCAGGTGCAGGATTCGTTGTAGTAGTGACCGGCGCGATCATGACAATGCCGGGACTGCCGAAACAGCCGGCAGCAAATAATATCGATGTGAACGATGAAGGAGTCATCACCGGATTATTCTAAAGAAGCAGGAAAACTGCTCACAGGCTGAGTGGAAATGGCAGATCTGTTTTTGTGTGAAAACTGGAAAAAGGCGATGTAATAAAAGTGATTTGGAGGCAACATAAAGGAATGGCATATTTGATCGATGGAAAGAAAATTTCCCAGGAAATAAAGGATGAGTTAAAGGCAGAGGTGGCAGAACTTGCCAAGCAGGGCAAGACAGCTTCCCTGGCAGTGATTCAGGTAGGGGCAGATCCGGCATCCAGTGTGTATGTGAGAAATAAGAAAAATGCGTGCGCATATATCGGAATCGGTTCCGAGTCCTATGAATTACCGGAAGAAACCACAGAGGAAGAACTGCTGGCGCTGATCGCAGAGCTGAACCACAAAGAAGAAGTACATGGAATTCTGGTACAGCTTCCGCTGCCGGCGCATATCGATGAAGAGAAAGTAATTCTTGCCATCGATCCGGCCAAGGACGTGGATGGTTTTCATCCGCAGAGTGCAGGCGCACTGATGATCGGAAGCAAAGGTTTTCTGCCGTGTACACCGGCAGGCGTGATCCAGCTGCTGAAACGGTCCAATATTGAAATCGAAGGAAAGAACTGTGTGGTTCTCGGCAGAAGCAATATCGTAGGAAAACCGATGGCCATGCTGATGCTGCGGGAGAATGCGACTGTGACAGTGGCACATTCCAGAACAAAGGATCTGAAGGAACTGTGCAGACAGGCGGATATCCTGATCGTTGCCATTGGAAAACCAAAATTTATTACAGAAGAGTATGTCAAGGAAGGTGCAGCAGTCATCGATGTCGGTATTCATCGCCTGGAAGGGAAGAAACTGTGCGGTGATGTGGATTTTGAGGCTGTGGAGCCTCATGTCAGCGCGATCACACCGGTACCTGGCGGAGTAGGACCGATGACCATCGCAATGCTGATGAATAACTGTGTGGAGACAATGCGTTAAGAGGACAAACTATGAAATGTGCAAAGTGTGGTGCTGAGATTCGACCGGGCTGTGTCTACTGTTCCAACTGCGGGCAGGAGGCGCAGATCGTGACCGAGATCAATATTTTGGAAGATGATCTGCTTCGTTCCATGCTGGACGAAGAAAGTGAAAAAACAAAAGAAACGGCTTCTGCGGAAGAGAAAGAAAAAAGTGGAAAGTCGTCATCGGAAGCATCAGATGGAAAATCAGATCGTGGACAGGCGAAAAAGAAAAACAGCCGTCAGAAGAAAAAGCAGCAGCGCATGCTGATCCTTCTGGTGGCAGTGCTTGTGGCTGCCTGCGTGGCGGCAGGTCTTGTGATGCGGTATCAGCGGGCAAATTCTGCCTCTTATCAGCTGAAACGCGCCGAGGAAGCCTTTGATCAGAAAAATTATACCAGTGCGCTGGATTATGTAAATCGTGCGCTGCAGCTGGATGAGAGCAGTGAGGATGCGCTGCTTCTGCAGGGTGAGATTTACCAGATGATGAAAAATGATGATCAGGCGGAGACGGTATTGCTGAAGGTGATCGATCAGAATCCGGACTGCACGGAAGCATATGAGAGTCTGTTGGAACTGTATGATGAAAATGGTTCTTATGAGCAGATCCTTGCATTGAAGGAAAAGGCAACGAACACAGATATCCTGTCTCTGTTTGACACATATCTGGTGGAGACACCGGCGATTGAGGTAAAGAGCGGAACATACAAAGAATTTCAGAAAGTAAAACTGTCGGTGAAAGGAAAAAATCTGGAGATTTATTACACTCTGGACGGTTCCGTTCCGACGAAGCGGGATACGCTGTATAAAGATGATGCGATAACCATCGAAAAACAGGGAAAAACAACACTGACAGCCGTTGCCATGGATAAAAACGGGCGTTACAGTGAGCCGGTTTCCGCAGAATATGACATTGAACTGGATGCACCGGATGTTCCGGTGGTATCGCCGGATGGCGGTATGATTACGGAGGCTTCTACCGTGACGGTGACTGTGCCAAAGGGGGTGACAGTATATTATACCTGGAATGGCACGACACCGAATAAAAGTTCCAGCAAATACACCGGTCCGATTGAGATCCCGGAGGGAAATAATATTTTATCACTGATCGCAGTGGATGAGAACGGATTATCCAGTGAAGTGTTAAAATGCAATTATATTTACTATCCGTTGAAGCAGAATCAGGCACAGGTAGAAGACACTGTTACAGCGGCGGAAGAATAATTCTTCGATAGGAAATGGGAATTACGGTTAATTTCCTGTCAAACCAGCACACCATCTGGTGAATATAATTGACATTATGAAATAAAAAGCAACTGTCTGAAAAATGACGGAAAAAAGCAACTGATGAACAGATTTCTGTTTCACCAGTTGCTTTTTTGTCTTACCATATGAAATACTGAAAATATTTTTAAATATGATATGATATCGGCTGATATTATATTTTAGAAAAAACAGCTTTTTCTATGCTTTATGTGCAGCATCATATTCTGCCAGATATTTTTTTGTATACTCCACATCAGAAGGGCAGTCCAGGTATTCGCTGCCGTATTTCTGACGGGTCTCATTTCCTTTTCCTGTGATCAGCAGGATAGATTTACCTTCCGCAGTCATAATGGCTTTGCGGATCGCCTCGCCACGGTCCTCGATCATTTCATACGGACAATGCTGTGCTTCCACATACTGTGCGATATCTTTTGAAATCTGTTCTACCGGCTCTGCACCCGGATCCTCTGCGACAATATATACTTTTTTTGAATACATACCGGCGATGGTTCCGAGATCACGACGGCGGATCACTGCCTTTTTGCCCGGGCATCCGAAGATGGAGATGATGTCATAATCCGGATACTCTTTGCGGGTGGAAGAGAAGAGTTTGTCAAAACTCAGTTTGTTGTGGGCGTAATCTACCACGGCGATGACATTCTTGTCTGCGGACATGTAGGTTTCCATTCTTCCTGAAGAACGGGCACGGTACAGACCGGATTTCATGAATTCCACCGGAATGTTAAATACATATGCGGCAGCGATGGCAGCCAGGGCGTTTTCCACATTGAACAGACCCGGCATGGTCAGTGCAAAGTCCTCGTCGAAGCGGTCACATTTTACACGGAAATGAATCTCGTGATCCACTTTCTCAATATCGTAGCCTAGGATATCACTGCCCGGATTGGTACCGAAGGTGATGACATTTTCTGCAGCCTTTGCGGCTTCGGCAACACGCTCAAAATAGTCGGAGTTTGTGTTGATCAGTGCATTTTTCGTCTGGGCAAACATTTTTAATTTGGAAGAGAAGTAATCTTCAAAATCCGGATGCTCGATCGGGCTGATGTGGTCCTCGGAGATGTTCAGGAAGATCGCTGCATCAAAAGTGATCTGATCCACACGGTTGTATTTTAATGCCTGGCTGGATACTTCCATTTCCAGAAAATCAATATCAGAATCTACTGCATTGCGGAAATGCTGCAGCAGTTCGATATTTTCCGGTGTGGTAATGTGGGATTCCACTTTGGTCACACCATCATACACATCGATGGAAGAGATAACGGCACTTTCCTTTTTGCCGATGCTTGCCAGATAATCATCCACGATGGCCTTTACATAGTAAGCAGTCGTAGATTTTCCCTTTGTTCCACCGACACCGATGAGGTTCAGCTCTTTGGACGGATTATTGAAAAACAGCTTGCCAAGATATGGCATTGCTTTTCTGACATCGGAGACAAGAATGTAAGGAACCTCTGTATCCAGATCATATTTCTGCTCACTGACATACAGTGTGGCACCACTGGAAACGGCGTCAGCCAGATACTGCGGGCGGAAAGCCGCTCCTTTACAGACAAATAAAGTACCTGCTGCCGCTTCTTTGGAGTTGTAAGTCAGTCCCTGAATGGCATCTGCGGCATGTCCGTACAGATTGCTGTCGGTGACAAGACCTGCCGCTGTCAGTGTATTGAGATAATCCTGCTGTGTATAAGTAATCATAAGTATTCCCCTTTTGTTTTAGTGATAGTATGTTTTAAATTTACGGAAGTGGCTGAAATGATTCTTTACCATACGCAGCCAGCGGTTAAAGTTGAAATCCCCCTTCATGAATACCGGGTTTACGACTTTTCCTTCCCGGATCAGACGGTTTAATTTTTCTTTGTTTTCCGGCTGATGTACATATTTGCGGGCAACTGCTTTCGGTACAACCATCCAGAGATGCTCTTCCTTGGCAATCTCGAAAGGAATATCCTTATTATATACAAATTCTTCTACGAAGTAACGGGCTACATTGAAACCGGAACCGGTCACATAGTAGTTGGAACGTCCCTGACGGGTGTTGATCTCAAAGAATTTGTAGCGGTTGTCGCGGACATCGTATTTGATATCGAAATTGGAAAATCCCACATAGCCGATGGTCTCCAGCAGATTTTTGACTTTGGTCATCAGTTCTTCCTGCGGCTCTGTGATGATGACTGCATGGTTTCCGGATCCGTGCGGTGTATGTTCCTCTAACAGAACGTGTCCGAGACACATCATTTTTACTTTTTTATCTTTGCCGGAGAAACAGGTCAGTACACGCATGTACTCATCGTTTCCCGGAATGGTATCCTGAATGATCAGGGAATCTGTATAGCCGGCATCGTAAATCTGACGGATGGTGTCTTTTAATTTTTTATCGCTGTCAATCTTATATACTTTTTCCTGTGTCGGGAATTCATGCTCCCAGTACATAACGGAGTTGGACGGTTTTAAAATGACCGGGAAAGAAAACGGCAGCTCAAAATCCAGATCCATGCCATAACGGAACACAAGTGTATCTGGAAAATCGATATCGTGTTCCCGGCAAAGACGGTAGAACAGTTCTTTCTGCTGCAGTCTGTCCATCAGTTCAAAATCGATATACGGAGCGATGACATTTTCCGGCATCTCGTCTTTGTGACGGCTGCACAGTGCCACATAGGAATCGCCGCATCCGATGGTCAGAACGGTTTTGTCCGCATGTGCGGCAGCAAAATCACGGACAGTTTTCATGAATACGTCATCTGTATCAATTTTTAAATCTGCATGGTATTCGATAATATTGCTGTTATAACTCGGGCCGCTTGGAAACTTTCCGAATACATAAGTTTTTACCTGATATTCTTCATAAAATGCACGGGCAACACTGTATGTATTGATGTCGCCGCCAAAAAGCATTGGTATGAATGGCTGATCTTTAAATTCCATATTTATAATCCTCCAGTTTGATATGATCACTGTTATTTTGTTTTTGAATAGGAAGCGATAGTCTCCCATATTCCTGCATTATTTTATACCAGATGGATTATTTATACAAGTTCAATTCCCTGAAAAAATTATAAAATAAGACGCGGTTGACACTGGGAAACAGATTTGATATATTCGAAAGGAATAAAGTGCAAAGGTATGCCCTTTATAAAGGAAAGGAAACCATAAGAATATGGAAAAAAAGAAGTTAGGAATATTAGGAGGCATGGGTTCCGAGGCGACGGTTCTTTTTTATAAGAAGATCATTGACAATACATCCGTCAATAATGACCGGGAGCATCTGGACATCCTCATTTATAACCATGCATCGATCCCGGACCGGACCGAGTGCATTCTGTGCGGCAGGCAGGACTATCTCTGGGATATCATTGCAAAGGATATCCGTGGAATGGAGCAGCTGGGCTGTGAATATTTTGCCATTCCGTGTAATACCTGCCATTATTTTGCAGACCGTCTGCAGGAACTGACCAACGGAAAGTTCATCAATATGATCGAGGAGACGGCACGGTATGCGGCAGAGCGCGGACGTAAGAAAGTCGGTGTCATGGCGACGGATGGTACCGTCAAAGGTGGCATGTACAAGAAGGCCATGGAAGCCCAGGGGATTGAAGTCGTATATCCTTCTGAGGAACGTCAGAAAGATGTCATGTCTCTGATCTATGAGCAGATCAAGCGTGGAGAGAAGGGAGACCGGCATCAGTTTATGAATGTGGTACATGAACTGCGGGCACAGGGCTGCGATGCAGTGATCCTTGCCTGTACAGAACTGTCTGTGCTGAATGTCAATTACAGTCTGAATCCGGATTTCTATATTGACGCCATGAACGTGGTGGCAAAGGCATGTATTGAGAAATGTGGCGGCGTATACTGCGAGTAAATTTCGCTACCACAAACGAAAAAGGTATGATATAATGATTACAGTTCACTCATCGTATGTATCCAGATAATGATCATGCTTGCATGAGGAATTATCTGGATGCATAATGATGAAGGGAGCGCCTTTTTATGAGCAAAAGTAGGAGCGTAGCTACGGAGAAGCCCAAAGGGCGTTTTGCGAATGGCGCGTGTGAACTGTAATATATAATGATTACAGACAAAATAAAGATAAAAGGAAAGGACAGAATTCTTATGAAGAGAGTTTTACTGAAACTGAGCGGAGAAGCTCTGGCAGGAGATAAAAAATTTGGTTTTGACGAAGCAACGGTTACCGTTGTTGCAAATCAGGTAAAACAGCTGGTAGATCAGGGAATCGAAGTCGGCATTGTGATCGGCGGAGGAAACTTCTGGAGAGGACGTACCAGTGAGACCATTGACCGTACAAAGGCAGATCAGATCGGAATGCTTGCAACTGTCATGAACTGCATCTATGTATCCGAGATTTTCCGTTCCGTTGGAATGAAAACAAATGTACTGACTCCGTTTGAGTGCGGTTCTTTTACAAAACTGTTTTCCAAAGACCGTGCAAATAAATATTTTGAAAAAGGAATGGTTGTATTTTTCGCAGGAGGAACCGGTCATCCGTACTTCTCCACAGATACAGCAACTGTTCTGCGTGCCATCGAGATCGAGGCAGATGTGATCCTGCTGGCAAAAGCCATCGACGGTGTATATGACAGTGATCCGAAGACAAATCCGGATGCAAAACGTTATGATGAAGTAAGCATTCAGGAAGTCATCGACAAACAGCTGGCAGTTGTAGATCTGACAGCATCTATCCTGAGCATGGAAAACAAAATGCCGATGTATGTATTTGGTTTAAATGAAGAAAACAGCATCGTAAAAGCGATCAGCGGTGATTTTAACGGAACAAAAGTAACCGTATAAAATAAAATATAGTACAAGTATCGCAGTATTGTGGACAGGACAATATTGTAACGATAACAGAAGGTAAAAAAGAATATATCTGGAGGATTAGAATATGGCAAACGAGACAATCAAACCTTATGAGACAAAGATGCAGAAATCTTACAACAACTTACTGGAAGAGTACACTTCCATCCGTGCTGGCCGTGCAAACCCGCATGTACTGGATCAGATCCGCGTAGATTATTACGGAGCACCGACCGCTATCCAGCAGGTTGCAAACGTATCTGTTCCGGAAGCACGCATGATCATGATCCAGCCATGGGAGGCATCCATGGTAAAAGCCATTGAGAAAGCGATTATGACATCTGATCTCGGTATCAATCCGACAAATGATGGAAAATGCATTCGTCTGGTATTCCCAGAGCTGACAGAGGAGAGACGTAAAGATCTTGCAAAAGATGTGAAGAAAAAAGGCGAGGCTGCCAAAGTTGCTGTTCGTAACATCCGTCGTGATGCAAACGATGCATTAAAGAAAATGGGTAAAGGCGGCGATGTATCTGAGGACGAGATCAAAGATCTGGAAGTTCAGGTTCAGAAGCTGACAGACAAATTTATCGCTGAGATCGATGGTGCGATTGCTGAGAAAACAAAAGAGATCATGACTGTATAATCAGAATACAACAGACTGATGAGATGAAAGGATGGGGACATGGCGCAGGCTATGTCCTTTTCTGAGAAAGGGGAAAAATATGGAACTTTCACAGTTAAAGATACCGACACACGTCTCCATCATCATGGATGGAAACGGACGCTGGGCGAAATCCAAGGGAATGCCGCGGACATATGGCCATTCCAAAGGCGCAGATGTCATTATGGATGTCTGTGAGGATGCAGATGCGCTGGGCATTAAGTATCTGACCGTGTATGCGTTTTCCACGGAGAACTGGAGCCGTCCGGAAGCAGAAGTAAAGACGCTGATGTTTTTATTCCGTAAGTATATCAAGATCTGCTATAACAAGGCGATGAAAAATAATACCCGTGTGCGTGTCATCGGGGACAAGACCGGGCTGGCAGAAGATCTGCAGGAGAGCATCCGTGTACTTGAGACAGATACGGCGAAAAATACCGGTCTGCAGTTTCAGATTGCCATCAACTATGGCAGCCGGGATGAGATGATGCGTGGCATGCGTCGGATGATGCAGGATTATAAAGATGGAAAGATTGCGCTGGAGGATGTGGACGAGGCACATTTTTCCGATTATCTGGATACAGCAGGAATTCCTGACCCGGATCTGATGATCCGCACCAGCGGAGAGCAGAGACTGTCCAACTATCTGATGTGGCAGCATGCGTACAGCGAATTTTATTTTACGAATACACCGTGGCCGGAGTTTAACAAAGAAGAACTGGTGAAGGCACTGGAAGCTTATACCAGTCGCGATCGCCGTTACGGTAAAGTGAAAGCTTAAAAATCATTGCATTTAGTTTGCGCATATGTGAGAAAAACGGGTGTGTTTCGTCAGAGTAAGCAGGAAAGACACATTTGATGATAAAAAATATCGGAACGTAAGAGAGGAAAATAGTATGTTTAAGACAAGACTGTTAAGCGGTATCGTACTGGTACTGCTGGCATTGTTATTTATTATACACGGAGGTTATCTGCTGCTGACCGTACTGGGTGTAATTTCCCTAATCGGTCTGTTTGAACTGTACCGTGTATTTGGCATTGAGAAAAGTGCACCGGGTATCGTCGGATATGTGGCAGCCATCGTATACTATCTGAACCTGGTATTTGACTTTATACCGGACAGCATGATGTTTGTGATGGCGCTGCTCATCGTGTGCATGTGTGTGTTTGTATTTGGTTATCCGAAATTTCATGCAAATCAGATCATTGCAGCCTTTTTCGGTGTGTTCTATGTGGCAGTGATGCTGTCCTGCATTTATGAGACACGTTCTCTGGAGGGTGGAAAATACCTTGTATGGCTGATCTTTCTGTGCTCCTGGGGCTGCGATACCTGTGCGTACTGCGTGGGTATGCTGTTGGGAAAACACAAGATGGCGCCGGTGTTAAGCCCGAAAAAATCAGTGGAAGGAGCTGTGGGCGGTGTCGTAGGAGCGGCACTGCTGACCATTATTTACGGATTCCTTTTCCGCGGTTCTATGGGCGTGGATGTTCCATATATTTTTATGATGGCAGGTATCTGTGCAGCAGGCGCACTGATCTCCATGGTTGGCGATCTGGCGGCATCTGCGATCAAACGTAATTTCGAGATCAAGGATTATGGAAAACTGATCCCGGGTCACGGCGGTATTCTGGATCGTTTTGACAGCGTGATCTTTACCGCACCGATCATTTTTTATCTGACTGGTAATCTGTTACAGCTTGCCATTTAATTAAATTAACTTTCATGGAAGAGGGAATACAAATATGAAATATATCGCGATTCTGGGTTCAACCGGTTCCATCGGTACCCAGACACTGGAAGTTGTGCGTGCACAGCAGGATATCAAAGTAACTGCTTTATCTGCCGGTGATAATATCGATCTGCTGGAGCAGCAGATCCGTGAATTCAGACCGGTTCTGGCAGCAGTAAAGACAGAAGAAAAAGCAAAAGAACTGGCACTGCGGATCAGCGATCTGGATGTTCCGGTATTATCCGGCATGGATGGATTGATGGCAGTGGCCTGTGAAGAAAAAGCAGAAGTGTTTGTGACAGCCATCGTTGGCATGCTGGGTATCCGGCCGACGATCGCAGCCATCGAGGCAGGCAAGGACATTGCCCTTGCAAACAAGGAGACACTGGTGACAGCCGGACATATCATTATGCCCCTGGCAAAAAAATGCGGTGTCCGCATTCTGCCGGTGGACAGTGAACACAGTGCGATCTTCCAGTCTCTGAACGGAGAAAAAGAACATGGAAATAAGATCGATAAGATTCTGCTGACTGCGTCCGGAGGCCCCTTCCGTGGCATGACGAGAGAGCAGCTTTCCCAGGTACGTCTGGAAGATGCCCTGAAGCATCCGAACTGGGTCATGGGAAGAAAGATTACCATTGATTCCGCTACTCTGGTAAACAAAGGGCTGGAAGTCATGGAGGCAAAGTGGCTGTTTGATGTGGACCTCGACCAGATCCAGGTGGTTGTGCATCCGCAGAGTGTGATCCATTCCATGGTACAGTATGAGGATGGCGCCATCATTGCACAGCTTGGTACACCGGATATGAAGCTTCCAATCCAGTATGCACTGTATTATCCGGAACGACGGTTCCTGCGGGGCATGCGCCTTGATTTTTACAAACTGGGTCAGATGACATTTGAAGCACCGGATATGGAGACCTTCGAAGGACTGAAATTTGCCCTGGAGGCAATGCGCCGCGGCGGCAATATCCCAACGGTATTCAATGCAGCCAATGAGAAAGCGGTGGCAATGTTTCTGGAACGCAGGATCGCATTTCTGGATATTCCAGATATTATCGCATCTGCAATGGAGGAAATTACATATATCGAACATCCGTCCGTAGAGGAAATCCTGGCAACGGAAGCAGCGGTATATGAATGGATAGAAAGCAGGTGGTAGGGTGATCATAAAATATATCATAGCGATCCTGCTGTTCAGTGCGATTATCCTGTTCCATGAACTGGGACATTTTCTGCTGGCAAAGGCCAACGGGATCCGGGTCAATGAGTTTTCTCTGGGACTCGGACCGACCATCGTCGGTTTTACAAAGGGAGAGACAAAATATTCCATTAAGCTGCTGCCCTTTGGCGGTGCCTGTATGATGGAAGGCGAGGACAGCCAGAGCGATGATGACCGTTCCTTTCAGAAAAAATCAGTCTGGGCACGGATCAGCGTAGTCGCAGCCGGACCGGTGTTCAATTTTATCATGGCATTTGTACTGGCGGTGATCATTCTCGGTAATATCGGAATCTCCACCCCGGTAGTGGCACAGGTGGAAGACGGATACGGCGCACAGGCAGCAGGACTGCAGGCTGGTGATGAGATCCTGAAAATGAATCACAAGCACATTCATTTTTTCAAGGAGATCAGCATGTATACCCTGTTTCATGCCGGTGAGACCGTGGAAGTGACTTATGAGAGAAACGGGGAGCGCAATACCGTGGAAGTACAGCCGACTTACGATGAAGAGCAGGGACGCTACCGTTACGGTATTTACGGCTCCGGAGAATATACAAAAGTCGGTCCGTTAAAGACGCTGCAATACAGTGCGTATGAGGTAAAATACTGGATCCAGTATACGGTAGGAAGCCTGAAGATGCTTCTGACCCGTCAGGTCAGCGTCAATGATCTGTCCGGACCGGTGGGAATCGTAAAAACCATTGGTGATACCTATGACATGAGCAGATCGGACGGTGCTTTTTATGTCTGGATGAACTTATTGAATCTGGCATTACTGCTGTCGGCAAACCTGGGGGTGATGAATTTACTTCCGATTCCGGCGCTGGATGGAGGCCGTCTGGTATTTCTGGTGATCGAGGCGATCCGTGGAAAGAGAGTCAGCGAGGACAAAGAGGGTATGGTACATTTTATCGGCCTGTTGTGCCTGTTTGGCCTGATGATCCTGATTATGTTTAACGATATTCGAAAACTGATCCCATGATCAAACATATAAGAATGTTCTTCCGGAACTGTTGAAAAAAGGAACAGTTGTCAGGAAGGACTTTCTTATCATTTAAGAGGAGAAGAAAATGGCAGAGAGAAAATCTACAAGAGAAGTACGAATTGGTGATGTGGTCATTGGCGGTGATCATCCCATCGCAATTCAGTCCATGACAAATACGAAGACACAGGACGTGGAGGCGACTGTGGCGCAGATCCTTCAGCTGGAGCGTGCAGGATGTCAGATCATTCGATGTACCGTCCCGGATATGGATGCGGCAAAAGCACTCGCGGAGATCAAAAAACAGATTCATATTCCACTTGTTGCGGACATACATTTTGATTATAGGCTTGCCATTGCGGCCATGGAAAACGGTGCGGACAAGATCCGTATCAATCCGGGTAACATCGGTTCCGCAGAGCGTGTAAAGGCAGTGGTGGACTGTGCCAGAGAGCGGAATATCCCGATCCGTGTCGGTGTAAACAGCGGTTCCCTGGAAAAAGAACTGGTGGAGAAATACCACGGCGTTACCGCAGAAGGAATCGTGGAGAGCGCACTGGATAAAGTAAAAATGATCGAGGATTTTGCCTATGACAATCTGGTCATCAGTATCAAATCTTCCGATGTCATGATGTGTGTCAAAGCACATGAACTGATCTCGAAGCAGACAGATTATCCGTTGCATGTGGGAATCACAGAGTCCGGAACTATCATAAGCGGAAATATCAAATCATCCATCGGCCTGGCGCTGATCCTGAATCAGGGGATCGGTGATACGATCCGTGTGTCCCTGACCGGAGATCCGGTGGAAGAGATCAAATCTGCCAAACTGATCTTAAAAACCCTTGGATTGCGCAAAGGCGGCATTGAGATTGTTTCCTGTCCGACCTGCGGACGTACCAGCATTGATCTGATCGGTCTGGCAAACAAAGTAGAAAACATGGTGGCAGAGTTTCCACTGGATATAAAAGTAGCCGTTATGGGCTGCGTGGTGAACGGACCGGGAGAAGCGAAAGAGGCAGATCTCGGCATCTGCGGCGGCAGACAGGAAGGTCTGATCATCCGCCGTGGGGAAGTGATAAAGAAAGTTCCGGAAGCAGAGTTACTGGAGGCATTGCGTCAGGAATTGATCAATTGGAGTGAGTAAACAGATGGCAAAAAGTTTTTTTGAAGTATTTCCACAGTTAAAACTGGATACGGATCTGCAGGGCATGCTGGGGGACGCTACGGTTTCAAAGGTCTCTACCACGAGACAGAGAAACTCGCTGCGTATTTATCTGGGATGCGGCAGACTTTTGCCAAAAGAGAAAGTATATTTTCTGGAAAGTGAACTGAAGCGTCAGCTGTTTCCACATCATTCCATGAATATCAAGATCATTGAGAACTTTCAACTGTCCGAGCAGTATACGCTGAAAAATCTGCTGGATGCGTACTGGAACAGTATCCTGACGGAATTTCACCGGTACAGCCTGCTGGAATATAACCTGCTGCGGCATGCAAAACTTGAGGTAGAGGAAGAAAAGGTGCTGCGTATCAGTCTGGAAGATTCGGTACTGGCACATCAGAAAGAAGAAGAGATCTATCACATTCTTGAGAAGATTTTCAATGAGCGCTGTAATCTGTCCGTGCAGATCCAGATGGAGTTTCATGAAAAAGAAGAGTCAAAATACCGGAAGAATGCGGATATCAAGATGCAGAATGAAGTGGAAAACGTGATCCGTCTGTCCAGTTTCGGGGCGAAACGTCATTCGGAAGGAGAATATCTGGAGAATGAGGAAGCAGGTGCATCGGAAGTGCCATGGGAGACCGGGGAGACTGCCGCAAAACCTACGAAGAAAGTAGCTGCGGTAAAGAAGATGGAAGCTTCGGCTGCCAAAAAGGAGGCACCTGCAGCAGACAAAAAGTCGGCAAAACAGGAAGAACGTGGTGGTTTCCGAAAAAAAAATGGTGGAAACCGGGATTTCCGGGAGCGGGGGTCTTTCAAGAAATCCGACAATCCGGATGTAATATATGGACGTGATTTTGAAGAAGAGGCGATTCGCATTGACCAGATCATGGGCGAGATGGGAGAGGTTGTCATCCGTGGACAGATTTTGTCGATGGAGGAGCGTCCGATCCGTGGTGAGAAAACGATTCTGATGTTTTCTGTTACAGATTTTACGGATACGATCATGGTAAAAATGTTCTGCAAAGACGAATATCTCAAGGAAATCAAAGACGGCGGGGTTGCGAAAGGTGCATTTCTGAAGATTAAAGGTGTGACAACCATTGATCGGTTTGACAGTGAGCTGACTATCGGTTCTGTCATCGGAATCAAAAAGATTCCGTCTTTTGTGTCCACCCGTATGGATACCAGTCCGGTGAAACGTGTGGAACTGCACTGCCACACGAAGATGAGCGATATGGATGGTGTATCCGATGTCAAAGACATCATCAAACGTGCCATGAAATGGGGGCACAAAGCCATTGCCATTACAGATCATGGAGATGTACAGGCCTTTCCGGATGCAAATCATGCCATCGGCAAGGATGATGATTTCAAGATTATTTATGGTATGGAAGCGTATCTGGTGGATGATCTGAAAGGACTGGTAGAAAATCCCATGGGACAGTCTTTTGCCGATACATTTGTGGTATTTGACCTTGAGACCACGGGATTCAGTGCCGTTAAGAACAAGATTATTGAGATTGGTGCGGTGAAAGTCGTAAACGGTTCCATTACAGACCGGTTTTCTGCTTTTGTCAATCCGAAAATACCGATTCCGTATGAGATTGAGAAGCTGACGCATATCACGGATGACATGGTACTGGATGCACCAGTGATCCATGACATCCTGCCACAGTTTATGGAATTTTGTCAGGGTGCAGTCATGGTGGCACATAATGCTGATTTTGATATGAGTTTTATCCGGCATAACTGTGAGCAGTTAGGTCTGGGGTGCGAAAAGACTGTGTTGGATACGGTGGCTTTGGCTCGTGTTCTGTTGCCTTCACTGAATCGATTTAAGCTGAATACGATAGCAAAAGCATTGAATATTTCTCTGGAAAACCATCATCGTGCAGTGGATGATGCCGCCTGTACGGCAGAGATGTTTATCAAGTTTGTGGAAATGCTGCGGGAGCGGGGCATAGAAACCATGGAAGAACTGGCACAGATGGAGAGTTACACAGAAGAGAGTATCCGGAAGCTGCCAAGTTACCATGCAATCATGCTGGCACAGAACGATATCGGCCGTGTGAATCTGTATCGTCTGGTATCGGATTCCCATATTAAATATTATAACCGGCGACCGAAAATTCCGAAAAGTGAATTTATGAAATACCGGGAAGGAATCCTGCTTGGTTCTGCCTGCGAGGCGGGAGAATTATATCGTACACTGTTGCGGGGAAGTTCCCAGGAAGAGGTAGCACGAATTGTACAGTTTTATGATTATCTGGAAATCCAGCCGTTGGGAAACAATGCGTTTATGCTGCGCAGCGATAAGGAACCGGTGGAATCGGAAGAAGATCTGAAAGATATCAACCGGCAGATCGTGGAGCTGGGAGAACAGTTCAACAAACTGGTGGTGGCAACCTGTGACGTTCATTTCCTGGATCCGGAGGATTCCATATACCGCAGTATCATTATGGCGGGCAAGGGCTTCGATGATGCAGATCAGCAGGCACCGCTTTTTCTTCGTACCACCGAGGAAATGCTGAAGGAATTTGAATACCTGGGCAGTGAAAAAGCAGAAGAAGTAGTCATTGAAAATACGAATAAGATCGCAAATATGTGTGAGAAGATTGCACCGGTCAGACCGGACAAGTGTCCGCCTGTTATTGAAAATTCCGACGGGATGCTGCGTGAGATCTGTTACACAAAAGCCCATGAGATTTATGGCGAAGAACTTCCACCGGTGGTCGTGGAGCGACTGGAGCGTGAGCTGAATTCCATTATTTCCAATGGATTTGCCGTTATGTACATTATTGCACAGAAGCTGGTATGGAAGTCAAACGAGGATGGGTACCTGGTAGGTTCCCGTGGTTCCGTAGGCTCTTCCTTTGTAGCAACTATGGCAGGAATCACGGAAGTAAATCCGCTGAGTCCGCATTATATCTGCAGCAACTGCCATTACGTGGATTTTGATTCGGATCTGGTAAAAAGCTATGCCGGGAAGGCAGGGTGTGATATGCCGGACCGCAACTGTCCGCACTGTGGTCAGAAGCTGATGAAAGAAGGCTTTGATATCCCATTTGAAACTTTCCTTGGGTTCAAGGGAAACAAAGAGCCGGATATCGATCTGAACTTCTCCGGTGATTACCAGAGTAAGGCACATAAGTACACGGAGGTTATTTTCGGCGACGGACAGACCTTCCGTGCAGGAACCATCGGTACCCTTGCGGATAAGACGGCATTTGGATATGTAAAACACTATTATGAGGAACGGGGTGTCCCAAAACGAAACTGTGAGATCGACCGGATCGTGCAGGGATGCGTTGGTGTTCGCCGGACCACCGGTCAGCATCCGGGTGGAATTATTGTACTTCCGTTAGGCGAAAATATTTATTCCTTCACCCCGGTACAGCATCCGGCCAACGATATGACAACGGATATCATTACGACGCATTTTGATTACCATTCCATTGACCACAACTTACTGAAACTTGATATTCTCGGACACGATGATCCGACCATGATCCGTATGCTTCAGGATCTGACCGGGGTGGATCCGCAGACGATCCCCCTGGACAGCCCGGAAGTCATGTCCTTATTCCAGAATACTTCAGCTCTCGGCATTGAACCGGAAGATATCGGTGGCTGTAAGCTGGGTGCCCTTGGAATCCCGGAGTTTGGTACCGATTTTGCGATGCAGATGTTGATCGATACGAAACCGCAGGCATTTTCGGATCTGGTCCGAATCGCAGGTCTGTCCCATGGAACAGACGTATGGCTTGGAAATGCCCAGACACTGATCCAGGAAGGAAAAGCAACGATTTCCACGGCAATCTGTACCCGAGATGATATCATGACGTATCTGATCGGAAAAGGACTGGACAGTGAGGAAGCCTTTACCATTATGGAGCGTGTGCGAAAAGGTGCCGTTGCCAACGGAAAATGTAAAGAATGGCCGGAGTATAAGCAGGACATGCTGGATCACGGTGTGCCGGACTGGTATGTGTGGTCCTGTGAAAAAATCAAGTACATGTTCCCGAAGGCCCATGCGGCAGCTTACGTTATGATGGCATGGCGTATCGCCTGGTGTAAGGTATTTTACCCACTGGCTTATTATGCAGCATTCTTCAGTATTCGTGCCACATCCTTTAACTATGAATTGATGTGTCAGGGCAAAGAACGTCTGGAACATCATATGCGTGAATATGAACGACGGAAAGATGAACTGTCCAAAAAGGAACAGGATACTTACAAAGATATGCGTATCGTACAGGAAATGTATGCCCGTGGATTTGAATTTTTACCGATTGACCTGTATCGGGCAAAAGCGCATCATTTCCAGATCATTGATGATAAACTGATGCCGTCCATCAGTACCATTGACGGTCTGGGAGACAAAGCGGCGGATGCAGTGGTAGAGGCGGCAAAAGACGGAAAATTCCTTTCAAGAGATGATTTCCGACAGCGTACAAAGGTCAGCAAGACCGTCATTGACAAGATGGTAGAACTGGGGATTCTGTCAGATCTTCCGGAATCCAATCAGTTGTCGCTGTTTGACCTGTAAAATGATATGTTTGTTTTTGGTAAATAACCAAAGATGGCGATAAGGCAGGAAAAATTGATTTATTTATTCTATTTTAGTGAAAATATGGGTGAACATAAGGAGTAAGGCAGATGAAAGATTTACTGGATATTCGAAAAGAGATTGACGGCATTGACCGTCAGATCGTGGAGTTATTTGAAAACCGTATGGTACTGACCACTCAGGTGGCAGAGTATAAAATTTCAACCGGAAAGGCTGTATTTGACAAAGAGCGTGAGGTGTCAAAATTAGATTCTGTGGCAAGTCTGGCACATTCTGATTTTAACAGTCATGGTGTCAGAGAGTTATTTGAACATATCATGTCCGTCAGCAGAAAACGGCAGTATCAGCTTCTGACCGAGCATGGCAAATTTGCACCGACTGGTTTTGTGGAAGTAAAAGAACTTGATTTCACCCATGCAGCAGCAGCTTTTATTCCGGCTTCTGAAGAGGCGGCAAAAAGCTATTTCCCGGAAGAGTGTGGTCTGCAGAAATGCGCAGACTGGCGGGAAGCCTGCGAAGTCTTGCAACGGGAAGAAGTTAATTTCGCCTTTCTTCCGATGCAGGACCCGACTTCGGGTTATGTATCTGCTAACTATAATCTGGTGGCAGAGTATGGTTTTTACATTCTGGAGGAATATGAGACAAGCCCGCAGCCGAAGGACCGCTATCTGCTGATTTCCAAAGACCGTGTGACTCTGAGCGGCGCGGACAAGATCAGCATCTGTTTTGAGGCACCGGATGCCTGCGGATCATTATATCACCTGATGTCTCATCTGACTTATAATAACCTGAATATGAATCGAATCGAGTCCATTGTTATTTCCAGAGATCCGCTGGATTATCGGTTCTTTATGGATCTTAGCGGCAATCTGAATGACAGTGCGATTAAAAATGCAGTGCTTGGCTTACGTGATGAAGCCCGGAATTTTAAGATTTTGGGAAATTACAGATAGTAACAAATTGGAAACTATGGTACAATCATATTGATAAGGAAAAACCGGATATTCTGGGAAAATACTTATGAAGTAACACCTTATGAGAAAAGGAAGATGGATCGCGGGAGGCCAGTCGTATGGAAAAAAAGATATTCTTTATTGATTTTGACGGAACATTGATGCGGGATGATAAAACGATTTCAGATAAAAATCGGGAAGCACTAAGGAATGCAGTGGATCAGGGACATTATATCGCCCTTGCGACCGGACGAGCTGTCAGCAGTGGCCGGAGAATTGCAAAAGAACTTGGATTAACGCGGCCGGGCTGCTATCTGGTAGCATACAATGGCGGAACTATCTATGATTTTTCTGCAGATTGTATCCTGAGCAACAAGCGTCTGCCAATCGAGTATGCCGAATATCTGCTGCGGGAGGCGACAGAAGCCGGTATACATATCCAGACCTATTCTGATACACAGGTGCTTGCAGCAGAACGCAATAAAGAACTTGACTTTTATACGAAAAAGACCGGAATGCCATGCAGGATTACCGGAAATCTGAACAGCATGCTGTATGAGGAACCGCCGAAAATGCTTCTGATCGATCTGGAACATAAAGAACGTCTGGAAGCATTTCAGCAGGCACATGCAGAGTGGGAGAAAGGAAAGTGCAGCAGCTTTTTCTCCTGCAAAGAATATCTGGAGTATTGTCCGTTGGGAGCCAATAAAGGATATGGCGTGGAGTTTTTATGTGATTTTCTTGGAGTGCCGATTGAAAACGCGGTGGCCATCGGAGATGAGGAGAATGATATCAGTATGATCCGTAATGCCGGTGTGGGTGTGGCAATGAAAAATGCGGTGCAGAGCGTGAAAGATGCCGCAGATTATGTCACAGAGCATGATAATAACGAAGACGGCGTGGCAGAGGTGATTGAGAAGTTTTCCTGATGGATATTTTTTGAGAAAAATAATATATTTCAGAAACTATAATGAAATCGAAGAATGCTTCCGTTTTGATCGTTATTGGGGAAGCGTTCTTCGATTTTTTAGTGATAAATGTGGAGATGAAAGCTAAAAGATAAAGTAATTGAGATAAATACAATAGATTGGAAAGAAAATTGTTAAAAACAGATGGAACTATAAGATAAAAATAAGGATTATTGGAGAAACTGAAATATGAAATTTGATTATCAAAAAACCACATATGCCTGTTTTATAGGCTACATAGTTCAGGCAATTGTGAACAGTTTTGTGCCATTGTTGTTTGTAACTTTTCAGAAAAGTTATCACATCCCGTTGACACAGATCACATTGCTTATTACAGTCAATTTTATGATACAGCTGCTGGTTGATCTGTTATCAGCAGGATTTATAGATAAAATCGGGTATAGAGCCTCTGTGATCATAGCCCACATATGCGCAGCACTGGGTTTACTATTGCTTACCATTCTTCCGGAAATTATGCAAAATCCGTTTACAGGAATATTAATAGCAGTGTTCGTGTATGCAATTGGAGGAGGGCTGATAGAGGTGCTGATCAGTCCGATCATTGAAGCATGTCCGACAGACAATAAGGAAGCAGCAATGAGTCTGCTGCATTCTTTTTACTGCTGGGGATGTACTGGTGTCGTACTTATTTCAACCGTATTTTTTGCATTAGTGGGGATAGATCACTGGAAAATACTCACACTTTTTTGGACAATCATTCCGATTGGAAATATGATCTTGTTTACCAAAGTCCCGATATACAGTCTTACGGATGAGGACGAAAAGGGAATGAACCTGAAAGAGCTTTTCGGTGAAAAAATATTTTGGATCCTTATGGTCATGATGGCATGTGCAGGAGCTTCAGAACAGGCAGTAAGCCAGTGGGCATCGACGTTTGCAGAGGAAGGACTTGGCATTACAAAGACGCTTGGAGATCTGGTGGGACCGATGGCTTTTTCAATCCTTATGGGACTTTCGAGACTTATCTATGGTAAATATGGAGATAAACTTGATCTGAACAGATTTATGAAGTTAAGTTGTGTGCTGTGCATCGCATCCTACCTTTGTATCTCACTTGTTCCAATACCGATCGTTGAACTTATCGGCTGTGGCATCTGCGGTTTTTCCGTAGGCATTATGTGGCCGGGTACTTTCAGCAAGGCATCGGCGGCATTGCGGAGAGGCGAAACATTACTTTTTGCAATGCTTGCGTTAGCAGGAGACCTTGGCTGTTCCGGGGGACCGACTTTGGTAGGCTTTGTGTCAAGTGCGGCTGGCAATATGAGAATGGGAATCCTTGCCGGAATCATGGCACCTTCCTTTTTGCTTGTCGGAATTTATGCGTTATGTCGAAGAAAAAAGATGTGATGGGAAAGAGCAGACAGGAGACGAAATAAAGATTGAGAGGGCTGGCATTAGCCGGCACAGGCTCCTTGACAAATAAAGTTATCGTGTTATAATACATTTAACAATTAACTGAAATGTTAAATGATGGAGGAATGAATTTGGGAATGCAGGACACACTTCACGCACTTGCTGATCCTACAAGACGTGAAATACTTAATTTACTCAAGCAGTCGCGAATGTCTGCGGGTGAGATCTGTAATCATTTTTCTATTTCGGGTGCGGCAATTTCACGTCATCTGTCTGTTTTGAAGGATGCGGATTTAATCCGTGACGAACGGGAAGGAAAATATATTTATTATGAGCTTAATGCCACTGTGCTTGAGGAAATTCTTTTGTGGATCAGTGAATTAAAGGGAGGAAAAGATCATGATCAGACAACATAAAAAAATGCTAGTGTTTACATCTATCGTGACATTATTGCCAATCGTTATAGGTTTGCTTTTATGGAAACAGTTACCGGATTCTGTTGCAACACATTTCGGGGCAGATAATCAGCCAAATGGGTATAGCTCCAAAGTTTTTGCTGTGTTTGGGCTACCATTCATTCTGCTGATGATTCATTTTATCTGTGTGGTTGTAACAAACATTGATCCGAAGGAAAAAAATATCAGCAAAAAAGTATTTCAGGTTGTTTTGTGGATATGTCCGTTGGTTTCTTTGGTTGTTTGTAACATGATTTATGTGTACAACTTAGGATACCAGCTTAATACGGGGGTTATTGGTGGAGTACTCATTGGAGCTCTTTATCTTATTTTAGGTAATTTTATTCCAAAAATAAAACCGAACTACAGTATTGGATTTCGTGTCCCATGGGCCTTATGCGATTCTGAAAACTGGTATCATACGCATCGGTTCGGAGGAAAGTGTATGGTGATCGGAGGTATTGTTTTGATCGCAACTTCACCATTTCAAAATGTGTGGATACTTCTGGTACTTGCCATTATTCCGTGTATTTTGCCGGTAATCTATTCGTATCTGTATTATCGGAAGGTAATTGACTAGCTTTTCCTATGCTGGAAATTGTTACAGAATATCTGGAAAACATTTGGTAAAAGATGCAACTTTTCTATTTCATCACTTTCTTTTTCCTCTCAACGAAATAACAAATCGGAAGGAGGTATAAAAAAATTGTTGCGCATATACTCTGAATTGGGGCATCAATAAATGCAAGTGGGACTGCTGATGCAATTGACCACGGGATGAGAGGTGCCACGATAACTGCTGAATTTTCCAGTGAAAGTGCAAATTCTTTATTATCTGTATTGCTTTCTCCACAGAGCTGATTCGTCAGCATGATTGACAGTGTCTGGTTGCAGGATACTGCCGCAGTTAGAACCGAAATCAACAGTGTTGTTCCAAAAGGGGTAATTCTGCTGTTTGATTTTTCAATGAATTCTTTCATCCCATGTAAAAAATTGGTACCTTTAAAAATACCTGCGTAACAGGATGAAATGCCTACAATTGCAATCACTTTCATATTTGACAGAATACCTCCGCCACCCATCAGACTGTTTATTTGCTGGTCTTTTGTTGAAAAACCGAAAATACACAGGGATGGCAGATCCGAAAGTGGATATTTTTGTATCAGTATTGCAATAAAAATTCCGACAAGTGCGCTTGCCGCAAGAGTTCTTTTTACCTCAATGCGTAGAAGTGAGAACACAAGTACCACAACGATGGGAGCTAATGTCCAGATAGATAAATGATAAAATTCACTTAATACTGTCCGGATATTTTCTTCTGCTTTACCAGCATGTGTCTGTAGACCCAGAATCCAGTAGGCAGCACAGGATACAGTAAACGGCACGATAGCAGTCTTTGCCATCTCTTTCAGATTCTCATACAGATTTGTTTTTGTCAGTTCACTTACAAGTAATGCACTGGTAGAAACTGGTGAACATCTGTCACCAAAATAAACACCGGCAAGGATTGCTCCTCCTGCAAGAAATTCCGGAATATTCATACTCTTGGACATTGTCATGCAGATTACGCCCATAGTAGCGGCAGTTCCGAATGACGTGCCTGTCAGAAAAGATGTCATAGAGCATAAAAGAAAAGCGGCTAATAGCATCAGTGATGGAACACATATCTCAGATGCATAATAAACGATAAATGCAATGGAACCACTTGCACGCCAAATGGCAGTCATCATTCCAATCAGTATAAATGTCAGTAAAACATTTTTTGCCGTTTTCATTCCCTGCCAGGAAAAAAGAAGCATTTGTTTCCAGGTTTTCTTTTTTATCAGTCCATATCCAAAAAACACTACCAACCCCAAAAGCATTGCATAAATAACAGAAACTCCGGTAAATACACATGTCAGAAGAACTGTTGAAAAAATTCCAAGTAATAGTAATTCCATAATTAACCATCCACACTGTTCCTAAAATAAAAATTTTGCTTCTTTGCGATCTGTGTATGTATGTTCCAACATCTCTACATGGGAGAGAAAATCCGCATCTGTAAAATATTTGGCATGTGCTGGACAAAATTTGACGCATGCCTGACATTTTATACAGATACCAAAAACATCTGCCACATGATCGGCTGATATACTTCCCATAGGACATTTTCTGACACAAATACCACAATTGTTACATTTATCCATATCAGTAACCGGCTTTGCTTTTAGAAATCTGGCCGGTGTATGATCTGACTTAAGTGGGGTATAGTAAGGACCGATCGGGGTATTACGGTCGTATGCGATAGCAGTTACATTCCGGTTGTTTAAGATTTTCTCAGCTATTTTGCTGGAAAAATCTTTCAGGGATTCAAAATCTGAAAAATCAGGACAATCTTTGCCAATATGGGAGGAAAATGCATGCTGGCTGATCATGGCCGCAGCACCAATGGGAATGAATCCGTGTTTTTCTGCAAGAAGAAGCATTTCACGTAAAGCCTCATCATAGTTTCGATTGCCATAAACACTAATGGGAATGATTGCCGTTTTTCCACTTCCATTTAAACATTTTTCTAAATCCGGCAGTAACTTATTTGGGATGCGACCTGCATATACCGGAATCGCAAGTATGACAAGCGAATGGGGATCAAAGTCGTAGCTTATTTGCCTGTTTGCTAAAATTGTCAGATCAATCTTCTGAGATGGAACATGTAAAAACTGTGACAGATCATCTGACAGAGCTTCCGCAATTTTTTGTGTACCACCTGTCGGACTGAAATATATAGTATAAATGTTTTTTATGATCATGGTAAAATCCTCCGTTAAAATTCTTCTGCTTTTCATATCAATAAATAATGTTAATGTACTTAACATTATTTTAGAAAAATAATATGGCATTGTCAATAGTAGTATTTCACAAGGTAATTTGGTATGATAGGGGTACAAATCAGGAGGAAAAAACAATGTCATCAAATATTGAAAAATATACCATTTCTGAAAAAGCGGATATCATGCACAGAGCCTCATCCTTATATATGGCATCTAATATTCCAATTGATTACGGAACAGGGGAAATGTACACCCCGGTTGAGGTTCATATGTTGAAATACATCAAAGATCATCCAGGAAAAAATGTCACACAGCTTTCTGTGGAATGGGATAAATCCAAGGCTGCGATTTCACAAATGCTAAAAAAGATGGAGCAGAAAGAGCTGATATATAAAGAAAATCCGGCAGATAATTTTAGAAAGCAGTGTTTTTTTGCTGCTGAAAAAGGACAGGAATTGTGTGTATACCATGAGAAGTATGACACAAAAGTATTTGGTGAAACTTTGCGTATGCTTGAAGAATTATGTACAGATGATGATATAGATATATGTTTTTCGGTACTGGAAAAATATATAAAAGCAAGGCAGAAGAAACATTATTCGAAGAAATAAAATCAGAATGGTGCTGGCAAATGTTTTTTTGACAAGGAACAATTAGAGAAAGAAGAAGCGTTACAGGCGGTCAGATTCCTGCTTGGCAGTGTTGAATGGGAGGCTCACAGAAAATGATTTTGTATTTCAGTGCAACAGGAAACGGAAAATATATTGCAGAACAGATTGCAGATGCGGCCAATGAAAAATGTATGTCTATTGTAGACTGTATCCGTGAGAACAGGTATTGTTTCTCCAACGAAAAAATACTTGGGATTGTAGTGCCGACTTATTTCTGGAGGCTTCCGGGGATTGTTGCAGAATATCTGGAAAGACTCAGGGCAGAGAATTGCGGATATATATTTTTCCTTGCCAGCTATGGAACAACGACAGGTAAGGCTGGCAGCATGGCGAAGGACATTATGGCACAGCATGGACAGAAGTTTGATGCTTATTACAGTGTGATCATGCCGGACACATGGACACTGGTATTTGACCTTACGGATAAGAATAGAGTTGACAAGTGGCTGAGTGACGGAAAAAAGCAGCTGGAGCTTGTGATCGACAATATAATGTCAAAAAGAAAAGGTGATTTTATCGACAGAAAATTACCGAAGTGGGTAGCTGCAATTCCGGCAGCTTATATGTATGCGACAGAGAGAAAAACAAAAAATCTGTCGGTGAACAAAGACGTATGTATCGGTTGTGGTGTATGTGAGAAAAAGTGTCCTGTCAGGGCAATACAGATGGAAGAAGGATATCCTGTCTGGAAATCGGAAACATGTGAAATGTGTCTTGGATGCCTTCACCGATGCCCGAAATTCGCAATCAGTTATGGCAATGGAAAAACGGACAGACATGGACAGTATAAAAATCCGTATACCAGGGTTTAGGAGGAAATATGGCAGATATAGCAGTCATTACAGGAGCATCATCCGGACTTGGAGTAAAGTTTTTAGAGGCAGTTGTAAACAGGTATCCACAGATGGATGAATACTGGATTTTAGCCAGAAGAAAAGAACGATTGGATAAACTTGCCAAGAAATATGAGAATAAGAAAGTGGTAGCAATAGAGATAGATTTAAGTCATGAATCTTCTTATGATGGGTTGATCAAAAAACTGGAAAATGAAAAACCAAAGATAAAAGTGCTGATCAATAATGCAGGTTATGAAAAATCAGGCAAATTTGCTGATATGGGGCAGGAAGATATTCTAAGTATGATTTCTGTTAATATCAGGGGAATGACACTACTTCAAAGAATCATTCTTCCTTATATGCAGAAAGGCAGTTACACAATTATTACATGTTCGGTATCTTCCTTTGTACCGGTTCCAAATCAGACTGTATACAGTGCAACGAAGAAATATGTTTATTATTTTGGTAAAGCACTTCGTGAGGAGTTACTGGATAAAGATATCAATGTACTGCTTCTTTGCCCGGGGAATATGGATACAGAAATGAATCCGAAAGGACAGGGGCGACAAAGCCAGAAAATCAACAAACTTCCATTTCTGGATATGTCGGAAATCACAGCTAACGCATTGGAAAAAGCAGAAAAAGGAAAAGGCATTTATACACCGGGGGTGTTTTACAAATTCTATCGAGTTGTAAGTAAGATTTTTCCATCCGCATGGATGATGAAGGTGGTAAAAAATTTTTATTAATGTTGTTTTTTGTGTACTGGATTCCAATGAGGGACGTTGTAATGGACCTGGAATCTTTTCCTTGCGAAAAAGTAGTTTGTGTGTTATCCTTACAAAAGAATTCAGAGGGAATGAAGTTCTCCCTTAGTAATAAAGTTACTTAAACCGCTTATAAAAGCTGATGACTTCTGCGAATAAATTAACGCAGAAAGTGTCAGCTTTTTCTGCGTATATAAGGAGGAAATTTATGTTATTAAGTATTGCACTGATCCTGATTTTGGGAATGTTCATGGGATGGCTCTGCAAAAAAATCAAATTGCCGAGTCTGCTGGGAATGTTGATCACCGGTATCGTTCTGGGACCATATGGCTTGAATCTGTTGGATGGCAGTATTCTTGGTATATCCGCAGACCTTCGAAAAATAGCACTGATCATTATTCTGACAAGAGCAGGACTTGGACTGGATGTATCAGGACTGAAAAAGATTGGCAGACCGGCAGTTCTTATGTGTTTTGTGCCGGCATCTTTTGAGCTGATCGGCATGATTTTATTAGCGCCAAAACTGATGGGATTAACGACATTGGAGGCGGCTATTATGGGTGCTGTACTTGCGGCAGTTTCACCGGCTGTGGTTGTTCCTCGAATGGTAAAACTTATGGATGAAGGCTATGGAGTAAAAGAAGGAATTCCACAATTGATCCTTGCGGGGGCATCCGTTGACGATGTGTATGTCATTGTTCTGTTTTCCACCTTTGTCGGAATGATGCAGGGGGAAGGTGCTTCCGTGCTTAAGTTTGTAAATATTCCGATTTCCATATTTTTAGGAATTGCGATCGGACTGTTACTTGGATTTTTGCTGGCTCATTATTTTAAAAAGGTGCATATCCGTGATACGACAAAGATGCTGATCATTTTGAGTATTTCATTTTTACTTGTTGTAATAGAAGATAAATTGACAACCGCTATTACATTTTCAGCATTGATCGCAATTATGTTTATCGGCGTAGGGTTACAGAAAAAGAGAGACGTTGTGGCAAAACGGCTTTCTGCAAAATATGGAAAGTTATGGGTGGCAGCAGAAGTTTTTCTGTTTGTGCTGGTAGGCGCAACAGTAAATATTTCATACCTTGGAAAAGTCGGAGCAAAGGCTCTTCTTGTAATTGTTGGTGCACTTGTATTTCGAATGCTTGGTGTATTTGTATGTCTGTTAGGAACAAACCTGAAACGAAAAGAACGGCTGTTTGCTATGCTGGCCTATACACCAAAAGCAACGGTTCAGGCGGCAATTGGAGGAATCCCGCTGGCATTAGGTTTTGCCTGCGGAGATACAGTGCTTACTGTGGCAGTTCTGGCCATCGTGATTACGGCGCCGCTTGGGGCATTTGCCATTGATTTGTCGTATAAGAAATTATTAAAAAGGTAATATGTCATAACGTAAATAGCATCAAATCTATTTTCGCTTACCAGGCGATTGTTAGCTAGGAAGAGAAAATAAATTTGATGCTTTCATTATATAAGAGATTTAATTTGCAAAAGAATTTTTCATAGCTTCCAGAAATTCATACGGCACAGCCATATTTCCCTTTCCGGTGCCAAGATGAATATACGGTTTATTTGTACCATGGAAATCAGAACCGCCGGAGAGCAGCAGATGATATTTTTCTGCCATTGCCCGGAAATCTTTTTCGTCGGAACCCTGATTGCAGGAATATACTGCCTCAATGCCGTTTAAACCTGCCGTCACGAGCTCTTCGATCATGGCAGTCAGTTCCGCACGTTTCATTTTATAAAGGCACGGATGCGCAAGGATTGCAAGTCCGCCTGCCTGGTGGATCAGAGCCACTGCCTGCATCGGTGTGATCTTATAGCGGTCCACATAGCATTTACAGCCGTCGCCGATGTATTTGTCAAACACCGTTTTCAGATCTTTTACCTGTCCGGAGTCCACCAGATATCTGGCGATGTGGGGACGGGCAACCACGGTATCCGGATTCAGACGATACAGATCTTCTGCGGTGATCTGAAACCCTTCTTCCTGAAGCTTTTCTACCATTTTCAGATTGCGGTTGTCGCGGTTATCACGGAATTTGGCAAGTTCTGCCTGTAATTCGGTATTTTCTGGGTCGATAAAAAGTCCCACTACATGGATTTCCGTTCCGTTATATTCCGTGGAAAGTTCCACACCCGGAATGACATCCAGACCGGAGGCTTTCCCGGCAGTCAGTGCTTCGGAAACTCCGTCCACGGTATCGTGATCGGTTAAGGCAAAGGCGGAGAGTCCGCATCGTTTTGCTTCTGCAACGAGTTCTGACGGAGTAAAGGTGCCGTCGGAAGCAGTAGAGTGTACATGTAAATCAATGGTTTTATTCATAGGAAAGTTATCCTTTCTATATAATACTACTGGAAAATTATTTCAAAAGTAGTATAATAAAAAAGTAAAATCTATGCAAGAAGGAATACGGAAACCAGATTTATACTACATTTTACTTTACAGAATGATGCGTGAGAATGGTAGGAAATATATCTGTAAATCAGATAAAAAAATATTGAAAAACCGGTTGACGCTGAAAAAAAAGTATGATATAGTATCAGAGTTGTTGAAGACAAAGTAGAGTATCCACTCTCACCTCGGCGCAAATGAGCGACCGGTGGTTATTATTCAAATACATTTGATTTGATTGTGGATAGTCTGCCTATCCACTTTTTTTATGGAGGTGCAAAACCATTAGCGATTTAATGATTAATGAACAGATCAGAGACAGAGAAGTTCGTGTGATTGGTGCAGATGGTACTCAGCTTGGTATCATGTCTGCAAGAGAAGCGTTCAAACTGGCGCAGGAAGCAGAGCTTGATTTAGTAAAAATCGCTCCGACTGCTAAACCGCCTGTTTGCAAGATTATCGATTACGGAAAATACCGTTATGAAATGGCGCGCAAAGAGAAAGAAGCTCGCAAAAAGCAGAAAACTGTGGAGATCAAGGAAGTGCGTTTGTCACCGAATATTGAATCCAATGATTTGAACACCAAAATAAACGCAGCCAGAAAGTTTATCACAAAAGGTGATAAGGTGAAAGTATCCCTGCGTTTCCGTGGACGTGAGATGGCTCATGTCCAGAACAGCAAACACATCTTGGATGATTTTGCTGAGGCGCTTTCTGAAATAGCGACAGTGGAGAAGGCACCGAAGATGGAAGGCCGCAGCATGACAATGGTGCTGGCCGAAAAACGCTAATTAGACTATTTATCAAGGAGGAATTTCATTATGCCAAAAATGAAAACCAGCAGAGCAGCAGCAAAACGTTTCAAAAAGACAGGAACAGGACAGTTAAAAAGAAATAAAGCTTATAAGAGTCACATCTTAACAAAGAAAAGCGCTAAGAGAAAAAGAAATCTTAGAAAAGCAACTATCACAGATGCTACTAATGTTAAGAACATGAAGAAAATCTTACCGTATCTGTAAGATAGAAGATTAGGAGGATGACGTAAATGGCAAGAGTAAAAGGCGGATTAAACGCAAAAAAAAGACATAATAGAACATTAAAACTGGCTAAAGGTTACAGAGGAGCAAGATCCAAACAGTACAGAATCGCAAAACAGTCTGTAATGCGTGCTCTTACAAGTGCTTATGCAGGAAGAAAACAGAAAAAGAGACAGTTCAGACAGCTTTGGATCGCTCGTATCAATGCTGCAGCTAGACTGAACGGTTTATCTTACAGCAAATTCATGTACGGCTTAAAACTGGCTGATATCGAGATCAACAGAAAAATGCTGGCTGAGATGGCTGTAAACGATGCAGAAGGATTTGCTGCATTAGTAGAAGCTGCAAAAGCTAAATTAGCTTAATTACTATTCAGAATCTGATTTTCTGATAAAGAGATATCATTTGTTTTCTGGTTGTGGAATCATATTACATGATTTTACAGCCGGAAATAGAATGAATCCGTATGATTTATAGGTATAATTGTGTATATTTGACAGAATTATATAAAAAATCAAGAAAAATTGAAAAAAGTGTTGACAGCAAACAATAGTTTCTGTATAATACCGATTGTTGTGGTTCGTTGGTCAAGCGGTTAAGACGTCGCCCTCTCACGGCGAAAACAGGGGTTCGATTCCCCTACGAACTGTTTGAGATTTCCAAAAAGTAAATAAGATGTGGTTCGTTGTTCAAGCGGTTAAGACGTCGCCCTCTCACGGCGAAAACAGGGGTTCGATTCCCCTACGAACTGTTTAGATTTTTCAAAAAGTAAATAGATGTGGTTCGTTGGTCAAGCGGTTAAGACGTCGCCCTCTCACGGCGAAAACAGGGGTTCGATTCCCCTACGAACTGTTTAGATTTTTCAAAAAGTAAATAAGATATGGTTCGTTGGTCAAGCGGTTAAGACGTCGCCCTCTCACGGCGAAAACAGGGGTTCGATTCCCCTACGAACTGCTCTGTTTTTTATAAAACAGCCCAACCCGAAAGATACTGCAGGTAACAGATGTTGCTTGCAGTATTTTTTTAGTTATAAATAAAAAATCTGGTTTGAGTGTATTATTCAATTGGTATTGTGAGAGGAGCATAAATTTGTTATAAAGGGATTGAGCGTTGACGAATTTTTGACATTTATAGATTATACTAATTCAGATAAGAAACGATGGGAGGAGCTTCAATGGTTTATAAAATATTGATCGTGGATGATGAAAAAATGATGACAGAACTGCTTTCGGACCATTTACGGGATTGCGGTTATGAGGCAATCACAGCGAATAGCAGCAGAGATGCAATAGAATTACTACAAAAGAATCCGGATTTAATCATTTTGGATATTAATATGCCGGACATGGACGGTCTGGAGTTGTGCCGAACTATTCGAAATCATGTGGATTGTCCGATCCTTTTTGTTACAGCGCGGATTACTGAACAGGATAAAATAAACGGATTGCAATATGGCGGGGATGATTATATTACGAAACCCTTTAGCTTAAATGAACTGACGGCGCGCATTGCGGCTCACTTGCGGCGTGATGAGCGGAATAAACATAAGTCCAACATGGCAGTGTTAACATCCAACGAGTTAATCGTTAATTTAACGGAGCAATCCGTGTATTATCACGACAAACAGATTCCATTTTCCAGACGTGAATTTGACCTGATTGAGTTCCTGATCACAAATGCTAATCAGGTGTTTGACAGAGAGCGCATTTATGAAGCGGTATGGGGATATGATGCAGAGGGAGACTGCAATGTAGTGAAGGAACATGTGCGGAAAATACGTGCAAAACTGAATGAAGTAACCGGGCAGGATTACATAGAGACAATCTGGGGAGTGGGCTACAAATGGAAACGTCAATAAAGAAAATCAAAAATTTACCCTTACGGAAATATCTGGTCTTTAGCGTATTGATCACGCTTGCAATTATTGTATTGTTGTCAGCCGCGACTATTTTTGGATGTATGACTTTTCGAAAATATTTGCTGCCGGAGTCGAACAATGTGTTTTTGACGGTGGATGAAACCTATGTGGATGGAACAAATGTATCTTATTCTATGCGGGTCACAGTTGGCGAAGAAGGCGCAGAGCTTCCGGTTCTAATGTCAGAAGATGGAACGGCAGCGGCATCAAAGCAAACAAAGTATACAATCCAACGAATTGAGAACAGCGTGGATTCTTTAACACCAAAAAGGAAACTGGCGTATCATTTTTGTGGGGCGGCTATGATCGTGTTTCCGTTTTTGTATTCAATGGTTGGCATTTTGCTGTGTGGATTCCATTTTTATAGGAAGAAACTTTCTGTGCCGCTGAATTTATTGTCTGATGCTACAAAGCAGATTTCCAACCGGGATCTGGATTTTCATTTACAGTATGAAAATGAGGATGAAATGGGAAGGCTGTGTGGTTCTTTTGAACAAATGCGCCAGACGCTGCATGAAAATTATCGGGAAATGTGGAATCTGCTTGAGGAACGAAGAATGTTACAGGCATCGATCGCGCATGATCTGAGAAATCCCATTGCGGTGATCGAAGGTTATACGGAATATCTACAGATGAATCTTGCCAAAGGAAATCTGAGTCATCAGAGGATTTTGAAAATGGCAGAGAACTTAAATCTGGCTGCCCGACGGCTGGAGCATTATACAGAGTCAGTTCGTACGCTGAACCAGATGGAGGACATGGAAGTCAATCGACAGAAGGTGAAAGCGTCGGATTTTGTTTCTGATATGGAAGATGATCTGAAGATCATGGCACAGAAGTGTAAGATTCGCCTTACGATGGATATCGTGCTGGAAAATACAGAAATCTGGGTGGATCCATCTATTTTGTATCGTGTGTTGGAAAATGTTTTCGGCAATGCGCTTCGCTATGCAAAAGAACGTGTACGGATAGAGGTGTCGTTAGAGAATCAATTATTGTCATTTATGATTATTGATGACGGAAATGGATTTTCGGAGGAAGTGCTGACAAGGCAGAAAAAACTGCTTCTTGCAAAACCTTCGGAGGATGGACATCTGGGAATGGGACTGGCAATCAGCAGAATTCTGTGTAAAAAGCACGGTGGCCGTCTGGAAATAAGGAATGATGCGGGACATCATGCGGTCGTGAACGTAACATTTTCGGTAAACGATACTTTATAAAGTAGACACAATGAGAAGAAGGATTCTATAAAAATGAGCATAAGAAGTTTGACCGATTTTTGACTTTTGTATGATAAGGTCTCCTTGTAAGCTGTAAGGCAATAAATGCAAGGAGGTCTTTTTTTGATGAAAAAAATATTTGCGGTGCTGATGTCACTTGTTTTGGGTGGTTCACTGTGTGCCTGTGGAAATGGTGTTCAAACACTGGGAGAAAATACAGGAAAAGAAAGTAGTGGCAGTTTTGCATCGGAAGAACAGGCAGTGGCTGGAGGAACAATGAAAAAGAAGTCGACCCAAGAACAATCATCAAAAAGGAAGTCCGTAGAAGGGCTGACACTTTTAAATGATTCGGATCATCTGGCAAACTGCTACACGAAGGATGGCTATTATTATCTGACGGAGGATGCCACAGAACTGGAAGATGGTACGTGGGGTACGCACCTGATGTATATGGATTTTGCAACCAAACAGGAGGTGTATTTGTGCAGTAATGCGGGATGTAAGCACAATAAGGCGGATTGTCCGTCGGTGTTTCTGATGGATGAATTTCCACTTTATGCAAGTGGTATTTTTGTTTATGGGGATAAATTGTATGTGCTGAGCAAGGAAAGTGATAACGAAGGTTCCGTGACGCAGGATTTGGTGGTTAGTTCCGATGATGCCGCAGTTGAGACGGAAGCTGCAAAGGCAGTGTTGTATGAAATGAATCTTGACGGCACTAATCGGCAGAAGGTGTTTACGTTTGATGCCGGGCTGACCGTGGAAGATGTTGTGCTTGGAGATGAGTCCGGACTTTATTTTGTGACGAAAAAGTTATCCAATACAATGGGAGAAGGGAACAACAGTGTCACAACGTCAACTGACAGAAAACTTGTGTTTTGGAACAAAAGTACACAAAAAGCGGAGGATATCTGTTCGTTGTATTTTGAGGATGGTATCATCTGGAAAATTATTGGCTGCATGGATCATGCCTTGGTGTTATCTGGAACAGATTATGGAAAGGCGCTTACAACGGACGATTACACAAAAAGTGATGATGACTGGAACAATATGTATAAAAATTCCAGTGATGTAGTTGCAACTTTGGATTTGAATACAAAAACGCTGGATGAGAAATATCGGATGGATAATGTGACGTTACATAGCATTGCGGTTATGGATGGAAATCTTTACGTGTCAAATTCTGATACGGGTGAGATAAAAGCGGTTGATCTGGAAACAAAGGAAGAAAAACTGTTATGTACGCTTGCGCAAAATTACATCATGAATACGTTTGCTCATGTTTTGTACTGTGACACCTGGAAGGATGAAAATGACCATACTTATTATTTTGTAAACACAGATACCGGCGAAGTGCAGCATTCTTCTCTTGTAAATCAGGCGCTTGGCTGGGATCTGGAGTTTAAGGCTGAGGTGGGTTCGCAGATTTTAGTGATTTATGATTATGAATATACGTCACTTGGTGATGACTCTTATGATATTACACAATACAAATACGCGTTGATTGACAAGGACGATTTGTATGCGGGAAATGCGAAATATGAGCCGATTCAGATGGTTGGAAAGGGGCGCTAGGTATGCTTTGTCTTATTAATATAACAAAAAGATACAAAGAGAAGCTGGCATTGGATAAGGTGTCTCTGGAATTGAAGCCGGGGATTTATGGGCTGCTTGGCCCAAATGGAGCAGGAAAATCTACGTTGATGAATATTGTTACGGGAAATCTGAAACCGGATGGCGGGCAGGTGCTTTGGGATGGAAAAGATATCAAAACGCTTGGTGCAAAGTATCGCAGTATCATCGGTTACGCACCGCAGCAGCAGGGACTATACGATACTTTCACCGGAAAACGGTTTTTGGCTTATATGGCGACATTAAAGGGCATTTCAAAAAAGGAAATGTCCGAAGAGATTGCAAGAGTATTGTTCTATGTGAATATGACAGAAGCAGCAAATCGTCCGATTGGTACTTATTCCGGTGGCATGAAACAGCGTATTTTGATCGCGCAGGCGATTTTAGGTGATCCGAAGCTTATTGTACTGGATGAACCAACGGCAGGGCTTGATCCGAAGGAGCGGGTGCGGATCAGAGAACGGATCGCAGAATTGGCTGGTGATAAGGTGATTTTGGTATCCACACATGTTGTTTCTGATATAGAGCCAATCGCAAAGGAAATCATATTGATAAAATCCGGAAAAATCATAGATCAGGATACGGTGGAGCATCTTTGCGGCAAATATGGCAGGGTAAATGGTCTGGAAGAACTGTATATGCGAATCTTTGAGGAGGATGCCCCATGTGCAGACTGATCTATTATGAACTTGCAAAAATATGGCGCAAGCGAAGTTTTGTATTGTCCGTTTGTGTGTTGCTGATTTTGAACTTATTTCTTTTGTGGTATGTCAATTGTTCAAATAGTGAAAAGGTGCCGCTTTCTGCTTATAAGGCTTTTCAAAATGAAATAGCGGAAATGACAGAAGCTGATAAGGAAGATTATATTTCAAATCTGAAAGAAATGATGGATGGTGTCTGCTTAGTGCAGGATGTCTTGGATATGCAGAAAATGCAGGGGGAGAGAGGAAAGACGTTAGCCGAACAGGAGATGACTGCGAATCCGGGAGCTTTTGAAAAATATTATAAAACATATCAAGAGGGCAGTTATTTACATTTTACCGATTCTATCTGGCAGGAAAAGAATTTTATTGATGAACTTTATGACGAACAGCAGAAAGTGGCGGGTTATGATGAATATTTGCAGTCTGTGCAGGGAAACAAAGTAAATTTGAGTGATATTTCGATTTTTGGCAATCAGAATGAACATAGTTTTGCCACAAGAAATATTGAAAAAAGTGCAGAGGATTATGTGGCATTGTCGGATCAAAATATTCGATGGATGCCGTCAAAAGCACTCTCGGTTTCTATGGAAAGTATATGGACGGATCTGTTTCTGATTCTGTCGGTATTTTTGTTTGCCGGGAATTTGATTTTTGAAGAAAAAGAGAAAAAGCTTTTTTATATTACACGAAGTACGAAAAGGGGACAGTTTCAGAGTATTTGTGCCAAGCTGGCAGCGCTGTTCGTTCATTGTGTGGCAATCGCTGTGCTGCTTTATGGCTGCAATTTGATTTTTGCGGAAGTTACGATTGGATTTGGAGATGTGACAGCTAGTATTCAATCGATAGCTGCTTATATGGAAAGCAATCTGAATATCAGTATTTTAGGGTATATTATAGGTTCAGTTTTGACGAAAAGCGTGGTGATTTTTGGCACAGGAGCAATTCTTACGGCACTTTGTATTTGGACGGATCGAATGTTTTTCCCTTATCTGGCAGGGATGCTGCTCTATGGTGGCAGTTACTTATTGTATCTGCTGATTCCGACAGTTGGAAAAGGTTCGCTGTTTAAATATATCAATCTGATCGGGTTTATGAAAACAGAAAATCTGTATGGAAGCTATTTGAATTTCGATATGGGAGGGCATCCAATTTCGCGATTACTGGTTTCGTGGAGCATTATAATACTGCTTGTTGCGCTTGGAATTGCTGCTTCGATTTTACTTTTTCTGCATGGAACAAATTTTGAGTTGAGCAAGAAGCAGTCAAAACATCAAAGGCAGTTTCGCCCGCATGCCTCATTGCTACGTTATGAAAGTTATAAAATAATGATTATGAATCGGGCACTTGTGATCCTTTTGTTATTTAGTTTTGTGATCGGTGGTCGCATTTTGAATCAGAAATACAATCCTTCGGTACAGGAGCAGTATTATCAGAATCTGATGATGCAGTTGGAAGGGGAACTGACGGAGCAGAAAGAGGCACTGATTTTATCGGAACAGGAGCGGTATACGCAGGCTTTTTCTGAAATTGAGAAAATTGATGGGATGGTTTCGGATGGGGAAATTGATGAAAGCACGGGAGAGCAGTTGAAGGCAGACTGGTATGGGATAACATTTTTCTATCCTTCTTTTCAGCGGGTGATGCAGCAGTATGAGAACATACAGGAAGACGGTGGTAAGTTTATCTATGACACAGGTTATCTGTATTTCTTTGGAAGAATGAACGATGATTATCTGATTGATCTGTTGCTGTTTTCGTTATGTATGGTAATCGCATTTGGAAATGTGATGGCGATGGAATTTCAGAGCGGTTCATGGTATTTGCTGGGTGCAACAAAACAGGGAAGAAAGAAAATCATTGCCAGAAAAGTGATGGTCTGCATGATGGCGTCAATGGTTATTTCAGTGATTCCGATGATATGTCGGTTTGTGAATATCTCGTCAGTTTATCCGCTGCATGAATTGACGGCAGCGATTACGGATATACCTTGTTATCAGGAGTTCCCGTTGGCGATGCCAGTATGGCTTTTCATATTGTTATTGTTTTTTGCACAAATGGCATCGCTGATCGCAGTTGTAATCGTGGTTCTTTTGATTTCGTATTGGAGAAAAAACTATATTCAGACGGTTTTCTTTGCAATACTGGTTTTGGTTGTGCCGCTTGTTTTGAAACTACTTGGATTTGAGTTTGCGGGATGGTTTTCGGTTTATCCGCTATATTCTTGGACGACTCTTAAATGATCATTTCCATCATGCGTGAGCAAACTCATTAGTTCATATGGAAATGATCTGCACCATTGTTTGATGATGGAAGAAATAATTCTTCTGTCAAATGATGTAAAATAGATTTTGCAATGTTTTATTTACATTCCCAACGCAATATTGTAATATCGTATCAGGGAGGATTCTGCATGAATACAATATCTTTTATACAATATCTGATTGAGCGGTTTCGAATTGAGCAGAAGAAACGTGATCGTTCTGGAATTTATGGTTTTACACAGCGCCTTATGGCCTATAACTCTAATAAATAAAATTGAAGGAAGTACATTGACAGAGGAACAGACGGCTTCCCTTTTTGATACTGGTACGTTGCCAAAATCGGATGATTATTATCGTGCCAAAGATGTAGAAGAAATGAATGGACACTTTCTGATGTTTTATAAAATGTTGGATACGCTGGATTCCAAACTGTCGCAGGATCTGATCAAACAATTTCATTTCGAACTAAAAAGCGGGGTTTTTGAAGATCGCGCAAATGGATATGCCATTGGTGAATACAAAAAACGTGCAAATATTATCGGAATGCAAAAAACGGCACTTCCAAGTCAGGTGCCAGAAGAAATGGATCAATTATTTACCTGGTATGAAAGTCAGGCTGTTTCGTTGGAAACACTGGCAGAATTCCATGCACGTTACGAAAGTATTCACCCGTTTCAGGATGGAAATGGAAGAACCGGACGTATGATTCTATTTCGTGAGTGCTTGTGCAATGGTATTGCTCCGTTTATTATTCAGGATGCAAATCGTCCAGAATATCTGGAAGCATTAAAGGCATATCATAATACAGGTTCTGTTGCGGAACTTGTAGCTTTATTCAAAAAAGAACAAAAATATTACTGGAATGAATGTCAATACTTTTTGACGGAATAAACAAGATCACCTGCGTCTGTAAGTTTCGGGACGCAGGTGATTTTGTTTATTCTGTTGTTCTAGCAGGATGCTTTTACATCAAAATCCGGATTGAATGCATAGAAGTTCTTGGAATTTAACCGGTCGGTCACGAGGCGGAGTCCTTCACCGAAACGCTGGAAATGAACGATTTCGCGTTCCCGCAGGAAACGGATCGGATCACATACTTCCGGATCTTTGACCAGGCGCAGAATGTTGTCGTAGGTGGTGCGTGCTTTCTGTTCCGCAGCCATGTTTTCGAAAAGGTCTGTGATAGCATCGCCTTTTGACTGATATTCGCAGGCATTGTTCGGAATGCCGCCGGCAGCTACCGGCCAGAGACCGAGGGTGTGATCCACGTAGTAGGTGTCAAAGCCGCTTTTCTGGATTTCTTCCGGTGTCAGATCCTGGGTTAACTGACGGACGATGGCGCAGATCATTTCCATGTGGGCGAGCTCCTCTGTGCCGATATCAGTCAGCAACCCTGCCACTTCCCGGTAAGGCATGGCATATCTCTGGGACAGATACCGCATGGAAGCGGAGAGTTCTCCGTCCGGCCCGCCAAACTGGGAGATGATAATCTTTGCGATCGCCGGATTGGATTTTGTGATACAAACCGGATACTGTAATCTTTTTTCATACTTCCACATAATTAATAGTACCCCCTTTCCCATGGCCACGGTGACACGGCCCACTGCCAATAATTCTGCCTTTGTTCTCCGGTCTGGGTAAGGGGACCGAATTTTGTTTCATATTCTGCCACAAGGTGATGGTATTTGTGTTTCATATGCTGAAAATAATCCAGCGCATCCGGATCCTTCGGATGGGTATCCAGAAAGAGGGTAATATCGCTGATGGCAAAGCCACACTGGTAAATGACGTTCATCAGCCGCTGTTTTTCCACATTACATGCAGCGTTCACGGCACATACCTCCTTTCCCGGTAAACGGTTTATCTAATTCGGCAAAAATAGTACCGACCTGAAGGGCGCGGTCCAGATCATACAGGTTCCGGAACTGCTGCCAGGGAACGTAGGCCATGGCGATGGTCTGGTTCTCACAGTCGGGACGTTTAAAATCCGTCATATACGGACGATCAGAGTTCATAGAATTGCAATTACAGTTCAAAATATGATGTCCTTTCCTGATTTTTGTTTATTTTAGCATATGAAAAAGAGGGGGATAGTGTGCAAATGGTAACTGATTGTTTTTTGTTAAGTACCCCAGGTGTTTTCTATTGACCGTGCAGGGGTTAGGCTTTAAACTAATGACAGGGATAGGAGAGATCATAGGAAAGGGTGATTAGTTTATGAGAGGATTACACACACAGGTTTCGGACCTTCGAAAAGGAGTTTTTGTAGAGGTTGCGCGAATTGCTTATGAATCAGAAAATATCAATGATGATCTGGAAGCAATTCCATATAAACTGTCTCCGGATGAAACACCACGTTTCAGAGAGAGTATTTACAGAGAACGTGCAGTAAGTTCTGAACGTACCAGACTGGCACTTGGCTTATCTCTTCGACCACAGAACAAACCGGTTCACATTACCAGCGGATTGGATGAAGCAACCGTGGATGAGATGTATTATGAGCCGCCTTTGATGCAGGTAATTCCGTCTGCATGTAACGCATGTGAGGATAATGTATATGAGGTAAGTAATCTCTGCCGTGGATGTCTGGCACATTCCTGTATGGAAGTCTGTCCGCGGGATGCGATCACACATGTGGATGGACAGGCACATATTGATAAGTCAAAATGTGTCAAATGTGGAAAATGTAAAAGCGCCTGTCCGTATGATGCAATCGGAAAAAAGGTGCGTCCTTGTTCTGTTGCCTGCGGTATCAAAGCCATTGAATCTGATGAATACGGCAGAGCTGTCATCAATCAGGATAAATGCTTATCCTGTGGTATGTGTATGGTAAGCTGTCCGTTTGGTGCCATCGCGGATAAATCCCAGATTTTCCAGCTGATCCGTTGTATGAAAAACGGTGGTGAAGTCGTTGCGGAGATCGCACCAGCTTATGCAGGACAGTTTGGTAAAGATGCAACACCGGATAAAATTTATGCTGCACTGCTGAAATTAGGATTTTCACAGGTTTACGAGGTAGCACTTGGTGCGGATATCGGAGCAGTGACAGAGGCGCATGATTATGTTTATCATGTAAAGACAGGAGAAAAGCCATTCCTGCTGACATCCTGCTGCCCGGCATGGTCCATGCTGGCGAAAAAACAGTTCCCGGAGATTATTGACAGTGTATCCAAGGAGCTGACACCGATGGTTGCAACTGCCCGCAGTATCAAGAAAGAACATCCGAATGCAAAGGTTGTATTTATCGGACCGTGTGCGGCAAAGAAACTGGAAGCAATGAGAAAAACAGTCCGCAGTGATGTGGATTTTGTTATTACATTTGAAGAACTCGATGCCATGTTCGAGGCGCGTGGCATTGATCCAAAGACAATTGAAAGTCAGGGACATCTGCACGATGCAACTGCAGCCGGTCGTGGTTATGCGGTATCCGGTGGTGTATCTAAAGCCATTGAAAACTGTATCCATGAGTATTATCCGGATGTGGAGGTGCAGATTGAGCATGTCGAAGGTCTGGATGAATGTAAGAAGGTGCTGATGCTTGCAAAAGCCGGCCGGAAGAATGGATATCTGATCGAAGGTATGGGCTGTCCGGGCGGATGTGTAGCTGGAGCCGGTACACTGATCCCGGTACCGGAGGCGAAGAAGGATGTACAGCAGATTGTTAAGGATTCCACCAAGAAACTGCCTCCAAAACAATTACGGGAGATAGAATTAAAATAATTTATGAAGATTGACACAAGTCAGATCAATGCGATCAGGCACAAGGACGGGCCTGAGCTTGTACTGGCGGGACCAGGGTCGGGAAAGACCCTGGTCATCACTCGTCGGGTGCAGCATCTGATCGAACAATACCATATACCGCCATCCTCCATTCTGGTTATTACGTTTACGAAAGCGGCGGCCACGGAGATGAAGCAGCGGTTCGAAAAATTGATGGGCGGCAGGAGAGTACCGGTTTCTTTCGGTACGTTTCATGCGGTCTATTTTATGATCTTAAAACATGCCTATGGCTATACGGCAGATAATATTGTAAAAGAAGAGCAGCGGCTGCAGTTTATGAAAGAATACATTCACCGGCTGCGTCTGGAATATGACGATGAAAACGAATTTATCTCCAGTCTGCTCTCGGAAATCAGTCTGGTAAAAAACACTTCAGTAAATCTGGCACATTACTATTCCTCCTGCTGTGGGCAGGATGTCTTTCGAAACATATTCGAAGCTTATGAAAATTTCCTGCATCAGAACCGATTCATTGATTTTGATGATATGCTGGTATATTGTAAGGAACTGTTGGTGCAGCGTCCGGATATTCTGGCGGCATGGCAGCGGAAATATCAGTATATTCTGATCGATGAATTTCAGGATATCAATCAGATCCAGTATGACATTATCCGAATGCTGGCGGCACCACAGAACAATCTGTTTATCGTCGGGGACGATGATCAGTCCATTTATCGTTTTCGCGGAGCCAGACCGGAGATCATGCTGAATTTTACAAAAGATTATCCGGATGCGGGAAAAATAATACTGGATACCAATTACCGTTCCGGGTCAGATATAGTAAAACAGGCGGGAAATCTGATCTCTTTTAATGAGAAACGGTTTGAAAAGAAGATCACACCTGCAACGGAAATGGGAATCCCAGTGGTAAAAAGAGAGTTTCAGACACAGCGGGAGCAGAATCTGTATGTGATACAGGAAATTTTGCGTCTGCACCGGGAAGGAATGGAATACAAAGACATGGCGGTGCTGTTCCGGACAAATATGCAGCCACGATTTCTGATGGAGATGATGCTGGATTACAGTATTCCGTTTACAGCGAAAGACCGGATTCCGAATATTTATGACCACTGGATCACACGGGATCTGTTTGCATACATAGACATTGCCAGAGGCGACCGCAGACGCAGCAGTTTTCTCAAAATCATGAACCGCCCAAAGCGGTATCTTTCCAGGGAAAGTCTGCCTTATGAGGAAGTGGCTTTTGATGTGTGGGAAGAGTATTATGAAGAACAGGGCTGGATGGTGCAGCGTCTGGAAAAACTGCAGATGGATCTGAAGGTGATCGCAGGAATGCGACCGTTTTCTGCCATCAACTATATTCGCAAAGGTGTGGCATATGAGGATTATCTGCGGGAATATGCGGATGTACGCCGGATTCCGTTTGAAGATCTGACGGATGTGCTGGATGAACTGCAGGAGAATGCAAAAGGATTTGATACCTTTGATGCCTGGTTTGATCATATCGAACAGCTACGGGAAGAACTGGAGGAACAGGCGAAAAGCTACAAAGTGACAGATGGTGTCAACTTAAGTACATTGCATTCATCCAAAGGACTGGAATATGATACCGTATTTCTGGTAGATGTGAATGAAAAAGTCATGCCGAATAAAAAGGCAGTGCTGGATGCCGATTTGGAAGAAGAACGCCGGATGTTCTACGTCGGAATGACCCGGGCGAAGAACCGGCTGTATCTGCTCTGGTCTCATCAGATCCGAAACAAAGATATGGATCCGTCACGGTTCCTGACCGAGTGCGAGTCAGCTCGAATTAAACGATAGGAGACAAATAAAAAGATATTAATCCTGTGTATGATAAAGGCAAAAATGTACTAGATAAAAATGTTTCCGCTTTATAAACAGTGGATAACCAAGTAATATCAGCGATAGAATTCAATCGTCCATCTGATATATTTAGTTTCTCAGAACAAATATTGTATGAGAGATAGTAGCGTTATGGTGAAACAAATATAGTGTTGTGGACTTATGGAGGTCATAAACTAAAAACAGTCACAGAAGAATAATTTCACATAAGTAAAAGAAGGTAGAGTCAGATTTTTCTCAGAGCGCGATTGTTAGCGCGTGAGACAAATCTGACTCTACCTTTTCATAACTTATAATGTTGACCAGAAAAAATTACATCTGCTCAAATTCTTCCTCATCCAGTAATTCATCAAAGCGGTCACTGACTGCGTCGAATTCGTCATCGTTGTCGATATTTTCCAGAGACGGATTACCTTCCTCATCCTCAAAGTAGCGGTAGAAGATCACTTCCTCATCATTATCAACCGGAACCAGCGCGATGTAATTCTGATTATCCACATCAAAGATGGTCAGAATCTGACATTCCAGCTGGGAACCATCATCCAGATCCAGCGTAACAAACATTTCCTGCGGATCAAAGATTTCTTCTTCATTATTTGTGTTATTCGTATTGCTCATTTTAATTGCCCTCATCTTTTTTCTATATATTTTCTATATAGGAATTAACCCCATAGGATAGTTCAAGTATAAAAATTCGAAGAACAAAAGTCAATTCTTTTTCGAAAATTTTTGTTGACAAAGGAAAAGAAATCTAATATACTTTGAATATCAAAATATTTGAAACAAAAATTATTTGAAAGGAAGAATAAAATTATGTTAGAGAAAATGAAAGAAATGATCGCAGATCAGTTATCAGTAGATGAGGATAAAATTACACTGGAGTCCAACTTCAAAGAGGATCTTGACGCAGATTCCTTAGACTTATTTGAGCTGGTTATGGCTCTGGAAGAGGAGTACGGTATCGAGATCCCGTCTGAGGAACTTGAGAGCCTTACCACAGTTGGAACAATCATTGATTATCTGAAAGCACATGGTGTAGAGGAATAAATTTAAATGAAGACAAGAATTACAGAACTTTTTGGAATTGAATATCCGATCATTCAGGGCGGCATGGCCTGGGTAGCAGATTATCATCTGGCGGCAGCAGTTTCCAATGCAGGTGGTCTGGGACTGATCGGAGCGGCAAGTGCGCCGGGCGATGTGGTTCGGACACAGATCCGCGAAGCGAAAAAACTGACAGATAAACCGTTTGGTGTAAACATCATGCTGCTGAGCCCATATGCAGAGGAAGTGGCACATGTTGTTGTTGAGGAAGGCATCAAGGTTGTGACAACCGGTGCCGGAAATCCTGGCAAATACATGGAAATGTGGAAAGCTGCCGGCATCAAAGTCGTTCCGGTTGTCGCAAGTGTGGCACTGGCAAAGATGATGCAGAAAGCTGGTGCTGATGCAGTGGTTGCTGAGGGTACCGAGTCCGGTGGACATATCGGAGCTGCTACAACCATGACACTGGTTCCGCAGGTGGTAGATGCAGTGGATATTCCGGTAATCGCAGCCGGCGGTATCGCAGACGGCAGAGGATTTGCAGCAGCAATGATGCTTGGTGCAGAAGCCGTACAGATCGGCACCAGATTCTGTGTGGCTACCGAGTGTATCTGCCATGAGAATTACAAACAGAAGATCATCAAGGCGAAAGACATTGATTCTGAAGTAACCGGCCGCAGCAACGGACACCCGATCCGCTGTCTGAGAAATCAGATGTCCAGAGAGTATCTGCGTCTGGAAAAAGAGGGAGCCGGATTTGAAGAATTAGAGCGTCTGACCGTCGGATCTCTTCGAAATGCTGTCATTGACGGTGATGTCAAGAACGGAACCGTTATGGCAGGACAGATTGCAGGCCTGATCAAAAAAGAGCAGAGCTGTAAGGAAATTGTAGATGAAATTATGGAGCAGGCAGAAAAATTACTGCACTGTTAATAAGAAAAGGTGATTCAGGAAGAACAGAGCAAAAACTGTTTTTCCTGAAAAAACTGTTGAAAAGATAAGCGAAAAGGAGCAAATGAAATGAAGAAAATAGCGTTTATTTTTCCCGGTCAGGGGTCTCAGTACGTTGGCATGGGAAAAGATTTTTATGAGACTTTCCCATGTGCAAAAGAAATGATCGATCTGGCAGAAAAAGTAAGCGGTATCCCTATGAAGGAGCTTCTTTTCGAAGAAAATGAAAATATCAATATCACAAAATACACCCAGATTGCAATGCTTGCAGATGAGCTTGCCATCTGGAGTGTGCTGCGTGAAAAAGGACTGGAATCTGTGGTAAATGCAGGTTTAAGCCTTGGTGAGTACGCAGCTTTGGTTGCATCCGGAGTAATGACACCGGAAGATGCATTCCGCGTGGTCGCAAAACGTGGAGAATATATGCAGGAAGCGGTTCCGACAGGCGGAGCAATGACGGCTGTGCTTGGCGCTGATACCGCAATCATTGAAAAAATCTGCGAGGAGACCGAAGGAATCGTATCCATTGCAAATTACAACTGTCCGGGACAGATTGTGATCACAGGTGAGCAGCAGGCCGTGGATGCGGCAGCGGCAGCCTTAAAAGAAGCAGGTGCAAAACGGTGCACACCGCTGAATGTCAGCGGCCCGTTCCACTCAGCGATGTTACTGCCGGCAGGAGAAAAACTTGCGGCAGAGTTAGAACAGGTAGAAATTCATGAAATTGCAGTTCCTTATATTACAAATGTAACTGCTGACTATGTGACAGACCCGTCACAGGTAAAGGAATTGCTGAAAAAACAGATTTCCTCATCCGTCCGCTGGCAGCAGAGCGTAGAGCGCATGATCGCAGACGGTGTGGAGGCATTTATTGAAATTGGACCAAAGAAATCCCTTTGTGGATTTATGAAACGTATAGATAAAACCGTTCCGGCTTATCACGTTGATAAGGTAACGGATCTTGATAGTATAAGCGAACTTTTCGCTTAGGCGCAGGAGGCAGTATGGAAAAATTATTAACAGATAAAGTTGCGATCGTTACCGGTGCAAGCCGCGGAATTGGCAGACAGATTGCCATGACACTGGCACAGGAAGGTGCTTATGTCATTGTAAATTATAACGGATCAAAAGAAGCGGCAGAGGCAGTGATTGAGACCATTACAGCAGCCGGTGGTCAGGCAGAGACCTGGCGGTGCAGTGTGGCAGATTTTTCGGCAGTGGAAGAGATGATCAAATCCATTTACAAAAAATTCGGTCACATTGATGTTCTGGTAAACAATGCCGGAATCACAAAAGATAATCTTCTGATGAAGATGAAAGAAGAAGAGTTTGACGCAGTCATTGATACGAACCTGAAAGGAAGTTTCAACACCATGCGTCACATTGCAAGATATATGCTGAAACAGAAAAGCGGAAGTATCATCAACATTTCTTCCGTATCCGGAGTTCTTGGAAATCCGGGTCAGATGAACTACTGTGCTTCCAAAGCAGGTGTTATCGGAATGACAAAATCCATGGCAAGAGAGCTTGCAAGCCGCGGCATCCGTGTGAATGCAGTAGCACCGGGATTTATCGAGACAGAAATGCTGGATCAGATGACAGATGCGGCAAAAGAAGCCGGAAAAGCACAGATCCCATTCGGCCGTTATGGAAAACCGGAAGAGATCGCAAACACAGTTGCATTTCTGGCATCCGAAAAAGCGTCCTATATCACAGGTCAGGTGTTCTGTGTGGACGGCGGCATGGCGATGTAAACATACAGTGGAATAATCCTTTCGCCACGTCATGCTTGCGAACAATCCGTAAATTTACAATAAATAAAAATAATACCTATTATGAAAAAGGAGACACATAGATGAGACGAGTAGTAGTTACCGGAATGGGAACCGTCAATCCCATCGGTTTAAATGTAGAAGAATACTGGGAAGGTCTGAAAGCCGGAAAAACAGGTTTTGGTGAGATCACCTATTTTGATACCACAGATTTCAAGGTAAAAGTTGCAGCAGAAGTCAAAGGCTTTGTGGCAGCAGACCGTATGGATAAAAAAGCAGTAAGAAGAATGGAACCGTTTGCACAGTATGCAGTAGCAGCTGCAAAAGAAGCATTCGAGGATGCCGGTCTGGATATGTCAAAAGAAGATCCGTACCGTGTTGGCTGTGCCATCGGTTCCGGTGTCGGAAGCTTACAGTCCATCGAACGTGAGCACAAAAAACTTCTGGAAAAAGGACCGTCCAGAATCAACCCGCTTCTGGTTCCGCTGATGATCACAAACATGGCAACCGGAAACGTAACCATCCAGCTTGGTTTAAAAGGAAAAAGCATCAACGTGGTAACAGCCTGCGCGACAGGTACCCATTCCATCGGTGAAGCATTCCGTTCCATCCAGTATGGTGAGGCAGATGTCATGCTGGCAGGCGGTACTGAGAACGCTATTACTCCGATCGGTGTTGGCGGATTTACCGCACTGACCGCACTTTCCACATCCAACAACCCGGAGCGTTGTTCCATTCCGTTTGACAAAGACCGTGACGGATTTGTCATCGGTGACGGAGCAGGTGTCGTTGTTCTGGAAGAACTAGAGCATGCAAAAGCAAGAGGCGCAAAGATCCTTGCAGAAGTAGTCGGTTACGGCGCAACCAGTGATGCATACCATATCACATCCCCGGCAGAAGACGGAGAAGGTGCAAAAAATGCAATGTTATTTGCCCTGAAAGATGCAAACGTAGCACCGGAAGAGATCACATACATCAATGCGCACGGAACAAGCACACATCACAATGATTTATTTGAGACAAGAGCCATCAAAGCAGCCTTTGGTGAGCATGCATATGATATCAAAGTAAATTCTACAAAATCCATGATCGGACATCTGCTGGGAGCAGCCGGAGCAGTTGAGTTTATTGCCTGCGTCCTTCAGATGAACAACGGTTATGTACATCAGACCGTAGGCCTGGAGCATCCGGACGAAGAACTGGATTTGGATTATGTACAGGGACATGGCGTAGATATGGATTTTGAGTACGCTCTGACAAATTCTCTGGCCTTCGGTGGACATAACGCAAGTTTACTGATCAAGAAGTATACAGAGTAAAAAATAATACCAGATATGATGCGACTTCTGTTACTAGAGATAGTAAGTAATAAAATATCAGTGACAGGATTCCATTTCACAGTAAGAATACGGATAGTATTTTTGAATTTAGCCGTATGGATTTATTTATATATCCATAGTTTGCTGTATAAGGAAAGGAAAAAAGATGGAAGTTAGCCAGTTAATCGAATTAATGAACGCTGTTTCCGAGGCAGGTCTGACAGATTTCTGTTATGAAGAAAATGGCGTTTCCGTAAAAATAAAAAAACATCCTGAGAAGAAGATCGTAGCTTCTGCACCGGTGGAGATGATCGCACCGGCAACTGTTGCGGCACCGGTACAGGCACCGGCGGCAGCTCAGACATCAGAGAGTGCAGATGCTGCAGAAGAGATGACAGGAAATATTGTGAAAAGTCCGTTAGTCGGAACGTTTTATTCTGCAAGTTCCCCGGATGCCGCACCATATGTACAGGTGGGCGATACCGTGAAAAAAGGTCAGGTACTTGGCATCGTGGAAGCAATGAAACTGATGAACGAGATCGAGTCCGAGTTTGACGGAACCGTAAAAGCAATTCTGGTAAAAAATGGTGATCTGGTAGAGTTTGATCAGCCAATGTTTGTCATTGAGTAGGAGGTCAGGTATGTCAGTTTTAACAACAAAAGAAATTATGGAGATCATTCCACATCGTCAGCCGTTTCTGCTGATCGATACCATCGAAGAATTAGAGCCGGGCAAACGCGCGGTTGGAAAAAAATGTGTCAGCTACAATGAACCGTATTTTGCAGGACATTTTCCGGCAGAACCGGTGATGCCGGGTGTGCTGATCGTAGAAGCACTGGCGCAGGTTGGTGCGGTAGCCATTCTTGGCTGTGACGAATTCAAAGGAAAAACCGCTTATTTTGGAGCCATCAATTCTGCAAAGTTCAAACGCAAAGTTGTACCGGGAGACGTTCTGATGCTGGAAACAACTATGATCAAGCAGAAAGGACCCATCGGTGTGGCTTCCGCAAAAGCAACCGTAGACGGAAAAGTAGCGGTTATCGCAGAGCTGACCTTTGCCATCGGTTAGGAGAGAGAACATGTTTCAGAAAATATTAATTGCAAACAGAGGTGAGATCGCGGTGCGCATCATCCGCGCCTGCAGAGAACTTGGCATCACTTCTGTGGCAGTCTATTCAACGGCAGATAAAGACGCGCTGCATACCCAGCTGGCAGACGAAGCCATCTGCATCGGAAAAGCAGCACCGGCAGACAGTTATCTGAATATGGAGCGAATTTTGAGTGCAGCCATTGCATCCAAAGCAGAAGCCATCCATCCGGGATTTGGATTCTTGTCTGAAAATGCAAAATTTGCGCAGATGTGTGAGCAGTGTCACATTGCTTTCATCGGACCTTCCGCGGAAGTTATCCGCCGGATGGGAAACAAGCAGGAAGCAAGAAATACCATGATCAACGCAAAAGTTCCGGTTGTTCCGGGCACAAAAGAAGCAGTCTATACCGCTGATTATGGTCTGAAACTGGCAGAGCAGATCGGTTTTCCGGTTATGATCAAGGCAGCCAGCGGCGGCGGTGGAAAAGGCATGCGTATTTCCCGTAGTGCTGAAGATTTTACAGAAAATTTTGAGGTGGCGCAGACAGAATCCGTGAATGGTTTTGCGGATGACACCATGTATATTGAAAAATATATCGAGGATCCGCGCCATATTGAGTTCCAGATTCTGGCGGATAAATTCGGAAATGTCATTTCTCTGGGCGAGCGTGACTGCTCCATTCAGCGCCGTCACCAGAAGATGGTAGAGGAATCTCCATCCGCAGCACTGGATGACAAACTCCGGGCCCAGATGGGTGAGGTGGCTGTCCGTGCAGCAAAGGCGGCGAACTATGAGAGCGCCGGAACCATCGAATTTTTATTAGATAAAAACAAAAAATTCTATTTCATGGAAATGAATACACGAATCCAGGTAGAGCATCCGGTGACAGAACTGGTGACAGGTCTGGATCTGATCAAAGAACAGATCTTTATTGCAGCAGGAGAGAAGCTTCAGTGGAGACAGAAAGATATCCACATCACCGGCCATGCCATTGAGTGTCGTATCAATGCAGAGAATCCGGCGAAGAATTTTATGCCTTGTCCGGGCAAAATTGAATATCTGCATTTGCCGGGAGGGAACGGTGTCCGCATTGATTCCGCTATCTACACCGGTTATACGATTCCGCCAAACTACGATTCCATGATCGCAAAGATTATCGTATACGGAAAAGACAGACAGACAGCCATCGATAAAATGCGCAGCGCACTGGGTGAAGTCAATATTGACGGAATTACCACAAACCTGGATTATCAGTACGATATCATTACGCATCCGGTATTTCAGTCCGGAAACATTACAACTGGTTTTATCGAGCAGTATTTCGAATAATTAGCGCAGAACATAGGTGTATGAAATTAGAATAAAGGTGAAGCATAGTGTTAAAGTTTAAGAAAACAAACTATATTACAGTTCCGCGGAAAGAGCAGGATATCCCGGAGGGCATGTGGATCAAATGTGATGCATGCGGGGAATTACTTTACAAAGAAGATGTGGTGCATAATCACTATTCCTGTTACAAATGCGGCAAATATTTCCGTCTTTCCACAAAGCGCAGACTGCGCATGGTTGCAGATAAGCAGTCCTTTGAAGAGTGGGATACCGGTCTTCAGACAGCAAATCCCCTGGAGTATCCGGGCTATCCGGAAAAATTGGACGGATTAAAGGAAAAACTTCATATTGATGAAGCTGTGACAACCGGTGTATGCACCATCAAAGGAGAGAAAACAGTGATCGCAGTGTGTGATGCACGTTTCCTCATGGGAAGTATGGGATATGTGGTTGGTGAAAAAATCACCCGCGCCGTGGAAAAAGCGACAGAAATGGAACTTCCGGTTATCATTTTCTGCTGTTCCGGCGGTGCCCGTATGCAGGAAGGAATGGTTTCCCTGATGCAGATGGCAAAAACATCCGCAGCGTTAAAGAAACATTCCGATGCGGGACTGTTATATATCTCTGTGCTTACCGATCCGACGACCGGTGGTGTGACTGCAAGTTTTGCCATGCTGGGGGACATTATCCTGGCAGAGCCGGGTGCACTGGTAGGATTTGCCGGTCCCCGTGTTATTGAACAGACCATCGGACAGAAGCTGCCGGAAGGTTTTCAGCGTGCAGAATTTCTGGTAGAGCATGGTCTGATCGACGGAATCATCCGCCGTGAGGACATGAAAGATACCCTGGCGCGTCTGCTTCATATGCATACACAGAAGGTATCTGTGGATCTGGTGGAGGCAGCAGAGCCTGCAGCTATCATGCATGAGCAGAACAGAAAAAGAGGAAAAATGACCGCCTGGGATCGTGTGATGGAAGCAAGAGCTTCCGAGCGACTTACCGCATTAGATTATATTCATGAGATCTTCAGTGATTTTGAGGAATTTCATGGAGACCGTCATGTGGATGATGACGGAGCAACGGTAGGCGGTATTGCTTATCTGGACGGATGTCCGGTTACCGTTATCGGACAGCAGAAGGGACGTACCACCAAGGAAAATATTACAAGAAACTTCGGTATGCCGTCTCCGGAAGGCTATCGCAAGGCTTTACGTCTGATGAAACAGGCGGGGAAATTCCACCGTCCGATCATCAACTTTATTGATACACCGGGAGCGTTTCCGGGACTGGAAGCCGAGGAACACGGACAGGGTGAGGCAATTGCCAGAAACCTGTATGAGATGGCGGCATTGAAAGTGCCGGTACTCAGTATCGTCATCGGTGAAGGCGGTAGCGGCGGTGCATTGGCCCTGGCTGTTGGAAACAAAGTCTGGATGATGGAAAATGCCACCTATACGATTCTTTCGCCGGAAGGATTTGCTTCTATTCTCTGGAAAGATGGAAAACGTGCACCGGAGGCAGCGGATTTGATGAAAGTAACGGCAAAAGAACTGCTGGAAATGGGAATCGTGGATGATGTCATAGAGGAGCCGATGCCGGCAAGTGAGGCCAATCTGGTGGAACTCAGTAAGGATATGAAGAACAGGATTCGTGGTTTCCTGGCGGAAAATCTTG